>NZ_CP080413.1:1377883-2066825 GCF_019457475.1 Shewanella acanthi
TCAAACAGTCCGCCGCTGAGCTGTTTCCAAATCACCACGGTCAAGGCGCCAACAATAATAGTGGCGACCGCGCCATTGCGGCTATATTGCTTCCAGAACAGTGACAGCAACACAACTGGGCCGAAAGCAGCTCCAAATCCTGCCCAAGCGTAGCTCACTAAGCTCAAGACGCTGCTTTGTGGGTTAAGGGCGATAATGCCAGCAATTACGGCAATCGCGAGCACACCAAAGCGTCCCACCATCATCAGCTCACGGTCATTGGCCTGTGGACGTAACCACTTACGGTAAAAATCTTCAGTAATAACACTCGAACAGACTAAGAGTTGTGAATCGATGGTGCTCATGATGGCCGACAGAATCGCCGCAATCAAAATGCCACCAATCCAAGGATTAAATGCCGCCTGAGCTAAGTGGATAAACACGGTTTCGGCGTTGGCCAATGGCTCATTAGCAAAATAGAGTGACCCAGCTAAACCCGTTGCCAGCGCACCAATTAATGACAACACCATCCAGCTCATGGCGATACGACGTGATAGCGGTAGCGCTTTAGAGCTGCTAATCGCCATAAAACGCGACAGAATATGTGGCTGGCCGAAATAACCTAGACCCCAAGCCAGCAGCGACAGCATACCAATCACAGTGGTGTTATCGCTCACTAATGAAAGCATCGCAGGATCGATAGACTCGATACCCGCATGGCTTTCTGGGTGGGAGAATACCGCGAAGGGGATGATCAGTAGGGCAATTAACATCAAGCAGCCCTGGAAGAAATCGGTCCAACTTACCGCAAAAAAACCGCCAATAAAGGTGTAACCCACGATAATGGCCGAACCTATGACAAGGGCAACGGTGTAATCGAGACCAAAGACCTTTTCAAACAGAATGGCGCCTCCGACCATGCCAGAGGAGGCATAGAAGGTGAAGAACACTAAAATTGTTACTGCAGAAACCAGCTTGAGGTGTCCCTGACTGTCGTGGAAACGTTTTTCAAAAAAGTCAGGCAGGGTGAGGGCGTTGTCGGCTAGTTGTGTATAGATACGCAGACGTTTGGCAACGAATAACCAGTTGAGCCAAGCGCCAAACACTAAACCAATACCAATCCAAGCTTCTCCTAGACCGCCCAAATAGACGGCGCCGGGTAAACCTAACAATAGCCAACCCGACATGTCAGAGGCGCCAACACTGAGTGCAGTAACCCCTGGGCCCATTTTACGGCCACCTAAAATATACTCATCCACAGTATCTGTGGCACGATAGGCCCAAAAACCAATGCCCATCATTAACACTAAATAACCAACAAATGTGATTAAAATTGGGGTTTCAATCGTCATATGATGCTTTATCCCAGCTTGTTCTTATTAAAAGTGGCATGCATGCTACCAGATGTTTGAGTCATAGCCCATTGGTAGAGATAAATGCGATCTTGATCTCACAAGTGTGGATGAGAGTCGAAGGTGACATTGAATTTTAAAAAATGAATGAATTTATTAATTTAGGAAAGTGGTATCCGCTGCATTAGCGGCAATACGCCGAGGCGAATTTTAGCCGTGGCTGTGCCAAAATTAGGATACATCAAGGCCTTTCAGATGAAAGTGTTGCCTATTTCATCTTTAACTGTCATTAAATCGTGCTGGTCCTCGGCCACAAGCAGCATAAAGGCCTGGTCGATTTCAAAGCCTAGGCCATGGTATTTGCCATCTGCAAAGCTTTGCTCAAGCACCATACGTTTTTCGACTGGCACGATAAACACTGTCACTTTACCTTTTTGCCCCTCTAGCACCAGATGCAAACTCCTCACACCCTGAAAATCACAGTAGGAGGTGTAATAGACCTTACCCGGTTGCTCGATAAAATGACTTGTTTTGAGCATTTTCATCGATGCTAACTCGGCATTCACTTGGTTAAAGCTGACATTTTGGTCGAGTTGCAGCGCAGCGCTTTCATGGTAAACGTGGGCGAGGGCGTGCTCCGCTAAATCAACTGGCCCCATACGCCACAGGCTAAAGCTCACCCCAAAGACAAAGGCAATGGATGCGGCCATCGCCATCAAGAATATCGACTGGTGACGCAGTTTATGGTGCTGGTGCAGTTGTTGACGCAGGATCAATTTATCGGCCAGATCCTCAGGTACCTCGACCTTGAGCGCTTTGGTCAGTTTGGCATCTAGGCGTTTAAGATCGCTAATTAATTGTTGATTTTCAGCTTTTTCCGTCGTTTGCGCGATAAACTCGGGCTCCTGACTATGGGGATTCTCAAAGGCCTGACGTCTAAAATTAAGCTCATCCATTGGCTTGGCCCCTCGTCTCGCAATTTTCAAGTAACTCTTTCAATTGGTTCCTCGCACGAAATAGCCGTGTCATTACGGTATTGCGATTAAGCGACAACAACTCGGCAATTTCATCACCACTGAACCCCGCGATAAGTTGCAGCAACAAGGGTTCGCGGTATTCGAACTCAAGCTTTGCGATTTGGCGGCGGAGCCAATATTGTTCGACCTGTTCCTCGTTACTGTGGCTCACGCTGTCTTCTAGCAACTCTTCGGCAAAATCCGCGTAATCAAATTGCTTACGCTCAAAACGGCGGGCGTTTTCACGGCGTAAAATGGTGATAAGCCACGCCTTCGCCGCTTTATCATCTTTTAGGGAATCCAAAGAGCGCCATGCCCGCAAGAAGGTTTCTTGGGTGATGTCTTCTGCTACCTGTCTATCACCACACAGCCAAAAGGCGTATCGGTAAATGTCGGCATGCAGTGCCTTGACTAGGCTATTGTATCGTCGTTGTTTGCTCAGCATGTCAGAGGAGACCGCCGGCTCAACGGATTTATTGCGCCAGCGTTTCAACATTTTTTGTTCTCGCCTTTTACCTGAGTGGTTAAAATGGCTTCTCTCCTTTGACGTATCAGCAAGCTAACTGACAAACATTAATGTGGATTGAGGGGGCTAAGGGCTTGAACTGCTTGTTTTGACTGAGTAAATGAAGTTGATTTCACGGCTTGCAAAAGCGCTTTAGCTGCTTCAGACACTTGAGTATGGTTGTTATTCGCGGCATTTGCCTTCGATTGGCTGCCATAGGCGAGCGTCTGCAATTGAGATATGGCTCTGCTTAATTGTGGTGACAGGGCGGCAATTTTATGGAGTGTCATCGGTTGACCCGATTGTGCCTGATAATAGCGTTGCAGCTGCAGTAAGATGTCACTCACATTTGTGCGGCGACAGGCCTGCTCAAGGCTATTTGTATCTTCCTTTAGATTGTTAATGGGCTGCGCCTCATCAACAGTGGGGATTCCCTTTGCTTTTAGCGCGCGGCGCCAAGCGATAAAAGTCACGCCCCAAGCTACCAAAGTGATAAGCCATAATAAGGCAAATAGCGAAGTAGCCCAGCTTGGAGTTGAAGCTAAGCTTTTACTACCAACATTGTTGCTACTGACTTGCTCATCTGGCACCGCGCTGCCCTTAACCACAATGGTGCGCTCGGGGAGGGTCGCCATTTCCTGACGTTTAAGGTGCGCGTTCCACCAAGGGATCTTCACCTCTGGCAGGGTAAAAGTACCGGCCTTGCTCGGCACAATGGCCGAGGTAATGCTGTACTGGGAAACAATCTGTGCATCGCGAACAAAGGATTGGCGCTGGGGTTTTTCGGGATAGGCCTTAAGCTCTGGCGGCAGTGGCTGAATGACATCCGGCAGGCTATTTTCATCGGCGTTTGAGGCAAGTAACGTAATAGTGCGAGTGATAGGGCTACCCACGGCAAACTCTTTGATATCCTCAGGAAAGTTATCCTTTAATACCACTAAGTCGGCAACGAGCCATTGTCCCTTAAAACTGTCGGGAGCGGCTTCGACTTGCACCTTCAAGGTGGGAGCGCCCGCCTGCATTGGCCTGCTCTCATTAAAGCCAAACATGCCACCGCGGCGCTGGGACTCGACTAACACATCACCCGAGAAGCTGGCACCTTTAATGGTGATGGGGCCGGGTAAATCGGGGATAATACCGTAGGTGCGCTCAATAACGCGGTAACGACGTCCATCGACAATCTCGGAGCCATCCTTATCTTCACCAATTTGTTTTACCTGCGCGCCCTCGACAACGGGGGCGTTGAGTACCCCGCGCTGCAGTTCGACTGCAAGATACAACTTCACTTTGTAGGTCAGCAGTTGTCCCACATAGGCTTCATCGGTGGATAGCTTAGCGTCGATAAAGAGATTTTTAGTTTCAACGGGTTGTGAACCTGCCTCTACTACGTTAAGGGAAATAGCCGCAGAACTCACTCCGTCGATTTCAAAGGAAGGGATAGTTAATTGGCCCTTTTGCTTGGGAGCCAGCAATACTTGCCAACGGGTTTCCTTAACCGCATCAAAATTCATAATCTGGGTGCTGCGGCTGACACTAGTACGGCCAACGATGAAGTCCCTAAGCAGTGCCGAGGTATCGAGCTTGTTGGTGTCCATCTCGTCATCTGCGCTGATGTTAAGGACAAAGTATTCGCCCTCCATCACGGGGTTTCTGTCGACAGATGCTTCTAATTTACTCAAGGCGTAGGCGGGCTTGGCTAACAGCAACGCCATAGCAAAGGCGAGTAAAAGGCTGGGGGAAAGTTTTTTGATCACCACTGTTCTTTATCCCTTGTAATTTGACCGTTTTGGCGACGTTTTTGGTATTCGAGCTGCATCTTATTACGGAGCAGTACTTGGGGGTCTTCACTTACTCCCCGAAGGGCGCGCTCCATTGTGGCAGGCATTGGCTCGCTGTTACTGGGCGGCGTGTCTAACGCTTCACTGATTGAACCTTGCTCTTTATCCTTAGCGCTGTCAGTAGGCGCGGCATCCTCTTTCTGAGTAGCAGGTGCTACCTTTTGCTCGCTGTCAGCGCTCTTTTGTTCCTCAGGGTTGGCCTGCATTTTTGCCTCATTACTCGCTTCGTTCTGAGTGCTATAGGCGTTATTTTGATTCGCCTGTGCTTCATCCTCTTTTTGCTGGGTGTTATCCGATGACTGTTTGTCATTGTCGGCTGAATTGTCTTGCTGTTCGTCACCCTGTTGCTGATCACTTAGCTGCTCGTCATTTTGCTGACTGGATTGTTTTTCAGCATCATCGGCTTGATTTTGCTGAGACTCATTCTGCCTATCCTGTTCGCCAGACTGGCTTTGCTGAGACTGTTGATCCTGAGATTGTTGATCATCGGACTGTTGGTCTTGGCCTAATTGCTGATCCTGACTATTCTGCTGGCTTTGATCCTGCTGACTTTGCTGATCTTGGTTTTGTTTGTCCTGCTCCTGCTTACCCTGTGGATTGTTCTGATTTTGCTCAGATTGTTGATTTAGCAATTTTTCGGCTAATTCACGGTTGGCCTTAGCCTTGGGAAAATCGGGCTGCTTTTCTAAGGCCGACTGATAGCGTTCAAGCGCCTTATCAATTTGTCCTAACTGCATAAGCGCATTGCCTTGATTGTAAAGACCGTTGGCAGAGCCATCCTGCTCAAAGGATTTAAGCGCCTGCTCAAAATCCCCAGCCTTATACTGGGCGCTACCCTGCCATTGCGGGGTTTTAAAATGTTTGGCGGCTTTGTCGTAATCCTCAGCCTTATAGGCATCCATCGCTTGCTGCTCTTGGGTTTGCCACAAATCATTCCACACATTGGCCTGAGCCTGCTGTGGCATAGTCGTTAACAGAAGGCTGCTAAGCATTAGAGTGATGCTGGCAACGATGCCGTGTCTAAAACTGAGTAAGGCGGGCAGCAATAATAGCAGAGCGAGGTAGGGGCCGAGATCCTGCCAAGTTTCGCCATCTACATCCGTGGCTTTTGCATCGCCACTATCACTTAACCAAGCCTGCAATTGGCTCAAATCCTTGCCGTCGGCGCGATTTTGAATAAGTACACCGGCATTGTTATTGGCAAGCCTTTGTAATAACTCGAAATCGGTTTTGGCGACCACAACTTCATTGCTGTTGTCGCGCTGCAGCTGACCATCGGGCAGGCGAATCGGTGCGCCTTGCTGACTGCCAAATCCAAGGATGGCGAGTCGATACTGCGTGCCTGCGAGCACGGCATTGGACTCGTTATATTGCTTATCGGAGATCCCGTCGGTCATCAGGATAATATCGCCGCGGATATGGCCGCCTTGGGCGAGGAGATTTTTCGCTTGTGTCAGCGCAGCCTCAAGATTCGAGCCTTGAACGGGCATGATCTCAGGGCTTAGGGTTGGCAGTAAATTCAGCAGTGTGCCTGTATCTCGGGTTAAGGGACTGATGGTAAAGGCATCACCCGCGAAGGCGATAAGCCCAGTTTCGCCTTCTTTTAAGCTATTAATAAGATCGGTTGCCCTGAACTTGGCTTGGGTGAGGCGGTTGGGGGTTAAATCGGTTGCTAACATGGAGAGTGACATATCCATGATCAGTACTCGGCCTTGCTCGGCTGCAAAGACTGGCAGGGACTGTTTATTTACAGCAGGTCCCGCCAAAGCAATCGTTGCAATAACCCAAGTAAAGGTCAGCAAATGTAAAGGTCTACGGGATTGCTGCTTGCCTTGGGTCACCAATATTTTGGCTAAGTGCGGCGCAATGTAGCGATTCCAAGCACTGTGACTTTCATGCTGGCGCCATAATTGCCAGACCACTAAAAGTAATGGTATGAGGGCGAGCAGCCATTCGGGGCGAATAAAATGCAGGGTCATTAACGCATGTTCTCCCTTGGCGATGCAAGCTTTGAGCTTGCCCGTGAAAACAGGGGCAGTTGGCCTAGGGCAATCCACAGGCTAGTCAGTAACGCCAGCGCCAGAGGCCAATAGAATAAATCAGCTTGCGGGCGATAGCTTAACTGATCGCGACTCACGGGTTCGAGTTTGTCGATTGCTTGATAAATTTGCTCTAATTCCTGACTGTTACGGGCGCGGAAATAACGGCCATTGGTGAGTTCAGCGATATGATTCAACTGCTTTTCATCCAAATCGACAGACGGGTTGACTCGCTCGCGGCCAAAGAGGGTTCGACGCTCCATGACTTCGGCGCCAACGCCAACGGTATAGATGGTCACCTTACGGTTGGCAGCGATTTCAGCGGCTTGCACTGGGTCAATATTGCCTGCATTGTTAGAGCCATCGGTAAGTAAAATGAGCACTCTATTACTTTCATCCATTTTCTCGAAACGCTTTACTGCGAGGGCGATGGCTTCACCAATGGCGGTCTGTTTACCGACTAAGCCAATTTGTGCTTCCTTTAAAAACTGCGCAACTGAACGTCTATCCTGAGTCAGCGGCGCCTGCAGGTAGGCGTGGTCGGCAAATAAAATCAGACCGATACGGTCACCCTTACGCCGTTCGATAAAGTCACTGACGACGTGTTGAATAAGGGTGAAGCGATCCACCACTTGGCCTTCAATCACCATATCTTCAATCTGCATACTGCCGGATAAGTCGACCGCGACCATTAAGTCACGGCCTTGGCTTGGCAGTTCGATGGGCTCTCCCACCCACTGCGGCCGACAGATAGCGAGCACTAACAAGCACCACATCAACCAGTAGCGTTTTCGGGTACGTGGCGAGTGGGTACTAAAGCTCGTTTTACCCGTTTGGCTAATGCCGGGCAGTTGTAAACGGCCGCCTTCTACTTGAGCGTGTTGGGCGCGGCCAAACAGAAACGGTAGTGGCAGTAACAGCAAAAACCAAGGCCACGAAATCGAGATCATACCGCCTCCTTGTGTTGAAAAGGCGACCCCAAAGAAATTGGGGTGTTGAGCTCGGCTTTTGCTTTTAACCAAGAAAGTGCAAGTAGTTGTAACTCTGTTGCTTCTTCGGTAGTGAGAGGCGCTGCCTGATGGCGTTTATCAAGCAGTGCGCCGATACGGCCGCGTTGTGCTTGAGGTAAATGGCTGTCTAACCAATTTGCCCATTTAGCGCCATCGAGTCCTGCAATCTCTTCACGGGGTAAGTAACTGAGCGCGGTACGCTTAAGCAGGCTATTTACCTCAGATGGGTAATTGGTTGTTGTGGAGTCAAGTTGTATGAGCAGGGTTATTGCGGTCTTTTTAGGCGCTAAGTATTTAGCGCGTTTAATGAAGTAGATAATGCCAAATACTATCAGGCCTAAAAGGATAGCAAGGACTAACCAATAGCCAATGGCCCAAGGCCAAGCACCGATGGGATCGGGCGGGATGATGTCTTTTAAATCCGCTAGGGCAGGATTGGGCATATATTGCCCATTTTGCATCGCTGCTGCATCCATGGCGGGATTGCTGTTTTGTGGATTCACGCGCTTAAGCTCACTCTTTCTAAGGCATAGCCGTTATTGTAATAGTGCCAACTGCTCGGCAAGCGGGCGACCCGCATCAATCAATTGGGTTCTTACCCTGATCATTTGCATCATGTCGATAAACGCATCTTGCTGCTGCTTTTGCTGGGCGAGCCAGTTCTGATAACTGTGGCGGGTGAGGACTAAGTCCTCATCACCGTCACGTACTGGCAGGCTAAACTGTTTTGGCAGTGCTAAGGTGCCCTGTCTTAGCGGATCAGTAATCAGGTAAGCCCCAATATCACAGTGGCGTTTAAGCTCTGTCAGCGGTGCCAGACACTGGGGCGTAAAATGGCTGCCATCGGTAATGATCCAAATCAATGACCCAGGTTTGGCGATCCGTTGCAGGCGCTGGCAGGCGCGAAGAATATGATCGGGATCGCGCGGATTGGTGCCCACATTTTGGAGCTGATCTTGATGCATACGGCGCAGACCCGAGATCAGTTGCAATATCCCCTGACGGCGACTGCGAGGTTTTAACTCCAAATGCTCCGACTCGCAGGCAATCAGTGCGCCGAGCCTATCGCCATGATTGATGGCACTCCACCCGAGTGTTGTGGCTAGGTGCCCAGCCTGTACCGACTGCAGTAATAAGCTCGAACCAAAATATAAACTCTGGCTTAAGTCGAGCAGCAGCAGAATAGGGCGCTCGCGCTCCTCGATAAACAACTTGGTGTGGGTTTGCCCCGTACGCGCGGTGACGCGCCAGTCGATGGTGCGCACATCATCACCCTGTTGATAATGGCGCACTTCGGCAAACTCCATACCGCGGCCTTTAATTTGACTGCTGCGATGTCCTGCAAGACTGGCGCGCGCACGGGTGTGGCGCTCTGGAATCGCGCGGGCAAGGCTTAGACAAGCGAGGAGTTCATCCTCGCTTAAATGCAGCCCATCGGCAAACAGTGGCAACCCTGTATTAGGTGATGCCTTGAGTGGTGTGTCACTCATTCAATTCCACCTTTTACTCTTTATTTTCGGCAAGTGGCGTTTTTGCGCTATATCGTTAGGGTACTTATATCAAGCGCCCTCGCATTTTGAGTATTGATATTTGATGCTTAGATGCCAAATGCAACTATTCTTACGGCACTTATTTTTAAGGAACGGCCACTTGGCTCAAAATATGGTTGATCACCTGATCGCGGCTAACGCCTTCTGCCTGAGCCTGATAACTCATCAGCAATCTGTGTCTTAAAACGTTTGGCGCAACCGCTTGAATATCTTCAGGTGACACAAAGTCACGCTCGTGAAGCCAAGCTCTGGCGCGAGCACAGCGTTCTAATGAAATGGTGGCACGTGGGCTTACGCCATAATCCAGCCACTTGGCTAAGTCGCTGCTATAACGCTCTGGCTGGCGCGTTGCCATAATGATTTCGACGATGTATTTCTCGAGTGGCTCGGCGAGATAGATTTCCATCGCTTCATCACGGGCGGCAAAAATATCGGCCTGGGCAATGGGCTCTGTGGTTGGTAGCTCGTGGGTGAGTGCTTCCTTACGGGATTGGCGCAGGATCTCGATCTCAGTATCACCACTGGGGTAATCAAGGTTGAGATGCATTAAAAAACGGTCAAGTTGAGCTTCGGGCAGCGGGTAGGTGCCTTCGTTTTCCAATGGGTTTTGGGTTGCCATGACTAAGAAGAGTGGCGGCAATTTATAACTGTTTTTACCGACGGTAACCTGGCCTTCGGCCATGGCTTCGAGCAGCGCCGATTGCACCTTGGCGGGCGCGCGGTTGATTTCGTCGGCCAAAATAAGGTTATGGAAAATCGGGCCAGCTTCAAATTCAAAGGTACCAGTTTGCGAGCGATAAATATCCGTACCGGTTAAATCGGCTGGTAGCAGATCGGGGGTGAACTGAATGCGGTGAAAATCCCCTTCAACCCCGTCGCACAGGGCTTTTACCGCACGGGTTTTGGCGAGGCCTGGAGGGCCTTCAACTAATAGGTGGCCATTGGCGATAAGGGCAATGAGCAGGTTTTCGGTCAATACTGGCTGCCCTAAAACAACCTTATTTAGGTAAGTGCGTAGTGCGTGGAAGCGACTCAAAGGCATGATGCGACTCGTTTATTCGGTTGAAATACAGTTTTAAATTATATGTTTGGGCTATAGACAACAGATATGTTAAAGAATTCCCTAAGGGTTTGGCTAGTGTTAAAAAAACCGTCAGCAGTTTAAAAGCGACAAATAAGAAGTTAGAATCAGATCACACTAAAGTGGTCGGACTTGTTGATAGGCGTCACGCCTTTGAGCAGGGCGACAACATGGAAATATATTGCGACCTAAGGCTAAAAACCCATGGCGCAGCTAACGAGGGTGACAAATGAGTGATAAACAGCAGGTAAGGAACGCGAAGGGCGAGCGAATCGCAATTGTGGCGGGGCTTAGAACCCCCTTTGCAAAACAGGCAACGGCTTTCCACGGTATTTCAGCCCTCGACATGGGCAAAATGGTGGTTAATGAATTGCTGACGCGCTCGGAGCTGGATCCTAAATTGGTTGAGCAACTTGTTTATGGTCAAGTGGTGCAAATGCCTGCTGCGCCTAACATCGCCCGTGAAATCGTGCTTGGGACGGGTATGGATGTCGCAACCGATGCCTACAGTGTTACCCGCGCATGTGCGACGAGTTTCCAATCCGCTGTCAACGTCGCCGAGTCGATTATGACGGGCAATATTGATATCGGCATTGCGGGGGGCGCAGATTCATCTTCTGTTTTGCCTATCGGTGTATCAAAAAAGCTGGCCCATGCCTTAGTCGATTTAAATAAGGCACGCACCTTTGGACAAAAATTACAAATTTTCCGCCGTTTAGGTATTAAGGATTTATTGCCTGTACCGCCTGCAGTAGCTGAATATTCTACAGGCTTGTCGATGGGACAAACTGCGGAGCAAATGGCGAAGACCTACAATATTAGCCGCGCCGACCAAGACGCGCTGGCGCATCGCTCACACACCTTAGCGGCGCAGACTTGGGCATCAGGTAATCTTCGCGATGAAGTGATGGTGGCCCATGTGCCGCCCTATAAACAGTTTATCGAGCGCGACAATAACATTCGTGAAAACTCCGAATTAGCCTCTTACGCTAAGCTGCGTCCCGCCTTCGATAAAAAGCACGGTAGTGTGACTGCGGCAAACAGTACACCGCTAACTGACGGCGCCTCGGCCATTATTCTGATGAGTGAAGGCAAGGCTAAAGCGTTAGGGTATCAACCACTGGGTTATATTAAGAGTTATGCCTTTACCGCCATTGATGTCTGGCAGGACATGTTAATGGGGCCATCCTACGCTACGCCATTAGCGCTTAAACGTGCGGGAATGGAACTTGAAGATTTAACCCTGATTGAAATGCACGAAGCCTTTGCGGCGCAAACCTTGGCTAACATGCAAATGTTTGCCTCGAAAAAATTTGCCGAAGAGAAACTCGGTCGCAGCCGCGCGATTGGTGATATCGATATGAGTAAATTTAATGTGCTTGGTGGCTCGCTCGCCTACGGTCATCCGTTTGCGGCAACTGGCACTCGTTTGATTACCCAAGTGTGCCGTGAACTTAAACGTCGTGGCGGCGGAACGGGGCTTGCGACTGCCTGCGCTGCGGGTGGTTTAGGGGCTGCAATGATTGTGGAAGTGGAGTAATGGCAATGGAAAAGACATTTAATTTAACCCGCCGCGAAGACGGTATTGCCATTCTCACTATGGACGTGCCGGGTGAAACCATGAATACCCTCAAGGCGCAATTTGGCCCAGAGATCACTGACATCCTGAATGAAATTAAAGCCGATAGCAGTATTCGCGGATTAGTGCTGATTTCGGGTAAAAAGGATTCCTTCGTTGCTGGCGCCGATATATCGATGCTCGATGCCTGTCAAAGTGCAGCCGATGCCAAAGCGTTATCAAAGCAGGGGCATCTGGTCTTTAACGAATTGGAAGCCCTGAATATTCCCGTGGTTGCCGCTATCCATGGTGCGTGTTTAGGCGGCGGTTTAGAATTGGCGCTTGCCTGTCATCAACGTGTGTGCAGTGATGATAATAAGACAATGCTGGGTGTGCCTGAAGTGCAGCTCGGTCTTCTGCCAGGTGGCGGTGGTACCCAGCGGTTACCCCGTTTAGTGGGGATAACGACTGCGCTGGATATGATGCTGACGGGTAAACAAATTCGCCCGAAACAGGCCTTGAAAATGGGGTTAGTGAGCGATGTAGTGCCGCAAACGATTTTGCTGCAAACCGCGGTTGAAATGGCGCTTGCAGGAAAGCGCACTGTTAAACCGGTTAAAAAATCGTTAGTAAATCAAGTGTTAGAAGGCACCTCTTTTGGTCGAAATATTATTTTCGATCAAGCAGCCAAACAAGTTGAGAAGAAAACCCAGGGGAATTATCCCGCACCAGCGAAAATTATCGACTGTGTGCGCCAAGGATTAGCAAAAGGCCTTAAGGAAGGTCTTGAGGTTGAGGCAGGCCATTTTGCGGATTTAGTGATGTCTAAGGAGTCCGAAGCTCTACGCAGTATCTTTTTTGCCACCACCGAAATGAAAAAAGAAACCGGCGCAGAGGGCGCAACGCCTCGCAAAGTGAAAAAGGCCGTTATTTTGGGCGGTGGTTTGATGGGTGGCGGTATTGCCTCTGTTACTACGACCAAGGCAAAAATTCCGGCACGAGTAAAAGACATCAGCGAGAAGGGTTTAAGTAATGCTTTATCCTATGCTTATAAGTTATTGGATAAAGGCGTAAAACGCCGTCATATGACGAGCGCTGCGCGCGACAATTTAATGGCGTTGATGACGACCACGACCGAATACAAAGGCGTGAAAGATGCCGATATCGTGGTTGAAGCGGTATTTGAAGATTTAGCGCTTAAGCATCAAATGGTGAAGGATGTTGAACGTGAGTGTGGTGAGCATACCATTTTTGCATCAAACACCTCATCATTACCTATTAGTCAAATCGCCGAGGCCGCGAGTCGCCCTGAGAACGTGATTGGTCTACATTATTTCTCGCCAGTTGAAAAAATGCCGCTGGTGGAAGTGATTGCCCACGCAAAAACGTCCCCAGAAACCATTGCGACAACCGTTGCCTTTGCGCGCAAGCAGGGGAAAACCCCGATTGTGGTTCAAGATGGTGCCGGTTTTTATGTGAACCGTATTCTTGCGCTCTATATGAATGAAGCGGCGCAGCTGCTGCTCGAGGGGCAAAGTGTTGAACACTTGGACAAAGCTTTGGTGAAGTTTGGCTTCCCCGTTGGCCCTATCACGCTACTCGATGAAGTCGGGATAGATGTGGGCGCTAAGATAGCGCCAATTCTTGAGAAGGAATTAGGCGAACGCTTTAAGGCCCCTGCTGCCTTTGACAAACTATTGGCCGATGACAGAAAGGGCCGTAAGAACAGCAAAGGTTTCTACCAATATGCCGCTGCAGGAAAGAAGACTGCGAGTAAAAAAGTGGATGAGACCGTTTACGACGTGTTAGGAATTAAGCCAGGAGCGGAGAAGGATATCAAAGCGATTAGTGATCGCTGCGTCGTCCAAATGTTAAACGAAGCGGTGCGTTGTTTGGAAGAGGGGATTATCGCGTCTCCACGTGATGGTGATATTGGCGCCATCTTCGGGATTGGTTTCCCGCCATTCCTCGGTGGCCCATTCCATTATATTGACACTTTGGGTGCTGCAAAGTTAGTTGATCAGTTGGAGTCTTATCAAGCCCAGTTTGGTGAGAGATTCATGCCATGCGAGCGCTTAAAGCAAATGGCTGCTGATAACACTCGATTTTTCTCATAAGCTTTAATTTTTCTTTAAAGCTTAATTAGTTACCATCAAAAAACGGCATTTATTTGCCGTTTTTTATTGCCTTAAGGGTAAGTTTTTGCCTAAAAAATGTTCGACAATCTGTCGGTGATGGGTATGATGTCAGCGTTTTGATTAGGTTATCTAGTTTGGATAGCACCGAGTAATATTATTTCATATCGACTTAGCCAATACACTTGGACAAGTAGTGTCATTATGATTGTGTCGGTTATGATGTTGGCAATAGCGTGGATAGCGGGAGTGAGGTTGTTGTGGTGTTTATGCTGTTAATATTATCTATTATCTCGGCTTGGTACTTAGGTCTCAGGGCATTTAATGTAGGATTGTCGGTGCGTTATTGGGCGCTGCAAGGCTTGTTACTTGGACCTTTTGCATTGCCTTTGTTTACCAGTCAAAGCCGCATAGCTCTAAGAAAGATTCGTCAGTTCGATGCCGCCATCGTGCGCTGCTGATTGTTTATACGTCTGATTTTTTTAGCTAATAAAAATACTAAAGGGAGCTTGGGCTCCCTTTATGATATGTATTCATATTGTAACGTTATCAAATATATTAAAACTTGTTTTAAGCGGTATCCAAATGGATGGGGATTAGTTCCACCATCCCTTTGCAGTAGTCACTTCTAAGTGGTTTAAGCCTTCTGGCAATTTCACTTTTTTACGAACAGGCTTTGCTAAACCAAGTGCTTTTTTAATTGAGTTAATCATAGCTGACTCCTTTAAATTCTTTGGCTGGGTTAAGCAAAAGTGGTTTCGGTGAAACGGACGCCAGGAGCAGCAGCTAATTCCATTGGAGTCCAGCGAACGCCAGGAGCAGCGGCTAATTCCATTGGAGTCCAGCGAACGCCAGGAGCAGCGGCTAATTCCATTGGAGTCCAGCGAACGCCAGGAGCAGCGGCTAATTCCATTGGAGTCCAGCGAACGCCAGGAGCAGCGGCTAATTCCATTGGAGTCCAGCGAACGCCAGGAGCAGCGGCTAATTCCATTGGAGTCCAGCGAACGCCAGGAGCAGCGGCTAATTCCATTGGAGTCCAGCGAACGCCGGGAGCTGCGGCTAATTCCATTGGAGTCCAGCGAACGCCGGGAGCTGCGGCTAATTCCATTGGAGTCCAACGAACGCCAGGAGCAGCGGCTAATTCCATTGGAGTCCAGCGAACGCCAGGTGCTGCAGAAAGTTCGGTCTGGGTTGGATTAAAATTTAATGCAGATACAGCGTTAAAAGCAGTAACAACAGATGCCAATGCGATAACTGAAATTAGTCCTTTAATCATTCTCTTATCTCTCTAGGTTAATTAATAATGTTGGATTTTTGACTACTGACAGATGTACTGCAGATGTTGTGCCAATGTTTCCAATAACAGTTAGAGAAATAAGAAAAATGGTTAAATTATTTTATTTAGCATGCAATTTTTGGCTATATCAGCTTCTAAGAGAGCTGTGAATTCAGCTTCATTAATAGCTTTGCTGAAGATATACCCTTGAATTTCTTCGCAATTTAATGCTTTTAAGATGTTTAGCTGTGCCGTTTGTTCGACGCCTTCTCCAACGACAGATAATCCCATGTTATGGGCGATGGTGATAATAGAGTCCACCATTTTCAGGTCGCGATCCGATTTATCAATATCGTCCACGAAGGCTTTATCTATTTTTAGCGTATGTATTGGAAAGCGCTTCAAGTAAGAAAGGGATGAATACCCAGTACCAAAATCATCTAGCGCCAAACTAACTCCCATTTTAGCCAGCTGCTGCATCACTGATATCGCCATTTCTGGCTGTTTTATGACGGTGCCTTCGGTAATTTCAAGCTCTAAGTGGGTTGCTGGTAGTTGGGTGAGTCTTAAAATTGACTCTATACGTTGCTGCAGATCGGGCAGCGCGAATTGACGTGACGATAAATTGACGGCTACGCGTCCACTGAATAATCCTTGCTCTCGCCACTTCTGAGCAGCAAAACAGGCCTTACGAAGCACAATTTCACCTATTTCGACAATTAAGCCATTTTCTTCTGCAAGTGGAATAAATTCGTTTGGAGGAACCAAACCATGGGTTGGGTGATTTAATCGCACTAACGCTTCCATACCCGCAATCACCCCACGTTTAAGATCCACTTTGGGTTGATAATAAACTTCAAACAGATCTTCTTTTAACCCCTCACGGATAAGATTCTCAATTTTTAATTGCTTAATCGCGTGCTGGTTTAGCGATTCTGAATAAAATTGATAGCAGTTACCGCCAGCGGATTTTGCATGATACATAGCAATGTCAGCTTTTCTCAGCAGCGCCTGTTCACTCTGCTCATCTTCTGGATAAAGCACAATACCAATACTTAATCCTAAGACTAATTTATCACCACCGATTTCAAAGATACCTTTAAATGAATCAATTACTCGAGCCGCTAACACCGCGCTGGCACTAATATCGGAGGTTTTATCTAAGACGATGGCAAATTCATCACCACCCAGACGATATATATTAGTACTTCGCGGCAAGGCGGATTTGATTCTTGCAGAAACAAGTTTTAGTAATTGGTCGCCAATTTGGTGCCCTAGTGAGTCGTTAATACGCTTAAAATTGTCTAAGTCCAATACCATTAAGGCATGGGGGATTTCTTTATTAACTAAGTTACTTAGGGTGACATGCAAGTTTGAACGATTTGGCAGTCCCGTCAACAGATCGTTGTTGGTTAATTTACGGAGCTCTTCTTCCTGCTGTTTACGGCGAGAAATATCAGAGAACACCCCTACATAGTGAGAAAGTTCTCCTAATTCATCATAAATAGCGTCGATTGTCAGCTCCATATGGAAATGGCTTTTATCCCCGCGTGAGGCTTCAACCTCATTTGCCCATCGGCCTTGCTGTTTAAGCATGCTGCGAATTTGATTGGTGAAGGCTTCAGGGTAAAGTTCGAATGTGAGTAAGCTGCCAATAAAATCCGTTTTGTTGCGTAATGAGATACGGCAGCAGGCTTCGTTAACTTCTACAAAACGGAAATCGCTATCGAGGATAAACATCCCTTCAGAGATATTTTCAATCGCTCTTTCGAACAATTTGAGCTGTTCTTCTTTTTGTTTAAATTGACTAATATTTTTAATCGTACCTGTCATACGCAGTGCATTGTCTTTTTCATCTCGTTCTACAATTTTGGCGCGGTCTAAAATCCACACCCAACTTTCATCTTTGCCTTTTACGCGATAGGCTGCTTCGAAGTGATCTGATTCGCCATAAAAATGTTTGTTGAGTGATTCTCTTACGCGTTCTTGATCCATGGGATGAATATTACTGTCTTCATCTGACTTACCAGAGCGTTGGCCATCCCTTGGAAACTCTAATGCGCCCCAAATGTTTGAACGAAAAATATTACCTGTTTCAATATCCCAGTCCCACATTTCATCTCCACTCCCCCAAAGGGAGAGCTTTAATCGTTCTTCACTTAATGCAATTTGCCTTTGTACTTCACGTCTTCTTAAGGCTGATTTTACAATAAAGGAGATAATTAGCAGCGCAATTAGACAATAAACGGCCTTGGCAATATTCGATAACCACCATGGAGGTGTAATATAGATTTCTAGTGATGTTATAGGGCCTTTCTGCTTTGTAACTGGATTTTCGCCATAGACATTAAATGTATAATGACCCGCAGAGAGGTTTGTATAGGTGGCAGAAGCAGAGTTTTTTCCCACATTTGCAGGCATCCATTTATCTGATAAACCACTTAGGTTATAAAAGTATTCAATGCCTTTCTGGCTTGATGACGGCGAGTTAAATTTTAGTGTAAAAGGGTAGTCAGAGTATTTAAGTGTGATAGCAGTTGATTTAGAAATACTCTTGGTTAAGGTTGTGCCATCAATTTCTATTGATTTGTTAAAGACGTATAACTCATTAATATTTGTCTTTATGTTGTTTTTTTCTACGCTAGCTAATGCTTTGTTTTTGTTGATTACACTGATGCCAGAAATACCACCGAAATAGAACTGACCATTCCAATGTATACCGCTTTGAGTGTTATATTCCTCTTGGCTACCATAGTCCGATGACAATGTGTAAAAAACATTGTCATGTCTTAAAATTAGTTCGTTTATCGATGAGGCAATAAAGTCATTCTTGTCAATTGCTATAGAGTACACTGGTTTGTTTGCACTAAATATTTTTTGAGTAATCATTGACTCTTTATTTGTAGAATATATCCCGGTTCTTGTTCCGAATAAGTATTCTCGTTCAGTTTCACTTACGCTGTAAACTATATCGTCACTGAAAATTGTTCGTTCTACACCCTCTTTATTAATCTGCAATAGACCTCCTTGGGTAGCTACTAGTATGCTTCCGTCATTGGTTGTTATCGCTTGAAAAATTGGATGTTTATTTTTTAATGATATTTTTTTTATTTTGTTAGTTGTGTTTATTTCGATGAGATATAAATCGAAGTTAGTTGTGCCAATTAGTGCTGTTTTATTGTCTGGGTTTTTAAATAATGTTGTAACAGGTACATTTAATATTAATCTCTTTGACTCATTGTTAGCCTCGAATAATCCCGCATCACCACCATAAAAAATTTTATTATTGAATGATGTTATATACTTAGGCCCCGTCATTCCTGTTGGAAATCTTTCAATTAACTCTAACTTTTGATTGTATATGTTTATGAATTCACTATCGTCAGATGTAACTAGTCTCTCATTGTCGAGTGCCGTTAATGACCAAATTGTATCTGTGGGTTTAATTAATGATTTTACAATGTTTTGATTCTCACTAATCAAAGTGAAACCTACGGCGAGTGATGGGATAATTATATAATTTTTTGTTTTGTATACTATCGACTGATTCGGAGTGTCAATGCTGGAAATCAAATGCCCTTTATTTTTTTTGTTCAATGAAGGGATGTTAGTTTCGAAAAGTTGACCGTTTTTTAAAGTAAGAAAGTCTGATTTTACACTGTCAGAAATAGACTTGTGAACAGATAATTTACTATAGTCACCATCATTATTTAAAGAGTATATACCGTCTGTTGATTTTTCGATGTCCGAAGAGCTTGTTAATAAAAGTGATGATGAGTTGTCATTCTCAATAAGGAAAACTTTTCCATCGTAATTTCTGATTATATATCCAGAATCAACTTTAATAGCTTTTTTTATAAGATTAAAATTTGCATTGTGCAGCGTATCTGTTTTTTTAAGGTTTTTTTTGTCGATTTCAATGAGTTTATCTTTTGTGCCAATTGTATAAACACTGCCATTTTCACTTATAGACCAAATAGCTTCATTGATATTGAGAAGCTTTTCAAAAGTTTCGAGGTCGGAGTTATATATATTTAAGCCATTATCAGTGCCGACTAACAGTTTGCCGTTATCGAATAATAAACTTTGGATAAAAGAACTGGAAAGTCCTGAGCGATCACCAGCAAAAAAATGCTTGAATGACTCACCATCGAAGCGGTTAAGACCATTCAAAGTGCCGATCCAAATGTAACCGTCATCATCCTCGGCTAATGAGGTGACTGTACTTTGGGATAATCCTTCAGGAACACCATAGGATTCGGACTTTAGGGCGATGGGTAACTCTTGAGCTTTAGAGGCGAATACAACAAGAACACTCGCTATAATGATAATAATTTTTATGAGAGCTTTAGGCATAGTGTCTTTCTTACTTTTATCCGTGGATGCCATGAAACAATTATGCTACATCACTTTTCCAGAAAGCGGTGCTTTTGTCAAAATGGATGCTTCTTAACTGTGCAGAATTGTTGATAAATTCGGTCTTCCTTGATGAAACAGAACTGTATTAACATAAAATGTACAAAATATCACCTTTTTTTGATTGATGTGGCATCAATGACGATAATCCTTTGTGGCAGTTGTAAAGTACTTAGGTTGAACGATATAGAAAAATATTTCAGGTTTAAAAATTGAACTTATCTGTGCTCTGTTTAAAAAGTTTTAAATCTGTGATCATTTTATCTGACATTAAAGCCGTTTGTCCCCAATGCTCGGCACCAGTACTGAATAACACGAGGCGATCACAGTGCTTTGTGCGCATTTTTTGCATCATAAATTTAAGCAAATCGGGTCGAGTGAGCTTCTCTATTTCAGCGACAACTAATTCCCGCTGATTAAATTGATAATCACGATTACCAACACTGGTCCAATAACGTTGGCTGCGGGTTTTTAAATTCGCATCGTGTTCCATCACTTGATTTATTAGGCCTTGCTTGGTGCTTTCCCATTCGTCATTGGTTATTTGCATGACGGCATAATTAAAATCGGCAATAAACTCATCTATGGCTTCGAGTAAATGCAGTGGGCCGGTATTGGGTGACTGAATATAAAATATCAGCCCAGGATGACGGTTTAGTGGCAAATAACCTGTGCCGACCATATAGCCCAATTGTTTTTCGGTGCGCAGTTCGTGGAAGAAGGTGGACGACATAGTGTGATTTAACAAACTGAAAATCGCCATTTTTTCAGGGGTGGCGATAGATGACTGATAATATACGATAATCGCACTATCTTGATGGTCGATATTTAGTTCCCGTAATAGGGTTCCTTGTCCAGTCAAATTGATTAATTCACGGGTCGACTCAGCACTAGGACTCGATACTAATGAAAGAATATGCTCTAAGCGTTTCCCTAACGCTTGTGCTTCAGAGACTAACCAATCCCCATAGACTAGCCCTTCAAGATAAATTTTCTCGTAAAAAGCTCGCACATGATTATGTAAGTCGTTAAGGGTGATTTCTTCCAGCATTTGTGCCATTCGCGCTGGCTCATAACTCCGCTTTTGTAACGTAGAAGTCAAGCTAGTGAACAGCTGCGAGATAGGTTTGGCTTGCGCCGCATTTCGCCAACTGCGAAGAAGTTGGGATTTAATCAGTTTAAATCGATCTTCGGTAAAGTTACGCTCACGGGCTTTTTGGATAAGCAGCGCTAATAAGGTTTCTTGATTTCCAGTAAAACCCGATAAATGCAGTGTGATCCCGCCCTGATGGGGATAAATGTTGTAACTCAATCCGGCAACTTCGGCCTGGTAGGTAGGCTCAGTCAAATAATCAAGTAGCATTTCCACATATAAGCGGGTTAGGGCAGCATGTTTGGCTGTTTGGCTAGCTTGCTCTGAATCGAGCGACAAATACATATGTCCTTTGGGGACATTAAATTCATCGTCCTTGCGGTGCCAAATCCGGTATCCCTTGGATTCAGCTACGATCACAGGCACGGCAACTTCACTCTTATCGGGGCGAGCTAAACTATCGGCGACAATAAAGGGATTAGCCTCGGGTAATTTAAGCTCAGGACGAATATCGCTCACTTGCCAATGGCTTAGTGACTCCTGCGAGATTTTTACCACTTGATAGGGCGTATGGTACCAACTGGCTTGACGCTCAGTATTTAGCGATGGTGCGACAAGCTGTAAACGCATATTCTGTGGCGTCATCAAACTTAAAAGTTCTAGAGTTTCATCAACATTAAGGCCATCCATACGATAATCACCAAAGACCAAGTCTTCGACTTCGTAATGTTGCATGTTAATGCTTAAATGACTGGCCAAGTCGAGGGATTTAACCTGTTCTTGATAGCGAAAGGCGAGTTTTAGCAGGTTTGCCCGCTCCAAATAACGCCACTCTTCTAAACCTTGGGTTTTAATCAGCTCGATATATTCAAAGCAGCATTTTACGATTTCATCGATTTCGGTAAGGCCTTTGTCTGTGAGTTGTAACCCAATGCTGTAATCTTTGAAATTGTAGCCATTGACACCGCCCCCAGCGGAAAGGCTATTCACCAGACCTTGTTCTTTTAAATAGGAAAAGAGGCTGCCCTTACTCTCGTTGCCAAGAATATGGCTGATGTAGGTCAGGGGTTTGCTTTTGTAATATTTATCAATCCCAGGAAAACTAAAACTGATACTTAACCGTTTTTGCTCTTTCAGCGGCGTGATATTGACCTGTTTAAGCAATTCATTGGCCGAAAACAGGGGAACTTTAGGGTAATTCTTGACTAGGTTTAAATTTGGTATATCGCTGAAAAAATGTGTCGCTAAATGTTGTAAATCATCGAGTGGGATAGGTGCAACTAAACAGAGTGTCATTAGATTGGCGCTGTAATGGCTCCGATAGAATGAGAGTAACTCGCTGCGCACTTGTGCCTGTTCGCCACCCAAAGTAACAAGGTTACCTACTGAGAATTTAGAGAAAGGGTGCTTAGGGTTTACCGTTTCTTTAAGCACTTGGTAAACGCGGCGAATATCGTCTTTAAGCTTGAGGCTAAATTCAGACTCAATCGCTTGGCGCTCCCTATCCACTAAATCAAGATCAAATTTAGGGGCGATAAAAAACTGGCTAAAACGGTCTAAGGATTCTGCGAAGACATCCGCGTTAATGGTAAAAAAGAAATTGGTATGTTCAGTGCCAGTCCAAGCGTTGTTGCTGCCACCATGTTGATTGATAAAGGCGTGGTATTCGCCTGAATCGGGGAATTTTTCTGTGCCTAGGAACAGCATATGCTCTAAAAAATGCGCCATGCCGGGTCTATCTTCGGGGTCGTCAAAATGCCCAACCCCGACCGCCATTGAGGCTGCGGCTTGGCTAGCATCATAATCTTCAACCAGTAATACACGCAGGGCGTTATCCAGAACAATATAGCGATATTGGCGGAGATCATTTGGACTTTTGTAAATAGACTGAGAGGCTTGCAAATAAATCTCCGACAAACAATGGGGCTTGTTATATATTGATAGTCTTGCCGCTTTTTAGCAAATAACTCTTACGCTTATCGACTAAAGATTAATGTTTGTATGTTTTGTTGAAAGTGATTTTAGGGCTACAATTGGGTAAAACAAAAACAAGTGTGGGTAGCGAGAGAAGTATGCAGCTATTTTTGATGAGGCATGGGGATGCAGGGTTCAATGCTCAATCGGATAGAGATAGAACATTAACTGATTTAGGAAGACACCATACTGTCTTAATGAGTAATTGGTTAACGCGAAGCGTCAATGATTTTGACCTTGTTCTGGTTAGTCCTTACCTACGCGCCCAGCAAACTTGGCAGGAGGTTAGTCAGCATTTTCCTGAGCCGCGTAAGTGGTTGGTGGTTGATGACCTCGTTCCTTCTGGCGATCCTGCCAATGTGGCCGCCCTAGTTGTTGCTTATGCTGAGCTCTATAAGGCCGATAAGGTGCTGGTGATTTCCCATATGCCGCTATTAGGCTATATGGTCAGCGAATTAGTGGCAGGCATTGAGCCACCGCTGTTTGCAACCTCCGGCATTACCTTGATTGATAAGCATGAAGAACAAGCATCCATTGTTTGGCAGCATGCCCCTCACAGTATCAGCTAAAGGCTGAGAGAATAATTAGAAAACAAAAAGCCCACTATTATAAGTGGGCTTTTTGTTTATGATTCTTAGGATCTGTTTCTATAACAGGTTCTTTGCATGTGGTTATTTCAACACTAGACCAATTTATCGTCGATGGGGCTGGTCGCCAATATCAATAAGCACCAGCAGTGCAGCATCGCCGCCCCATTCCTTCGGCGCCTGATGAAAGGCCTTAACCATAGGGTGCTGCACTAACCACATAGGGACTTGTTGTTTCAGTATTCCAGTGCCGTAGCCATGCATCACGCAGCAACATTGGCTCTGTTGCTTAACACAGGCTTGGATTAGCGCCGCCAGCTCAAGCTTGGCCTCCGACTGACGATAGCCGTGTAAATCGAGCAATAAATCCGGCTGATAATCACCACGTCTTAGGCGTTTCAGTTCTACACTGTCAACACCCTCCTCGAGCCAACGCATTGGCCCTTGCACAGGGAGCAGGGGTTGATAAGTATCAGAGAAATAACTGTTAGCATGTAATTGCTGCTCTTTCAGTTCGATTTCCTGTTTGGTTTTTATCGGCGTGCGAAAATGCTGCTTATCCTGTTTGATGGGCTTTATACCATCGATAAGCTGTGCAAACATCGCCATGCCTTCGTTATCGTCGTTCGTATTCATACTGGGTATTCTATTGAATCCTATGGTTTCTGAATAGAGTTCAGTTACAATGTTAGCGAACAAACTAGCGGGAGCACGTTTTGGATAAGATCTTTGTAGATGAAGCTGTGACAGAGTTACGCACGATTGGCGACATGTTGCGTTGGGCAGTTAGCCGTTTTAATGATGCCAATGTGTATTATGGCCACGGTACCGATAATGCTTGGGACGAAGCCATTGCCTTAGTTTTCCATGCGTTACATTTGCCCGAAGAAATCGGTCAACAAGTTATTTTAAGTAACTTAACCAGCAGTGAAAAACATAAGATTGTTGAACTTATCATCCGCCGCGTTCGTGAGCGTCTGCCAGTACCCTATCTGACCAACAAAGCACGCTTCGCAGGTTTAGAATTCTATGTCGATGAGCGTGTATTAGTGCCCCGTTCACCGATTGCTGAAATGATCGCCAACCGTTTTGCGCCATGGTTATACGGCAAGCCTGTCAATCGCATTCTGGATCTATGTACTGGCAGTGGCTGTATTGCGATTGCCTGCGCCCATGAGTTTGATGAAGCCGAAGTTGATGCACTGGATATCAGTGAAGACGCATTAGATGTGGCGCAAATCAATATTGAGTCCTTAGGGGTGATGGACCGCGTCTTCCCGATGCAGTCAGATCTGTTTTCAGCCATTCCTGAAGGGCCGCAGTACGATTTAATCGTCTCAAACCCACCTTATGTGGATGCGGAAGATATTGGCGATATGCCTGATGAATATCACCATGAACCTGCCATTGGTTTAGCTTCGGGGTTCGATGGTTTAGATCTCACTAAGCAAATTTTGGCCAATGCGGCTAAGTACCTCACGCCAACGGGCGTATTGGTCGTTGAAGTGGGAAATTCGATGGTGCATCTGATGGAGCAATTCCCTGAAGTACCATTCACTTGGGTGAGCTTTGAGCACGGCGGTGACGGTGTGTTCGTATTAACCCGCGACCAATTAGTTGAGCATGAGGCGTTATTTTCAGCCTACGGCGAAACGCACTAATAATTAGGTTGAGTCTTTTCCCGCTGCCAGTTAGGCTTGCAGCGGGAAAGAGAATTGTCCAGCCGCAGCTGGGCGCGGAGCGATGAACAAATAACCTAAGGTGTACAAAGCGGATGTCAGGAAACAGTATTGGTCAAAATTTTATAGTGACAACATTTGGTGAGAGTCATGGTGTTGCACTTGGATGCATTATTGATGGTTGTCCACCGGGGCTCGATTTAACCGAAGCCGATATGCAACATGATTTAGACCGCCGCCGTCCTGGCACATCACGTTACACTACTGCTCGCCGTGAGCCCGACGAAGTCCGGATTTTATCTGGGGTGTTTGAAGGTAAAACCACGGGAACCTCTATTGGTCTTCTGATCGAAAACACCGATCAACGCAGCCAAGATTACTCCAATATCAAAGATTTATTTCGCCCAGGTCATGCCGATTACACCTATCAGCAAAAATATGGCATGCGTGATTACCGCGGTGGTGGCCGCTCATCGGCCCGCGAAACTGCGATGCGTGTTGCCGCGGGTGCGGTGGCGAAAAAGTATTTAAAACAAGTTCACGGCATTGAAATCCAAGGCTATTTATCCCAACTTGGGCCAATTTGTGCCGAAACGATAGATTTTAGTCAAATCGAGCACAATGCGTTTTTCTTCCCTGATGCCAGTAAATTAGACGCGCTTGATGAATATATGCGCGAGCTTAAAAAATCTGGCGACTCCGTAGGTGCCAAGGTGTCAGTGATTGCCACCAATGTGCCCGTGGGATTAGGCGAGCCAGTCTTTGACAGGCTCGATGCCGATATCGCCCATGCTCTCATGGGCATCAACGCCGTAAAAGGTGTTGAGATTGGTGATGGCTTTGGTGTTGTGACTCAAAAGGGCTCTGAAGGTCGCGATCTAATGTCGCCTCAGGGGTTTGAATCTAATCATGCTGGCGGCATTTTAGGAGGCATCTCTTCGGGGCAGCCGATTATTGCCCATATGGCACTTAAACCAACGTCGAGTATTAGCGTGCCAGGTCAAAGCATGACGGTTCAGGGTGAAATGGCTGAGGTGGTGACTAAAGGTCGCCATGATCCTTGCGTAGGTATTCGCGCCGTACCTATTGCTGAAGCTATGTTGGCGATAGTGTTAATGGATCATTTATTAAGACATCGCGCGCAAAATCACGATGTTCGTAGTCAAACCCCCGTTATTGGAATGCGTTAGCAAGTCGCGCTGGCATTTAGCGAGAGTGGGCATTGCCCATCCCGATACTCATTGCCTAATGCAGATACTCGTAGAGTTTGGAAGGTAGTAATGCCAATTATCTCCAGCAGTAGCCAGCAATTGCGTTGGCTTGCTGCCTGTTATTTTTTCTTCTTTTCCATTCTTGGTACCATGATCCCCTACCTTGGGGTCTTCTTCGAAAATCGTGGATTTACCCCCCAGGAAATCGGATTTTTACTTGCGATTTTAATGGCTACTCGCATCATTGCCCCCAATGTTTGGGCTAAAGTGGCCGACCGCACTGGCATGCGCGCCGAACTCGTGAAGCTTGGCGCAATCGCCGCCATGGTGGCTTATTTAAGCTTTTTCTATCATGGCGGTTTTGCCTATATGGCATTGAGCTTGGCGCTGTTTACCTTTTTCTGGAATGCCATTTTGGCACAGCTTGAGGTGATTACCCTCGAGACTTTAGGTACAGAGGCGAATCGTTATGGCCAAATACGCAGTTTTGGTAGCGTTGGTTATATCTGTCTGGTGGTGGGCGCTGGCTTTGCGATTGAGCAATGGGGAACAGAGATACTCCCTTATATTGGTTTCGCGCTCTTTACCGGCATGTTGATTAGTGCCTTGCCGCTGCCAGCTAATCGCGCGGTACGACCTATTGGGGACGCTAGCACCTCAATGACTTGGTCTAAGCCCATACTGTGGTTTATGTTTTCGGCCATGTTGCTGCAGATGAGCGCGGGGCCTTTCTATGGGTTCTTTGTGCTCTATCTTAAGCAAGCAGGCTACTCTGAAGCTGCTGCGGGGATTTTTGTCGCCATGGGCGCAATGGCCGAAATTGTGATGTTTATGTTTGCACCCCGCTTGCTCGGTCGCTACGGTGTGCGCATTCTGCTGATTGTTAGTATCGCCATGACAGTGGTGCGTTGGTTGTTAGTGGCTTTTGGGGTGCAAAATATGGGGTATTTGGCGTTAAGCCAGATTTTACATGCCTTTACCTTTGGGCTTACCCACGCCGCTTCGATTCAATTTGTGCATAAGCATTTTGATGCCAGTCATCGCAGTCAGGGGCAAGCGCTCTATGCTAGTTTAAGCTTTGGTGTGGGCGGCGCACTGGGCACTTGGATTTGCGGATATATTTGGGGCGATGGTAGCGGCGCAGTGTGGTCTTGGGTGTTTGCAGCGAGCTGCGCCTTTGCTGCCATGTTAGCGGTGCTGTTTATCCCCAAGGATAAATCAGCCAGTAGCGCACAGGCTGCATAATAAATTCATAAAAATAAATTAAAAGCTGTTGAGTTAGGAGAAGTATAAGGTGCATCGATTTCGTCTAGGTTTAGTCATCAATCCCCTTGCGGGTTTAGGGGGCAGTGTTGGCCTTAAGGGCAGTGACGGTGTCGCTGAAGAGGCGCTGGCGCTTGGTGCTGAGCCCAAAGCGGCGAAACGTATGATGCAGGCCCTTGAGGTGATTAAAGGCTATCAAGGCGAAATTGAAATTATCACGGCCTCTGGCGTCATGGGCGAAGATGCCGCCAAGGCCTTGGGTTTTACGACCCGCGTGGTGTATCAAACCCCTGAAAAAACCGCGGCATTGGATACCCATGCCGTAGTGAATGCCTTACTTAAAGAGACATTAGATTTATTGCTGTTTGCCGGTGGCGATGGCACGGCGCGCGATGTTTATAGCGTGTTCGAAAAGGCCGCAATCGATGAAAAGTTACCCGTGCTTGGCGTGCCTGCGGGGGTGAAAATCCACTCGGGCGTTTATGGCATAACCCCAAATGCCTCAGGTAAGGTTGTGAAGATGTTGCTCGATGGTGAGCTAGTGAGCCTAATGACCGCCTATGTCATGGATATTGATGAAGTGGCGTTTCGTCAGGGCAATGTTCGCGCCAAACGTTTTGGCGAGCTCTTAGTCCCAGCAGAGCCGCGCTACGTGCAGGCGGTGAAGATGGGCGGTAAGGAAGTCGATGAGTTAGTGCTTGCCGATATTGCCGCCGATGTTATTCAGCAGATGGAAGATGAGCTCTACATTATGGGCTCTGGCAGTACCGTCGCCTTTGTGATGGAAGAGCTTGGTATCGATAATACGCTTTTAGGCGTCGATCTCATTCAAGATCAAACCTTAATCGCCAGTGATTTAACCGCCAAGCAATTGTTGGAGATGACCGAGAACAAGCCGACAAAGTTGGTGATTACGTTGATTGGCGGTCAAGGGCACATCCTAGGTCGAGGCAATCAGCAGCTCTCGCCGGAACTGATTCGTCGCATCGGTAAGGACAATATTATTATCCTCGCCACAAAAACTAAGCTAAAAGCACTTGAAGGACGACCATTAATTGTGGATAGTGGCGACCCTCAATTAGATAGTGAACTTTGTGGCTATTACAAAGTGACCACAGGTTTCCACGATTACGTTATGTACCAAGTGGCAAATCCTGATTTATAAGCTGAGCCTGTATAACTGACGGTTGTATAGCTAAGACTAAATGTCTTAATTGGCCAGATGCGTTACGTGCCCCGATATATTAAGTGGAGAGTTCTCTCGATGTTAGAGCGTTACGAAGAAGCACTAGAGCAGTGGATTGAAAGTGTCGTTAGCCACGGTGATGACGATGCGTTGTTTGCCTGTGGTTATTTACAGGGCCATGTGGCTGTGGTGTTGTCACAGCTTGAAGAACTGGGCGAGAGCTCCTTCGATGCCCTTGAGAATAAAATGACTGAATGTTTAGCTTTAGCGCGCGAAGAGCTAAATGATGATGACTTTGCTTTAGTTGAGACTGCGTGGTCACAGCTACACACTCAGATTGCAAGCTTTCTAGCGGCATAATCGATGGCGATTGAAATCCAGCCCACGGTTTGTATTGGCCTAGTCAACCCCAAAACGCCCACCAATGTGGGCGGCATTATGCGCGCATCGGGATGTTACGGTGTCGATGCGGTGTTTTACACAGGTAAGCGGTATGAATATGCCGCGCGTGGTCCGCTGCAATACAATGCTGATACCCAAGGCGCGGCCGAGCGCATTCCCTTAAAGGGCGTTGCCTCTTTGCTTGATGTGATCCCAGCAGATGCCAAGCTGGTGTGTGTGGATCTCGTTGTGGGCGCAACAGCTTTGCCGGATTTTGAACATCCCGAAAAAGCTTTTTATGTTTTCGGCCCCGAAGATGGCACTATTGGTCAGGATATTATCGATAGGGCGGATGCCGTCGTTTATGTGCCGACCGTGGGCTGTATGAATCTTGCTGCGTCAGTCAACGTGGTGCTTTACGATAGACTGGCTAAGGCCCATCGTAGTGAGGCCTTAGCCTGCCTGGATGGTGATGCGCTTATCCGTCAAAGCCGTGATAACAATAATCGCACTCGAGTGAAAGCTAAAAAATAACTTCGGGTTAGATTAATATAGAGCCGTAATAATTGCTCAATAGCAACAAAAAGGGATTAAGTCTGACTTAATCCCTTTTTGTTTATCAACTTTAGAACAGAAATAGACACTTATAAGGATTTACCCTTTAGCAGCTTACGCATCCACATGCGATTCGGGTTAAGTTTGGTCAAGGTTGGCCAATCGAGTGGCACTGGCTCACCGAGTAATTGCGCCGCTAAACATTCCGCCGCCAGAGGCCCCGAGCTTAAGCCCCTTGAGCCTAAGCCTCCCAGAATATAAAGCCCAGAAAGCGTTGGCGCTGAGGTGGTTTGCCAGTAAATGCGGCTTTCCTTGGTTAATTGATGGCGCTCATAACGGTTAAGAATGGCATCGACATCGGGGGCGCAGCCCATCATCGGGAAGTGATCCCGAGTCACCATACGCACGCCAACTCGGGCGCTGTTTCCACTGATATCAATATCCTCAACCCAGGGTTGATTGGGGTAGCTTTCATGCATTTTGCCGAGGTTCTCGACTTGCTCCTCGGGGCAAAAATCCAAGTGCTCGGGGGATTTGACATAGCTCGCGCCGAGGCAATGTAGGCCTTCGTGACTTGGGGTTAGATAACCGTTGGCGCACAGCACGGTAGCAAGTGTGCTTAGCTTAAACTGGGCGGGAACATGACTCACCTGACCGCGAAATGGGCTAATCTGCAGTCTTTGACTCGCGGAAAACGCCGTCACATCGGCGCCATTTGCCAGCACTAACTGATTAAATGGTCCAAATTGCTCGGTTGCACTCGTTAATATCCAGCCCTGTTCGGTTTGAGTGATATCGATAATCTCAGTATTAAAATGAGCCGTGACATCAGCGAGCAGCTTTGCCTTGGCAAGTGCCGCCTCTGCATATTCAAAGGGGCAGACCCAGCCGCCGAGGGGATAATAAAACCCCGCCTTATCAATACCTAAGTTAGCAATTTTATTAGCCTCTGCCTCATCAACGCGGTAGGCAATTTCGGCAGGCCAGGCTTGATTATCGATAATTTTATCTAAGCGCTGTTGACTGCGTTCATCGTGACCGGTTTGCAGCACGCCACAAAAGTCATGGGAAATGCGAGGAAGCGACGGTTGTGATTGCTGTTGATGCGAATCTTGTGAATGCTGCGATGGTGCACTTAAGGCTTCAATCCGGCGGCGACTGAATAAAAACGCCTGTTGAAAGAAGCGACTCAATTCATCGTTTTCAGAGGTGAGCAGGGGATAGATGGCGCCTTGGCGATTCCCCGATGCGCCCTGACCTAATGTACTGTCTTTGCAAAACAGCAACGATGATTGACCGCGCTCGGCCAAGGATAAACTAAGATTCGCTGCCGCAAGCCCTCCGCCGATGATGGCGATGTGACCTTGGGTTTCCCCGTTATCTTTGAGGGCATTTACCGCTTGCTCGTTTGAGGAGAGGGGATTATAGGCGAACTGCTTTGCACTGTGCTCACGCAGAACCTTACGCTCGTGGCGTAAAATATCATCGCAATCACTCGCTGCCTGCTTCGCCGTGAAATTGCTAAGGCTCTGCGCTAAAACATCATCCAAGTTAACAATGCCAAAACCGCAGTCCTTGGCGAGTTTGGCTAACTTATTAATACCACTATTATTATCAAAGTCATCGCTGACGATAACGGCATCATCATGACTTAAACGCGCCATTTGCCACAGGGTTTTACTATCAAGCGTTGAACTGATACTGGGCTTGTCAACACCGCACTTGTCGTCACTGCTATGGGATAATACCAACCAGCGCTGAATAGGATATTGATCGCAGTGTGGCAGTTGAGTTAACTGTTGATTCAGCTCACCAAAATGCAGATCGATGGTGATGCGTCCGTCATCAAAGAGTAATCTCTGGCAGCCTACAATGCGCGCTGGTTTTGCGTTAATGAGTGCGTCAGCAATGGGTTGCAATTTTTGATTGGCTTTTAAGAGTTCACTTTGCTGCCATAGGGAATCGAGCTCCTCAAAGTTAATCGGATTGGGTTCAAAGACTTTGAACAAAATGCGTTGACTGCTGTGCTGCTGCCAAAAATGGATAAGTGCAAGTAGCTCAAGCCCAGAACCTAAACCCAACTGGCCAAACACCTGTAACGGCTTAGTGCTTTCTGCAAAGTCTTTAAGCAAAAATGGGCTTAATTTGTCGAGATAATATGCATTGGCTGCGTGGTTTTGGGGATAAAGGTTGATTAATTGTTTGTAATCACGCTTAATTTGCCTAAATATTTTGGGCTCGGTAGTCAAAGAAATATACTCTCGGTCTCATATTGGGCATTATTTTACCTGCCTTTATGGAAAGCTGACCACTTAATTGAGTCAAAACGGATACTATTGGCTCAGCAAAAGTAGGTACTGACATGTACACAATGGATAGCAATAAAATGAAAAGAGTCGTGATCACCGGAATGGGTGTTGTTTCAAGTATCGGTAATAACAAGCAAGAAGTGAGTGAGTCACTCAAAGCGGGCCGTAGTGGTATTACTCATTCCGCTCAGTTTGAAGAAATGCAACTGCGTAGTCATGTATGGGGCAACATCAAATTAGATCCTTCTGAGCTAATTGACCGTAAAGCACTGCGTTTTATGGGTGATGCTGCGGCATATGCTTACATTGCAATGCAAGAAGCCATTAACGATGCTCAGTTAACTGAAGAACAATATTCAAATCCACGCGTTGGTTTAGTGGCGGGCACCGGCGGTGCATCTTCTTCTAACCAAGTTCAAGCAGCCGACACACTGCGTGAAAAGGGTGTAAAACGCGTAGGTCCTTACATTGTGCCACGTATCATGTCGAGTACAGCCAGCGCGTGTTTAGCGACCCCGTTCAAAATTAAAGGCATTAACTACTCGATCAGTTCAGCTTGTGCAACCAGTGCTCACTGTATTGGTCACGCCGTAGAACTTATCCAAATGGGTAAACAGGATATGGTGTTTGCCGGTGGTTCTGAGGAAGTGGATTGGACACTGACCATGGGTTTCGATGCAATGGGCGCGTTGTCGACTAAGTACAATGACACCCCAGAAAAAGCTTCTCGCACCTATGATGCGGACCGTGATGGTTTCGTCATTTCTGGCGGTGGCGGTATCTTAATTCTTGAGGAGTTGGAGCACGCTCTGGCTCGTGGCGCAAAAATCTACGCAGAAGTCGTCGGTTACGGTGCATCATCAGACGGTTACGACATGGTTGCCCCATCTGGCGAAGGCGCTGTGCGTTGTATGCAAATGGCTCTGGCCGATGTGGATACCCCAGTTGACTACGTTAACACCCACGGTACTTCTACCCCAGTAGGTGACGTACGTGAACTTGAAGCGCTGCGCACCGTATTTGGTGACAAGTGCCCACCGGTTGCATCGACTAAGTCTCTGACCGGTCACGCGTTAGGTGCTGCAGGCGTGCATGAAGCTATCTACAGCTTAATCATGATGGAAAATAACTTTATCGCCCCAAGCATTAACATCGACAACCTCGATGAAGCGGCGACCGACATGCCAATCGTACGTGAGTACCGTGAGGCAGAGCTGAACACTGTGATGAGCAACAGCTTCGGTTTCGGCGGTACTAACGCAACCTTAGTGATGCGTAAGTACAAATAAGGCGTTAAAAATTAAAAAAGGAAGCCTAGGCTTCCTTTTTTAATTGCCATTTCACGCCAATCTAGCTATTTGATTGGTATCGCAATGCAAACTCTTGCTAGAATTCCCACACATTAAAGTCTTCACTCTAATATTTTAAGAACAGTACCCATGAAGATTGTTGTCGATGAGAATATGCCCTTTGTTGCCCCCTTATTTGGTGAGCTAGGGGAAATCGTATCTGTGAATGGTCGTACCTTAACTGCTCAGCAGGTAGCTGATGCAGATGTGTTGCTTGTACGCTCGGTAACAAAGGTCAATGCAGCTTTACTAGAGTCCAATCAAAAGCTTAAGTTTGTGGGCAGTGCTACTATCGGTACAGATCATGTGGATCTTGCCTACCTTGATGCGCGCAATATTCCTTTCTCGAATGCGCCAGGTTGTAATGCCACCGCCGTAGGCGAATTTGCTTTTATAGCTATGCTCGAATTAGCTCAGCGTTTTGATTCCTCACTAAAGGGCAAAGTGGTGGGGATTGTTGGCGCGGGCAATACCGGCACTGCGGCGGCAAAGTGCCTAGAAGCCTATGGTATTGAGGTTTTGCTAAACGACCCGATAAAAGAAGCGCAGGGCGATCCGCGTCAGTTTGTGAGTTTAGACGCGATTATGCAGCGCGCCGATATTATCAGTTTGCATGTGCCCATTACTCGCAGTGGTGAGCACAAAACCCATCATTTGTTTGATGAAGCGCGATTAAATGCACTTAAGCCTCATACTTGGCTGCTTAACTGTTGCCGTGGTGATGTTATTGATAACCAGGCGCTGATTAGGGTTAAACGTCAGCGGGACGATTTAAAACTGGTGCTTGATGTCTGGGAAGGTGAGCCAAATCCTCTGCCAGAGCTGGTGGCATTAGCCGAAATGGCCACGCCGCACATTGCCGGTTATAGCCTCGAAGGCAAAGCCCGCGGCACCTTTATGCTCTATCAAAAAGTATGTGAATTATTAACACTGCCAGCCACAAAAAATCTAACCGAACTTCTACCTCTTTTTAGAATCGGCTCAATGCAATTAACGACTATACCCGATGAAAAAGGACTATTAGCGCTGGCGAGATGTGTCTACGATTTACGCGATGACGACAATCTCTTTCGAAAAACCTTTCTTAACGAGAATGGCTTTGACAAGATGAGAAAAAATCACAAACATCGTCGTGAATTTAGCGCTTTGGCGCTGGCTTACAAGGACCAATCTAAGGTAGATTGGTTATCCAATTTAGGTTTTTCAGGAGTCGGTCGGTAATTATGTCGCAGGAATTTAATGTTGTCGTTTTAGGTGCATCGGGCGCAGTGGGTCAAACTATGATTGAGATCCTCGAAGAGCGTAATTTCCCGGTTGCTAACTTATACCCTTTAGCCAGTAGCCGCAGCGCCGGTGAAACGGTCAGCTTCCATGGCAAACAAGTTACCATTTTGGACGTCGAAACCTTCGATTGGAGTCAAGCGCAATTAGGTTTCTTCTCTGCCGGTGGCGATGTATCGGCCAAGTGGGCACCTATCGCCGCTGAAGCAGGTTGTGTGGTGATTGATAACACCTCACACTTCCGCTACGACATTGATATCCCACTGGTTGTACCTGAGGTTAACCCTCATGCGATTGCCGATTTCCGCAACCGTAACATCATCGCCAACCCGAACTGCTCAACCATTCAAATGCTGGTGGCACTTAAGCCAATTTATGATACCTATGGCATCAGCCGCATCAACGTTGCGACTTACCAGTCAGTGTCTGGCACGGGTAAACAGGCGATCGAAGAATTAGCAAGACAGTGCACTAAACTGCTGCAAGGTCTGCCAGCAGAAGCGGAAGTGTATCCAAAGCAAATCGCATTCAATGTGTTACCACAAATCGATAAGTTTATGGATAACGACTACACCAAAGAAGAAATGAAAATGGTGTGGGAAACCCAAAAGATTTTCGGTGATGACGACATTCTTGTAAACGCGACCGCGGTGCGTGTACCTGTGTTCTACGGTCACTCTGAAGCCGTACACATCGAAACTCGCCAAGTCGCCGATGCAGAAGATATTAAAGCTTTACTGCGTAATGCCGAAGGAGTGGTATTGTTTGAATCGAATGACGATTATCCAACGGCCGTAACCCACGCTGCAGGAACTGACCCTGTATATGTTGGCCGCGTGCGCAAGGATATCTCCCATTCACACGGTATTAACCTGTGGGTGGTATCAGACAACATTCGTAAGGGCGCAGCCTTAAACAGTGTTCAAATTGCAGAGATTTTAGTGAGAGATTACTACTAATCTTTTTATTGCAAGTTAGCGTACTGTATAAGCCTGCTGTCAGCAGGCTTTTTTTATTTTACAATTGTGGACAGTAGCAGGGCATAGATTTCTAGTTTATAGTAATCTCAATAAATACAATTGCCTAAAGCCCGTTATCAGAGTGATAACTATTATTGCGCTTCAAAGGGAAGGATTGATGAAATTTCGCACTTCGTATCTGGTTGGCCTTGTGGCCTCTGCTCTCGCTGTTTCTTCTACCACTTATTTTATCGATCCTGCTGTTGCCGCTGATACCCCCCCCGTCAAACCCTTGAAAATCATGGGCCCCGACGGACAAATTCGCCAAGTAAATCATCAATATGGACCTACGACTTCTAGGGACACATTTTGGAGTATTGCCCAAAAAGTGCGCCCCGATTCCAGTGTCAGTGTCTATCAGGTGATGGCGGCGGTGTTTGATGCCAACCCCCATGCCTTTAATTCCGATAATTACAATAGTTTAGAAAAGGGAATGATACTGCTCATCCCGCCTAAAGAGGTAATGCTTGCAATTCCAAACGGCGAAGCGATTGCCCGCGCTGAGCGCAGCGATCGCTTAGCCAAAAGTGGGGCAAAAAGTACTAGCAAACAAACCAAACCTGCGCCTAAGGCGACTCAACCTAAGACTGAGCCTGTTAGCACGCCAGTCATCACCAATGTGCAGCCGCAAACTGAGCCTAAATCCCAAACTGATGTGAAGCCACAACCTACCACTGTGGCGCCTATCACTGCGGCTGAAACGACTAAAGCCGAACCTAAGATGTTGAGCTCAGATTTAACGGCTCGCCTCGAAGCTGCAGAAAGCAAAATTCTATCCCTTACTGATGAGTTGGCCCGCACGCAGGATCAATTGTCAGTGCGTAATACCGATGTTGAAGCACTTAAAGCTAAGGTTGAAGAATTAAACCAACAAATCGCCGTACTCGAAGAAACCCTTCAGGCGTCTAAGAAACAAAATCTTGCCCTTAAAGCCGAAGTCGAAGCGGCCCAGCAAACTCCAAATACCGTCGATGAACCTGCTGAAGCCATGCAAGAAATGCCCGCTGAAGCCGATGATTTATGGCGCACCTTAGTCAACAATCCCATGTTGCTTAGCTTAGCGGCAGTGATCCCTGCATTATTGCTGTTAGCTTTAGTGTTCGTCATGTTACGTCGCAGACGCAACAAGGCGCGTAAGCAATTAGAAGTTCAGTCTAAAACCATGGCAGCGACGGCCGCTTCTGGGGCAGCTGTAACAGCGGCCAGCGTTAATGCGATGGAGGAAGATCATTTTGGTGATATGGCAGTGCATTTAGATACGGATCACGCTGATTCTATCGACAGCCTGCTCGATGTCAGCAGTGTGGATCTCGCCCCTGAAATTGATATGTCCGATAATGCCAATAGCTTGGACATTCCAGAGGAAATGTTTGCCAGCCAAGGTGTAGCAGAGGAGCCACAATTTACCGAGGATGAAGGTCAGTCTCTGGACGATCTTTGGGCCGAGGCTATGGGCGATCAGGAAGCAGCCCAAGAAGAGAAGATTGATCCAAGTAATATTCTTGCTGAGGAGGATCTTGATGCCTTACTCGCGGGCTTAGAAACGGACGAGCCATCTCCAGAGGAGAGCGATGTCCAGCTGAGCGAGCCCGACGATTCGGCAAACGATGCCGAAGACGAAACCGTTGAAACCGAGGCCGAGGAAGATTTGGGTGCGGCCATTGCCGCTGAACTCGATGAGGAACTTGGCAGCGACAACGACGATGTCGATGATATCGATGCTCTGTTGGCAAGTTTTGATACACCCACTGTAACTGAAACCACAGTGGCACAAACCGAGTCTGATCCCGTTGCTGCGCCAAGTGCAGATGATTTAGCCGATGAGATTGCGGCTGAGCTCGACGGTGAATTTGATGAGATGGGCGTTGCAGATAACGATGATATCGATGCCTTGCTCGCAGGGTTTGACTCTCCGGTCGCTAAGGTGGCAGAGCCTGAAGCTGTGACCCCTGAAGAAGCGTCTGTTGTCGCATCTGTATTCGATACAGCGCTGAGCGAAGATGATGTCAGTGAAGAAGCCCTTTTAGCGACCCAAGCCACGCAAGATGAAGATCTTGAGGCACTCCTTGCGGGCTTTAACACTGAAGCCGCAATTGCTGAGCCGATTGTAGAGGAAAGTACGCCAGCTATTGAATTTGATAAAAAGCCTAGTCTGCAGGATGAGATCGCCGCTGAACTGGAAAGCGCTATCCCAGAAGATATCACTGAAGATGCTAGTGATGAAGACACCAGTTTAGATTCACTGTTGGCAGAATTTGACCTGCCCGAGCAAGCCGTAGCCGAAGATGATGATTTCAACTTCGATATGGAAACTGCGCAAGCGGCAGCCGTTGGTGCTGCAAGGCAAGTGGATGACAGTGATGAAGAAATTATTCCTTTCAAGGAAAAAGAATCTTCATTCTTTAACGATTTAAAATCCAGTAAGGCGAAAGATTCGAACGTGTTGGACTGGGACGGCGATCTTGGGATGACACCTGAAGCACAGTCAAAAGATCCAGAAGTGGTTTATACCAAGAAGAAAGCGCCGGTAGAAGACTTAACCTCAGACTTAGGTAATGATTTTGCTAAAGGGTTAAACTTCACAACCGATGATGACCTCGGCGCCGTTGTCGATTTGAACACCGACGTTGAGCTCAGTGATGATAATGTGCTGGCAGCATTTGCAGCTCATGAAAGTATTGAAGAAGAGATCCTAACGCCTGAGGACAGCTTTGCCCTTGATGATGAGCACACCCTCACCGTCGATGAAGCCTTAGCGGCCCTCGATGCTAAGGAGTCACGTAAACCAAAGAAATTTACGTCAGATAATGACCTGAGTAGCTTCCAAGATGAAAATGGCTTCATTGATATCGAGAAACTCTTAAGCGATGCGGATCAGGACGCTACAGAGAGTGATCTCTATCCTGAAGTGGATGTGGAAATGAGCGATGTGGGCGCGTTGATCGGCGATGCGGCGATGATCGACGTTGATGACGAGGAAAACTCAGTCAATGCCAAATTAGACCTTGCCCGTGCATACATTGAGATTGAAGACAAAGACAGTGCCAAGGCGCTGCTTAAGGAAGTTCAAATCGATGGCAACGATCGTCAACAGGATGAAGCCGGTCGTTTGCTTAAAGAGTTAGGATAATATTTTCAATAGACGTAACGGCGCTGATTGCGCCGTTTTTTTTATGGGATGCTGTGATAAAATGCGCCGCTAAATTAACTGTGAGGATGTGTGGGATGCGGATTGCATTAGGTATTGAATATGACGGAAGTGGTTATTTCGGTTGGCAACGTCAGGCCGAAGTCGATTCAGTACAGGGGCAATTAGAGCAGGCGCTCTCGAAAGTCGCCAATGAGCCAATCAGTCTGTTCTGCGCCGGTAGAACCGATGCGGGCGTGCATGCGACAGGGCAGGTGGTGCATTTTGATACCAATGCCATTCGCAACGAAGGTGCTTGGACCTTAGGGGTTAATGCCAATCTTCCCGACAATATTGCCGTGCGCTGGGCAAAGGAAGTGGATGAGAGTTTCCACGCCCGCTTCACAGCTACTGCTCGCCGTTACCGTTATGTGATTTATAACCATAACTTCCGTCCTGGCATCTTACGCAGTGGTGTGAGCCATTACCACGGCGATATCGACGCCGATAAAATGCATATTGCCGCTCAAGCGCTACTCGGCGAGCAGGACTTTACCAGTTTTCGCGCGATTCAATGTCAATCTAATACCCCATTTCGCAATGTCCATAGTGTCAAAGTCACCCGCCAAGGCATGTATGTGATTGTGGATATTGCCGCCAATGCCTTCCTGCACCATATGGTGCGTAATATTGTGGGCTCTTTGCTGGAGATTGGTCTTGGTAATCAACCTTTGACTTGGATGGCGGATTTACTGGCATTAAAAGACCGGAATCTTGCTGCGGCCACCGCTAAGCCGAACGGGCTTTATCTGGTCGATGTGACTTATCCAGAACAATACCAATTACCTAAGTTGGCTCTAGGGCCACTGTTTATGCTGGATTAATATGGCATAGGTTTTCAGCAGCTAAACGCCGAGCACTTAAAGATAAGTACCTAAATATAAGCAGTACAGCATTTTTGAATAAGGAACGACAGATGCTTCCAGTCCCTGCGGCCAATGCAGCCTTAAGTCAGTGGTTAGACTACCTACTCTCGATTCACCCAACGGAAATCGATATGGGATTAACTCGGGTATCTAAGGTCGCTAAGCGCTTAAATCTGCTCGATTTAGGCAAGACGAAAATCGTCACCGTTGGCGGTACCAATGGCAAGGGCACAACCTGCGCCATGCTTGAAAACATCCTGCGTTTAGCAGGATACAGCGTAGGCGTTTATAGCTCGCCCCATATGCTTAAGTTTAACGAAAGGGTGCGTATCAATGGCGACGATGCGCCCGATGACGCCTTTGTCAAAGCCTTTGAACAAATTGAAGTCGCGCGCGCTGAAACATCGTTAACCTTTTTCGAATACGCCACCCTGGCGGGATTAATCCTTTTTAAAGCCGCTGACTTAGATGTAGTGATTTTGGAAGTGGGCCTTGGTGGCCGCCTCGATGCCACTAATATGGTTGATGCTGATATTAGCGTGGTGACTTCAGTCGATTTAGACCATGAAAGCTATTTGGGTAACACACGTGAATTGGTAGGCCGTGAAAAAGCCGGCATTTTTCGCGCGGGCAAACCAGCCATCGTGGGTGAGCCTAATTTGCCCCATACGGTGAATGATGTGGCAAAGGATGTTGGCGCCTACTTGTACCGAGTGGGTACTGAATTTAATTTTCAACAAACCCGAGATACTTGGTCCTTTGACGGTAAAACCTTTGAATTTACCGGTTTACGCTTACCCACTTTGCCATTACCGAATGCGGCAACGGTACTTGCGATTGTCGAGCACGGCTGGCCGCATCTTTCTCAAGATATTATCGACGAGGGCATTCGCTCTGCGCGTTTAACTGGGCGATTAGAGCAAGTAAACGAGGCGCCGTTGATTCTGCTCGATGTCGCCCATAATCCCCATGCGGCTCGCTTTTTGGTGAAGCAACTCAGCCCCATAGTTAAAGGGCGCAAGGTGTTTGCCCTTTGCGGCATGTTAAAGGATAAGGATATTGGCGGGGTATTGCCCGTCGTGGCGCCTTTGGTCGATGCGTGGTATTTAGTGAGCCTGTCGGGCGAGCGTGGCGCCAGTGCTGAATTGCTGCGCCAAACCTTAAGCGATAGCACCGATGCCACACTGTTTGACGATATCGCCAGTGCATGGAATAGATTAAAAGCGCAAATTCAGCCCGATGATGTGGTAATTGTGTTTGGCTCCTTTTACACTGTGGCAGGATTTAAGTCTCTCTTTACGCAGGATAACCGTTTTGTCTAGCCAGTTTCATAATCGTTTAGTTGGCACTGTGGTGCTTGCCGCCCTAGGGGTGATTTTTTTACCAGATGTTTTAGACGGTAAAAAAGAGCTCAAGGAAGAACAGTTTGCAGAAATTCCATTACGACCAGCTACTGCTTCGCAGCCCAATACCCAAGAAATGTTTGAGGTATTAACTGCCGAAGAGGTTAATGCTCTTGAGGGCAGCGATCCAGTGGTGATTGAAGCGGGGGATGAAGATGCGTTGGCAAGTGCTGTTTCGACTTTGCCAGCAAAAGAAACTCAAGCCAAAGCGGATGCAAAAGCAAGCAAGACTGAGTCAAAACCTGAGTTGAAAACCGAAGTCGCCAAAGCGGATAGCGCTAAGGTGAAATCTGAGCCTGTTAAAGCGGAGCCGACAAAAGCGCAGACCGCAAAGGTTGAGCCTAAGAAAGACGTAACAAAAACTGCGACTAAGACTGAAACATCGAAGACAGAATCCGCTAAAAAGTCTGAAGTGAAGCCCGTGATTGTGGCCAAGGCTGATGGCAGTAAAACCACCTCTAAAACTGAACCAACTAAAACCGCTGTGACTAAAACGGTGAAGGACGATGAAATCCGAGTGGTGAGTCGTGAGAGTCTAAAGAGCAGTTTGACATTGCAATTGGGCGCCTTTAGTAATGCGGCGAACGTTAAGGCGTTAGTGGCCCAATTGCGTCAAAAAGGCTTTAAAGCGTACACAATTCCAACCACTCCACGGGATGGTGTGCTAACTAAAGTCTTCGTTGGCCCCGATGTTTCTGAGGCAAAATTGAAGAAAATGCAACAGGATATCGAGAGTCAAATGAACTTGAAGGGGCGGATTGTACCTTTTAATCCCTTAGAGTCTTAATCGCGATTTTCCGCAAAACAGAACTGATTTATTTGCCTTTGAAGGGGTGAGAATCATTTCAGTCTCTGGTAGAATCGCGCCGTCTTAAAGCCTATGCTGGAAAGCCATCTCAATGGTTTGGATTGATTACGCTATCATGTTTGTCATCGGGTTATCGACTCTCATCAGTCTGATCCGAGGATTTGCCAAAGAAGCCATGTCGCTCGTGGTATGGTTCGTGGCCTTTTTTGTTGCCAGCCAATTTTATCAAGACCTCGCCGTTTACTTAACGCAGGTAAACGATGAGGTGCTTCGCAATGGGATCGCCATTGCCATTCTCTTTATCACCACCTTAATTCTCGGCGCCCTCGTTAACTACGTTATTGGGCAATTAGTCGTTAAAACCGGATTATCAGGTACCGACAGACTGCTTGGCGTTTGTTTTGGTGCGATCAGGGGTGCTCTTATTGTTAGCGCCCTATTGTTTTTTATGGACGCTTTTACAGGTGCCCCCAACGCTCAATGGTGGAAGGACTCCGTATTAGTGCCTGAATTTGGCGTTGTAATCCAATGGTTTTTTAACTATTTGGAAAACACCTCCAGCTTTGTACCCAAAATATAAAAATATAAATAAATTTATCCTAAGTGATGAAGCGCAAGTAGGAATCGAGGCTGTGAAGCTTCAGGTTAAGGTGGTAAGCACCTTAACCTGATAGTGTATACAACGTCGATGTTAGGCGAGGCAGCACTGGTGTTAGGGCCAGATGATTAATTCGTCTTTTACTTATATTTCAACATGAAGGTGCATAGAACATCTTAAAATGAGGAAGCTTACCCATGTGTGGTATCGTCGGAATAGTTGGCCAATCATCGGTTAATCAGACCATTTATGATGCACTGACCGTGCTTCAACATAGAGGTCAGGATGCAGCCGGTATTGTGACCGTTGATCGTGGTGCTTTCAGACTGCGTAAAGCCAATGGTTTGGTCAAAGATGTATTTGAAGTAAAACACATGCAGCGCCTTCAAGGTAACGCGGGTATCGGCCATGTTCGTTATCCAACCGCGGGCAGCTCTAGCGCATCTGAAGCTCAACCTTTTTATGTTAACTCGCCGTTCGGTATTTCATTAGCCCATAACGGTAACTTAACTAATACGGTTGAGTTGGCTGAAGGTTTAGTGAAAAAACGTCGCCATGTGAACACCACGTCAGACTCTGAGGTGTTGTTAAACCTGCTGGCCGATGAACTGCAAAAAACCACTAGCTTAGATCTGACACCAGACGAAGTGTTTGACACTATTGCAAAAGTGCACGAGCAAGCCCGTGGTGCCTATGCGGTAGTTGCGATGATCATCGGCCAAGGTCTGGTAGCCTTTCGTGATCCATTTGGTATTCGTCCGCTGGTGTTAGGTAAAAATGAAACGCCAACCGGTACTGAGTACATGGTGGCCTCAGAAAGCGTTGCACTCGATGCCGTAGGTTTTGAAGTGATGCGCGATGTGGCGCCGGGTGAAGCGATTTATATCTCTTTAGACGGTAAACTTTATACCCGTCAATGCGCGAAAGAGCCAAGCTACTCGCCATGTATCTTCGAATTTGTTTACTTCGCCCGTCCTGATTCAACCATAGACAACGTGTCTGTTTACGCAAGTCGCGTGAACATGGGCGCTAAGCTTGGCGAGAAGATCAAGAAGGAATGGTACGATCACGATATCGATGTGGTTATCCCTATTCCAGAAACCTCATGCGATATCGCCCTAGAAATCGCCCGTTGCATGGATTTACCTTACCGCCAAGGTTTTGTGAAAAACCGTTACATCGGCCGTACCTTTATCATGCCTGGTCAGCAGGAGCGTAAGAAGTCAGTTCGTCGTAAGCTCAATGCCATTAACACTGAGTTTAAAGGTAAGAACGTCTTATTAGTGGATGACTCTATCGTGCGTGGTACCACGTCAGAGCAAATCATCGAGATGGCCCGTGAAGCGGGTGCGAAGAAGGTGTACTTTGCCTCGGCGGCACCGGAAATCCGTTTCCCTAACGTGTATGGTATTGATATGCCAACCTCTAATGAGCTTATTGCCCATGGCCGTGATGTGGATGAAATCGCTAAGATCATTGGCGCAGATGGCATCATCTTCCAAAATCTGCCGGATTTAGTGGAAGCGGTTCGCATGGAAAATCCAGAGATCAAACGTTTTGAGACCTCGGTATTTGACGGTCACTACATCACTAACGACGTAGATCAGTCTTACCTAGACCACTTAACCCAGTTACGTAACGACGATGCTAAGGCGGACCGTAACAAGGATATTGGCACCAACCTCGAGCTGCACAACGTTTGTCATCCTTAATCTGACATCCTCAATGGAATAGCGTGAATCCTTATCCCTGAGCAATAAAAAAAGCCTGTGATTTCACAGGCTTTTTTGTATTTGTTTTGAAGATTACCCAATTAGTAGGTATGTGGACTCAGATTAGGCTTAGCGCCAGTGCGATAAGCCCTCAGGTAACTCCCCTTTAAACAGATTTAGGCTGCTCGGCTTTATCTCCAGTTGCCGCTTCCTCGGCTTTACGTTCAACCCAATAGTCGGCGCGTGGGATCCCTAAAGCTTCTGGGTCGAAGGTGGGCTCAATGCCTTGGCTTTTTTGAGCCTCATAGTCTTTTAGGCACTTAAAGGCGGTCTTTTGCAGCAGGATAATGGCGATGATGTTAAGCCATGCCATTAAGCCTACACCGATATCACCCATGGCCCAGGCGAGGTCTGCTGTTCTTACTGTGCCGTAAACCGTTGAGGCCATTAACACCAGTTTTAGGATCACATTTAACCAAGGGCGGTTAACGTGGCGATTAATGTACGAAATGTTAGTTTCGGCGATGTAGTAGTAGGCAACGATAGTAGTAAAGGCAAAGAAAAACAGGGCGACTGCAACAAACATATTACCAAAACCTGGCATCATGCTTTCCATCGCGGTTTGCACGTAACCAGGGCCAGCAGCAACGCCAGCAATACCCGTATAGAGTGCAGCACCATCAGGGCCTTGCACGTTGTAAAGGCCGGTGATGAGTAGCATAAAGCCAGTGGCTGAACACACAAACAGGGTATCAACATAGACAGAGAAAGCCTGCACTAAACCTTGTTTAGCTGGGTGGCTTACTGCCGCAGCAGATGAGGCGTGTGGACCTGTACCTTGACCTGCCTCGTTAGAGTAAATACCGCGTTTTACCCCCCACATAATGGCAAGACCTAAAATCGCGCCAAAGCCAGCATCGAAACCAAAGGCACTCTTAAGGATTAATAGGATGATATCGGGCAGCTGACCAATATTGAGGATGATAATCACACAGGCAACGATGATGTAACCGAGCGCCATAAAGGGCACTACAGTACTCGCAAAACTCGCGATACGTTTCACGCCACCAAAGATAATAAAGCCAAGCAGGATTGCAATAATAGCTGCTGTCACATTGGGATTGATATTAAAGGCCATTTGCAGACTTGAGCCGATGGAGTTAGCTTGAACCCCAGGAAGTAGCACGCCACATGCAAAGATAGTTGCAATCGCAAACACCCATGCATACCACTTCATGCCGAGGCCTTTATCGATATAGAAGGCGGGACCACCACGGTATTCGCCGTTGATTTTTTCTTTGTAAACTTGTCCTAAGGTTGACTCAACGAATGCCGAGCTTGCGCCTAAAAACGCCACCATCCACATCCAGAACAGGGCGCCTGGTCCGCCAAAGGTAATTGCCGTTGCAACCCCTGCGATGTTCCCCGTGCCCACTCGGCCCGCGAGTGTCATGGCAAGTGCTTGGAAAGAGGACACGCCAGCATCGGTACTTTTGCCATCAAAAATAAGGCGCAGCATTTCGGGTAGATGGCGTAATTGTAAAAAACGAGAGCGTAGGGAGAAAAACAGCCCTACACCGAGGCAAAGATAAACGAGTGCCGGGCTCCATACGATACTATTGACCGCATTTACAATTTCATTCATAAAAATCAACTCCAATATTTAGTTGTTTTTGCAGAGTTTTTATAATAATCACTGATAAAACACACAGTGTGACTAGGCAAATCGGCCTAAGGTTAAATTTTCGGGTACTGCATCGACCTTCAACATAACGATTTTTTGGATTGCTTCATAGTTAAAATTGTTAATTAAATGGTGATTTTGCGTTGTTTTTTGCGTGTTTATAAGAAAACTGTTTATCACCAGCAAGGCTAAACAGCGATTGCTTAGCGCTAAAAGCTGTTGAATTGACAAGGTGTTTGCAGCGGGTCCGAGTTTAGGCTAAATTACACTGTAACTATATACAGTGTTTGTTTTGAAGATGATCCTCTATATCGCAGAAAAACCGAGTCTTGGCCGCGCCATCGCCGACGTGTTACCTAAGCCCCATAAAAAAGGGGAGGGCTTTATTGAAGCCGCCAATGGTGATTGTGTGTCTTGGTGCGTGGGTCATCTTTTGGAGCAGGCGGAACCCGACGCCTATCATCCCGAGTTCAAATCCTGGAAGTTTGAACACCTACCGATCGTGCCTGAAAAATGGCAATTAAAGCCTAAGGCGGCTACCCGCAGTCAGCTGACGGTTTTGAAGACGCTAATTAAAAAAGCGGATATGTTAGTCAATGCGGGCGATCCCGACCGTGAAGGGCAATTATTGGTTGATGAAGTGATTGCCTACCTTGGCGTCACTGGCGATAAATTACATCAGGCTAAGCGCTTACTTATCAGTGACCTAAACCCAGAGGCGGTCAAGCGCGCTTTATCGCAACTTCGTAGTAATCGTGAATTTATTCCCTTATCCACTTCAGCCTTAGCCCGTAGCCGCGCCGATTGGCTTTACGGTATGAATATGACCCGCGCCTATACAATTCAGGGTAAAAAGGTGGGTTATCAGGGGGTTCTGTCGGTTGGGCGAGTGCAGACGCCTCTGCTTGGATTAATCGTGCGCCGCGATGAGGAAATCGCTCACTTCCAATCAAAGCCTTTCTATGAAGTACTGGCCCTGCTGGTAACCGATAATAACGCGGAATTTAAGGCTAAATGGAAACCGAGCGAGGCTTGCCTACCCTATATGGATGAAGAAGGGCGAGTCTTAGCTAAAGGGTTAGCTAACAAGGTCGTTGAGCGAATAACAGATAAACCCGCCCAAGTGACCAAGCTTAATACTCAGGATAAAAAGCAAAATCCGCCTTTGCCCTATAGTCTATCCAGTCTGCAGATTGATGCGGCTAAGCGTTTTGGTATGAGTGCCAAGGATGTACTCGATACCTGCCAGAGTTTATATGAAAGACACAAATTAATTACCTATCCACGATCCGACAGTCGATATCTGCCACTTGAGCAGCATGGTCTTGCACCTAAAGTACTCGCTGCAATCAGTCGCGGAGCGCCTGAACTGCTGACCAATGTCCCAGCGCCTGATCCTAAGCTTAAATCCAAGGCTTGGAATGATAAAAACGTCGATGCCCATCATGCGATTATCCCCACCGAAAAATCACCAAATTTAGCGAGTTTAGGTCAGCGTGAATGCCAGCTTTACCTGCATATTGCCCGTAAATATGTGGCGCAGTTTTATCCTGCCTATTGTTACAGTGAAACCTCAGTACAGGTCACTATCGAAGGGGGATTATTTAATGCTAAGGCTAAACAGGACACGTCACTGGGTTGGAAGCAACTCTTTGCCAGCGATGGGGCGAGTCGTGGTAAGGCTTCGGGTTTGGTGCCACAAGTGGATGATATAACTCATGGTGCGAATGATGAAAAAAATGAAGATGAGGATTTCACGGGGCAGTTACCGCCGTTAACCTTAGGGCAGATGCTGCATTGTACCCAAGGCGAGCTTGTCGAAAAGCTAACCCAGCCGCCAAAGGCGTTTACTGATGCCACACTCTTAAGTGCGATGACTGGGATTAGCCGTTATGTCACCGATCCCCAAATCCGTAAAATTTTAAAGGAAACCGATGGTCTTGGGACTGAGGCGACACGGGCGGGGATCATCGAGCTATTGTTTAAACGAGGTTATATCGTCAGGCAGGGTAAATCTATCATTGCCACCGATGTCGGCAAGGGGCTCATTAATAGCTTGCCCTTAAGCGCGACAACACCGGACATGACCGCACTATGGGAGTCGAGCCTTAATCAAATTTGCCATAAAGCAACCTCCTATCAGGGATTTATGCAGCCGTTACTGGGCACACTAACCTCATTGATTGAAAATGCGGGCGCGCAATTACCCCAAGCGTTAAATGGCTTAAAAGGCCAAGGATATCGCAAATCCACGAAGAGTAAGTCATTTAAGGGGGCCTCATCCAAGGGAAAGTCCAACTACCGCAGGGCAGCGTCTAAGGGAAAACCCTCTAGCAGCGCGGCAAAAGGTTCTGCAAGTAACGCAAGTGCGACTAAAACGGCTCAGGCTAAAACCACTTAGTTAAAACCCTTAAGTTGAAAGCGCAGTAAGACCAACCGTGTTAATAAGGACTCGGTAAAGGAGTTAGTCAGTTAACCCTTAACCCTTATCTCGGCAAACCTTAGTCGTAAGGTTTAGCCTTAAAGTTTACGCATAAAATTTTAGACGAAATTGATGGATGTAAAGCTGTGGGAGCAAGCCCTTTGGCTAATGCTTTTTTCTTGGAAAGCTATCGTGTCGATGAGTTTCCAAGGTGATTGGTTGAAAAACCTAAGTGGCTACATTCAGAGTGATTGAAGTCTTGATGGCATTGAGCGGGAATCAGCTTGAAGGGGCGAAGATTTTGGGAAAAAAAAAGAGTAAACCAAGACGGTTTACTCTCACGGAAAATTGGTCGTTGAATATTTTTAGCCAAAATCACTCATATGAATGAGGAGCTTCTATACAATGACAGCAATTACTTAATTAACCCTTAAAATACTCTTTTATCTTAAGTTGTTACCGCGGTTGAGCTGAATGAGTTTATCGAGGATGTGCTCGCCATCCATGCGGATCCCATTGTGCTCGTATTCCGAGGTCAGCCAGTATTTTAACTGTCCCACTTGTTTTGCCGTTTCTAGGCTGTAATCCATCTCGACATACATGTCTTCGCTGTAGATTGCCGCCGCAACGGGAACCGTATTTTGGCTTAGGGTGTCGATATCGTAGAGCGTCGGCCAATCACTCTTATTAGCAAGCAGGTCTGCTGCGGCTTTGAGTGGTGCTAAATGACTGAATTGGTCGAACATCCACGGATAAATCATTTCCCCTGTAAATAGGAAGGCTTTACCGGGCTGATAATTAAATTCGCGATATGTTTGTCTTACTCTATGGGCCGACCACTGGGAGGCATTTTGCTGACAATAAATGGCCTCGTGCAGCAGGGCAAAAATCGGGTTAGTGTTATAGTCGAGCAACTGGCAGAAATGGTTTAAAAAGAGTGGGTTAATGTACTCACCCTCTGCTGTGTCGACAATGGCTTGCTCGAGCAAGTAATACAAGGATTCTGGGCCCTGTTCCATTCCCAGATTAATGCCCAAAAGTTGCAACATCTCGACCGTAAGTGTTTCGCCCGTTGCGAGTTTGACGTCATGATTACGCAGGTAATTTGCTAGACGCTCGACTAAGGGTTTTGCATCCTTAAAGCGGTGGAAGAAATCTTGATTTTTGGCGAGCACTCGCTTGTAAGTGGCATGGTAGACTTCATCGGCATGCCTTGCGAGTGATGGGATACCGCCGGTGATATAGGCTTCACTTACGCCTTCTGCCGCCGAGCTTAAATAGCGCAGGACGCAGAACCCTCCGAAGCTTTGACCTAAAATAGCCCATTTTTCGTTTGGGGATAATTGGGCACGAATGGCCTCTGCATCACGCACGATATTATCGGCTCTGAAATGCCCTAAGTAGTCAGCTTGTTCTGACGCCGTTAGATGGGTCAGGCTTTGGTAATTAATTGGACTTGATAAACCTGTGCCCCGTTGATCGAGTAATAACACCCTGAACTCTTTGAGCGCGCGGCGTATCCAGCCACTGTTACTTGCGGGGCGCATCGCCGCAAACCCAGGTCCTCCTTGGAAAAACACTAAATAGGGCAGTTTTTTATCTTTATTATCGATGCTGCATAATTCCCTTGCGAATACAGTTAACTGTTGACCCTTTGGTTGCTGATAGTCCAATGGCAGGGTAAAAGTATGTTTTTGGGCTAGGACACCCGCAAGCATCATATCGGGATTCATTATTCAACCTTAAAGGGTAGGGCGGTATAAGCGGTAGATTGTATACAAATGTGCTCTGCGAGCAAGTTGCGAATATTTGAATCGCTCTTGGTTAAGATCAATATTTATTATGAAAAAGTAAGCCATTATGGGGCAGTTAGCGTAATCTATCGGCTATGGACAACACGAGATTGAAGCTATGAAGTACCTAATTATTCCAGTGACCCCGTTCCAACAAAACTGCAGCTTGATTTGGTGTGAGAAGACCCATCGCGCCGCTGTGGTTGATCCGGGTGGTAATATTGAGCGGATTCAGGCTGAGGTCGCCAAATTGGGGCTGACACTGGAGAAAGTGTTACTCACCCATGGGCATATCGACCATGTTGGTGGTGCCAAGCAGCTGGCTCAGTTAGAAAATATTCCGATTATTGGTCCCCATATTGCGGATAAATTTTGGATAGATAATTTGCCAAAGCAGAGCCAAAATTTTGGTTTTCCCCATTGCGAAGCCTTTGAGGCTACCCAATATCTGAATGAGGGCGACAGTGTTACTGTCGGTGTTCAGCAGTTGTCTGTGCTTCATTGTCCTGGCCACACCCCTGGGCATATCGCGTTTTACTCAGCGCCAGCCAAACTCGCTTGGGTAGGAGATATTCTGTTTAGAAGCTCTATTGGTCGAACCGATTTTCCCCAGTCAAATCATAGTGATTTAATTAATTCCATCACTCAAAAACTCTGGCCACTGGGATCTGATGTGGCATTTATTCCAGGCCATGGTCCTATGAGCACCTTTGGTGAAGAGAGGGAGCATAATCCCTTCGTTGCCGATCAACTATTGCGCTAAGCATGACAATATTTCGCCCCTTATTGAGTTAATTGCGTATGGGGCGAAATAGCATGTGCATACTTTCAATTCTGCCTTAATTCTAAGCTGTCTACCTAGCGAAGTTCTGCATGAGAGTCACTCACCAAGGATTATTTGGCGAGTTAATTTTATTGCTTCACCTCGGTGGCGTGTGGGCTCGATTTGTCGTTGGACTGCTTTGGTTTTTTGCCATAGTCCGTGAATAATTTGATGCATAGAAATCAATTCACACAAGCCTTAACCAACCAAGCTTAGGTGGGTTAATTATCCCTTTGACGTGTTAAGCAACTCGAAAGAATATTGCTTGGCTCGATTTGATTTTCTGCTGATGAATATCCCATCACTTAGGTTAATTTTTGGTTTTATTACTACAAACAAATGAGCTTCATCGAATTTTTAGGTATTAATGTCAAAAATAGGTATTGGATCAGGTTTTTATTTTTCAATTAGAGGTAACTTAACCACTTCCACGCTTGATGACTTTAGGGTTGTTATTCCGGTAAGCAAGCTCCACAGGAATGTGATTTCATTTGCTAGCAGCGTTGGTCCTGCTGAGCAGTGGCTTTGTTTTATCGGAATATCACAGGGACGTTGTCTGTACTAAAACGCAGGCGCCCATGGGTTATCAATGCTTTTATTCCGTGAATTACAGGTAGAGAGGTCCTCATGGAAAATCGTTGGCAAATCGCTATTTCGGCGGGGCTTTTAGCGGCAGTATGGTGCGGTCTGGCAGACGTATTCCACTTTGTTACTTGGATTGGATTTTTAGGTTGCAGTACTTTTTTTGCACAACCTAAAACGGGTGTTGAAGGGCTTTTAATGACCTGGTTGACTAACCTTTCGGGTGTATTCTGGGGTTGGCTTATCATCACGGGTAGTAGTCAATTTGAAACTCCTCTCATCGGCTACTTGTTAACGGGTATAGTGACGATGGCAATGTGCTTACAAGCCAGTTATCAAAAACTTAGCTTCATTCCTGGGGCTTTTATTGGTTGCTGCATCACCTTTGCAATGTCTGCTAATGTCGCACAAATATTGCCACCATTAGTGCTTGGTGGCCTGATGGGGTTCGCTATGAGTAATCTAACGTCGCTGCTCATAAGACTTACACCAAAATCTAAAACGACATTAAATAAGAGTGTGATATCTAATAATATTGCTAATGTCGATTGATTGAGGTCATTAAAGTGCAAACTCGATATTCTCCGAATACCTTGGATGAGTTCGGAGAAATATTTGAACTATAATCTTGATTTAGTAAACGATTACGCCCAGTTCCCTAGGAAATATCCCAATGAAACACGTGAAGTTTCGCACTATCGATGCCATTTTGATCAAATTCAGTCTTAACGGCAAGTTTTGGCTGGTATGTTCCATGGTCTCCCTAATTACCGCCGTCGTTGCTTTTACCAATTACCAACACGCTCAGCAAACCATTTCTTCTGCTTCTTTAGCGAGAGTTCAAGCCAGTGTAGATGCCTTTGCACAGATAGCGGATGGGCAAAAACTTCAGGCTGAGGGATTATCAGTCTTTGCCCGTGACCATGGCTTGAGTGTGGTTAGTCGCCAGAGCGAGCCCGAGCGACAGGGTGATAATGTCACTGTGAGTGCCAATTTATTAGCAGGTGGCGCACTGCAACTCTCACAGGATGTCGGCAGTTGGGAGCGTGAGGCCCTTAGTGATGCACAATTTATGTTTTGGATTGCCCTCGTCGGTTTATTACCCTTATTTCAATTAAGTTATTGGATATCCACTTCCCTAGGCGCGGGTTTATGGGAAATGTATATGGCAATTAAGCGTTTAGCCGATGGTGACTTAAGCTTTAGATTAAATTTCTTCGGCACCGATGACTTTAGTTTGATTGCCCGTGAAATCGACCGCTGCGCAGATAATATGAGTGAGATGGTGTCAGCCATTGGCAACAACGCCCAAACACTGGCTCACGCCTCGAATGAATTTAACCAACAGGCTAAAAGTAGCGAAGAATTAATAGGTTATCAGCACCAGTTTTTAGACTCAGTTGCCGTGGCTATGTCGCAAATGACGGCGGCAATTGAAGAGGTTTCCCTAAACGCCAGTAATACCTCTATGCACACTAAGGAAAATGCGGCGCAAATGACCGTGAGCCAAAACCGCATTAGTCAAACCGTTGAAAGTATTGGATTGCTATCAGCAAAAATTGGCGATTCTTCTTCATCGGTTGAGCAACTTTCCAAGGATGCGGCGCAGATTGATGCTGTAGTCACTACCATCAATGGCATTTCTGAACAAACGAATCTGCTGGCGTTGAATGCAGCCATTGAAGCTGCCCGCGCCGGCGAGCAGGGCCGTGGTTTTGCCGTGGTTGCCGATGAAGTCCGCACCCTTGCGGGAAGAACCCAGCAGGCTACGGTGGAAATCCAGGCGATGATTGAGGGATTACAATCGGGTACCCGCCATTTATCGGGGATTTCTAACGAGATTGTGAAACGTGCTGATGAGGGGCAGGGAGCGATCATCGAAGTCGGCAGCGATGTTGAAGCCATGGCGCAATCGGTCAATGCGGTGTTTGATATGAGTAGCCAAATTGCGGCTTCAGCCGAAGAGCAAAGCGTCGCCGCAAGGGACATTGCAACCCGCTTGAATGAAATCCGCCACCAATCGGATACGATTAAAGAAACGGCTCAGCGTAGCGTGAGTTTGGCAGCCGATTTACATCAAGCATCCATTGCCCTTGGCGGGATCCTAAAGCAATACCGCACTAGCTAGCCTGAATTTACGCAAATAAAAAACCTCGACCCTGCATGAATATAGAGTAAAAAGCAGGTCGAGGTTTTTTATGTCTCGCATTTAGGCTATCTAGGACTAAACCGCCCTAAAGGTGCTCCAAATCGGCGCATGATCCGATGGCTTGTCGATGCCGCGTAGCTCATAGTCAACATCGGCTTCAACCAAGCGTTTCGCCAGACTAGGGGTTGCTAAAATCACATCGATACGCAGGCCGCGGTTATCATCGAATCCCTTACTGCGGTAATCGAACCATGAATAACGATCAACGCGCGTTGGGTGCAATTGACGGAACGTATCGATTAATCCCCAATTTTGCAGCGTGGCTAACCACTCACGTTCCTCGGGTTGGAAGCTGCACTTGCCCGTTTTTAACCAGCGCTTGCGATTCACTTCACCAATACCAATGTCTAAATCCGTCGGCGAAATATTGATGTCGCCGATGATAGCGATATCTTCATCATTGCTATGATTTGCGTTTAAGTGAACCATTAAGTCCTGATAAAACTTGCGCTTAGCAGGGTACTTGGTCGGATGGTCGATGGCCTCACCCTGGGGGAAATAACCATTAAATACGGTCAGCGGGCGGCCATTTTTCTGGGTAAAAGTGCCAATAATAAGACGGCGCTGGGCATCTTCATCGTCGGTCACAAATCCCTTTTGGATTTTAACTGGCGCCACTTTAGAGAGCATGGCAACACCGTAGTGGGCCTTACCGCCGTGGTAATGTACTTGGTAACCCATGGCTTCGACTTCGGCTAATGGAAAGGCCTCATCGTGCACTTTGGTTTCCTGCAGTCCGATAATATCGGGCTGATGGCTATCGATTAGCGCCTGTAATTGATGCAAGCGTGAACGCAGCCCATTGATATTAAAAGAGACAATTTTCATCAGGGCAGAACTCGCTTGAAGGGTTTTACGATAACGCTTTGGTAAACGCCTGCGGCAACATAAGGGTCGGCATCTGCCCAGTTTTTGGCCGCTTCGAGCGAATCAAATTCGGCAATTAAAAGTGAGCCAGTAAAGCCTGCTTCACCTGGGTTTTCGCTATCGATAGCAGGATGGGGACCTGCCACTAATAAACGGCCCTCATTGGCCATTTCCTGAAGGCGTTCAAGGTGCGCAGGACGCGCCGCTAAACGTTTCTCTAAGCTATTTTCGACATCTTGAGCTGAAATCATATACCACATTATTTGAGTTCCTTTCGTTGATCTTCTGGTAGGTGCTTGAAAAGGTAAAATACGGTTAACACAGTGTTGATGAGGGTGATAGCGGTAAGACCAAATACTTTAAAATTCACCCAAGTTTCGAGTGGCAAACTAAAGGCAACATAGATATTGACCAGCGCACACACCACAAAAAAGCTCACCCAGTACCAAGTTACTCGCGCCCAAATATTGTCGGCAACACGTAACTCTTTGCCTAACATAGATTTTAATATTGATTTATTTAGCAGTTGGCTTACACCGAGCGCGATAGCGAATAGCGCATAAATAATGGTGACCTTCCATTTGATAAAGGCATCGTCGTGGAAGACCAAGGTCAGAGTGCCAAATACGGTGACCATAGCGAAGGTGATGATGTGCATCTTCTCTAATTTTTTATAGAGGGCATAGGTCACGATCAATTGCAGTGCTGTGGCCGCGATGAGTGCGCCACTGGCGATATAAATATCGAAGAATTTATAGACGGCAAAAAAGATGATCAGGGGCAGAAAATCAAGCAGTTGTTTCATAAGTATACGGCGTTAGGAGACATGGGGTCTGAGTGTAGCACGCAGGACTTGAGGGAAAAAGTCATGGTGCTACCCGATTGCGATATTGCGCCAATTGATTGAGGCACATCTCAACACCTTTGATAAATTCGAAATGTAGCGCTTATTTGGGTAATTCAACAAAGGCCGCGGTGAGTTTACGCACTAAAGGCAGCACGAATAACAGCGTTGGGAATGCGACTATCCATGAAATAAACCAAGCAGTTAACCAAAGGTCAATAAACTGAGGGCTAGTGCCTACGCCATTTAACGTACTGATCCCCGACACAATACAACTCATCAAAATGGAAAGAAAAAATGGCATAACAATATTGGCATACTTGGCTGGCAATTTAGCTGTGCCGAAAATCGTGCGTGCGGAGGTGTTTGGCTGTGAATTTGGATCAGACATGATGGCCTCATTTCTGAGAGGATTGGAACCGCCCTACATTTGAGTGAATTCGATAATACTTGATTATATCCTGTTGAAACAGATTGAATATGCTGAGTTTAGAGCGGTTTTTGTATTTAGGTGTGATGTATCAGGCTAACCTGAGTGGTTAGCCTTATTATAAATGCTGTGTTAATTAAGTCGCTGCTTTCATTGCCCTTGTAAATTCACCGAGCGTGATGAGTAGTTTGTTCTCATCGTGCAAGTTCGCTTCGATGATTTTAACAACTGCAGAGCCTGAGATAGCCCCGGCTGCACCCGCTTTAATGGCGGCGCTGACCTGTGATGGCTCGGCGATACCAAAACCAAGCAGGGGCGGCGGCGCATTAAACTCAGCAAGTTTCGCAAGGATTTCTTCCACCGGCGTGCCCGCTTTGGTATCAGTACCTGTGACCCCTGCGCGGGATAACAAATAGGTATAACCTGCGCCCTTACTACTGACAGTTGCGAGTGTGTCGGTATCCGCATTGGGCGGTGCGATAAAAATCGGTGCTATGCCATGGGCCTTGGCTGACTCGATAAAAGGCGCGGCTTCTTCCACAGGCACATCGGCGATTAATACTGAATCGACGCCCGCCAGTTTTGCCCTTTGATAAAAATTATCTATCCCATTGGCGAAGACTAAGTTGGCATACAGCAGCAAGCCAATAGGTAGTTCTGGGTATTGGGCACGGATTTGCGTGAGCATTTCAAAACACACAGTGGGTGTGGTTTTAGCTTCCAACGCGCGAAGGTTTGCCCCTTGAATAACAGGGCCATCGGCTAAAGGGTCTGAGAAGGGGAATCCCAGCTCCAGCGCATCGGAGCCATCTTGCACTAAAGTGTCGATGATTTTTAAGGATAAGGCTGGGCTTGGATCACCAAGGGTCACGAATGGGACGAAAGCACCGCGACCTTGTGCCTTTAACTTGGCAAAAGTCTGTTGGTAACGGGCTGTGTCGTAACTGCTAGCGTCACGTGCATCGTTAGCGCTGTTTGTCTGGTTCAAATGGTTGCTCATCGTTATTGTTCCTCTTTACCATTTAAAATATCGGAAACGGTGAAAATATCCTTGTCGCCACGGCCCGATAAGTTCACCACTAAAATGGTTTCCTTGATGCATTCATTCGCCATTTTCAGGGCGTAAGCAAGGGCGTGGGCCGATTCGAGCGCCGGAATAATGCCTTCGCTACGCGCCAATAATTGGAAAGCGTCGAGGGCTTCATCGTCGGTTGCCGACTCGTAACGAGCACGGCCAATTGCATTTAAATAGGCGTGTTGTGGGCCAACCGACGGGAAGTCTAATCCCGCTGAAATGGAGTAGGACTCTTCGATTTGGCCTTCACTGTCCTGCATTAATGGCGCTTTCATGCCAAAGAAAATCCCTGTTTTGCCATGCTTTAGCGGCGCACCGTGCATAGGGGTATCTATGCCTTTACCTGCAGGCTCGACGCCAATCAGCTCGACGCTGGTTTCATCGATAAAGTCGGCGAACATGCCGATGGCATTAGAGCCGCCGCCGACACAGGCGATTACAGCATCGGGTAGGCGCCCCTCACGCTCAAGCATTTGCTTTTTGGTTTCTTCACCAATCATGCGCTGAAATTCACGCACAATCGTCGGGAAGGGGTGTGGCCCCGCGGCGGTGCCTAATAAATAGTGGGCCTTCTCGTAACTGCCTGACCAGTCACGCATCGCTTCGTTACAGGCATCTTTTAAGGTGGCAGAACCTGAGGTGACAGGAATGACTTCTGCGCCCATCAAGCGCATTCTAAATACGTTAGGTGATTGACGGGCAACGTCTTTAGCGCCCATGTAGACCTTGCATTTTAAGCCTAAGAGCGCGCAGGCAAGGGCGGTAGCAACACCGTGCTGACCCGCGCCGGTTTCGGCGATAATTTCTTTTTTACCCATGCGTTTAGCGAGCAACGCTTGGCCCAACACTTGGTTGGTTTTATGGGCGCCGCCGTGGAGTAAATCCTCCCGTTTAAGGTAGATTTTGACCATGGGATTCGGACTTAAATTACGAGTTAAGGTCAATGCTGTTGGGCGACCCGCGTAGTTTTTTAGAAGATCGCTAAACTCAGCCTGAAAGGATTCATCGGTCTGCGCCTCGACGAAGGCATTTTCGAGTTGTTTTAATGCAGGGACTAAAATCTGCGGTACATACATACCGCCGTATTCACCAAAATAGGGATTAAGCTTCAGCTCTGACATACTTTTTCCTTAACGTTTTAATCTGTTCGCTGTGGTTAAGTCTTTTCTTGCTCGACCACAATCTAATTTGTTTCAACTAGCCCTGAAGGTTTACTTTGAGCCGAAAGTTCAAAGGCGCAAATTGGCAAAGGCTTGGTTGATTTTGTCCGCCACTTTAATGCCGGGGGCGCTTTCAAGTCCGGAGTTAAAATCCAGTCCGTAGAACCCTTGAGCATTGGCACTTGCAGCATTGTCCGGCGTTAAACCGCCCGCTAACATTGCCTGCGATTTATTGGGAATATGCGCCTGCCAGTTAAAGCTGTGGCCAGTACCGCCAAAGCTTGCGCTGGTTTTACTATCAAACAGATAGCGCCCAGCGCCCCTTGGGATATCGGTCATATCACCCGTCTGTGCATCAATACCAACCGCCTTCCAAATCTCGGTGTTAAGTCCTAATGCCAGCAAATGCTCCTTAAGCTGGTCGATTTCAAACTCGGTTTCATTGCCATGTAACTGTATGGCTGCAAGGTTGAGCTGGGCGGCAATTTCACTTATGCGCTGCGGCGTTTCATTCACGAAGACCCCAACAAACTGGATTTCAGGCAATTTCGATTCGCGGTAAGCCTTCACTAGGTTTTTAGCAGTTGCAAGCGTTAGGGCGCGGGGGGATTTTTCGGCAAAGATTAACCCGCCATACACAGCGCCAGCTTTAGCTGCAGCCTTGATATCTTCAAGGCGGGTGAGGCCGCAGACTTTGTTGTGACCGAATATCAATTTGCGACAGGCAAGGTCGATGTCTGGCTCTGCCATAAGCGAGCTGCCCACCAAAAAGCCATCGACCAAAGGGCTTAGACGGCGAACCTGTTCGTTGGTGTAAATACCCGACTCACTGATAATCACCCGATCGCTTGGGATATGGGGCGCGAGTTCTTCAGTGGTTGCAAGATCGGTACTCAGATCCCTTAGATTGCGGTTATTAATGCCAATAATGGCGGCATCGAGTGCAATGGCGCGCTTAAGCTCTTCTTCGTTACTGACCTCGGTCAGAATATCGAGTTGGTATTTTGCGGCTTCTGCCGTGAGGCGTTGATAATGCGCATCATCGAGCACAGATAGCATCAATAAAATCGCATCGGCACCAAGGTGGGCGGCAAGTTTGATTTGATATTCATCGACAAAAAAGTCTTTACACAGAATAGGCTGATGAACTTTGGCGCGCACTTTAGGAAGATACGCCATATCGCCTTGGAAAAATTGCTCATCGGTTAATACCGAAATCCCCGCGGCGTATTTGCTGTAAATAGTGGCTATGGCTTCTACATCAAAATTGGGTCGAATTAAGCCCTTAGACGGACTTGCCTTTTTACATTCCAAAATAAAGCTCATCTTCGGTGCTTTTAAGGCCGCGAAGAGACTGCGATCCGAGAGCTTTGGTTGAAGGCTTGCCTCAGGAAAGCGCAATTTTAGCGACTCGATGTGTGCATATTTAGTATCGACAATGCGGGTCAGCACATTGGGTTTTGACGTTTGGCTTGATGATAGTGATTGAGTGGTATCGCTGTGCACGTTTCGCTCGTCCTGAGTTTGAGAGATAGAAGCCATAATACTTATTCCTGTCCTTCGCTGCTGACTGTAGCTAATTGCTCGAGTAATTCAAAGGCTTTGCCGCTGTTAATCGTATCGAGTGCAAGTGTGGTGGCGCTTTTTAGTGAGTCAGCCATACCGCAAAGATAAAGGGCGCAGGCAGCGTTGATGGCTACCGCATTAACGTGGGCGGTTTTGCCTGAGCCTTTAAGAATATCTTTAGTGTACTTAGCGTTTTCTTCTGGCTCGCCGCCCTGTAAATCGCTGATTTGCGCCGCGCTCACCCCAAAATCATTAGGGCTTAATTGATATTCATAAATCTCGCCATCCTTAAGCTCTGCCACTTGGGTGTTGCCATGGAGCGCCACTTCATCTAATCCTTGGCCGTGAACCACCATAGCGCGTGTAGTGCCTAGGGCCTTAAGCACTTTGGCTATCGGTAACACTAGCTCAGGGCTATAAACACCAAGCAGTAAAAACTCTGGGCGAGCGGGGTTAATCAGCGGCCCTAACACATTGAATAGGGTGCGAGTCTTTAGCGCTTGCCTTACGGGTACTGCGTGTTTTACGCCGCCGTGGTAATGGGGAGCGAATAAAAAACACAGATTAAGGGTGTCGAGGCAGTGACTTGCGGTTTTAGGCGACATGGTTAAATCGATGCCACATTGCGCCAGTAAGTCCGACGAGCCCGATTTACTCGATACTGAGCGATTACCGTGTTTGGCCACCTTTGCGCCCGCCGCCGCCGCCACAAAGGCCGCCGTGGTCGAGATATTAATAGTATTAAAACCATCACCTCCGGTACCGACGATATCCACTATGCCCTGTTGACGGCAGTTATCCGATACTGGAAAGGGCTTGGCGGCTTGGCGCATCGCATCGGCGGCGCCACTGATTTCATCGATGGTTTCGCCGCGAAGTTTTAGGGCAATCAGCATCGCTGCCATTTGCACGTCATTTAGCTCACCCTCAATCAGTGCGCTAAAGAGTTCGGCGGTTTGCCCTCGGCTTAAACTGATGCCCTTAAATAAAGTGTCGAGCAGCACTTGGATGTTTGATGCATTCATAGTGTCGCTCCTGCCAACTTTTGATTAACAGTCTTTGGATTAATAAAGGCCAACGTTTGGGTCAACAATTGACTGCCAAGGGTCGTAAGAATCGATTCTGGGTGGAATTGAAATCCAACCGCTCTGTGCTCGCCGTGTAACACCGCCATTGGCATGCCTTCGGTGGTGGCAATCACTTGTAGACAGTCAGGTACTTTAGTGGCCACTAGGCTGTGATAGCGGGCAACGGGTAAAGGTGAGGGTAAACCGCTAAAAATACCAGTGCTGTCGTGGTCAGTGGGGCTTGCTTTTCCGTGCACCACGCTTGGCGCGCGCTCCACTTTGCCACCGTAGTATTCCACCATGGCCTGATGACCTAAACAAATCCCAAGCATTGGCACTTTGCCTGCGAGCTTTGCTATTAGTTCCATCATGCAGCCCGCTTCATGGGGCGCGCCTGGACCTGGGGATAACACCAGCGCGGCCGCTTGGGTTTCACTGAGCATTTTATCGGCAATAAAAGTGGCATCGACATCATTACGGTAGATCACCACCTCATAGCCAAGGCTTCTGAATTGATCGACTAGGTTGTAGGTAAAGGAGTCAAAGTTATCGAGGAGATAGAGTTTCATCTTGGCACCTTTTCCTAGTTTGATTGCGATACTGAGGTGGTTGATTCAGCAAAGCCTGCGCCCATTTTGATGGCGTTGATTACGGCCTGAGCCTTTTGGCGGGTTTCGTCGGCCTCACTTTGGGGATCAGAGTCAAACACGACGCCGGCACCTGCTTGAATATGGGCAACACCATTTTTGACAAAGGCGGAGCGGATAACGATGCAAGTGTCCATATCACCGAGCGCATTTAAATAACCGACAGCGCCGCCGTAACTGCCGCGGCGGGTCTTTTCCGCCTGACGAACGAGTTGTGATGCGCGAACCTTAGGCGCGCCAACTAAAGTGCCCATGTTCATGCAGGCTTGGTAGGCGTGCAGTGCATCTAAATCCTGACGCAGTTGCCCCGTCACGCGGCTGACTAAATGCATCACGTGGGAATAACGGTCTACTTTGAGCAGTTCTGCCACCTTACGGCTGCCGCTTTGGCTAATGCGGGCGATATCGTTACGGGCAAGGTCGACCAACATTATGTGCTCAGACAGCTCTTTTTTATCGAGACGCAGTTCCAATTCAATACGGCTATCAAGGTCAAAATCAATCTCGCCGGTGGCGGTTTTGCCACGTTTGCGGGTGCCTGCAATGGGATACACCTCAACCTGATTACTCTTGGCTTCGTATTTAAGCGCGCTCTCGGGGGAGGCACCAAATAACGTAAAGTCATGTCCCCTGAAATAGAACATATAAGGGCTTGGGTTGGTTAAGCGAAGGGCGCGGTAAGCACCTAAGGTATTAGGGCAGGGCAGACTAAAGCTGCGTGAAGGCACCACTTGGAAGATATCGCCTGCAATAATATGTTCTTTTAGCTGATTAACGGTTTGCTTAAAGGTCTCGTCGGAGACATTCACGTCCTCGGTTACATCGATTGCAACAAGGGCTGGAATCGCTTCTGCATGTTGCATTAATTGCTCACAGGCAATGCTTATTTGCTGGGTGCGTGCTCGAAGCTCTGCTGCAACCCTTTGATAGTCATTACTTCCTTCACAGAAATTGTGGGTCACGATTTCGGCGTGTTTTTGCTTATGATCGATAAGAATTAAGGTTTCAGCCAAATAGAACAGGTAGTCGGGGCAATCGTTGGCACCGTTTGGCACTTCGGGCAGCGGTTCAACAGTGTCGATTAAATCGTAGGCCAGCACGCCACCTAAAAATAAGTCCTCAAAGGCGGGTTTCGCTTTGCTGTTGGCATGGGTGCTGTCTGCATGAGCGCCGCAATCGATATGCTTTACAAAAAGTCGCAAACCATCGAGTGGCGAGGTGGATTTTAGGCGCGCATCTTCATCCTGCAGCTCGGCATTTTTTTGCAAATTTACGATTAGGCTAGACTCGGCTAATTCGCATTGATGCTCCTTTGATAGCGACTTAAAAAACGCAGCGATGGGTGCGAGTAGCTGAGCTCCATTAATGGTTAACGCGCTGAAGGTTAAACGATAACCGTCACAGCGGATCATCATGGAGGCGTGGGTCATTACCATGCTTTTAAGGTTTTCTTTGCTGTCGATTTCGGCGGATTCGAGCAGCATTGTGTGGGGCGCATCCTGCGTGATGTGCTGGTAAAGGCGCAGCGGATCGCTATGGTAGGCTAATGCGGCCTTGTGTGAAGTGGAACGGGCGATTGTCTGGTCAGGCATCATTATTCTCCGCGACTTTCAATGTCTTAAACATCAGGGTTAACTCGCTGTATCGGTTTGCCGCATTGCAGACATTTTTCGCACCAACAAAAAAGCCCGCATTTCTGCGGGCTTTTTGTTGGTTCTGTTCACTTCTTAATGAGCACAGAGCTTCACACCACCCGCTAAGTTGGGAAGTGCCACCACCAAATGATGTTGAAAGAAGCGATAGTGTGTGTCATTTAAAGCAGGCTCGAAAATGTGTTTGCTTGGGTATAGAAAACATGAGTGGTGAAAAATTGTCAACCAATTATTTTTGCAACCAAGCGAATTTTTAGCATAAATCGCTGTCACTTATGCCATTATTCTTGCCGTTTTAGTGAGATTGACGTGAGATATCTGCACATTTGTTCACAAATTCACGTACAATGACGGCATGAATACTGAAAGCATTTTGGCTGATTTACACAGCCACACGACCGCGTCTGACGGTCAATTAACTCCTTCAGAATTAGTCGCAAGGGCCCTTGAAAAGGGCGTGCAGCTGTTCGCCATTACCGACCATGATACGGTGGCGGGGCTCGATGAAGCGCGTGCCTTTAACCAATCCCAAACTGAGCCCTTAAAACTTATTTCGGGCGTTGAAATTTCAACTCGTTGGAATAGTTACGATATCCATATCGTGGCGCTCAATTTCGATGATACCAACCTTGAATTATTAGCCTTTCTCGAAAACCAGCGTGAGCTTCGCGAAGAGCGCGCCAAAGAGATTGGCAATCGACTCGCCAAGGCGGGAATTGAAGGCGCATACGAAGGTGCTAAAGCCATTGCTGGGGGCGCGGCATTAAGCCGTGGACATTATGCCCGCTGGCTGGCGGATAACGGCTATGCCGTTGATATGCCAAGTGTATTTAAACGCTATCTTGCACGTGGTAAAACCGGTTATGTGCCCAATAATTGGGGCGATATGGCCAACGCCATCGAGGTGATTCACCGCGCGGGTGGGCTTGCGGTATTAGCCCATCCCAGTGGTTATAAACTCTCAGGCAAATGGCTTAAACGCTTAGTGCGTGAATTTAAGGAAGCGGGCGGCGATGCCATGGAAGTGGTGCTCGGTCAGCAAACATTGGAAGACCGAGCCAATTTATCGGCGCTCAGCGTTCAAAATCAGTTGCTTGCATCGGTAGGAAGTGATTTCCACTTTCCGAGTAACTGGATAGAATTAGGCAAAAATCTCTTTCAGCCCCAAGGTTTAGAGTGGGTCTGGCAGTCACAGGCATGGATGGAACGACCATGAGTCAGTTTTTTTATGTACATGAAGTCAATCCGCAGGCGCGTTTAATCAGCCAAGCGGTCAGCGTGTTAAAGTCGGGTGGTGTCATTGTTTACCCTACAGATTCGGGTTATGCCTTGGGCTGTCTTATCGGTGAGAAGGATGCGATGACCCGCATTACTCGCATTCGCCAGATTGAGAATGACCATAATTTTTCCTTAATGTGCCGCGACTTATCGGAACTGGCGACCTATGCCAAGGTGGATAATCAGGCCTACCGTATTCTCAAGAGTTGCACCCCTGGCCCTTACACTTTCATTTTTAAGGCGACCAAGGAAGTGCCACGCCGCCTGCAAAATGACAAGAAGAAAACCATCGGTATTCGGGTGCCGGACAACGTAATTGCCCTCGCGCTACTCGAAGCCTTGGATGCTCCTTTGATGTCCACCAGTTTGGTGATGCCAAACAGCGATTTTGCCGAGTCTGATCCCGAGCATATCCGCGATTTACTGGAACATCAGGTGGATGTGATCATCCATGGTGGTTATTTAGGTGAGAAGCCAACGACGGTTATCGACATGTCGGAAGACGGCATGGAAATCCTGCGTGAAGGTGCGGGGGACGTTAGCCCATTCCAGTAATGGGCTTTTGTTGTCTGGTAATCAGTCCTGAATATCGCTCTTGAGCGGCATAAAGCACCTATTTGGCAGTTTTATCGCCGCCAATTTGCAGGTATAATCCCGCGTTTGGCACAGCCTAAATCAAAACTAGGCCAAATAAGTTTTTAAAACTTACCGGTAAAATGCGCGATAAACCATCAGGTTAGACATTCAATCGTTTGGTTTAACACGGAGAAATAGCGGATGCAGGGCACGCAACAAAGTTTACCCTTAGCCGTTATTCGTGGTCAGGCAATGACCGAAATGCCCCAGGATTTATTTATTCCCCCCGAGGCATTAGAAGTGTTTTTAGAGTCCTTCGAAGGACCGCTCGATTTACTGTTGTACTTGATCCGTAAGCAAAAATTAGACGTTGTCGATTTACCCATTTCACAGATCAGCGCGCAATATCTTGAATATATCGCGATGCTCACTCAGGCCCGTATCGAACTGGCCTCGGACTACTTAGTGATGGCGGCAACGCTGGCGGAAATTAAATCCCGTTTGTTACTGCCACGCATGGTGTTTGAAGATGAGATTGAGGAAGATCCGCGCTCGCAATTGATCCGTCAATTGAAGGCCTACGAGGTGATCAAAGAGGCATCGCAAAAACTCGATGATTTACCTCGGCTTGAACGGGATGTGTTTCAAGCAAGTGCGATGCCGTCGCCCAATATAAAACCTTTGGTGATCCCACCGGAAGTATCGTTATTTGAAATCGCCCGCGCCTTTGGTGATGTGCTTAAACGTATCGATGCCTATGAGGATCACCATGTAAAACGCGAACAACTGTCAACCCGCGAGCGCATGAGCCAAATCTTAGCCATGCTTAACTCAGAGGAGTTTACGGCGTTCGAGCGTTTATTCACCTTAGAAGAGGGACGTGCCGGCGTGGTGGTGACCTTCTTGGCTTTAATGGAACTCGTTAAAGAACTATTGGTTGAGTTGTACCAAACAGAACCCTTTTCAACTATTTACGTAAAGGCCTATTAATTGATGCAGATAAATCCAATTCAATTAAAGCAGTTGATTGAGGCGAGTCTGTTTGTGTTGGGGAAACCCATGTCGGTGAAGACATTGAAGGAAACCGTTTTGGCGGATTTCAGTGTCTCCCGAGATAAAATCAAAGCCGCATTAGACGAGCTGCAACAGGATTATCAGGAACGGGGTGTTCAACTGGTGAAAGTCGCTGGGGGTTTTCGCTTCCAGACCCTAGAAGTACTGAGTCCTTTTTTGCAGCCCCTGTGGCAGGAAAAAGCACCTAAATATTCGCGGGCAACATTAGAGACTCTGGCGGTTATCGCCTATCGTCAACCTGTGACCCGCGGCGATATTGAACAGGTGCGCGGTGTGGCCATTAGCAGCCACATCATAAAAAGTTTGTCGGATAGACAATGGATTAAAGTAGTAGGCCATAAAGAAGTTCCTGGGCGACCAGCACTGTACGCCACTACCTTAGAATTTTTAGCATATTTTGGCTTAGATACCTTGGCGGATTTACCTGCGCTTACGGATACTGAGTCATTGCAGGCGGTGTTTTCAGGTTTGAAATCAGCGCCCGAACAGTCAGAAGAGCAACGTACTAATGAGTGAAAAATTGCAGAAAGTCTTGGCCCGTGCAGGCCATGGCTCCCGTCGTGAGATGGAGGCATGGATTGCTGCAGGTCGAGTTAGTATCGATGGAGTTATCGCCAATCTAGGTGATCGTATCGAAGCTGATGCGAAAGTCCGTATTGATGGCAGAGCCATATCGCTAAAGTCAGCCGATGATGTGATTTGCCGTGTGCTGGCATACCACAAACCTGAAGGTGAAATTTGTAGCCGTAAGGATCCTGAAGGCCGTCCAACCGTGTTCGACCGTTTACCTAAAGTGCGTGACTCACGCTGGGTTGCGGTAGGCCGTCTGGATATCAACACGTCAGGCCTATTGCTGTTCACCTCAGACGGTGAACTCGCTAACCGTTTAATGCACCCATCGAACGAAGTCGAGCGTGAATACGCAGTACGTACCTTCGGTGAAGTGCCAGAAGCTGCGGTGCAGCGTCTGCGTACCGGCGTGATGTTAGAAGATGGTCCAGCCCAGTTCGATGCCATTAAAGCCGCTGGCGGCGAAGGCATGAACCAATGGTGGCACGTTTGTCTGCGTGAAGGTCGTAATCGCGAAGTGCGCCGTTTATGGGAATCCCAAGAGGTTCAAGTAAGCCGTCTAATCCGTGTGCGTTACGGTATGGTGGAATTACCTAAGTCACTGCCACGCGGTGGTTGGGTTGAATTGCCAATCGAGCAGGTTAACTACCTACGCCAATTAGCGGGTCTCGAGCCTGAAACCCGTACTATGTTGGCTGCCGATAAACACAGCGTGGCCCGTGCTCAAGTAAAGAGTGCGAAAATCCGCCGCGCCGTGCGTAAGCACAAAGTCACTTCAACGGGTAAGCCGAAGCCAACCCGTCAACGTAGCTAATCACAAATACGCTTGATTAGTGAAAAGGCCGCACTTAACAGTGCGGCTTTTTTGTAGCCGTTTATTTTGCTAAACACCCATTATTGCGCGTTAAATTGCTGACCATTCACGTCTAACGAATCTTGACCCATTAAATACAGATAGGTTGGCATGATGTCTTCTGCGGTTTTAAGATCCATTGGATTTTCAGCTGGATAGGCCATTGCACGCATTTCGGTGCGGGTCGCACCTGGGTTAATGCTGTTTACTCGAACTGAGCTGCCGTCACACTCGTGGGCGAGCACCTGCATCATGCCTTCGGTGGCAAATTTAGAAAATGCATAGGGACCCCAATAAGCGCGGCCCGTTCGACCCACACTGCTAGAGGTGAAGATAATCGAGGCGCTAGGTGCTTGGCGCATAATCGGCAGTAACGCTTTAGTTAGCATGACTTGAGACGTCACGTTAACTTTCAGTACGTCCTCAAGGGATTGAATATCGATATGCTCGAAGGGGCCAAGTGCGCCTAGGATGCTGGCGTTATGCAGCAGGCCATCTAAATGCCCAAACTGTTCGCTAATGGTATCAGCCATATCGCGGTAGTTTTGCTCGGTGGCGCCCTTCATATCTAAGGGTACTATGGCAGGAGTAGGGTAACCAGCAAGTTCAATTTCATCGTAAACCGCTTCGAGTTTTTTCACGGTTTTACCCAGTAGGATCACAGTGGCGCCATGTTTTGCAAATTCAACGGCGGCAGCACGGCCAATGCCTGCCCCAGCCCCCGTGACTAAAATCGTTTTACCTTTAAGTAAATCTTTTGCAGCTTGATATTCCAACATGAAATTTAATTCCCCGCGGCGAGAATGCCCGCCCTTTCTAGCACTGTTGAATAAGTAAACAATTGTTTGAAACAATCGCATGAATGCCCGTTGCAAATAGTGAGATTGTTTGTAACAAACTTGTAGCTAACTCAAAAATTTTACGATAACTTGGAACGAGTTAGGGCAAAAATAAGCCCTATTTAGTCCGTTGCGTTCGCGTTATTGTGACTAAATTTTTTGGGGAAAACAAAATTATTACAACAAGATTTGGGGAATAAACATGAAAAGACTCATTTTATGTGTGGCAATTGCATCAGCATTGGGCCTCACGGGATGTGGAGAGGACAGTTATAACGATATTAAAGACAACACTGAATCCCTCACGCCACTCTCAACAATGGTATTTGACCCCGCAAACGCGAAAGTACCATTACCCAATGACTTGTTATTCAGTGGCACAAATGATGGTACCTTAACTATCCCTGGTGAAAGTTCTGGTAATTACGCCGATCCACAAATCGCCCTTGGTGGATTAGACGGCTGGTCTACCACGTCGCCGATTTCTATCGATGTTAATTTAGCGACTACGCGCGATGGCATGCCGCTGACTCTGATGGCGGCTTCTGTTGCACAGCCTGGCGCCGTGCGCGTATTTGAAGCAACTGTCGGTGGCCCGCTGTCTTCGGATGCTGAATGTACCGCTAAACCATCGGTTTCAGCCTGTAAAGTGGGTGATGAGCTGCAATTTGGTGTCGACTTTGTGTCGATGGCCTCAGGCAATTCAGTGGTTATTATTCCACTTAAGCCCTTAAAAGCGGGTCAATCTTATGTTTACGCGACTACCAACCTTATTCAAGATTCCGAAGGTCGCAGCATTGCGCCATCTTCGACCTATAAATCGGTGTCGATGGATATCGATACTCTGCCGTTAGAGACGCCCGATCAGCTGATGCTGCAAACGCTGATCAACAGTTACGTTAAGGGCATTGCCTCAGCGCACAATGTCGATACTTCGACGATTACTTACTCGGGATTATTCACGACTCAGTCGGTCACTGATGTCTATGAAACAACCAAGCTGCTTATGGCGCAAGGTGCTCCCTATGCCCCAAGCTTTGCCCAAGCGCCAATGGCTGCGGGTATTACAGTTGCTCAAGCTGCGGGTTTAACTGCAGCTGATGGCGCAGCTTATGTGGTTTCAAATCTAGCGGATGTGTATACCGCGAAAATTAAATTGCCAATCTATGGTGAGTGTTCATCAGTTAGCTGTCTGTCATCAGCGGGAGAGCCATTGATTAATGGACGCTGGATGGCGCAGGGTGACAGCCCTGTATCTGTGCTTCTAGCGTTGCAAGCAGGTACCTTAAGTCAGACTAACTTTGCTGCACAGGCCGTAGCGAATGGTATTGCTAACCCTACCGATGCTCTTGCTAATCCTGCGCTAATGGCGGGTAAAACTTGGCTGTTAGACGATGGCACTGCTGCGGATAAAACTAAGCACCTTACCAAATTCAACCCAATCCCTGCGATTAAAGGTTATGAAACAGTATCTGTGCTGATTAGCGTGCCGAACGCGACTAAGCTCGCAGCCTTCTATCAGCAGCAGGGTTTAACCTTCACTGTGCCAACTAATGGCTGGCCTACAACGATTGCGCTGCACGGTTTAGGTGGCGGTAAAGAAATGTCGTTAGCCTATGCGGGCTCCTACGCCGCCATGGGCGTAGCGACTATCGCGATTGATATGCCGCTGCACGGTGAGCGTTCGTTCGATGCCAATGGCGATGGCGTTTATGAGGTTTCAGCGAGCGATCCATCCTACGGCAGTGTGATTGGGAAACCCGATGCCTTTACAAACGGTAATCCGCTGGTGTTTGTGAATATCGGCAGTACCTTATCAGTACGTGACAACTTCCGTCAGGCCACTATGGACCATTTAGCGCTGCGCTTAGCGTTAACCGGCTATGCGCAAGCGTTAGCCCAGGCAAGTGCACCACAACTATTTGATGTGAGTAAGATTAGTGCTCAGGGTCTAAGCTTAGGTGCGATTGTCGGTACCGATTTTGCGACCTACGCAAGTACTGGCATGACTAACCCGATGACGGGTGATGCATTGCCAAATCCTTACGCAATCAATGCGGTGACTCTTGCTGCTCCAGCTGGCGGTTTAGCGGGTACATTTGCTGCATCTGCGACCTTTGGTCCAGTCCTGTTTGACAATGTCACTGCATCGGATAGCTTTAAAGCGATGGTTAATGCGGCCAATACTGCAGGATATGAGATGGGTAGCCCAGAATATGCGGCATTAGTGGAGGCCGTGTACGCTAAGTTCATCCCAACCTTCGCCTTTGCGGTGCAAACGGCAATTGATTCGGCGGACCCTATCAACCATGCAGCTATGCTTAAAGAAACTGGCTTGCCAGTTCACCTGATGGAAATCGTTGGCGATGGCAACGGTAACTTACCCGATCAAGTGCTACCAAATGGCGATGCAAGCTTCCCGTTATCGGGCACTGAGCCGCTGATCGCTAGCCTGGGTTTACCTTGCGTGGATGCTACCACTAAAGGCTCTGGTGTGGTGCGTTTCAGTAAAGGGCACCACAGCTCGATTGTCGACCCAAGTGAAAACGCAGCTACTGACGGTATGGCAGCACAGGCCACGGTTGAAATGCAAACACAAGCTGCAACCTATGCCCTCACTGCGAGTAAAGGTGAAGCCACGATTTTAGTGAGCGATAACAGCGTGATCGCCACTTGCGCTAACTAAACGGCTTTAAAATGCTAAAAACCCAGCCTATGCTGGGTTTTTTTATGGCGCTTTAGGCTGTTAGAATAGCCCGCACTAAAAGGGCTAATGTAAGGCTCACAAGGGAGATCACTTTGGAATTTTTATACGAATATGGCATGTTTCTGGCCAAGGCCATCACGATTGTGGTCGCGGTTGTTGCAGTAATCATTGTGGTGTTGGCGTCGACGGTCAAGCACAAGTCAGATAAGGGTGAGCTTAGGATCACTAATCTCAGCGAAGAATTAGAAGATTTGAAACATAGCCTTAAGGAAGAGTTGTTGACCAAAAAGCAATTTAAGGCCTATGAAAAACAACTTAAAGCGGATGAGAAAGCCAAAGAGAAGGCCGAGGAAGAAGCTGTTAAGGGCAAAGTTTTTGTGCTCGATTTTAAGGGCAGCATCGATGCCGCTGAAGTCGCTTCCCTACGTGAAGAAATTAGCGCCATTTTAACCATCGCCGAAAAGGGCGATGAAGTCGTGGTGAATGTCGAGAGTGGCGGCGGTATGGTACATGGCTATGGTCTTGCATCGAGCCAACTTGACCGTCTACGTCAGGCCGAGATCCCATTAACTGTGTGTGTCGATAAAGTAGCGGCGAGCGGCGGCTACATGATGGCCTGTGTGGCCAATAAAGTCTACGCAGCGCCTTTTGCAATTGTCGGCTCTATCGGTGTGGTGGCGCAGTTGCCTAACTTTAATCGTCTGCTGAAAAAGCATGAAATCGATTACGAGCAGCACACTGCTGGTGACTTTAAGCGTACCCTCACCGTATTTGGTGAAAACACCGACGAGGGCAGACAGAAATTCCAGCAGGAACTTGAAGAGACCCATGAACTGTTTAAGGGCTTTGTGAGCAAATACCGCCCTGAACTGGATTTAGCTAAAGTTGCGACCGGTGAGCATTGGTATGGTCAGCAGGCAATCGAGCTGGGTTTAATTGATGCTATCTCTACCAGTGACGATGTGCTCATGGCTCTGGCGGGTGATCGTGACGTCTACAAACTGCGTTATCAGGTGCGTAAAAAACTTGCCGATAAGATCGCCCACAGCGCCTCGTTATCGGTGAATGCGATTTTTAATCGTCTGATGGAAAAGAACCGCCCGCTGTAATAGCACTCTTAACCTATCAAATAACTCCTAAAAACGCCTGCCCTTGCAGGCGTTTTTTATGCCTGCGATTTCACCTTTAAAAAATCAACACAATATATTTACAATTAATTTACTTTTAAGCTGTTCAAACTTTTGCAGATCCGAGACACTAGAGCGACGGGGAGCGAGTGATTTGGCTTTTAAGCTTAATTGCAAAAGGCCAAGCGCTAAAAAAGAAAAATAACAACAAAGCAAAGGGTGATGCATGTTAGCGCGCGTCGATTATAAGACCAATTTAATGGTGGGCGATCAAACTTATCCGGCGTTTGAGCTGCGTAATATTCTGGATTTTATTGGACTGGAGTTAGGAACCTCAGCGCAGCAGCTAGTTTGCCAGCACCTAGGCGTTGGCCGCCTTGAACTTGGCCACTGTCAATTTGTCTATGTCTGGCAGGTGGAATACGCCATGGTTTATCTGCAAACCCAAAGCGCCGATCCCGATATCGGCACAAGGCTTGGCTTGAGTTACCGCGTTGACAGTTTAGATGTGTTGCTTCCTCATCTTTCGCGATTTGATTCCTTAGAGGAGTGCCTGCAATTTGTTGTTAACCATCCGCAGTTGGTGGGCAGTTTCACCGATACGCTGCTTCGAATCGAAGATGAAAAGCTCTGCGTGCGCTGGCTCAACACTGGGCGGATTGAGCCTGCTCAATATGGTTTTCAGTTCCTCCATAGCATAGGTTCGCTTTTGGGGCTCGCCCGTGAATTAACCGGTCAGCCTATTGAGCTTGTGCAAATATTCCTCGCTGAGCCAGCGCGCAATGAGGCGTTTTTAACTCGAGTGACGGGGGCTCAGATTCATTTTAATGCCGAATATTACGAGTGGCGGATTGCCCTGAGCCAATTGGCATTACCAATCAACTATACATTCCCATTTCATATCGATACCGCTAATCAAGTGGATCACGGCTCTTTTATTGATACAGTGTTAAATGCGATTAGAGAGAGCTTCCCCGAGGTACTTAATCTTGATGATATGGCGGCCAAGTTACATATGAGTGCCCGCAGTTTTAGGCGTAAATTGGCGCAGCTAGGTTCGAGCTACCAACGCTTAGTGGATCAAGTACGCTGCCAGCGGGCGATTGGACTCATTTTGGCGAACGAGCTCAGTATTGGTGCCATTGCCGAAACAATGGGCTATAGCGATGTGAGCCATTTTCGCCAGTCCTTTAAGCATTGGATTGGCCATCCGCCAGGGTATTTCAGTCGGTTAAACAGTCTCTAGCTTAAAAATGATGTCACAAACTAATGGGTAAGCTTTCCAGACAATTCTCAGACAGTTAGTCGGGTTTTGCCCATTTAGAAATAGCAAGCAGGATAATGCCAATCACTAAAATGCCGAGAATAAAGCTTAACAGCAGTGACTCGACCATATGCATAAAACGGTAGGGAAAATGAAAAGGCTGTAGCGTCACTAGGCCGATAATGGCGAAGATAATGATGTAAATATAGCAGTGGGACAAAATCGCGAGTAAAAACCGTTTCAACCGCGCCATAGTGTACCTGTCGTGTCCTGTTGCTGGCTTATGTCCCTTCGTCGACCGGAATAAGGGTCGAGAAGAATGTAAAGCGATGCTTGGTTGTTATTGAGTTAAGAGACGTTGTTTATGTTTTAAGTGCTGAACTAAATGCAGAACTAAGTGTTGGACTTAGTGTTGCAGTCAGCGAATAAGTCGCGCGGCGCTATTCCACCACAACGGCAGAAACAGTCAAACAAAAGTATGTAGGATAACGTAGCGATACCGCACTGGGTGTCGATTATTTCGGCAGTGGTAAATGCTTGAACCGACTTACGGAAGATAAGCTGCTTAGTGGACAACTCTAATGGGATGCTAATTTAGCAAGCAACCACACCAACAATATTCCATGATCAATTCCGATACAGATAACTACTAAGCTCGTTCTTATGCCCGCATCATTGAAATCCAGTAATCCCTATGTGGGAAAACGGCCAAGGTTATCAAGCCTGCAGCTAATCCAGACAAATCCCCAAAGCAGATATTCGTTCAAAAAAACTGCTTGTTGCCTCTGAGAACACCCATATCGTCCTCAGCTGCCCTATAGCTAACCTAACGATGAACGCGACGATTTCTTCCATGTGATTCAGATAGTCCCTTCGATGCTAAAGACTGATATCGGTGATAAATCCGGTAGTCTTTTATAAAAAACTTTTTCAAACAATGCGATAAGTAAAACAATAAAAAACGGGATAGGCTTTCACCTATCCCGTTTTCGCATAAAGACTATCGCTGTGACTTATTCCCCCAGCGCGGGCGTGCGTGGTGGAATTATGCGTCTGTTACCCGTTGATTCAAACGCGCCCGCTAAGGTCAGCAGCTTGTTATCATCGTAAGCGCGACCTGCGAAGGTTAAGCCCACAGGCATGCCGATATCGGCCATCACGCCCATAGGTACTGTCACGGTCGGGACACCTAAGTGGCGGATGGCGAGGTTGCCATTAGCGACCCAAACCCCGTTGCTCCAAGCGATGTCGGCGGACGCTGGGTTAACGTGCGCATCGCTTGGACCCACATCGGCCACGGTCGGGAACAGCACCGCATCGAGTTTAAGCGCATCCATCCAGTCTTCTAAATCGAGCTTGCGGGTCTTTTCAAGCCCTCGCAGACCATCGGGAATGCTGTCGATTTCATCGAAGGATTTAAGGCCGCGTTTCGCCATATTGACGTATTCGTCCATGCCCGCCGCTAAGTCGCCCTCACGGTTTGGCAGTGTGCCTAAATCGTGTGGGAAAATCAGATGGCCGTTAACATCGGCAAGTTTGTTGAGTTTGGGGTCATTATTGGCGCGCAGGAATTCATCGAAGGCCCAGCCCGATAATTCCCACAGCTCATCGTTTAAGAACTCAGGGCTCACTATTCCGCGGTTAAATACGGTTGGCGCACCCGGACGGTCACCTTCACAGTTTGATACCAGCGGAAAATCCACCTCAATCACTTCGGCGCCAGCGGTTTCTAAGGCGCTGCGCGCCGCTTCCCATAAATCGATAACCGAGGCGCGGGTATGGATTCGTTGACCCGTTGGGCCGCCAATTCCTGGATTTTCGCTCGTGCCCGCAAGTTCATCCTTATTGATAAACATGCGCGGCACGCCAAAGCGTTTGCCCTTTAAGTTCTCGCTAGTAGCGGCAAGTTCTAGGTAAGAGGCAGGGCGAATGCTCGATGCCTTAGGGATATTCACCCAAGGCTGCATACGCCACAAATCGCCACGGGTAATAGGGTCATCGGCCACAATCACATCCAGCACTTCGAGCATATCGGCCATAGTGCGGGTGTAGGGCACAACCACATCCATGGTCGGAGTCAAAGGCCAGTTACCCCGCACCGAAATCACCCCGCGCGAGGGGGTGTAGGCGCAAAGGCCATTGTTTGATGCAGGACCACGGCCACTCGACCAGGTTTCTTCGGCAAGGCCGAAGGCCGAATAACTTGCCGCCGTTCCCGTACCCGCGCCATTGGACGAACCCGAGGCGAAGGGCGCCGTTAAATAGTCGCCATTGTAGGGGCTTTCAGCGCGGCCATAGTGACCACGTTGCATGCCGCCGTTCGCCATCGGTGGCATATTGGTTTTGCCTAAACAAATGGCTCCGGCGGCGCGCAGGCGCTCAACGGTAAAGGCATCGTATTGAGCGACCAGATTTTTAAAGGCTGGGCTGCCCGAGGCAGCGGTTAAGCCCTTGACCAGATAACTGTCCTTAGCGGTGTAAGGAATACCATCGAGCGGGCCGAGTGTCTCACCACGGGCGCGGCGCGCATCTGAGGCCTCGGCTTCTTTAATGGCGTCTTCATTACGCACCACCAAGGCATTGAGCTTGGTTTTGGTGGCTGGGCCGTCATAGGCATCGACCCGCGCTAAATAGGATTTCACCAGTTCGACCGCCGTGGTGCGGCCAGATTCTAGCGCGCTGCGCAGCTCGGCTATGGAAACTTCAGTGACTTCGAACATTTTTCCCTCCCAAAGAAAGCTTTGTGCTCTCCCTGCTTTCTTAATGCTTTTGGCTCAAATCGTTTAGGCATTGGTTCATGTTTTAAATGCCATTTACCCAATGCCTTGATCTAGTTAAGCTATGTATCAGTGCTATGTATCAAAGCTTTTCTGCTGATAACTGATTTAATTAGCTAGCTCATTAGCAAATGAGCTCACGTATTACTTGCTCGTTGGGACTTACTTACCCGATGGGATCTGTTGGGTAATACAGTGAATGTTGCCGCCACCTAAGAGGATTTCGCGGGCTGGTACGCCAACAATCTCATGCTCTGGGAAGATTTCCTGCAGCTTCTGTGCGGCAATCTCATCGGTCGTTACGTCAAGCAGTGGGAATACGATACGGTTGTTGGTGATTAAAAAGTTCACGTAAGAACCCGCTAAACGCTCACCCGCAGTGCGCGGCACCCCAGTGCCTTCGGTCACGCCCTGAGACTCTTCGTCCGAGCAGTAAAGTGGGCCAGGTTGCGGCAGCAGGTGGATTTTTAACTTACGGCCCTTAGCATCGACGGTGTTTTCTAGGATATCGAGGGCAGCTTTTGAGCGTGGGTATTGTGGATCGGTTTCATCATCGGTCCAGTGGAGGATGACTTCGCCTGGGCGGGCGAAACAACACATGTTGTCGATATGGCCGTCGGTTTCATCCATAAATACCCCGTCTGGCAACCAGATAAAGTTGCTGACATTGAGGTAATCACGCAGGTGCGCTTCAATCTGCTCTTTGGTCAGTTCTGGGTTACGGTTGGTGTTCAGCAGACACTCGGCCGTGGTCATGCAGGTGCCTTCACCGTCAACGTGGATTGAACCACCTTCGAGGATAAGCGGCGCTTCATAGCGGGCAAAACCGTGCTGAGCGGTCATTTGCGCAGCAACCTTTTCGTCCTTATCCCATGGGAAGTACAAACCGCCGTTATGACCACCCCAAGCGTTAAAGCCCCAGTCGATGCTACGGCACTCGCCATCAGCGTTCACCACCACCGTTGGGCCAGTGTCGCGCGCCCAGCAGTCGTCGCTGTTCATTTCAACTAAAGTCACATGCGCTGGCATCACGTTTCTAGCTTCTGCCATAAACTCTGCTGGAACACCCATAAACACAGGCGTTGCACCGCCAATTGCATCGGCCACCTTAGCAAAGGTCGCCTGCGCATACTTACCCGCCGCGCGCCAGTTGTCAGGACGGTATGGCCAAATCATCCACACAGCCTGCTGCGGCGCCCATTCGGCTGGCATAGTAAAACCATCTTGAGCAGGTTTAGTCGATAACGGCGTGGCAGCCACATTCACTTGTGTCATAAGATTTGTCTCCATTAGATTCTGCAAAGTAACTCACTAACGATTAAGACTGCCTTGAACAGGCTTTAATACTAGCTCTTAAAACTAGCTCTAAAAAATGCATTAGTTGAGTGCGATGGGTGTGTGCTCAAACATAGCCGTTAGAATAGGAACTTACGTCACATCAATCAAATGAATAAATCGAATGGCTGTATTTGTAGCGTGAATACTTAGGTTTATGGCAGAGAGGCTAGCAAATGAAGCTGTGTGGGTATATGGGAAAAAGATAAGGTGCCTGAAAGATAAAAGATAAAAGATAAAAGATAAAAGATAAAAGATAAAAGATAAAAGAAGTTGAATAAGTTAGTTCTACGTGGCGTAGAGTGCCATGGTTTCCCCATTGAGATTCTGTCTTATTGCTTAAAAAAATTCCTGTAGGCTCGGCGACAGTTGATGTGCAAGGCTAAATTGCAAGAAATTGAAATGCTGCGTTCACATGGCCAATGATGTTCCCAACTTCATAGTGGCATTTCCCATATCCCTATGGGCTAGATGTGAATGAGCTGCATGTCGCCGATGGTGAATGATGCCGCAATGCTCGAGATTCCAATACCAAAGATTGCAGAGATAAAATGTGGGATTGAGTATACCTTGCAGCGAGCCTGATTAAACCGTCGAAAAGTCCCACTACGTTTCGGCCCCAAACCAAATGGGGCCGATGGGGCATGAGTTACTCGGAATATCCTTTACGTACAAGAGAGAAGCCTACTATACACTTGCTCTGCCCCTGCCCGTCTTGATAGCGCATAGCGACCTTCACATTGGGGTTATCTAATGCCCCTTGCAGCATCAAAACCTCTTCAGCAGCCAGCACCCTAAGGCCACAGGAGGTACCGCCCCAGCGGTATTCTTCGTAAACACCAGTTCCTACCTTGGTGAGAGCCTTGCCATGGTACTGCAGATAAGTGTCAGCGCTTTTGGTATTTACCTCTAGAAATACCAGCGGAAAGGCTTCGGTATATTCATCATCTGCTTTCGCAGCGTTTACGAACAGTAAGCTTAAGAGGGTGGCAGACAAACCTGCTAACTTTACCAATTTCATTTTCAACCTCCTTTCTTCATCACTTGCTAATAATCAAAGTAAAGGTAGGTCTGAACCGACACAGGCGCTAGTTTCGCTGCCTGTTGTTCTGCAAGCAAATGTAAGCAAGCCCACGTCATAAAAGACTTTAATGAAACCTTAATGTACTAACTCCATTTTTCTTAATAACTCCGCACCTAATCGAAATTGGCATTGTTGAACCAGTGACCTTCTAAAACAAGGATGTTTTAGTAGAGCCCTCAGGAAAGACTCTTTTGAAAGAAGGGCTAGCGTGTCACCGGGGCAATCTTGCCAATTTAACTACTCGCAGGTTTTACCCACAGACGTCTTTCTTTGCTTTAAGCCTTAAATACAACTCCTAAAGCATGGCGATAGCGAATCGATCCACCGGCCGATAAGTTCGACGCCTTCTTGGTGATCTAGGCTGCGGTAGATGGCCGGCATTTTGTTCTTAGGTTCGGATAGGGTTTGGCGATAGAGTAAAATGCCCCTTTGCTTGGAAGGCGAAATCGGCCCAGCCTGTCTTTAACGCGCAGCTGAGCCTGCAACTGAGAACATATATTAAGAGTTAGTCATCGAATGCAGCTAAAAGGCGGGAGTTTAGGTAGTTTGGGTGTTCTAACGAAATCCAGTGTCCACCATCAATGACTTCACACTGCCACGCTCCATCGACGTAGTGGCGTGACTCCCTTATTTGTGATTCCACTAGAAATGCATCGCCTCGGCTCCATATACCCGTCGTAGGCACTGTTATCTTGGGATGCTTGCGCCACAACATAGTGACTAAACTGGCTCGGTAGATACGTAGCGCCGCAGTGAGACGGCCAGGGCTAGCTAAGCGCGCCATCACTTCCTCAATTTTGGGGTGAGAGCCAAATACGCGGCGCAGGCTAAAGCGTCCATGACCGGGCAGCAGCGCTTCGGCTAGACCAGCGAGGCAGAAATAAGCAATGTACCAACCTGCGAATTTTTGATCCATGCCGGCGCGGGCATAGGCCATGGGATGACCCACGGAGAGCACCACCAAACGTCTTACTCGCTCTGGGTGATAGGCGGCTAAAAGCCAAGCCAGTGCAGCGCCCCAATCGTGGCCAACAACATTGACTTGTGACATTTGAAGATGATCGAGCAGTGCCGTTAGATCTTCAGCGATTGTGCGCGCGTTATAGTCGCTTAGTGCTGGTGCTATTTGTGACTCACCACAGCCCACAGTATCAGGCGCGATACAGCGGTATCCCGCAGTATGCAGTGCATTCATTTGTGTAAGCCACATGTCCGCAGTATCAGGAAATCCGTGAACAAATAATGCAACAGGTCGCGCTTTATCATCGGGCGCAGTATCCAAATAAGATAGGGTTAGGCCACGGGAGTGGAACTGATTGCGATGGATAGACTGATTTTTCAAGCTTTTTCCTTATTTTGATAAAATGCCTGTTCTCAGAACATTACAGTTATTAAGTGTGCTGAGTGTTGAACTTTGCTACCCCGATGGTAATTCTTAAAATACATTTCTTGAAAAGACCGCATTTACAAAAAATAACGGATTCACGCCTAGTAAATTGCGGCAGAATCGTCATCCCATTCAGGGGGTTCCAGAATAGGCCTGTGTATTGGGTGATGCTGAAATATACACGCTTTATTCATGAAAACCTTAAATAAATCAGCGCAGTTTATCAAATACAACTCCCTAAACTGGGCGATAGCGAATCAATCCACAGGCCGATAAGTTCGACGCCTTCTTGGTGTTCGAGGGCACGGCCAATCGGCGGCATTCTGTCTTTGGGTTCGGATAGGGTTTGGCGATAGAGCAGTATTGAATGGTCGGCATTGCCGGGGACAATATCGTAGTTGAGTCCTCGTGGGCCGCCGTCCCATCCTGGGGGTTGCTTGCAAATGCCGTAGGGGTAGGTGGTGTGGTCGACATAAAATCCGAGGCGTAATCCCGAGATGCTGGCATAACCGTTGGGGTTGTGGCAGTGGGCGCAGTTCACATCTAAGTATCCCTTAGCGCGCGCCGTTAAATCCGCGCTGGCATCATTAATGGGGTAGGTTTTACCGACGGTTGAAAGGTCTGGCAGACCCAAAAGCTGGCCGCGATCGCGCCAAAGACTTAACTGATTTGTACTAACGCTTTCAACACTCCCTTCGACTGGAATATCACGGTTCAGCAAATACGCCTTAAGGCCAATCGGGATAATCAGACTGCTATCACCTTGATTATATTGGTGACAAACCTTGCATTCGGCGCGGCTGGGAATGTTGTACTCGAAGGTCTGGGTTTGCCCTTGGTTAGTGAGCGTATGCGTAACAGTGGCGCCTGCGGTTAATAGAGTTGCATCCCCCGACGCCTCTTTGTTTAACGACTCTCCGTTCGACGCCTCTTTGTTTGTAGAAAGGGGCCACTGGTAGGTCAGGCTCGTCCAGCCCTGAGCGCGTTTAATCAGCAGGCGGGTTTCAATTAAGGTCTCATTAGCGGTATCAAAGCTTGCGCCTATTGCTGTAGAAGTTAGGGCGGTATCGAGCGGCAGAGCAAAGGTTTTGACTAGCACCGCACCCTCAGGGAAATCAAAGGCCTGCTGGGGCTGATAGTGCATGGCCGTGCCTTGTGGCAGAAAAATAAAACGATACTTAGTGGAGTAATTGGTAAATAGCTGACTTGCCAGCTGATAGCCAAAGCCGGGCGCCTGCGGCGCGGTTGTGGGATTACTCGGGTCTGTAAAGAGATGATATTGACTTAAGCGCGGGCAATCCTCAGTCATCAACGCCTGCCAATTGACCTCAGAGGATTGTGCATCACAGGCACTCTCAGGTGTTGTTGGTGTGGTTGGGACTGTGGGTGTAGTTGGCGTTGTTGGAGGTGGGGTTGTGTCAGACTCTCCTCCGCCGCAGGCAAGCAGTTGACTGCAGAAGATAATCACTAAACTGGTTAATAGGCGGTTTTGCATCATATTTTTCGCTTATAACTCATCACAGTTAACTTATCACGCTAGTTGAAAGATTTAGGGTGAAAGCCATTGGCTGTAAACAATAATCGAGTGAAATAAAAGGCTGACAGAGTCAGCCTTTTATCGGTTCCTTCTAAGCCTAGCTATTAGCCAGCTAAGCGATTAGTTAGAGCAACTATTAGTTAGAACAGCTGGCCGCAGGTAGACGCTTAATCCACTCACCGATAAGTGCAACGCCTTCAGCATGGCTGAGGCTGCGACCAATCTCTGGCATACGATCGCCAGGGGTGGTGCTTTGCATACGGAAGTGCATGATTGAGCCTTCGGCATTACCTGGTACTACGTCAAAGCTTAAGTTACCGCCGCCATAGGCCACAGGTGACTTACAGGTGCCGTGGGAGAAGCCAGCATCATCGCCGTAACCACGCCAGTACTCGAGTTTAAGACCTGTGTTAGAGGCGTTACCTTCGGGTCTATGGCAGTGGGCGCAGTTGATGTCTAGGTATCCCTTGGCGGTTTGCATCAGGGCGGCATCACTTAGGCTGGCTAACTTGGCCTCGTCACCGTCGTTGTAGGCAGGTACCTGCGGTACTTGGCTCAGGTTTGGCAGACCTTGGAGAAGGCCTAAGCTTTCCCATTTCAGCAGTTGGTTCATGCTGCCATCTGGATAGCTGTAGAGCTTATTCAAGTGGCGCGCCTTTGGACCAATAGGGACGAACACCGCATTAGTGTTGTCATCCGCTTTATACTGGTGGCACTGCTTACACTGGTTCATGCTTGGCACTGTATAGTTAAAGACCTTGTCTTCACCATTGTGGGTCAGCGATTGGTTACTGATCGCACCAGCTTTGGCGAGGGTCGCATCGGTCTTCTCGGCGTTCCACACATAGGGCAGGGCGCTCCAACCCGTCGAGCGATGGATAAGCAGTCGGGTTTCAATCAGGCTTTCATTCTCGATGCCGCGCTTGCTGGTATCGCTTGGTAGGGCGAAGGTTTTCACGATAACGGTGCCCACTGGGAAATCGAAGGATTCGTTCTCAGAGTAGGTCGCCTTTTCACCCGTTGGCAGGTACACAAAGCGATACTTGCTAGCGTAGTCGGTAAATAGCTGGGTGTTCAAATCGTAGGGCACACCACCCGAATTAGGCGCTGCTGTTGGGTTTTTCGCATCGCTAAACAGGTTGTAGTCTGACAGATTTGGACAGTTTGCCTTGAGCAGCGCATCCCAACTTACATTTGAGCCCGTCGCTTGACACAGGCTTTGATCGCCATCACCGATAAGACCCACTTCGCCCTCACCGATAGTGCCGCCACCACCGACTAAAACGCCGCCGTCACAGCCTTCGGTATTGTCATCCACGCCGCAGCCAAACACTTGGCCGTTAAAGGTCACAGTGTGAACCGGCAAGCTCACCTGAGAACACTTCATCAGGGTGTTTTGGGTCTTCTCGTATTGCACGTCGGCAATGCTGATGTCGGTGTTGCTGTTGGCGTAAAGACGACCGAATGACACATCACCGTTGTTGCTGGCGCAAACGTTATCGCTACCGTCTTCGGCAAATGGCAATTCTTTCAAGCCTAAGTAAGCGGCGGTACCATTGTTAGCCAGCATTTCCCCTAAACCATCATAGAGCACGCCCGGCAAAGTGCCGTGGCTGATGATGTAGGCGCGGATAATGTCTTGAATCAGATAACCCTTAGGCTTGCTACCGTAGTCGGTAATCGTATTATCGTGCAGGTAGATATTGCGTGGCACAGGGCGCCAGCCATCTTCAATTGACTGCCCTGGTTGACCATAGTTAGCCACGAAGGTTGAAATGTCCGGCTCAGCAATAAAGAAGCTGCTGACGGTCACGCCAAGGGTGTCATGGTGGGCGATGTCGTTATTGAAAATCTCCACATCGGCGGTCGAGAGGATAATCACCCCCGTACCCGGCGGCACAATATGCACACCCGCAGGGTTAGCCGAGGCGTTAGCAAAGTTAGGGGTGTTGTTGTTATACACCTTGTTATTGAAAATCCGTACGCTCGAGCCGTATCTGTGGTTATTGATCGGCAAGTCGAACACTAAGATACCGCCAGTGTTGGAGGTCGCTTCGTTATCATAGACGTCGGCGTATTTCGAGTTTTCAATTTCGATACCCGCCACGTTTTCATGGGCGATGTTGCGGCGCACCACAATGTACTGTGACTGACCGACATAGATACCCGCATCGGCACTGCCGCGCACATAACTGTCTTCAATCAGAATGTTTTCACACTCTACAGGGTACAGGCCGTAGGCGCCGTTGTCTTTGTCGAGTTCACCTTCCCAAATTGCGCTTACGCGGCGAAGGATGATGCCGTTGGTATTTTTAAGTTTGATACCGTTGTTTTTGGCTTCATTCACCGACAAGTCTTGAATGGTAATGTTCATCGCGTTTTGCACGAAAATACCATCGCCAGAATCAGCTTGGGCAAAGTTCAGAATAGTGTCATTCATTCCGTAGCCCATGATAGTGACGTTTTTGGCATAGCTGCCATCCCCGTCAACGTCACCATCGAACAACAGGGTTGAATCGATATTAAAGGTGCCCTTTGGCAGCACAATCACGGCGCCACTTTGGGCGTTGATCAGTGCTTCTTGGATGCGGTGGGTGAGGTTTTCGCCGGCGGCAATTTTAATCGCGCCATCGGGGAAAGTCGGCTCCGCTGCGGGTTGCTCTACCACCGGCGGTGTGGTGTCCACGACGGGATCATCGTCGTCTGAGAAACATCCCGAAAGGTTAAAGGCCATTAGCATGGCAAGGCCCGTGGGCATTAGCCAATTTGGATTGCCAGCGCGCTTTTTATTTCCCCGTTGCGCTTTAACTAACTTAAGGGGATTCACCTTAAGTTGGGCTGGATTAACGTGCTTGTTGAACATTTGTTGCTCCCGTTTTTGTTATTATTTCGTTAACAGGATGCGTTAAGGGCAATAAAAGGCAATGTGAAATATGGCCAAAATGGTGCAACCAAGCTGCTAGGGACATTTAAAGCGAAGGTGTGGGGAAAAGGGGAAAGTCGAAGTCGACGGCTCACTGATGGGGCGTAAGGGCAACGAACAGGTATGAAGGGGCTTTATTAGCCCCTTCATACCGATAGTGGTTCGCTGTTTTAAGCCTGCGCCAGTGCCACAGAAAGGCCTGGCCCAATGGATCACAGGTTGTAGCTGATATGCTGGTGGAAGCGCAGCACTAAATCCTCGCGCTCAGGATCGAGTCCTAGCTCATGGGCGAACTGTTTGAAGGCGGCTTCGACATTATTCATAAAGCGGCCGTAACCTGAGTCATCGCAATCCTTCGCCCCAGCCACAATGGTAAAGTGCGCCGCTTCGACTAAGTTATCGCCATCCCAGCGGCAAATGAGTTGTTGCTCACTGGCATTAGGGTCAAAGCCTATCATCTGCACTTCGGTCTTTGAGGCTAATTGCTCATATTTACTGTTACGCACCAGCGGTGTTAAGCCATTGGCGATCATCGAAAGGCGTGTTAGCTGCTTATTGTCTGCCGCCGTTAAAAAGCATTCCTCAAGATGTTGATAAAGCGGGGTAAAGTCGGTCGCAAGATCCTTAAGCCATTTTTGTTTGAGCTTGCGGCTTAAGGGTAAACTTGCGGTGACATAGGTGAGCGAACTGACATTATCTGGCAACTCACATTGACGGGATTTATAGCGCGGTACAATGGAGCGCAGCTTATAGCCGTAGGTTTCCTTGTTGCCCTTAGATTTGGCGAAAAGATCGTAGGATAAATGCTGGTGATCGCGGATTTTAATCCTAACGTGTCGTATCGGCAGCTTGGGAATCAGCTCGCTCAAGAGCGCTCTCACACGAGTGTGGAAATGGGCCGAATTACTGCGAATTTCATCGCCCGTGGCGAGAAATACAATCCGAATTTTACGGGCGCGGTTGTTGTCATCGCTAAACAGGTTTTGCGCCTCATGGTAGGCGGGATTGTAGAAAAACAGAATTTGCTCAGTGGTTTGGAAGCAATACGCCTCCGTATGGAAACGAACAACAGGCAATTTATCGTTGGTGATCACATGGACATTTCGAAGATCGTGTTGTTCTGCCAAGCTGAAAATAAGGCGACTTAAAGAATGATAACAGCTGTAATAATCGCAGTACTGTGCCAGTAATTCATCGGTGAGTTTGATTTCTGCTGTGATGAACTGGTTAGTACGTGCATCCTTTGGGATGTACACTTTTTGCTGATGGCTAAGGGACATAGTGACTCCTTGATGGGTTAACCCTGTTTGAGTCGTATTTTACCTTTGCACAGATAGAGGAATGTTGCGTTAACGCATGTTTTTAACCGATATGTTAACGTATTTAAGCTTGAGTAAATCGGCTGCGGCTACAGTGTCATACCCTATCAGTCGCAGCCAACGACTTAAGCCATAGTGGGCGTTATTGGCTAAGCGCCTTTTCTATCCAAGGCTGCATCCAGTTAGCGATTTTAGCCTGCGCTTTTTCATTGGGGTGGATACCATCGCGCTGCATTAATTCTGGATAGGGAGCAATCTCGGCCATAAAGAAGGGAATGAGTTCAATGTCTTCTTCCTTTGCAATGTCTTGATACACTTGGGTAAACTGCTGAGTGTAGCGGGGGCCGTAGTTAGGCGGTACCATGATTTCGGTCAATAACACTTTTGCACCGCTGTTTTTCGCAAGGGTAATGATTTTGGTTAGATTATTTTCAACTTGCGTCGGGGGGAAACCACGTAATCCATCATTACCGCCCAGTTCAACCACAACCAGTTGAGGCTCAACGGATTCGAGTAAGGCAGGTAGGCGTCTTAGGCCGCCTGCGGTGGTTTCACCACTGACAGAACCATTGATAAATTCATGCTCTGGAACATTTTTTTGTAATAGGGCTACCCAGCCGACCGATTGGGACATGCCGTAACTGGCACCTAGGCTGTCGCCGAGGATCAATACCTTTGCCGCTTGGGCAGGGCTTACCGCCAAGGCAGTCAGCATCAGCATTAAGCTGGTGAAGCGTTTGCTGCGTTTGGGGTTGAAAAACGACTTAAATGAGAAGGAACCTATGTCTAACATCGTCTTAAATTCTAGTGCCATCAATGTTGTTAACCTCGAAAAAACCGTTACGACTCAGGAAGGACGCCTCACTATCCTCAAGGGCATTAACCTAGAAGTCAAGCAAGGGGAAAGCGTCGCCATTTTAGGACCGTCGGGTTCGGGCAAATCGACCCTACTAGGCCTATTGGCCGCCCTCGATACGCCCACTGCAGGCGAGATTTGGCTGGACGGTGAAGCCTTATCTGGGCTTAACGAGGAGCAAAAGGCGAAGCTGCGTAAGCAAAAAGTCAGCTTTATTTTCCAATCTTTTATGTTGGTCGATACCTTAACGGCGCTCGAAAACGTGATGCTGCCCGCTGAGCTTTCAGGCATTAACAACGCGAAGGAAAAAGCCGCCGCTATGCTTGAGCGGGTTGGGTTATCCCACAGATTAAATCATTTGCCTAAGCAGCTTTCTGGTGGAGAGCAGCAGCGGGTTGCCATTGCCCGCGCCTTTATCTGCGAGCCGAAGGTGCTATTTGCCGACGAACCGACGGGCAATTTAGATGCGGCCAATGGCCATAAAATTGCCGACATGCTGTTTGAACTCAATAAAGAGAGCCACACCACTTTGATTTTAGTGACCCACGATCTGCAACTGGCGAAACGCTGTCAAAGGCAATTGATGATGGAAAACGGGCATCTATCTGAAGATACAACGGCTGTTGAAGTGACCGAGCTTCGAGATGATTCCGCTGCGCTTGCCGATGCTAAGGAGGCGTAAGCATGGGATTGACTCTCGCATGGCGCCTCTTTAGGCGCGAGTTACAGCAGGGGCAACTGCTACTGATTATTCTGGCGATTACTCTGGCGGTGCTGTCTGTCAGTGGGCTTGCGCGGGTCAGTGAGCGCCTGCAGGTGGCGATTAATGGGCAGGCGTCGAAGTTTATCGCCGCCGATCGTATTATCGACTCCCCCGTTAAATTAGACCCAGCAATTCTGGATACTGCCAAGGACATGGGGCTTAAGTTTGTCACTAATATGCAATTTAACTCCATGGTGTATTCGGGGGATAAGTTTCAGTTAGTGACAGTGCGAGCGGTCGAATCAGGTTATCCGCTTAAGGGCACCATTGTGCTTAAAAGCAGCGAGCTTAACAGCACTGAGCCAGAACAGTCGGTGAAGAGCTCGCTTGAAAAGGGCCGCACCCAAGCCTTACCCGCAAGCGGCGAGATTTGGTATGAGAGCCGCCTCGGTGGCTTACTCGGTTACCCCAAAACCCTAGAGTTGGGTAATAGCGAATTTACGTTAACCGAAGAAATTAGTCGCCTACCCGATGCGGGTTTTAATCCCTTTGCCTCTTCCCCCGTGGTGTTGATGCAAATCGACGATGTGGCAAAAACCGGTGTTATTCAACCGGGAAGCAGGGTGACTTACCTTTATCAGTTTGCCGGTAAAGAAGATGTACTCAGCAGCTTTGAAAAGAGCGTTAAGCCACTTTTGAATAACTCCCAGCGCTGGGTCGATGTGCAGTCCGGGGATTCACCGATTGCGGGTGCGGTGAAACGTTCGGAGCGATTTTTACTGCTGGCGAGTTTACTTGGGATTGCACTTGCCTGCGCCGCGATTGGCATTGCCGCTTCACGTTACTGCCAGCGTCATTACGATGTCGTGGCCATGCTGAAAACCTTTGGAGCATCGGCTAAGCAAATCCGCTTCCTGTTTAGTTTGCATTTGTTACTGGTCACCCTAGTTGGGATTGCGCTTGGCCTAGTGGGCGGACTGTTACTCGATGCGGGCATTAGCCAATTACTGCCACCCGAGATTGCAGCTTACTCAGTGCCTTACACTCGGCCGCTAATCTTGGGCATAAGTACTGGGCTTATCAGTGCCTTTATGTTTTCCGCCTATCCGCTGCTGCGTTTACTCTCGATTCCTCCTTTAAGGGTATTACAGCGTCAGCTAGAGGGCTTGCCCTTTGGAATGTGGTTACATCTCTTGCTAAGTCTTGGCGCGATGGCGCTGCTGGGTTATTTGTATTCCCGCAGCTGGGCGTTAACCCTCACTGTGGTGGCGGCCGTGATACTGCTCGGTGTATTACTGAGTGTGCTCGGCTTTGCGATGATCCGCCTAGGCCACAGTGTAGGGATGAAAACCACCAATCCGATGCAGCTTGCCTTGGCGGGGCTGAGACGCCGCGCGCGGCAAAATGCGGTGCAATTGGTGGGCTTTAGCTCGGCGCTAGTGTTGCTGCTGACGATTTTTGCTCTACGTGAGGATCTGCTCAATGAGTGGCAAAAGCAGCTACCCGAGAATGCGCCGAACTACTTTTTGGTGAATATCGCCCCCGAAGATGTGCAGCCCTTAAACGACTTTATGGCGAGTAAGGGCATTGCTGCGACCGATATTTATCCGGTGATCCGCGGCAGATTAACCCAGATCAATGGCGAGACGCTGATTTCTAACGAGCAGGCCGAAGCGGGTGAAAAGGGCAGAGTGGGGATTTCCCGTGAATTGAATCTGACTTGGCGTGATGCCATGCCCAAAAACAATGAGCTGCTCGAAGGGGAGTTTAATCGCGCCGCCGATGAAGTATCTGTCGAATCCGGTGTGGCCGAACGTTTAGGCATTGGTCTTGGGGATAAGCTTACCTATGTGATTGATAATCAGGAACTCACGGTAAAAGTCACTAGTATTCGCGCTGTGCATTGGGAAACCCTACAGCCAAATTTCTTTATGATTTTTACCCGCGAGGCCTTAGCCCCCTTTGCCTATACCTCAATGGCGAGTTTCTATTTAAGCAGTGCTGATACTATCAACGTCGCGGCGGGCGAGCCGCAGGATAGGGTGATTCTTGAATTGATCCGCCTGTTCCCAACCGTGTCCGTCATCGATGTGGGCGCTATGGTGGCGCAGCTTCGGCAGATTATAGAGCAGGTGTCACTCTCGCTCACGCTTGTGCTGGCGCTCGTGCTGCTGGCGAGCTCCTTAGTGCTGATCGCCCAAACCGAGGCGGGGATGGCAACACGGCAGCGCGAGCTGGCGGTGCTTCGCACCTTTGGCGCCTCTGGCTGGCTACTTCGCAGTGCGACGGGACTTGAGTTTGCGCTCCTTGGTGGCATAGCGGGGGTATTAGCTGTCATCGTAGCCGAATTTGCGCTCTATCTACTTAAAACCCAAGTGTTTGAACTCAATGTGTATATGCACTGGCCTTGGTGGGTAATTGCGCCCCTTAGCGGCGCGCTGTTGGTAGCATTTTTGGGATTCTGGCGTTGCCGAAACCTTTTGAATCAGTCCTGCTCGGCGCTGTTAAAGGCCGAGGCTTAAGCCGATAGGGTAAGGCGTGAGGCTCATGCCCATATGAAAAAGCACTGAATTGTCAGTGCTTTTTCATTGAAAATTCTTTCTATCTAAAACTTCTAGCCAAGAGCTTCTACCCAAGCGCTTCAAGGCAAGGTGGCTGTTAACGCCCAAGCACATCGTAAAGCGCCGTTTCTAGCTCGGTAAACTCAAAGTTAAAGCCTGCATCGAGTGCACGTTTTGGGAGCACATATTGTCCTTCTATAAGCAGTTCTGCCATTTCCCCGAGCATGAGTTTTAATGCAAAGGCGGGGGCGGGTAAGACGGCGGGGCGATGAAGCACTTTGCCTAATGTCTTGGAAAACTCAGCGTTGCTGACGGGATTAGGAGCTGTGGCGTTAAAAATGCCCTGACAGGTTTCGTGGGTCAGCAGGTATTCAATCAGCCTGACCATGTCCTTGATATGGATCCAGCTCATGCCCTGTTTGCCATCGCCAATGGGGCCGCCCGCGCCTAGTTTAAAGGGGGGCAGCATTTTCGCTAAGGCGCCGCCTTGACCCAGAACAATACCGGTTCGGACTATGCAGACCCGCGTATTGAGTGCTGAATCGAGGGCCAATTGCTCCCACTTTTGGCACACTTCATGGCTAAATTCATTATGAAAGGAAGCGCTTTCATCGATATGGTCTTGACCTTGTCGGCCATAATAGCCAATGGCGGAACCACTGATAAACACCCGTGGGGCTCTGTTGCTAGCTAAGATAAGTTGGCTGAGTTTGGCGGTGATATTCCAGCGGCTTTCGCAGATACGTTGTTTTTGTTGCTCGCTCCAGCGTTTGGCGACAATTGGCTCGCCCGCAAGATTAATCACTGCATCAATATCATTTAAATCCTCTAGCCCATCGAGGCTGGCAAGGTAGTGGTGTTGTCCGCCCAATTGCTGGCGGGTTTTACCGGGCTGCCTTGTGAGTAGGGTTAACTCGTGGTTTTCGTTAAGCGCTTCGACTAAGCGACTGCCGATAAAACCGCTTGCGCCCGTTATCAGTATTTTCATGCTTATAATTCCTTGTTAAACCTGTTGGTTTAGCTTTGACTAGCGTCATTATCTTCAATAAAAGTAGCTGAAATCTGAGCGTTTGTTTAAGCGTTAGGTTAAGACCTGTGGGCGATTACTGCATCTTTTGGTAGCACAGTTCCATGGAAACTGAATCGGCGAAGCGCAGTGCGTGGGGCTTGTCGATTTCGACGCTGGCAAATTCGACCCAAGGGTGTTCGCTGGCAATGGCGAGGGTTTGATTGGTAAGGTTTTCAAGCAGTGAAAAGCGATTGTTTTCAATCAGCTCGATAATTTTTTTGGTGATAGTGCGGTAGTTAAGTGCATCTTCGACATTGTCGCTATTACGGGCTTTTTCGGCGCAGTAATGGATGACCACGTTAACGATGACATCCTGACGATTTTGGATTTCATCCTCTTTGATGCCAATAAAAGTGCGAAGTCTTAAGTTTTTAATGCGTATAATTGCGGTTTCTGGTTTCATAATGACATTCTACTCTTTGATGCTAGGTGCTTGAGTTTGACTGTTTTCTTTATCTAGCCTAGCAACATTACTTTCGACAAAGAAGGATTTTTAACAAATGACCCGAGCAAGTACTACCTCTGCAGCCTATCGGGGGTTTGCAGTGATGGCCTTTGTGGTGATTATTTTGGCAGGGATTAAAGCCGCCAGTCCGATTGTTGTACCCTTTGTATTGTCGAGTTTTATCGCGATGATCTGTAACCCCGCGATTGGGGTGATGACCAAGTACCGCGTACCTAAAGCATTAGCTGTGCTGTTGCTGATGGGCTTTATTGTGCTGATGGGACTTTGGGTAGCATCTTTGGTGGGCAGCTCCATTAATGAATTTACCAAGCAGTTGCCTTTGTATCGTGCGCAATTGGTCGAACAATTTTCTTGGATTATCCAGAAACTACAAACATTTAATATCCAAATTTCCAAGGAACAGGTGTTGGCCTACTTTGACCCAGGTATGGCACTCTCCATGACCACCAATATGCTCTCGGGGATGGGGAGTGTGATGGCGAATTTGTTCCTGATTATTTTGACCGTGGTGTTTATGTTATTTGAGGCGTCATCGCTTCCCAAGAAATTACACTTTGCCCTCGATGACCCTGACATGCGGTTAAAGCAAATCGACCGTTTTTTGCAGTCGGTTAATCAATATATGGTAATCAAGACGCTCGTGAGTTTAGGCACGGGGCTCGTTGTTGGAATCGGTTTATCTCTTATCGGTGTGGATTTTGCGCTGCTTTGGGCGGTGATTGCCTTCCTGTTTAATTATATTCCCAATATCGGCTCAATTATTGCCGCGATCCCCGCACTACTATTGGCCTTTATTCAATTAGGCCCTGCGGCGGCGGGGGGGACTGCGTTATTATATATCGCGACTAATATGGTGATGGGTAATGTGGTTGAACCTAAATTTATGGGCCGTGGCCTCGGTCTTTCCACATTAGTGGTGTTTTTATCGTTAATTTTCTGGGGCTGGTTAATGGGCTCCGTGGGCATGTTATTGTCAGTGCCTTTGACTATGGTCGTTAAAATCGCCCTCGAATCGAGTCAGGGCGGTAAATGGATAGCCATTTTGTTGTCGGACGATGGGGACGATAAACATTTGGTAAACTCCGAATCAAATGAGAGTAAGTAGTAAATAATGCAGAGTTTTATAGATGCACTGGCCACCATTGAGGTGGGCGAAGATGCCGTTAGATTGTTCCATGGCCGTGGTGGCCATTATGTGGGAAGTGAGCATATTTGTTTAGATTGGTTTGCCCCTGTGTTGCTGCTGACCAGTTTTATTCCCCTTGAGGAAGCTGACATTAACGCCTGTCATCGCTCGATTGCCGTCCGCTGGCAACAAATTCAACCGACAAGCCCCTTAAATCTGGTGTATCAGTTCCGCAGCGGTGGCGAAACGATCACCCAACTATTGGCTGGCAGTGTGCCAGAGCCCCATGTTGTCAGTGAAAATGGCGCCAAATTCCAAGTGCATTTACTGCGCGGTCAAAACCATGGTCTGTTCCTCGATATGGCCAATGGTCGACAATGGTTGCGCGATAATGCCCGCCATAAAAAAGTGTTAAACCTCTTTGCCTATACCTGCGGATTTTCGGTTGCAGCGCTTCAGGGCGGCGCCGATGAAGTGGTGAATATGGACATGAGTAAAGGTGCGCTGGCCATAGGTAAGCAAAACCATTTACTCAATGGTTTTTGTGCAGGGGCGCGTTTTCTTGGTCACGATATTTTTCGCTCGTGGGGCAAACTGCGTAAACTCGGCCCCTACGATATCGTGGTTGCCGATCCGCCGAGTAATCAGAAGGGTAGTTTTGTGGCGACTAAGGATTATGTCCGTCTTATCCGCCATTTACCCGAATTACTGGCACCGAATGCCGATGTGCTTTTGTGTTTAAATGCCCCTGAATTAGACACCCAGTTTTTGCGTCAACAGGTTGAGGATGCGGCGCCCGAGCTTGAATATATTGCTCGTTTGGCAAACCCTAGTGCCTTTGTGGACCTGTCTGAGGAAAAGTCGCTTAAGGTGCTGCACTATCGCCTAAAAGAGCGCGTTTAAAGTCCATCGTTCAAAATGCTTTAAAAACGTCGTCGTTTGAAATTCATCGGTAAAAATTAGTTATCGAAAATAGCGCACTAAAAAGGCCAGTGATACTGGCCTTTGTTACATCTAAACATGTTAGCTGTCGCATATTGTTGTGTATTCAATAGGTAAAACCCGTGACCTCAACAAGCGGCAATTAGTAACCTAGACGCTCAGAAATTTGAGATTGGCCAACCTGTTCAATTGCTTGGCTGACATGTTGAGTGTCGAGCTGTTTAAGGGAAGAGATTTCATCATAGAGCTTATCCTGGACATCGAGGGGGATGTTCATGTGCTCCATAAACATGCGGATCCCAAGCACATCACCGTTACTGAACAACGTGGTGAGTTTGGCCGCTTCAAATTCGATGATAGCGTTCATAACAACCTCCTACTCGTATCATTACTTAATTGATAGCAGTTTGTGTCAAGTTTCCTAGATTCTTTGTTTGTAAGTAGGGATTGCTAATACCTTTAGAGCATAATAATGTTGCCTAAACGTGAAAGCCTTTCAGTTTTAAAATCAAATAGCTTGATTTTTGAGCAGTTAAATGCCGTTTTCAGCATTTTATGTCAAACATTCCTGAAAGTTTTTTGTAATTCATCTGCGTTTCTGTATAATCGCCGTCATGGAAAAGCCTTTCCTCAGGGGCAAAATGACCGCATAAGACGGCATGCCTTTGCGACCTTACTAAACGAGCCGGAGTTGTTATGGAAGTTCATGAATACGAAAACGCTTACTATCAAGTAAAAGACGACGTCATGGCGTCTTTACCGACAGAAAGCGAAGAAGAAGCGGTTTAAGTTCAAGCTTGAAAGCTAAGACAGTAGAAATGAGTCGGAAGTAACAAATTACAAGCATTAAAAATAGCAACCCTAGGGTTGCTATTTTTTCATCTGCTATTTGTGTTTTTGACGCCCGTTAGCCATTAACCCTGCGCTTTTCGGGCATCAGTTCGACGATAATCCAAGTTTCACCTGTCTTATGGAGTCTGACTGTGCGAGTATCTGTCCAAGGTTGGCCGCCCTTAAGTCCTTTAAGTTTGACTACCACTAACACATCCTTAGTAAACTTGCGGAAGAAGTCGATATTGATGTCGTCTACTTCGAGCTCGACATTGGTCATGGATAAGCTGAGCATATTGCGCTGCACTGCAGCAGCAATGAAGTAATGACTCAGGACTTCCTTGATGGGATCAATGACATATTGCTTAGATTTTTCCACATCGCGGTCGATGTAGATGGCACTGAAAAAGCCCATACTGACTTCTTCTGGTGTCAGAATACGTGGCTCATTATTTGAGGGATTGCAACCCAGTAGCAAAAAACAGCAGAGAATAAGTAAAGTACGCATAATATTCAATCAGATGGGTTTGATTTGAGTATCGCGATTTTGGATAACTTGTTCAAGTTTTTGTCGGTCAGCGTCAGAGCGTCTTACTTTGGTTGACAGTCAGTTAAATGCTATGGCATATACTTGGAGATAAGTCGATAAGGTTATCCACAGAATCTGTGGAAAAGTGTGTTGAAGACTAGATGGATAATTTATAAGGCACTGAAATAATATTGCTTTCTTCGCTGGTTAAAAAGTGACGCCTTTTATCTTCCGCTGAATTTTCTCCTTTCTTTGTGGATATTTTTAATTTTTTTGCGAGTCTATTCACAGGCTGACATTTTATTAAACAAGCCAATTATGCTATTTCCTCCCTTAAATTAGAGCTAAATGCTAAAAAATTGCTCACTAGATTGCAGTCAATATTGACCATAAAAAAGCACAGACCGAGGTCTGTGCTTTTTAGTATTACCATGCTATCGCTGTAATAATTTTTTAGTGTTTGTCATTCTGTGATGCCTGAATGGCCGTCAGGGCGATGGTATATACGATATCATCGACCAAAGCACCGCGGGATAAGTCATTCACCGGCTTACGCATTCCTTGCAGCATAGGCCCGATACTGATCAAATCCGCACTTCGTTGAACGGCTTTGTAGGTGGTGTTGCCTGTGTTGAGATCGGGGAATACAAACACGGTTGCTTGGCCCGCGACTGGACTGTTTGGCGCTTTGGAACGTGCCACATTCGGCATCACCGCGGCATCGTATTGCAGTGGGCCGTCGATAACCAGATCGGGGCGTTTTTCCTTGGCGATGCGAGTCGCTTCACGCACTTTATCCACATCTGAGCCCGTGCCTGAATTACCCGTTGAGTAACTAATCATCGCAACCCTTGGTTCGATGCCGAAGGCCTTGGCTGATTCCGCCGACTGAATGGCGATATCCGCCAGCTGTTCGGCGTTAGGGTCAGGGTTAATCGCGCAGTCACCGTAGACCAGTACCTGATCCGGCATCAACATAAAGAAGATGGATGACACTAAGCTTGAACCCGGTGCGGTTTTGATTAACTGCAGGGGTGGGCGGATGGTGTTGGCCGTCGTGTTGACCGCACCCGACACAATACCGTCAACCTCATCCTGCGCCAGCATCATAGTACCGAGTACCATGTTGTCTTCGAGCTGCTCACGGGCGACTACTTCGGTTAAGCCTTTGCCGCGGCGAAGATCTAACATAGGTTCGACATAACGGTCGCGGACGGCATCGGGGTCGACAATGACCACATTATCGCCGAGCACGACATCCTGCTGGGCAGCGATACGGAGGATCTCGTCTTTTTTACCTAAGAGTACACAGCGAGCAATCCCACGTTCAGCGCAGATGGCGGCCGCTTTAATGGTGCGCGGCTCGTCACCTTCGGGTAACACTACGGTTTTATGGGCGGCGCGGGCAAGCTCGGTGAGCTTGTATCTAAATGCTGGTGGCGATAAGCGATGTTCACGGGGGGAGTTTTTGGTGACGCTTTCAATCCAACTCTGATCGATATGGCTGGCGACATATTCCTGAACTAATTCAATCCGTACCGCATCGTCTACAGGGACTTCGTGGTCGAAGCGTTGGATATTAAGTGAGGTTTGCCAAGTGTTGGTATCGACAAGGAAAACAGGCAATCCGGTTTCAAAGGCCTGTTCGCACAGCTTGAGGATTTCGGGTTCTGGCACATAGCTACCCGTTAATAGCAGTGCTCCGATTTTGACGCCGTTCATGGCCGCAAGGCAGGCCGATACGATCACATCGGAGCGATCGCCCGAGGTGACCAGCAGTGAGTCGGTCTTAATATGGGTCACCATATTCGGAATACTGCGGGCGCAGAAGGTGACTTTACGTAGACGGCGAGTATTCATCTCACCGGCATTGATAATGCGGGCATGTAAATGTTTCGCCAAGTCCGATGCGCGCGGCGCCACTAAATCAAGGTTATAGGGCACACTACCTAAGATGCGAAGTGGGCTTTTGCCGGGCAGTTGCAGCATGCTGGCAACATCGTTCTTAGGCGTAGTGTTGTGGTCAAATACCTCTGATAAATCAGGGCGTGTACGACCTTCATCGTCCACCGGCGCGCCGATTTTGTTGATGATGGCACCGATCAAACGTTTATTGTTTTTTCCGCCCCAGGAGTTATAGGCTATCTCTAGGCGGCTCATAAGACCCGCAGGGCTGTCGCTGCCAGGAGTGGCGATAAAAATCACGTCCGCATCCATAGCCTTAGCGATGGCATAGTTCACATCATCAGCAAAGGAATGGTTACGGGTAGGCACTAAGCCCTCGATAATCAATGTTTCTGTGTTAGTGGCACATTCGGCTGCGCGGGCAATAATCTGCTCCATCAACACATCGGTTTGATCAGTACGAATAAGTGCTTCGGCGTGGCCCATGTCGAAGGGTTCTAACGGATTAACCGTTGGCGATTTACTTAAGATGGTGGTCGAGCGTTCTGGGCCATTATCGTTAGGACGAAGTTGGCTTATGGGCTTGAAGAATTGCACTTTTACCCCATGGTGCTCAAGGGCACGCACCATCCCAAGGCTTAATGACGTCAAGCCAACGCCCGTACCTATGGGGATCAACATAATATTTCGAGACATAAAAACCCCTAATTTGTTACTTTTGCAGAGCGGCTTCTGCTAACTTACAGCTTAATTCGCTGACTTAAAAATGGAGCCACTTGCATGCACGAACGGCCCCTAAGAACGCATTATTTGCTAATGAGTTTAATTGAGTCTTCGGCAATGACCCATTCTTCATTGGTTGGGATCACCATGGCAACTGGGCTGCCTTCACTGGTAATAATCCCTTGTTTGCCGAATCGTGCCGCCTTGTTACGCTCGCTATCTACGCTGAAATTAAAGATTTGCAGCATATTTAGTACTTTCTCGCGAATGAGATCCGAGTTCTCACCGATACCACCGGTAAAGACCACCGCATCTAAACGGCCGAGCGGCACAGTATAAGAAGCGATATATTTGGCCAGACGGTAGCAGAAGATTTCCAGTGCCAAGGTGGCGCCTTTATGGCCATCGGCATAACCATCTTCGATGCCGCGGCAATCGTTAGTTAGCTCAGAAATCCCCAGTAAACCACTCTGTTTGTTCATCAGATTGTTCACCTCTTCAAGGGTGTAACCTAACTGATGCACTAAGTGATAGACGATGGAAGGGTCGAGATCGCCGCAGCGCGTACCCATAACCAGTCCTTCTAGTGGTGTTAGCCCCATCGAAGTATCAACACTCTTACCGCCCTTAACCGCAGTCACTGAAGCACCATTGCCTAAATGGGCGCAAATTACGTTGGTATCGCTAAGTGGTTTATTCAGCAGTTTGGCGGCTTCACGGCTCACAAATAAATGGCTGGTACCGTGCATACCGTAGCGGCGAATGCCGTGCTCACGGTAAAGCTTATAGGGTAGGGCATAGATATAGGCTCTGTCTGGCATGCTTTGGTGGAAGGCGGTGTCGAACACGGCAACCTGTGGCAGTTTAGGGAAAGAGGCCATCGCGGCACGAATACCAATGAGATGGGCTGGATTATGCAGTGGCGCCAAAGACGAACATTCCTCAATGCCCTTGATCACTTGCTCGTCGATTATCACAGAGCGGGTAAATTTTTCACCGCCATGGACAATACGATGACCAACGGCCTGAATCTGTGCCGCCAGCTCAGGTTGTTCTGCCAGAATTTTATTCACTATAAATTCCACAGCTTCGCGGTGGGCGGTAAAGGCACCTAGGGACGCCTCATGTTTTACACCCTGAATTTTCCATTTGATGCGTGAGTCTTCTAGGCCAAAACATTCGGCGAGGCCAGAGATTTGATCATCACCCGTTTGGGCATCAATAACGGCGAATTTAAGGGATGAGCTACCGCAATTGAGTACTAAAACCAGTTTATTAGACATGTGTGAACCTTTTGCCTTGGTATGTAAAATAAAGAATCGAAATTCGAGTAAAACACTGGGTAAACACAGTATCGGTCTTGGGACACAGGACCAGATTGTGCTATGGTAAAAGCAGTGTTCCTCTGTTGTAGGTGTCTAAAATTGAGTATCAATATTCTCAAAACCTTAGGTGATGGTCGTCAGTATATGAAGACGTGGCCTATGGTTAGACAACTGGGTATTTATTTTCCTGAGTATCGCGTTGTAAGAGCCACTCAGCTCGCCTTACTGGTGATGCCAGTGCTGGCGATTATTGCGGGGGTGAGCCAGCTGTATTTTTACGGTTGGGCATTTTTGCCCCAAGCAATCACCATCGCATTATTTTTTATTAGCCTGCCATTGCAGGGTTTACTCTGGTTAGGTTGGCGTGCCCGCCATCCCTTGCCATTATCGCTGTTCGACTGGAGTAACCAGCTAAGCGCTAAACTGACTTCCATGGGCATTCATTGCCAATCCTTGGGTGCCAAGGCCTGTTACCTCGACATGGCGCTCATTTTAAAAATAGCCTTTGAGCGCTTAGATGCCAGTTATTGGGAAGAGCTTTAGGCTCTTCCTTGGTACTTCTATTCAACCTCAAATGTGACTAATAGACGGCGTTAATGCCCCGCGCCACAAATACTGCCTTTATCTTTTCCATCGTATCTCGGCTCGGGGGCGATATGCCGTTTAGCTGATAGTCTTCACCCATGGCTTCCCATTTGTGTTTGCCCAGTTCGTGATAGGGCAAAAGCTCCACTTTCTCGACGTTTTTCATCGGCGCAATAAAGTCGGCAAGTAATTCAGCCGAGGCTTCATCCTCAGTAAAGCCACCAACAACCACATATCGGATCCAAGTCGCTTGGTTGCGATTTGCTAAGTATTCGGCAAATTGCAGGGTTCTGTGGTTGCTGACCTTAGTCAGCTCTATATGTTTCTCATCGTTCATCTGTTTGATGTCGAGCAGTACGAGATCGGTGTTATCCAGCAGTTCATCGATGATGGGGGTGTATTTACGCACAAAGCCGTTAGTATCGAGACAGGTATGAATGCCATCTTTTTTACAGGCTTTAAAGAGTTCGGCCACGAATTCAGCCTGCAGAATGGCCTCACCACCGCTGGCGGTCACGCCACCATTGCTAGCATCGAGGAAGGGACGGTAACTGATGATTTGGCCCATGAGTTCATCGACGCTGATTTCCTTGCCGCCATCGAGATCCCAAGTGTCTCGGTTGTGGCAATACTGGCAACGCATCAGACAGCCCTGCATAAAGGTGATAAACCGAATGCCGGGACCATCGACGGTGCCGAAGGATTCTACCGAGTGAATGCGACCCAGAGTGGCCATTGTGACTCCTGTATAAAAAACGAGGCTGTAGCACAGTGTACTACAGCCTTGTCTAATATAGCTTACAGACCTTTTGTGAAGGTACGGGTAATGACATCTTGCTGTTGCTCTGGGGTCAGGGCGTTAAAGCGCACTGCGTAGCCAGACACTCGAATGGTCAATTGTGGATACTTGTCTGGGTTAACGACAGCATCCTCTAGCATTTCGCGATTCATAACGTTCACATTAAGGTGCTGACCACCTTCATGTTTTTCGTTATGAGCAAAATATCCGTCCATCAGCGCCGCAAGGTTAGTGCGTTGACCGTCTTCGTCTTTACCCAGTGCATTTGGCACAATCGAGAAGGTATAAGAGATACCGTCCTGTGCGTGGGCGAAGGGCAGTTTTGCCACTGATGTTAATGAAGCGATTGCGCCTTTTTCGTCACGGCCATGCATAGGGTTTGCACCCGGCGCAAATGGCGCACCAGCTCGGCGACCGTCTGGGGTATTACCGGTTTTCTTACCATAAACCACGTTAGAGGTGATGGTCAGAATTGACTGGGTTGGAATCGCATTGCGGTACATTTTACGGTCGCGAATTTTCGACATAAAACGTTCAACTAAATCGCAGGCGATATCGTCAACGCGTGGGTCGTTGTTACCAAATTTGGGATAGTCACCACTGATTTCAAAGTCTACCGCGATGCCGTTTTCGTCGCGCACGGGTTTCACTTGGGCATACTTAATGGCTGACAATGAGTCGGCGGCGATTGAAAGCCCTGCGATACCACAGGCCATAGTGCGACGTACATCCCTATCGTGCAGTGCCATCAGCGCCGCTTCGTAGGAGTATTTGTCGTGCATGTAGTGAATCGCATTAAGTGCAGTGACGTACTGCGTCGCTAACCAGTCCATCAGGCCGTCTAAACGATTCATCACATCGTCAAAGCTCAGCACTTCATCTTTGATGGGGTCGGCTTTTGGCGCAATTTGGATTTTCAGTTTTTCATCCACGCCGCCGTTGATGGCGTACAACATGGTTTTCGCCAAGTTTGCACGGGCACCGAAGAACTGCATGTGCTTACCCACAACCATAGGGCTTACGCAGCAGGCGATAGCATAATCGTCTGACTCAAAATCGGGACGCATTAAGTCGTCGTTTTCGTACTGGATAGAGCTGGTATCGATAGAAACCTTAGCGCAGTACTTTTTAAAACCGACGGGCAGTTTATCTGACCAGAGCACGGTAATGTTTGGCTCTGGGCTTGGTCCCATAGTGTATAGGGTGTTCAGAAAACGAAAACTTGATTTAGTCACCAGCGTGCGGCCATCTAAGCCCATACCGCCGATAGACTCGGTTGCCCAAATTGGGTCGCCTGAAAACAGCTCGTCGTATTCTGGGGTACGTAGGAAACGCACCATACGCAGTTTCATCACGAAATGGTCAATCATTTCCTGTGCTTGCTCTTCGGTAATGACACCGTTTCGCAGGTCACGTTCAATATAGATATCGAGGAATGATGAGGTGCGGCCTAATGACATCGCCGCGCCATTTTGGCTCTTAACCGCGGCTAAATAGCCAAAATAAGTCCATTGGATCGCTTCTTGAGCATTGGTCGCAGGACGTGAAATATCACAGCCATATTTAGCTGCCATGGTTTTCATTTGCGCCAATGCGCGGTGCTGCTCGGCAATTTCTTCACGCAGTTGGATAACGTTTGATAAGTCCTCACCTGCTTCGAACTGCGCCTGCAGTGAGCTGAACTGGGCAAACTTATCCTTCATCAGGAAGTCGATACCGTAAAGTGCGATACGGCGATAGTCACCGATAATACGGCCACGGCCATAGGCATCCGGTAAACCGGTTAATACGCCAGACTTACGGCAAGCCATGATCTCTGGGGTATAAACGTCGAACACGCCTTGGTTGTGGGTTTTACGCAGCTCCGAGTAGATGTATTTCACATCGGCGTCGAGTTCACGGTTATAGGCGGCACATGAGCCTTCTACCATACGAATACCACCGTTTGGCAGCATGGCGCGTTTCAGCGGTGCATCGGTTTGTAGACCAACGATAGTTTCTAAATCTTTATTGATGTAACCCGCATCGTGGGAAGTGATGGTCGATACCATCTTAGTGTCGAAATCAACGGGCGCATGGGTGCGGTTTTCTTGCTTGATGCCTTCCATGACACTCGCCCATAGTGACGTAGTTGCCTCGGTGGCACCGGCTAGGAAAGATTCGTTACCTTCATAGGGAGCGTAGTTTTGTTGAATAAAGTCACGTACATTGACTTCAGTTTTCCAATCGCCTGAGGTAAATCCTTCCCATGCTTTGGCAAACAGTGCAGTTGTGTCGGTCATCGTACTAATACCTTTTGGTTAAGATAAAGGTCATTGGCTTATGTGGAACCCATGGTGAGTATAGGCCAATCGCTAATTCCTGATCCTAAGCTCCCCTCAAGTTAACGCCCTATGATGGGAACTGGAGCTTGGAGGGCGGTTCACTCCAAGTGTCTCTATTGATACCCGATAAGATGACAAATATGCGCTGAGCCCTGATATCGGCTATCGTTCTATTCTAAATTGCACACTATAATTGGTAAGACCAATTAACCATGCCAATATTAACACAGTGACTAATGACTCGCATCTTAAACCGCGGAAATCTGCTGGTCTTCATCACAAATTTGCTAGCGAGGTATCATTTTTTACTGTGCAGCAGCGGTTTGCCTCAACCAAAGCAACGCCATATCCATTTGACTTGAACATGCATCAGCAGTTTGTTCATGTTCTCAACATACTTGAATTGTTGTTTCAAGTGCCTAAAGCCATTACCGCAAGCCATTACCACAAGTTGAAGATTTACCTATGGCCTATGCGATTCAGTATAGGGATCAGACCGCCCTTTGTAGGGAAAAGAATGGCAACTATTGTTGTTTGGCTTTCGCTCTATCAAAGCGCATAAAAGCGGGTGCTGGAAATAGGCGGAAAGTCGCAATTGAATCTAGGCCAGAGCAAGAGGATTGCAGGCTAACGGCTTATCCTCCATTGGTTAAGGCAAAGGTGAGTAACGGCAGCAGTGTGGATTAATTCGAGTTCATCAACAGGTAATCTAGCGCATATAACCTTGATAAAAATCCCATCATAATTCGCAATAATTGGTAATACCAATTAACCTTTGCTGCATGTGACTTCAAAGTTTTCAGCTTTTCCCTGTGAATAGCATCACGCTTTCACTATCGGAGCGTCACCTCTTGTGGGGCTTTGTGATACAAAGCCGGCATTAGCAAGTCATGTTTTAGCCCTAGGGTTAACTTAGATGGGCATTTATGCCTAAGTTTTCCCTGAATTTATAAAGGCTGAGTGCTAAACATGATAGAGGCTAAACATGAAAGCAATAATGGTGTTTTGATTCTGCGGCCATATTGTGTGCAGCTTGATGTTGCAGGTACGTATTTGGTTATCAGGCATTGGAGTTCCCTATGAAAGACCCACATGTTAGTACTTCATCACCGGTTTCGGCGCAGGAATCTTTGCAGGTATCAGCCCATTTCAGTTGTTATCATCAGGCTGAAATCTATGGAAAAAGTAAAGTTGTCAAAGCGCCTAAACAATCCTTTGGCTTGGCGATATTTGCAGGCGCCTTTATTTCATTAGCCTTTGTATTTTACTTAACGGTGACAACCGGTGCCGGCGATAGTCCCTGGGGATTAGTGCGCTTTATCGGTGGGATCGCCTTTAGCTTAGGTTTAATTCTGGTTGTGGTTTGTGGTGGTGAGCTGTTTACTAGCTCAGTGCTTAGCACTGTGGCTTGGGCACAAAAGCAGGTGAGCCACAGTGAATTGCTGCGTCTTTGGGGCCGCGTTTATCTTGGTAATGTCGTCGGGGCGTTACTCATGGTTGCGCTGATCATGGCTGCTGGGATGTACCAGCTCGATGGCGGGCAGTGGGGCTTAAATGCATTAAAGGTTTCCCAACATAAATTGCATCATAGTTGGGGGCAGGCATTCAGCCTTGGCATTTTATGTAACATGCTTGTGTGTCTGGGTGTTTGGATGACATTTTCGAGCCGTGAACCGTTAACTAAAGCCCTATTATTGGTGTTACCTGTAACCATGTTCGTCAGTAGCGGCTTTGAACATAGTATTGCTAATCTCTTTATGGTGCCCCTTGGGATTGCCATTAATACATTCGCTAGCCCTGAGTTTTTTAACTTACTTGGGGTAACACAGAGTCAATTTGCAGATTTAACGCTAGCGAATTTTATCTTGAATAATCTTATTCCTGTCACCCTTGGAAATATCGTTGGTGGCGGCGTCATTGTGGGGCTTGGCTATTGGTGGATTGAACAGAATGCGACTCCCCAGCCGGCGGTGCAAAAGCCGCTACCCCATTTACAATCAACAGTTAGCTCGCATTCGAAAGTAAAATCTTCACAGGAGTAACCCTATTGTCTCTAACGATTCAGCCCCGTTTTTCAGGGTTGAATCGTTGTAATTTCACGCATTGTCGGGCTGCATATTCACTGATTAATCGAGATGCCCTTCACTTGGATTTGACATAGCATCAAATCGGTTTGGTTTATCGTGCGGTCGGTTTAGTTTATAGTGCGGTCAATTTTGATTGACCCATAAGATAAATAATGAATAAGCCGCACAGCCAGCAAAATCCTATATCAAATACCCCCTCGGATGATCCAACCCAAGCCCAGGTTTTAAAGTCGTCAAAGTCTGCTGCAGCGACACAATTCCAAATGCCAGATACCTTAGTCATCATCTTTTTCGTCGCCCTATTCGCAGCGCTGCTGACATATCTGGTACCCATTGGCTCCTTCCAAACCCAAGAGGTTCACTACCTTGCCGATGGGGTACAAAAGGCGCGCACTGTTGTAGACCCTAACTCCTTTGCCTACCAACTTAATGAAGCTGGTGAGCCTAAGCTTGAACCTATCGCCCTGTTTAAAGGTGAAGGTGGCATTGGGCTGTTTAACTTTGCCTTTGAGGGGCTGACATCGGGTTCTAAGTGGGGCACCGCGATTGGCGTCATCATGTTTATGCTGGTCATTGGTGGATCCTTTGGGGTAGTCATGGCAACGGGCACTATCGATAACGGTATCCTCAAACTCATCGATAAAACCCGCGGCAACGAGAAGCTATTTATTCCGGTGATATTTGCCCTGTTCTCATTGGGCGGCGCTGTATTTGGTATGGGTGAAGAGGCGATTGCCTTTGCGATTATCATTTGTCCACTGATGATCCGATTAGGGTATGACGGCATCACCACAGTAATGGTCACTTATGTGGCTACTCAAATTGGCTTTGCAAGCTCTTGGATGAATCCCTTTAGTGTGGCGATTGCCCAAGGGATTGCGGGGATTCCGGTATTATCGGCAAGTGAGTTCCGCATCCCTATGTGGGTGGGTTTTACCCTATTTGGCATTGTCTTTACCATGCGCTACGCAAGTCGTATTCAAGTTCAACCTCAGCTTTCCCATAGTTATCACACCGATGCATTTTTCCGCACCCAGCAAGGGGACGCAAAACTTGAGAGCCGCTTCAACCTAGGGGATATGCTCATCCTGCTAACGCTCGTAGCGACTATGGTGTGGGTGATTTGGGGCGTAGTGGTTAAGGCGTGGTTCATTCCTGAAATTGCCAGTCAATTTTTTACCATGGGGATAATCTCAGGTGTAATTGCTACGCTGTTTAAGCTCAATGGCATGACGCTCAATATGATGGCGCAAAGTTTTAAAGATGGCGCAAAGACCATGCTCGAGCCTGCGCTGCTGGTGGGCTGCGCCTCGGGTATTTTATTGATGCTGGGCGGCGCCGACCCTAAAGCGCCAAGTGTGCTTAACACCATTTTAAATGCCGCTGGCGGCGTGATAGGGCATTTACCTGATGCCTTATCTGCTTGGTTTATGTTGCTATTCCAATCGGTATTTAACTTCTTTGTGACTTCAGGTTCAGGCCAAGCGGCGCTGACCATGCCTTTAATGGCACCCCTTGCCGATATCGTTGGGGTGACGCGCCAGGTAGCGGTACTGGCCTTCCAGTTAGGGGATGGGCTCACCAACATTATTGTGCCGACTTCAGCATCTTTAATGGCAACCCTTGGCGTGTGCCGTGTTGATTGGGGCAGTTGGCTTAAGTTTGTCTGGCGTTTTATGTTGTACCTGATGCTGTTATCGAGCCTGATTGTGCTTGGAGCCCACTTTATAGGCTTAAGCTAAATCCTATAAATATCATCAATTATCTAAGTCAAAACGGCATCCACTGATGCCGTTTTTTTTTGATGGGATTGCTTCAGGAATATAGTGTGGATTTTAAGGTTTACATTTGCAGCGCAGCAATATATGTCCAAGGCCAATATTGTTAGTGTCTTCATCGACATAGAACCAAGCTTGAAGAAGGTTTAATAAGTCCTTCAAGTGGCGATATACTTTTTATCATTAACCCCTTTATAAAAAACCAGTATTCCTTTGTAACACTATGATGTGAGTTGGTATCTATCCAAAAATCAGCATTTTGGCTGACGCCAGTTAAGCGGTGAATCGAGTGTCGTTGAGACAAAAAATACCCAGACTCGGCTGGGTATTTTAGTGAATGAGTTTGCTATTGATGGTATTGCACTAGCTGATTGGGCGATTACTGGATGTTTTCTTCGTCGCCAAATTGGCCTTGAAATAAGACCGAAGATAGGTAGCGCTCTGCAGCCGATGGAAGCACCACAACGATAGTCTTGTCGGCAAATTCAGGCAGTGCTGCGATACGGTTCGCTGCAACCACGGCAGCGCCCGATGAAATACCAACCAAGATGCCTTCTTCTTGCATGAGGCGGCGAGCCATTTCAATCGCTTCATCGTTGGTTACAGTTTCAACGCGATCGATTAGTTCCAGATCTAAATTGCCAGGAATGAAACCCGCACCGATACCTTGGATTTTATGAGGGCCTGGCTGTACAGGCTGGCCTGCGAGGGTTTGCGAGATCACTGGCGAGTCAGCGGGTTCTACCGCAACGGAAGTGATGGCTTTGCCAGCCACTTTTTTCAAGTAACGGCTTACACCGGTAATAGTACCGCCGGTACCCACACCTGCAACAAATACATCGACTTCACCATCGGTGTCATTCCAGATTTCAGGACCCGTGGTTTTTTCGTGGATTTCCGGGTTAGCAGGGTTATTGAACTGCTGCAGCATAATGTATTTTTCAGGCGCTGATTGGCGAATTTCTTCTGCCTTATCGATAGCGCCTTTCATGCCCTTAGCACCTTCGGTCAGTACTAGGTTTGCGCCTAGGGCTTTAAGCAGTTTACGACGCTCTAAGCTCATGGTGTTTGGCATGGTAAGCGTCAGCTTGTAGCCACGCGCCGCGGCCACATAGGCTAGTGCAATACCTGTATTACCAGAGGTCGGTTCAATCAGTTCATTATCTTTTGTGAGCAGACCTTTTTTCTCGGCATCCCAAATCATATTGGCACCGATACGGCATTTCACACTGAAACTAGGATTACGTGCCTCAACCTTGGCTAAAACTTTGCCTTGGCTGACACGGTTTAAACGCACTAACGGGGTATTGCCAATCGTAAATGAATTGTCTTCGAAAATTTTGCTCATGGAATGCTTGCTCCTATGTTTGCACTATTGAATCATAATCGGCTTTAATGCTTTGAGAAGTGACAGTTTGTTCTTCGTTATTCCATTTTGTTATTACAACTAAGCCTTTTATTCGTAATGCAGGGTCTTAAGCCTAACTGATTGATGCGATGCGCGATGCGTAAACTTTACATCCCTTATTGTAGATGGCATCTGTGGGACGACAACCTAAGCTTCTGTAATGCCCTAAAAGCGATTTTGCTTTGAGCGCTAAACAGCGGTAGTGCTGAATTTGTCACCAATTAGATTGTTTGCTACAAAATGATACATTAAACCTTCCGTTACACGGGTATTTTAATAAAAATCAATTACATATTATTTTTTGCTATTTGAAATTACTGCAATACCAATGCCATATGATTCGTGGAGATGGCTAATTTTGAACTGATCAGACCAATCCCAAGTTTGATGGGTGAAATTTGTTTCCTTATCGGGATATGGGACCATATTTTAGCTAAGTTATGATGAATTGGTATTTTATTAACCTAATGATTATTAGATATTTTTATTTTTAATTTATCATTTTCAAATGTTAGCTTGATATAATCGCTCAAACGCCGGCTGAGTAAAAAAAGAGCCTCAAAACATCTTATGACTCGAAATTTCTCCGCAGTTGGATCTGCACATAGCACGATTCAATTTGGTGCAAAAAATTCGCTTTGCGTCCTGTAAATGTTGTCAGGATAAAAAATCTGCCACACTCGTGGTAGACTTGGCGCAAATGCTAAAAAGCAGTGATTTTAGAGCAACAAAGCAGCGAAGTTTACCGTCGGTAACCGTACAAAAATCAGGCTAGAGCCATGCCTCGCGGGCGGTTTAATTGTTCGCTCACTTTTCAACAAGCACCGGTTTGGAGCACCCATGAAACAGGTTGTTATTTCTGGAAGCGGTTTATATACACCGCCCCACAGTATTTCGAATGAAGCGTTAGTCGAAAGCTTTAATGCCTATGTTGATATGTTTAACCTTGAAAATGCAGGGTTAATTGAACAAGGCCATGTTGCGGCCTTGTCCTATTCATCCAGCGAGTTTATTGAAAAAGCTTCGGGTATTAAGCATCGTTATGTGATGGTGAAAGACGGTATTCTCGATCCTGAAATCATGATGCCATTGATCCCTGAGCGCAGCAGCGAAGAGTTGTCGATGCAGGCCGAAATTGGTATTGATGCTGCCCGTATGGCGCTGGAAAATGCCAACCTTAAGCCTGAAGATATCGATTTAGTGATCGTGGCCTGTGCCTATACCCAACGCGCATATCCAGCGATGGCCATTGAAATTCAACGTGAATTAGGCACCCGCGGTTATGGTTACGATATGCTGGTGGCATGTTCTTCGGCTACCTTTGCCATTGTGCAAGCCTCGAATGCAATTGCGACCGGTTCAGCTAAACGTGTGCTGGTGATTAACCCCGAAATTTGTTCGCCGCAAATGAACTACCGTGACCGTGATAGTCACTTTATCTTCGGTGATGTGGCCACTGCAGTGGTACTTGAGGAAGAGAGTTTAGTGGCCGAAGGCAAGGGCTTTAAAATTGTTTCTAGCCGCTGTTTTACCGATTTTTCGAACAACATCCGCAGTAACTTTGGTCACTTGAACCGCTGCGATCCTAGTACTGCACACCAAGCAGATAAGCTATTCCACCAACAGGGTCGTAAGGTGTTTAAAGAGTTATTGCCGATGATTTATCAGCATTTAGATGAGCATTTAGCGGCCGAAGCCTTAAAGCCGCAGTCATTCAAGCGTTTATGGCTACATCAAGCGAATATCAACATGAACCAATTTGTGGTGCGTAAGCTCCTTGGGGATGATGTCTTACCGGAAACTGCGCCAACAGTGCTCGATGAGTACGCCAATACGGCTTCTGCGGGTTCTGTGATTGCCTTCCACAAATATTCAGCAGACCTTGAGGCAGGTGATTTGGGGCTGTTAAGCTCCTTCGGTGCTGGCTACTCGATCGGTAGCGTGATTGTGAAGAAGCGCTAATTCGCAGATTTGCGTTAATTCAATACAAAGCCCCAATTTACGTTGGGGCTTTTTATTTGGGTAAATGCTTGGGGAAGCCTGCTCATTATTAAGGCATTAGCTATTTATTACTCTGGTGACACTCGGGGATTACGGTAGGCTTCACGGTATTTATCGACCCACATGGCGGTGGCACCGCAAATGGCGACTGGCATCACGATAAAATTCACTACAGGGATCATTGAGAATAGGGTCACGGTTGCGCCAAAGCTAAAGCTGCTGCCACGGGTTTGGTTGAGGGCGAAACGCATATCCTTGAAGCTGACCTTATGGTTATCGAAGGGGTAATCACAGTATTGAATCGCCATCATCCAAGCGCTGAAGAGGAACCATAAAATCGGCGCTAGGGTTTGTCCCACCATAGGTACCAAAAACAGCAGTAAGAATACCAGTGCGCGGGGCAGGTAATATTTAAGTTTCATCCATTCACGACCAAGGATGCGGGGCAAATCTTTGATGATATCGACACCCGAGCCAGTGTTCATTGGCTTGCCCGTCAGTAGCTGTTCCACCTTTTCGGCCAGTAAGCCATTAAAGGGCGCGGCAAGCCAATTCATGACTGAGCTAAACACAAAGGCGAGCATCACTAGCATAGTGGTCACTGCCAAAGGCCAAAGCAGGAAATTAAGCCAACTTAAGTATTCGGGTAACTGGGCCTCCATCCAAGCAAAAAATAAGTCCAGTTGTCCCACTGCCAAGTAAATGACTCCAGCAAACAGTACAAGGTTGATCATAAGTGGGATAAATACGAAGGTGCGAAGCCCCTTTCGCTTGATGAGGCTAAAGCCATCGAAAAAATAATTCACTCCACTTTTTGCTGGGAGCTTAGGTGTAGATTTCTGTGTCATATCGTCTTTCCAATCAATTGAGATACAGCTTGAGCTACAGATAAATGCGATTGTGATCAACTCCTCACCAGATGACAAGGGAAAAGCCATATGAATTCAATAAAAAGCGTTACAAAATACTGCCCGCTTTGCTAAAGTGGCCACTGACATTTTTTTGGCATTTTAAGACTTAATGTGGTCACCCTTCTGAGACGCGCTAACTGGCACTATGAGATTAAAACAGATAAAACTTGCCGGCTTTAAGTCGTTTGTCGATCCCACCAAAATCCCTTTTTTACAGGCATTAACGGCCATTATCGGTCCAAATGGTTGCGGTAAATCGAATGTGATTGATGCCGTGCGTTGGGTGTTGGGTGAAAGCTCGGCCAAACACCTGCGCGGCGACTCTATGAGCGATGTGATTTTTAACGGTTCTAGCGCTCGCAAACCAGTGTCAGTCGCCGGGGTGGAACTTATCTTTGAAAACAAAGAAGGGCGTCTCGCTGGTCAATATGCCAGCTACGAAGAAATCTCCGTAAAACGCCAAGTGAGCCGCGATGGTGAGTCTTGGTATTACCTCAATGGCCAAAAGTGTCGCCGTAAGGATATTACTGATCTTTTTATGGGGACGGGTCTTGGGCCGCGCAGCTATGCCATTATCGAGCAGGGCACAATCTCACGCTTGATTGAATCTAAGCCCCAAGATTTGCGCACCTTTATTGAAGAAGCTGCGGGGATTTCTCGTTATAAAGAGCGTCGCAGGGAAACCGAAAACCGCATTCGCCATACCCGTGAAAACCTAGAGCGTCTTGGAGATATTCGCAGCGAATTAGGCAAGCAGTTAGATAAGTTAAGCCAACAGGCCAAGGCGGCGAAACAGTACCGCGAACTTAAACAGGCCGAGCGTAACACCCATGCAGAGCTATTGGTGATGCGCTATCAAGATTTGCAACAACAGATGGCGCAGCTGTCTGAGCAAATTAGCGCGATTGAAGTGCAGCAGGCCGCCGCGCAATCTTTAGCCCAAACCGATGAACTCCAGGCCACCGAATTACAGGTCAAACTTGGTCAACTCGCCGAGCAGGAGCAGCGTGCTGTAGAAGCTTATTATCAGACGGGCACCGAAATAGCCAAGTTAGAACAACAATTACAAAGTCAAAAGCAACGCGATGACCAGCTTGATGCCCAATTGAAGCAGACAGAAGGCCATATCGAGCAGAATACCAATAAATTGCAGGGATTCTTGGCGAGTCTGACCACGCTTGAAGCGGAATTTAATTTGCTTTCTCCCCAGCAGGAACAGCAGCGGGAGCTGATGGATGAGCTTGAGGCGCAGTTGGACGTCAGTCTTGAGCGCAGTGACTTGCATGCCGAGGCATTGCGCCAACAAGCCGCAGCAGTCGCTCACAATAAACTGCAACTTGAGCTGGTGCGCAGTAAATCCCTGCATCATCAGCAACTGTTAAGCCATAAGCAGCAACAGCTTACAGGGCTGGAGACCGAGCTCCAAAGCTTGCAGACTGATGTTGAAATTGATGACTCACTAGCAAATGACATCAACACGCTCGAACAGGTAATCGCCGAGCAGACAGCTGAGCGTCAGCTTGTAGACGCTAGGCTTGTGGAGGCAACGGCGGCCCTCGAAACCCACCGAGTCGATGCGCAGCAGCTATCGCAGCAATTAAGCTCACTCAAGGCTCGATTTGACTTAGTCGAACAATGGCTGGGTGAGCAGCGCGAAGTCAGCGATAAGCCACAGCTTTGGCAAAGTCTTGTTGTAGACAATGGCTGGGAGAGTGCTGCTGAGCTTGCGCTGCAAGGATTATTGACCCTACCTGTGGGTGTTGATTATGCCGAGTTAGGTTTTGAGCGGGCTGACAAGCCTGTTTCGTCAATGTCTAACGAGGCGCACAAAGTTCAATCCAATGTGAATTTAGCCCCTTGGCTATTTGGCCTTAAGTGGGCAAAGGATTTGGATGAAGCCAAAGCTGCACTGGCTCAATTGCAAGATCATGAGCGCATCGTCACCGCCGATGGATTTCTGCTTGGCAAAGGTTTTTTAATTGCAAAACAAGACTCGAGCGAGTCATTGGTAAAGCTGAGTAAGGAGCAGGAACAGTTAGCGCAAGACATTCAAGTTCTTGAGCAGACCGGTTCTCTAAAACAGCAAGTATTAATTGAGTCGACAGAGCAGCTCAAAGCGTTGCGTGAACAACTCAATTTGCTCACCCAATCGCTTCATCAAACTCAGCTCGATAAAGTCAGTAAAAGCACTCAGCTGCATAATGCCCAAGAGCAGGCCAAATTAACGGCGCTTAAGCGCGTTCAGTTGGAGGTCGCGTTAGCGCAATTGCAGACGGAACTTGCAGCACTTACAGAGCAGCACGAAATCCTTGAGGAACAGGAGGTGCAGCTTGCTGATAACTTAGAAGAGAGCGTGGCCAAGGAGCAGCAGCTTAATCTGAATGCTCAAGGTGATTTGCAGCGTCATCAGGCCTTAAAAGCACAAATCGCCGAAGGCGGCCGACGTTTATCCACCTTAAGTGTGAATTTACAATCCATTTCGACCAAAATGGCGGTGGGTAAAGAACAGATAGAATTGCAACAATTGCGAGTCAATGAACTTATCCATGCCAAGCAATCGCTGGAAGCGCAACTTGCCAATTCCGCAGAACAAAATGGTCTGGCACAGGGCAGACTTTTAACAGAGCAACTGGGTCAGCTGTTAAACCGGCAGCAATTTCAGCAGCAAAATTTGAATACCATTCGCGCCCAGCAGACGGACCTTTCCGACGCATTAAATCGGATAGGAATAAAGCAAAAACAAGAGCTTGGTAAGCTTGAGGGCTTGACTCAAAGTCTGAGCACGTTAAAGTTACGTCGTGAGGGTTTAAAAGGGCAGGCGGATACACAATTAAGCGCCCTTGAAGAACATCAAATTATGCTGGCGCAGGTTATCGAAACTTTGCCTATTGATGGTCAAGTGGATAAATGGCAGCGTGATTTAGATCAGATCCGTCAGAAAATTGCCCGTTTAGGCGCAATTAACCTAGCGGCAATCGAAGAATTTGAACAACAAAGTGAGCGAAAATCCTATCTGGATCATCAAGATGAAGATCTAAACAAGGGCTTAGCTACCCTTGAAGAAGCCATTCGCAAAATAGATAAGGAGACCCGCACTCGCTTTAAGGCCACATTTGATACCGTCAATGAAGATCTTGGGCGTTTATTCCCTAAGGTGTTCGGTGGTGGCCGTGCTTATTTAGCATTAACCGAAGATGATTTATTGGAAACGGGCGTGACCATTATGGCCCAGCCCCCAGGTAAGAAGAACAGCACAATCCATCTTCTTTCCGGTGGTGAAAAAGCACTAACCGCTTTATCATTGGTATTCGCGATTTTCAGGTTAAATCCAGCGCCCTTCTGTATGCTAGACGAAGTGGATGCCCCCTTAGACGATGCCAACGTAGAGCGTTTCTGTCGCTTGCTAAAAGAAATGTCACAAAGCGTACAGTTTATATATATTAGCCATAACAAAATCACCATGGAGATGGCTGATCAACTTATTGGTGTGACTATGCACGAGCCAGGTGTATCTCGCATAGTTGCGGTAGATTTAGAACAAGCGGTAGCAATGGCCGACGCTTGATAACTAGAAGAAAGACAGGGTAACCAATGGAAGATTTGCAACTAGTTCTGTTTGTTTTAGGCGCCATAGCCATAGTTGCTGTGCTGGTGCATGGATTTTGGTCAATCAGAAGACAACAACCTAAGTCTTTGAAAGATAGCCCGATGGGCAATTTTTATAAAAAGCAGTCCGAGCGCGGCGATGCCCCTAAACGAGTCGACGCGGACGGTTTTGATGCCGATGGCATTGGCGCGGTACGTGTTCGCAAAGCGAGTGAGCCACAAGCGACTGAAACGCCAGCATTTAATCCCTATTTAAAGCAAGAGGCTAAACCTGAGCCAAAGGTTGAGCCCCACACAGAAATAAAGCCTCTCTATCAGGGGGCTACGGATATGCAACAAGATGATAGCGAGCCCGATTTCAGCCTAGAGGCGCCAAGCCCTAAAGAGCAGCACCGCGGCCCTAAAGCTTCACGCCAGGAGCCAGTGTTACAACATCAGATGGGTCAGTCCCATGCAGCCATGGTTGCCCAGCGCGCAGCACAGGAGCAGGCTCATATGCCAACGCAAACAGGGTTGTTCGATGAGCCCGAAACCCATGAAGAAACTGTGCCTGTTCAGCAAAATGCTGCGACCCCAGAGGACGAATTAGGTGAACCTAGGGATGTGCTAGTGCTGCACGTGGTCGCTAAAGACGGTCAACAGCTTAACGGTGCTGAGTTATTACCTTGCTTTTTATCCTTGAACTTTAAATATGGTGACATGAATATTTTCCATCGCCATGTTGACAACGCAGGTAACGGTAAGGTGTTGTTCTCAATTGCCAATATGGTTAAACCTGGCATTTTTGACCCCGACAATATGGAGCAGTTTAGTACTCAAGGCGTGGTGTTTTTCATGACCTTACCTTGCTACGGTGATGCCCTAATGAACTTCTCCATTATGCTCAATTCTGCACGCCAATTAGCAGATGATATCGATGCCGTGGTACTCGATGGACAACGTGAGCCCTGGGGCGAATTTACTAAACAAGATTATTTACACCGTATCCGCGCTAATGCTTAATTGATACCGCCAGTAGCGGTGTTAAACCAATGAGGCCGCAAATGCGGCCTCATTTGTTGTACAAAATTATTGCTTAAGACTTCTGGAAAACACTATGCAAGACACTCAACTCGATAAACGCCTTTCTGAACGCCTTAATCAAGAGATTACCTCAGACAATGTACAGCCTTTGATTGAGATGCTGAGTCAGTCCCTAAACGAGCATAACATTCGTTATTATGTCGATGATGCGCCAAGCATTACCGACGCTGAATATGACCGTCTGATGCAAAAGCTTAAGCAGCTTGAGACCGAGTTTCCTCAATACGTGCAGGCTGATTCGCCAAGCCAACGCGTCGGCGGTATGGCATTAGCGAAGTTTGAGCAAATCACCCATTTAAAACCCATGCTCAGTCTGGATAACGCCTTCGATGAAGCAGATTTTACCGCGTTTCACAAAAGGGTCAGCGATAGGGCGGGTGAGGTGAGTTTTTGCTGTGAGCCCAAACTCGATGGCTTAGCCGTGAGTATTTTGTATCGCAACGGTGTCCTTGAGCGCGCAGCGACCCGTGGCGACGGCACTGTGGGCGAAGATATTACCGAAAACGTTAAAACCATTAAATCAATCCCACTTAAGCTGCGTGGCGACGATTACCCTGAACTGGTTGAAGTACGCGGTGAGGCTTTTATGCCAAAGGCGGCTTTTGAGGCGTTAAACGAGCGTGCACGTTTAAAGAATGAAAAGCTTTTTGTAAATCCGCGTAATGCGGCTGCGGGCAGTTTACGCCAGCTTGACAGTAAAATTACTGCCTCGCGCTCGCTGTCATTTTATGCCTATGCATTAGGCGTGGTTGAGCCGACAACCCATGAACTTGGCCAAACCCATTATGAGCAGCTGCAGCAGCTTAAATCTTGGGGTCTACCCGTCAGTAGCGAAATCAAAGTTTGCGATGAGTTAAGCCAAGTGTTTGCTTATTATCAGGATATTTTAACTAGACGAAGCGATCTCCCCTTCGAAATCGATGGGGTAGTGATGAAAGTGAATGATATTGCCCAGCAGCAAACCTTAGGATTTGTGGCGAAATCGCCGCGCTGGGCGATTGCCTATAAATTTCCCGCTCAAGAAGAGATGACGCTACTCGAGGATGTCGACTTTCAAGTCGGCCGCACGGGTGCCGTCACCCCGGTTGCTCGCTTAAGGCCAGTGTTTGTTGGCGGTGTGACTGTATCGAACGCGACATTGCATAACGCCGATGAAATCGAGCGATTAGGTGTCATGATTGGCGATACTGTGATTATTCGCCGCGCCGGCGATGTTATCCCGCAAATCGTGGCGATAGTCCCTGAGCGCCGTTCTGAAGATGCAAGGGCCATTGCCTTTCCGCAACACTGTCCTGTTTGCGGCAGTTTAGTAGAGCGAATCGAAGGTGAGGCGGTTGCCCGTTGTAGTGGCGGCCTTTTCTGTGAGGCGCAGCGAAAAGAAGCGATCAAACATTTTGCTTCCCGTAAGGCATTAGATATCGATGGTATGGGCGATAAAATCGTCGAGCAGCTTATCGATAAAGAGTTGGTGCAAAGCCCTGCGGATCTTTTCAAGTTAACCGCTTCTATGATGACGATGCTTGATCGAATGGGAATGAAGTCAGCGACGAACCTAGCCCTTGCCATCGACGCGGCTAAGACCACCACCTTGCCACGTTTCCTCTATGCCCTTGGAATCCGTGAGGTGGGAGAGGCTACGGCTGCTAATCTAGCCAGTCACTTTGGTAGCTTAGATGCGCTGCGAGTGGCTAACATCGAGCAGTTAATGGAGGTTGAAGATATTGGTGAAGTTGTGGCGCAGCATGTGGCGCATTTTTTCGCCCAGCCCCACAACTTAGAGGTTATCGATGCGCTGATTACGGCGGGCGTTAATTGGCCTGCGATTGAAGCACCAAATGAAGATGCGCAGCCATTAAAGGGCCAAACTTGGGTATTAACCGGTACCTTAAACCAGCTTAATCGTAACGATGCCAAGGCGCAGTTACAGGCCTTAGGTGCTAAAGTTGCGGGTAGCGTTTCCAAAAATACTGACTGTTTAGTTGCCGGTGAAGCCGCGGGTTCTAAACTTGCGAAAGCCCAAGAACTGGGCATTATGGTGATGGGGGAGGATGAGTTATTGGCCCTGTTAGCGGCAAACCGCTAATTAGGCACATTTGCACATTGTTCTAAGCCCTGCATCGCGGGGCTGCTATTTTCTATTTAAAATTGCGTCCGACTTAGTTGCATGATTTCATCTGTGAGCCATTGAAATTTAGCGTTATGTCACCATTTAGTTAACATAACGTGAGTTTTACTAAATGGATTGCTGTTGAATTTCAGTCACATCACTTGGCTTGATGATAAAGGCCATATCAAACCGCCGATATTTTTGTATGCCATATTGGCCTTCCTTGCCCGTGGCTGGTGTATTTTTGTTGCATCACTTACCCAAGCCTCAGATCGTTCCGAGTTAGTCAGGCTGTTTTACCCCGAAAAGTCCGACTTTATAATGTCGCTGGCCGCAGGTGCGGGGGCGGTTGTCCTCTATTTTATGGTGCTTGCCGAGCGTCGACGCGCCCCGAGTTGGGTTCGTCCCATGTTTACACAGCTTCGGTTGGGGCTTGGATTGTTGCTGATTGTCGATGCGGCTTTGTTGTGGCAACGATTATACCATGGTCAGTTTTTATTCCATTGGAGTTTGGCGCTCGATGCTTTAGTGCTGTTCTGGTCTTGTATGTATATTCTGCAATCGAAAAGGCTTTCGTATTACCTGAACGATTGGCCGAAGGACGATCGTAATTAATCAGGCCTCTATACTGTTTTATGTGATTGTTATTAAATGGATATTTTTAACACCTGTTTATATGTAAATTTTTTGTGTAATATCACTCATTTTAGTAAGCATTTTTTTACCATTGCCTACTGATTTTATAGAATCATCTATAGTTATATGTACTTAGCTTAAATGTAATACAGCAGTTTGGGGCGGTTGCCCGTGCGAAGGTGCATTTGAAAGGAGTCATATTGAGTGACAAAAGCGGCACAAAAAAAATTACAGCTTTCTGAACTCCAATTGGGAATGCGGGTAAAACTGCCATTGTCTTGGACTGAGCATCCTTTTCTGTGGAATCGGGTTGATATTAACAGTGCCGCCCAAATTGAAATGATCCGCGGACTCGGCGTGCCTTTCGTTTATTTACTTTCCGGTGAAGTGAGTGAGGAAGTCATTGACGAAGAACTCGCGCCCGTGGAAGCAATTGAAGAATTACCCCTACAAAGAGATTTAAAAGCCGATACCCGAAAAGCCATGCGTTTGAGTCAAAAACGATTTTTAGAGGGTGTTAATCATTGTCGTAGTGCGTTTGGCAAAATTGTCAGTGATCCTGAAGGGGCATATCGTCTCTCTTCTGAATTAGTCGAAAACTTACTCGGGCATTTGCAGGAAATAGAAAAACCGTTTTTGACCTTAGTAGGGATGGATGAGAAAAATGTCAGCGTTACCCAGCACAGTATGTCAGTTGCAGTGCTTGGGATGATGATTGGTCAAGCCCTCGATTTACCTGCCAAGGATTTGCGGGATATCGCCCTAGGGAGTTTATTCCACGACATTGGCAAGTTAAAAGTCCCCGATATTATACGCAACAAGCGTGGAGCCTTAACGACCCATGAGGCAAATTACCTTCAAATGCATCCCAACTTTGGTAATGAGATGATGGGCCGCTCGGGGCTGTTTCCTAAAGAAGTCCTCAATATCGTGTTGCATCACCATGAATTTATTGACGGTTCTGGATTTCCCGATGGTTTAGTGGGTAATAAAATTCCCATGGTCACTCAAATAGTTAGCCTTGCTAATGACTATGACCATCAGTTAACTGGACAAGAAAATACCTCTCCTCAAATTGCCCTAGGCTATCTCTTTAAAAACCGTGCTTCTAAACATTCCGAAGCCTTAATTGCCGTGTTAGTTAAGATCCTTGGGATCTATCCCCCTGGAACCATAGTGTTACTTTCCGATGACAGTGTGGCTAAGGTGATCATGACCACCAAGGAAGTGAGTCAACCACAGGTTTGGGCCTGTAAGGCCGATGGCAGTGAAGCATCATTAAGATTTTTAATTGACGAGGGGGTAACGGTACAAAAGACCCTGCGCTTCGATGAGTTAACCGAAGGGGCGATTCGTACTTTACAGGTCGATAAGGGCATTAGTTTTTATTTTAGTTCGCTCCAGCCTTGAACCTAGGAAGTAGAGTTCCGTATCCTTACGACTAAGATTTTCATTTAGGACAAATAGGTTAGGTTAATGGAACAAATACAGGTAGCAGAGAAAAGTGTTGCAGTTGTCGGTTGTGGTTGGTTTGGTTTTGCCCTCGCAAAGCATTTGGTCGAAAAGGGCTTTAGGGTTACAGGTGCCAAACAACAACTCGACAGCCTAACAGCGTTGAGGGATGTCGGCATTGATGCCTATCAATTGCAATTAGGTGAAGACGCTGATGTTATTCCCAACCTTGCACAATTATCAGGACTCTTTGAGACAGATTTTCTGGTCGTCAATATTCCCCCAAGGCTCAAACAGGGTAACAGCAATTATCTTAATGAACTTAAACTGTTACTCGCACTCACCCAAAACCGTCAATACCAAGGTATCATCTTTATCAGTACCACGGGCGTGTATCCCACCGAATCTAAAACGATGACAGAAGCGGATGCGAGGGCTGAATCGCAAAGCGCGCAGATCTTGCTTGATGCCGAAGCGCTGTTTGGCGGAAAGCCTGAAACCTGTGTGGTTCGCTTTGCGGGACTTGTGGGCCCTAAACGTCATCCTGGTCGCTTCTTTGCCGGTAAAACCGATGTGTCCGGTGGGAATGCTGCGGTTAATCTCGTACATATTGAGGATTGTGTGGCAGCGGTGACTCAGATTATCGAGGCCAAAGCACAGGGCATACCGGTGGCGGCTATTTATAATGTCTGCGCCCCGCAGCATCCAACTCGCGCCGAGTTTTATACCCAGGCAGCCGAAGATTTAGGCTTAATCGCTCCGACCTTTAATCAGGTAGAAATGCCAAGTAAAATCATTAGCAGTGAAGCATTTCAGGCCGATCTTCACTTTCGCTACCGTTTTGCTTCTCCCCTTGAGATGCTTGCCGCCTGTTAGTCGATGGCAGCTTTAGTCATAGGATAAAAGTTAACAAATGTTGAAGGTCAAGTAACCGAATTTAAGGTATCTTGTTGCCCATGATGCTGTTATCTAACTGATAGCGCAGGCTTTAACTGTTGATTGAAAATTTACCGTAAAAATAAGAAGAGAAACTATGTTTAATGTAGCGAAAAGTGTGTCTAATTTCGTTCGTCCTCTCGCTGTGTTGACCTGTGGCTTGGTGCTCAGCGCGAGCTTTGCCCTTCAGGCGGCGACCTTTGAAGAAGGCAAAGATTATGACATTGTAAAAGGGATTACTGAGGCAGAACAGCCGGTGTTAAGGGAGTTCTTTTCCTATAACTGTCCACACTGTTTTAGGCAGGAGCCCATTGTCGCGGCGACCGTAAAACTGCTCGGTAAGGGTGTAAAGTTTGAGCGTACCCCTGTAGGGGCTGGGCGCCCTGCGTGGGAGTTAAGTCAGCTGGCATACTATTTGGCGCAAAAGCTGAAAATGACCACGCAAGTACATGAGGCGATTTTTAAACAAATCCATGAAAAGGGTGAGCAATTTACGACTCCTGATCAAGTTAAAGCTTTTTTCCTTGCCCAAGGCGCGCAAGCTAAAGACATTGATGCGGCGATGGCGTCGGTAGATGCTAAGTTTACGCTTATGAATTACAACTCCCAGGCAGAACTGGCGGGAATCAAAGGGGTTCCAAGCCTGTTAGTGAACGGTCGTTATATGTTAAAAGGCACCTCCCGCAGCCCAGAGGAGCTGGCTGAACTAGTAAAATTCCTTGCCGCTAAAAAATAACGCCAATTTAAGCCGATATTTTTGAGAAGTCAGTTTTAAAATCGTTAAAAGTGCTTCCCAATCCCTTTAAAAATAGCCCGAGTTATTCTGGGCTATTTTTTTGTCATTTTGTAAAAGTGCAATTCAATTCTTTACGTCAATCTGTGTTTAAGTGCTATGTGATGGGTTCATCACCTTCATAAATTATCTTTATTTGTCCGATATTTAGTCCTTAAATTTTTGCTTATTCCATGATTTATGAGTTTTTCGTTATTTTAATTGTTCGACCTTCGTCTAACTCGCTTTAAAAACAAACAAAAAATCAATATCTAGATATTTTCATAAGTAATTGATAATTTTAATTAAATAATTGTTTGTTAGTTGTTTGCATCAATCTCTTAGACTAAGGTCGTGATTGTCGTCACAAATGCTATTGCTAGATTTAACAAGATTTAAAAATAAATCAGCACAGGGGAGTTGCTATGGCATTTGAAAATAATGATAAAGCAAAAGGTTACTGGAACGAGAATTTACGTCTCGTTTTGGGCTTATTAGCTATATGGGCTGCCGTCTCATTTGGTTGCGGCATTTTGTTTGTGGATGTACTCAATGAAATCCATTTTATGGGCTTCAAGTTAGGCTTCTGGTTTGCACAACAGGGCTCAATTTATGTCTTTGTTGCGCTTATTTTTGTCTATGCGGCAAAAGCCAACGCCTTAGATAAAAAATATAACGTACATGAAGACTAAGGAGATACATAAATGGGTATTCAAGGATTAACTTATTTGATTGTGGGGCTCTCATTTGCGCTCTACATCGGGATCGCAATTTGGTCTCGTGCAGGCTCTACCAAGGAATTCTACGTTGCGGGTGGTGGCGTTCATCCCGTCGTAAACGGTATGGCAACGGCGGCTGACTGGATGTCTGCGGCATCGTTTATTTCGCTTGCGGGTATTGTGTCTTTCGTCGGTTATGATGGTAGTGTTTACCTCATGGGATGGACTGGCGGTTACGTTTTACTTGCGCTTTGTATGGCACCTTACCTTCGTAAGTTTGGTAAGTTCACTGTGCCTGATTTTATTGGTGAGCGTTACTATTCTCAAGCGGCGCGTACCGTGGCGGTCATCTGTGCCATCTTCATTTGCTTTACCTACATTGCTGGGCAAATGCGTGGTGTGGGCGTGGTATTCTCTCGTTTCCTTGAGGTGGAAGTGGATACCGGCGTATACATCGGTATGGCCGTGGTGTTCTTCTACGCGGTATTAGGTGGTATGAAGGGGATTACTTACACGCAAGTGGCGCAATACTGCGTATTGATCTTTGCCTTCATGGTTCCAGCTATCTTCTTATCTGTAATGATGACAGGCCATATCATTCCACAAATCGGTTTCGGTGCTCAGTTAGTCGACGCTGCGGGTAATGAATCTGGCGTGTATCTACTTGAAAAACTGAACAACCTATCTGGTGAATTGGGTTTTGCCCCCTATACCGATGGTTCTAAGAGTACCTTTGACGTGTTCTGTATCACTGGCGCGTTAATGGTGGGTACAGCAGGTTTACCCCACGTTATTGTGCGTTTCTTCACTGTACCTAAAGTGAAGGATGCGCGTATCTCTGCGGGTTGGGCATTGGTGTTTATCGCCATCATGTACACAACCGTTCCCGCATTAGCTGCGTTTTCTCGTGTGAACATGATTGAAACCATTAATGGTCCAGACATGAAGGGTGTTGCCTATGAGACTGCGCCTGACTGGATCAAAAACTGGGAAAAAACCGGCCTTATCAAGTGGGATGACAAAAATGGTGACGGCAAAATCTATTATGCCAAGGGCAAAATGGAAGATGCTACTAGCGCTAACGAGATGAAAATCGACAACGATATCATTGTGTTGGCAACTCCTGAGATCGCAAACTTACCAGCATGGGTAATTGCACTTGTGGCTGCAGGTGGTTTAGCTGCGGCACTTTCAACATCAGCGGGTCTGTTATTGGTTATCTCTACATCAGTGTCCCATGACCTGCTCAAGAAAAACCTAATGCCAGACATTTCTGATAAGAAAGAGCTGATGTTTGCGCGTATCGCTGCGGGCGTAGGTATTGTGATTGCCGGTTACTTTGGTGTTAACCCACCTGGTTTCGTGGCTGCGGTGGTGGCGTTCGCCTTCGGTTTAGCGGCGTCGTCACTGTTCCCTGCAATCATCATGGGTATCTTCTCTAAGTCGATGAATAAAGAAGGTGCTATCGCAGGTATGATCACAGGTTTACTGTTCACTGCCGGTTACATCATCTACTTCAAGTTCGTAGACCCAACGGCTAACGTCTCTGCTAACTGGTTCCTCGGTATTTCGCCAGAAGGTATCGGTATGATTGGTATGGTCGTGAACTTTGTAGTGGCACTTGTTGTGAGTAAAGTCACTGCTGCAACCCCAGTCCATGTTCAAGAAATGGTTGAGTCAATCCGTTTCCCTAAAGGTGCGGGTAGCGCGAGCAGCCACTAATCTTAATTCTTATGTGATTGAGTAAAAGGACGCTTCGGCGTCCTTTTTGTTATCTTTAGGACTGACTTTAGTCGTATATGGCCTTTTAATCCAAACGGTTATAGTCAATTTATATTCACCTAAGCCAAGGTGTCGCCTATGAACGCGAGCGAACTGCAACCCGTCGTACACTTTTTAGCATCGATACATCCCTTTAACGCCTTATCCGAAGATAAGCTGCTGCGCTGTGCTAAAGCTGTCAGTATTGGTTACTACAGCAAAGCCACTGCCTACGTCACCTTTGATGCTCAAGCCCCTAAATTGTATTTGGTAAGAAGCGGTGCCTTTGAGGTACGTGACCCCGAGGGTGTATTAGTCGATAGGGTGGCAGAAGGGGAGTTCTTCGGTTTTTCGACGCTATTATCGGGGGAAAAGGTGGTCAATCGGGTCGCGATACTCGAAGACAGTTTGGTTTATCACTTACCTCAAACACTATTTAATGAGATGCGGGGCGAAAGCCGCGAGTTCGACCGTTTTTTTACCCGCGCTTTTGCCAATCGTTTACGTAATGAGGTGCGATTTCGGGCCAAAGACCTCACTACAACTAGCCGTATCAGCACCCTAATCTCATCAGCCCCTGTGAGCATCGATGCCCATTCAACCGTAACTCAAGCAGCTCTCCTCATGCGAAACGCCCGAGTGTCATCTCTTCTCGTTACTGACAATCACAGGCTTGTGGGAATTTTAACCGACAAGGATTTGCGCAATCGGGTGTTAGCCGCAGGCTTAGATGGCAGCCTAGCTGTACACCAAGCGATGACAACCTCACCGATTTCCATTGCCTCCAACGCGCTGATTTTCGAGGCTATGCTGTTAATGAGTGAGCATAATATTCACCATTTACCCATCATCGATGAACTCAATTCTGATGAAGTGAAAGCCATTGGTATGGTGACCAGCACGGATATTTTGCGTGGTCAGGGCTCACAACCACTGTTACTGATTGGTGAAATCGAACGTCAACAGGATGTGCCAAGTCTGATTAGCGTTAGCAAACAAATACCGTTATTGCTGCAAAACCTTATTAGTGCCGATGCCAGATCAGAAGAAATTGGACGGGTATTGACCTCGGTCACCGATGCCTTAACTCGGCGGTTAATTGTGCTCAATCAACAAATGTTGGGTGAACCGCCAATGGCGTTTTGCTGGTTGGCCTTCGGCTCCCAAGGACGGCAAGATCAGGCTGCCTGCTCGGATCAAGATAATGGCCTTCTTGTTGCTGAGGAGATGGACGATTTCGCTAAGGGGTATTTTGATGCACTTACCCACGGTGTGTGTGCGGGGTTAGACCAATGCGGTTATGCCTATTGCCCGGGTGACATTATGGCGCAAAATCCTAAATGGCGGATGTCACTCAAAGCGTGGCAAAGTGTATTTGATAATTGGGTGACAACTCCCGATCCCAAGGCACTGATGCACGCGAGTATTTTCTTCGATATGCGCTCAGTGTATGGACCACAGTCACTGTTTGATGCGCTGCAGGATCCAGTGCTGGCCAAAACTCGGGATAACGATATTTTCCTTGCGGGCATGACGGGGAATTCATTGATGGAATCGCCGCCCCTTGGATTTTTCCGTAAATTTGTGCTCGAGCGTGACGGCAGTGAGGTTAAGGGCATCGATTTAAAACATAAGGGCAGTGCGCTGATTAATGATATTGCTAGGGTGTACGCATTGTCAGCGGGGATAAAAGAGGTGAATACCGCGAAAAGGATCCGCGCATTGATGGATGCAAATATCATTAACCGCAAGGATGCACTTAATTTGGCAGATGCCCACGAATTTATTGGTCATATGCGTCTATCTAATCAAGGTCATCAATATACTCAAGGACTTAAGATAACTAACTATTTATTACCCGGAAATATTTCTGCTTTAGTTCGCCACCAATTACGGGATGCTTTTAAGGTGGTACATGACGCGCAGTCGGGAATGAAAATGAAGTTTATGCGGAGTTTTTGATGTCGGTTTTGTGGGCAAAGGCCAAATTAACACTGAAGGCCATGAGCTGCCGTCATGCGCAATTTAAGGATTACTATGAATCCCTTCTACCATTGTTGGAATTACCTGTTCGCGTAGCACCTTTAATGGCAATGGATTTGGAGATGACAGGGCTTGATCCAATCAAGGATCAGATCTTGAGCATTGGCCTCATTCCGATTAATAAAGGTGTGATTGAGTTAAGTGGCGCTGAGCAGTGTTTAGTACAAATTACTGGCAGTGTCGGTCAAAGCGCAACCATTCATGGCATTGTCGACAGTGAATTAACCCATGCGGTAAGTATCGAAGAAGCTATGGTCTGGTTTATGGAAAAAACCCGTGGCCGTGTACTTGTTGCCCACTATTCCCCCCTCGATAGCCGTTTTTTGCAGCACAATATTCAGGCGATTTTCAAAGCGCGTTTGATCTTACCTACTATTGATACCCTAATGATTGAAAGGACACGTTTATTGCGTGAACATTCGGTACTCAAAGAGGGGATGCTGCGTTTAGGCGCCTGCCGTGAACGTTATGCTTTGCCGGTTTACTCGGCCCATAGTGCACTAACCGATGCTTTAGCCTGCGCCGAGTTATTACTCGCACAGGTGGCAGCGATGGGAAATGATGAAGATACACAAGTCGCTGAGCTGCTTTCGCGTTCTGGTTAAGTTGACTTTAAAGCATTCGATTGCTTTACGTCTTCAAGTTAGGCTTCAGTGTCTTTACTCTGCTTTTGACAGTTCTGTATCGAGCTCTAGGCAGAGTAAACGCAATTGTTCAATTTTGTCCGCTGACATGCTCGAGCGTGAAACCAATTTTTCGGTGAGTGCTGTTGCCTCTACCTGCAATTGCCACCCTTTATCCGTTAAGGAAATCACTTTTTTGCGCTCGTCTAAATCCGACAAGTTACGTGTCAGTAATCCTTTGTTTTCCAGTCGTTTAACAATAGGGGTGAGGGTGCTTGAATCGAGCCTAGTGTCGTTCGATAACTCCTTTAAACTCACCTCGTTTTGATACCAGAGTGAGTGCATCACGATATATTGCGGATAGGTGAGATCGTATTCATCCAAAATGGGGCGAAAGGCTCTAACCAAGGAGTTGGTTGCCGTATAGAGGGCAAAACACACATTGTCGGCTAGTTGTTGAGGCATGCGCTTATCCATAATGATTGATGGACGAGCAGAGTAACAAAATTCAGTTGGACAAGATAGTTTGTGCACAAATTATTTTTAGGCTAATGAATTGCATTTTAGATTCGAACACGTTAATTTACCCGCATATAATTTGTGCGCAAACTATTTGCAGGCTAACAAATGCAATTCGACTTTATTAAGGTCTGCCGATAACGCACTCGTTGATTTTTTCTTGTTTATATCAAAGGTAATGACATGATTAGCCATCAAATTCATTTAGCTTCTCGTCCAATTGGTATGCCGACAGCGGCCAACTTTAAGCAAGTTGATGTTGAACTTCCTGCGCTGAAAGAGGGACAAGTGCTGATTAAAAACACTTGGATGTCGGTTGACCCTTATATGCGTGGCCGCATGATGGAGCGTAAATCCTATATTCCGCCCTTTGAAATCGATGCGGTGATGGAAGGTGGTGCCATTGGTGAGGTCATCGAATCCTTAAACCCTAAGTTTCCCGTTGGCTCAAAAGTTAGCAACATCAGTGGTTGGCGTACTCATTTTATCAGCGATGGCGCCGACTTAACTCTGTTGCCTGCAATTGGCATTCCGGAGCAATATTTCTTAGGCGTGATTGGTATGCCGGGTCTCACCGCGTGGTCGGGACTGATGAAAGTGGCCAAGCTTAAACCAACTGATACCGTATTTGTGTCAGCGGCTTCTGGCGCTGTGGGTATGGTAGTGTGCCAAATTGCGAAGTTACACGGCTGCACTGTTGTCGCATCTGTAGGATCTGAAGAAAAGGCAGAATTAGTGCGCGGTTTAGGTGTGGATGCGGTCATTAACTACAAGACGGTTACTAATTTAACAGAAGCCTTAAGCGCGGCAGCACCCCAGGGTATTGATGTGTACTTTGAAAACGTCGGCGGCGAGCATTTAGAAGCGGCACTAAACGTGATGAACGATTACGGTCGTATTCCTGTTTGTGGCATGATTGCCGACTACAACGCGGCCTCACCAATCCCAGGTCCATCTAACCTGATGATGATTAACATCAAAAAGCTGACATTACAGGGCTTTATCGTGATTGATTACTTCGACCAATTTGACGAATTTGCTGCGCAAATGGGTCAATGGCTGATGGAAGGTAAGGTGAAATCGGAAGAAACCGTCTACGAAGGTCTTGCCAATGCCCCTGAGGCTTTCCTTGGTTTGTTTGAAGGCAAAAACAAAGGTAAGATGCTGGTTAAGCTATAAACAAATATTCAGCTTGAGCATGGGTTAAATTGCCAATCTAGGCGAAGCCCGCTACTAAAGTAGCATTTGATGAAGCCCTTTAACCTCGGTTAATGGGCTTTACTTTTTTGTGCTGATTTTCATTTGGCATCGAAGCGGGGCTGCGAGCATTGTCTACGGGGCTTTTTCGTGCTATTTCAAGGGAGAAGATAAACCCTAATAATCCCGTCGAAGGAGTGGATATGCCATTACCTTTACTCTATTTGGGCGGCGCAGCGCTTGGTGCGTTAGTGCTTGCCGATGAGCGTGATAAACGTAAGCTGTTAGAACACGATCGCTTACTTGGGCGCGCGCCGAAAACGGTGAACGCCAATACCGCTTTGATAGCTGCTCCGAGTCAATGGCAAAAGGGATTTAAAACCGTGTCGCCCATTCCCGGCGCGATAGTCTGTTGCTATGTTTTTGGAGTGATAGAACACACGGGGATTTGGCTCGATGATGATTGTATTGTCGAACTTCACGGCTCGGGCCTTATTCGAGCGGTGTCGGTAAAGCGATTCTTAGCGGGGCGTACGGGCAGTCAAATCTTTATCGCCTGTAATCATCGACATCAACCACTGGTGGCTGAAGATATTGCAAAAACTTTTGGCGTTAGTACGGATGAGAGTGTTATCGAGCGGGCGGGGCGAGCTATATACCAATACCGTGACTATGACCTGTTCGATAATAATTGCCATCGATTCGTGTGGTTTTGCCTGACCGGCGATGAGGAATCTATTAAAGGATTTATGGCGCTTAATCAAAAGCTTGCGGGATTGTTTAAGCAGGGCATTTATTGGGATGAAATTAAACTCAAGTCTTAGCACATTTTGAATTAGTCGAATGAGATAAATAACGAGCTTTAATTAAGCGATGCCAATACGGTGAATGCTAAAAACTTATTCACGCAAAACAATAAAGCCATCCGAAGATGGCTTTATAAGTGACAACCGCGAAGCTTACTGCTTATTCGTAAAATAATCCACGGCGCGTTTTACCAGTTCAATACCGGTCATTTCACAAGGTGGTAATTCGGCATCGCTCACCGCGATTGGCGTTACGCGCTCCCCCCACTTGAGTAACAATGCGGCGGAGGTTAAGCCAGCACCAAAGGCGCAGGATAAAATAGTCTGATTCGGTTTGATAACGCCCTTTTCAAGCGCATCACAAATCGCAATTGGAATTGTCGCAGCCGAAGTATTACCGTAGTTAGCAATGTTGACGAAGGCTTTTTCCTTCGGCACTTTCATACGGCTCACTAAGGTATCGATAATGCGTTCGTTGGCCTGGTGTGGGATAACGAGATCCACATCATCCTTATCAATTGCACACTTCTCGAGGACTTTAGTGCTTAAATTGTTCATCCCGTGGATAGCACGTTTAAAGATTTCTTGGCCGTCGAACTGCAGATAGAAATCCAGTGACGACGCTTCGAATCTGTCCATCGCCGTACCGAAACCTGTCTTGAGGAATTCACGCCCATCGGGATCGTTATGAAGCTCGTAACCTAATACGCCGCCTTCAATATCGCTGGCTTCAACAACTACTGCACCCGCACCATCACCGAATAGCACTGCGGTTTCGCGGCGTGACCAGTCTAAATAAAAAGATAAGCGTTCGGCGCCAATCACCAGCACTTTACGGCTTTGCCCACTCCTAATTTGTGAGCTGGCAAGGCCCAAACCATATAAGAAACCACTACAGGCAGCGTTGATATCGAAAGCGGCGCAGCTTGCACCGATATTGGCTTGTACGGTTGAGGCAATGTTCGGTACTAAGGTATCTGGGGTGGCTGTGGCCATAATGATCATATCGAGTTCGCTGCCTTCGATACCTGCTGCAGCCAGGGCGCGTTTAGCGGCAACGGAAGCCAGTTCTGAGGTATTCACATGACTGATATGACGTTGGCTGATCCCTGTTCGGGTTTTAATCCATTCATCGGAAGTTTCGATAAAGGTTGCAAGATCATCGTTAGTCAATGTGGCGGGAGGAACGCATTTTCCCCAACCTGTGATTGTGGCGTACTGCATGGTGTTTTCTCTCAAATAAAAAGGCAGAACATTAGCGCTGCCTAAATCGACAACAAAGCTTATCGGTATAATGTAAGACTGTCCGTGATCTATACCACCTGTTTGGCGACAAGTTCGCGGATTGTCATCGCGGCATGCAAAATATGATGTCGCAGTAACGCCGTGGCTTTTTCAGTTTGTTTGAGTTTGCAATAGTTGAGCAGCTCGCGGTGCTCGTGTTCCGCCGCGGGAATGCCGCCGGCATGGAGTAATTGCAAACGAATATATCGGTCGCAGTTTGTATTGAGGCCGTGCACGACTTCCATGGTGTGCGGGCGATTGGCCGCCTGATACAAACAGGTATGGAACTGGGTATTAAGCTCGCTCCAACTGGCAACGGCATCTTCGTGCTTGAAGGCCGATTCCAATTGCTCGAGTACGCGCTCTGCTTTGGCTAAATCGTCTTCCTGTAGTCGGGGAATGGCTTTGGCGAGGAGATCGGTCTCGATCATGGCACGTAGCTCAAACAGCTCAGTGACCTGTTCAACGGACAATTCTGTCGCTGTGGCGCCCTTATGGGGTTCGAATTTAACTAAACCTTCGGCTTCGAGTTGCAGTAATGCTTCGCGTACTGGAATACGGCTCACATTTAACGCTTCAGCCAAGGCGCTTTGTCTGAGTGGTTCCCCTGCAGCTATGTCACCCGAAAGAATTCTTTCCCTCAGCACTTCTACGACTAATTGGGTGCGGGTTTTGTGGACTATAGGTGTGGCTGGGCTCATTCTGACCGTCTAATTGTTAAAGTTGATTTATTGTTATCGCGGCAAGATTACCGTTAAAGACCACACAAATAAAGGAAAAACCGATTAGACCAGACCTTATACCCGACAACATTCCAAGCCAGCAGGGCTTTTAGGCGGAAATGAACGCAGTTTTTAAGTCAAATTCAATAGCAATTAAATTCGCTTTGCGCTATTGCAGAGTGAAATGCACAAGTTCGCGGTGCAATTTTTTGTAATGGATGGAATAATAGCGCCATGACGCTATTGGCGATGTTTTATGTAAGTGGAGTAGTACTGTGGGTACAGTCAATCGAGCCGTATTTTTAGACCGTGATGGTGTAATTAATAAAGATCATGGTTATGTGCATCAGGTGGATGACTTTGAATATATCGAAGGCGTCTTTGACGCCTGCTTAAGCTTAAAGCAAATGGGTTATAAGCTGGTGGTCGTCACCAATCAATCGGGTATTGCCCGTGGTATGTACAGCGAAGATCAGTTCCACAGTCTTACCGAATGGATGGATTGGAACTTCGCTGACAAGGGCGTCGACTTAGACGGTATTTATTATTGTCCTCACCACGCAGAAAAGGGCATCGGCGAATATAAAGTGGATTGCGACTGCCGTAAGCCAAAGCCAGGCATGCTAAATGATGCGGCCAAATTCCTCAAACTCGACCTGTCACACTCTGTGATGGTAGGTGATAAAGCCGATGATATGCTCGCCGCCAAAGCCGCAGGCGTTCCGACACGTATTTTAGTCTGTAGTGGCAAAGACATTGCGGACGACAGTGAAGCAACTGTCGTGCTCGATAGTATTGTCGATGTGCCTGCATTCCTAATGAGCTTGAAGTAATCGTAATTTCTATCTATTGCGCTTTATTTTAAAACGTCTGAAATAGTGAAGTGAGTATATTAGGAACCATAGTTGATATCCGCTACGGTTCCATTATCTTCGAACAGCCCCATCCTCATCCTTAGCCCTTTGTTTCACTTTCATTGACTCTCTCGTCTATTTTCGAGCTTTATTACTTCCAATTTTATTACTTCCTATTTTTTACTAACTATATAGCAGCCAATAGCTGTATAGATTCCAGTATATAAATGTGAACGTTATGACATAACGGTTCTATCACTCACGTCAAACACCAGTGCATAACCATTTGCGCCATGATTTGTGACTAAAAATTAAGCAAATCGAGTGCTGAAATGACGTTTTGGTTTAAAAAGTGTGCAGTTAAACCGAGTTTGGCAAATAATCTTAAAAAAGGGGTTGCGGTAAAATCTGGCATCCCTATAATGCGCATCCACTGACCCAGTGAGGTCAACGGTGAAAGCTAAGACAAAGTTCAAGTAACTGAGTTCAAGGTAATTAGCCAAGCTCTTTAACAATTTATCAAGTAAATCTGTGTGGACACTCACAGGTGTTGAGTTAATCGAAATTACTCTGCCGTTTGGCGAGTAATCAAAGAATTAAATCAATGAATGAGTGTTCATAGCAATATGTACAGTTTGTTTTGACTTTCGAGTCGAAGCAGCAAATCAGAATTCATTGAGTCGTTTAACGCGAGTTAAACAAAAAACTTTTAATTGAAGAGTTTGATCATGGCTCAGATTGAACGCTGGCGGCAGGCCTAACACATGCAAGTCGAGCGGCAGCACAAGGGAACTTGTTCCTGAGGTGGCGAGCGGCGGACGGGTGAGTAATGCCTAGGGATCTGCCCAGTCGTGGGGGATAACAGTTGGAAACGACTGCTAATACCGCATACGCCCTACGGGGGAAAGGAGGGGACCTTCGGGCCTTCCGCGATTGGATGAACCTAGGTGGGATTAGCTAGTTGGTGAGGTAATGGCTCACCAAGGCGACGATCCCTAGCTGTTCTGAGAGGATGATCAGCCACACTGGGACTGAGACACGGCCCAGACTCCTACGGGAGGCAGCAGTGGGGAATATTGCACAATGGGGGAAACCCTGATGCAGCCATGCCGCGTGTGTGAAGAAGGCCTTCGGGTTGTAAAGCACTTTCAGTAGGGAGGAAAGGTTGTAAGTTAATACCTTGCAGCTGTGACGTTACCTACAGAAGAAGGACCGGCTAACTCCGTGCCAGCAGCCGCGGTAATACGGAGGGTCCAAGCGTTAATCGGAATTACTGGGCGTAAAGCGTGCGCAGGCGGTTGATTAAGCGAGATGTGAAAGCCCCGGGCTCAACCTGGGAATTGCATTTCGAACTGGTCGACTAGAGTCTTGTAGAGGGGGGTAGAATTCCAGGTGTAGCGGTGAAATGCGTAGAGATCTGGAGGAATACCGGTGGCGAAGGCGGCCCCCTGGACAAAGACTGACGCTCAGGCACGAAAGCGTGGGGAGCAAACAGGATTAGATACCCTGGTAGTCCACGCCGTAAACGATGTCTACTCGGAGTTTGGTGTCTTGAACACTGGGCTCTCAAGCTAACGCATTAAGTAGACCGCCTGGGGAGTACGGCCGCAAGGTTAAAACTCAAATGAATTGACGGGGGCCCGCACAAGCGGTGGAGCATGTGGTTTAATTCGATGCAACGCGAAGAACCTTACCTACTCTTGACATCCAGAGAATTCGCTAGAGATAGCTTAGTGCCTTCGGGAACTCTGAGACAGGTGCTGCATGGCTGTCGTCAGCTCGTGTTGTGAAATGTTGGGTTAAGTCCCGCAACGAGCGCAACCCCTATCCTTATTTGCCAGCGCGTAATGGCGGGAACTCTAGGGAGACTGCCGGTGATAAACCGGAGGAAGGTGGGGACGACGTCAAGTCATCATGGCCCTTACGAGTAGGGCTACACACGTGCTACAATGGCGAGTACAGAGGGTTGCAAAGCCGCGAGGTGGAGCTAATCTCACAAAGCTCGTCGTAGTCCGGATTGGAGTCTGCAACTCGACTCCATGAAGTCGGAATCGCTAGTAATCGTGAATCAGAATGTCACGGTGAATACGTTCCCGGGCCTTGTACACACCGCCCGTCACACCATGGGAGTGGGCTGCAAAAGAAGTGGGTAGCTTAACCTTCGGGAGGGCGCTCACCACTTTGTGGTTCATGACTGGGGTGAAGTCGTAACAAGGTAGCCCTAGGGGAACCTGGGGCTGGATCACCTCCTTACCTATACGACTAACTCGATGTTTGTTGAGTGTTCACACAGATTTACTTGATAGAAGATAGAGTAAACGATGGGTCTGTAGCTCAGCTGGTTAGAGCGCACCCCTGATAAGGGTGAGGTCGGTGGTTCAAGTCCACTCTGACCCACCAATCCTTAAGGGTTGGACATCTGATACTCGCACTGCATGTAAATGGGGCTATAGCTCAGCTGGGAGAGCGCCTGCCTTGCACGCAGGAGGTCTGCGGTTCGATCCCGCATAGCTCCACCATTTACTGCAATCTGGTTAGAGATGCCAAAGATAAACTGAAAAATTATCTTTGGCTTTTTTAAGCCCGCTCTTTAACAATTTGGAAAGCTGATAGTAATTAATACAATGATGTCTGTCGTTGTGTTAATACGAAAAAAATTGAGTTCTTAAAACACTTTTTAAGTGTCTTGAATATTCAAGTCTAAGGCGAGTCCATCTTCTTGGTCGAAGATGAGACAAGTAAAACCAGCTGGTCGCAACAATTCAAGTGAAACTCATTTGGGTTGTATGGTTAAGCGACTAAGCGTATACGGTGGATGCCTTGGCAGTCAGAGGCGATGAAGGACGTAGTAACTTGCGAAAAGCGTTGGCGAGCTAGTAACAAGCATTTGAGCTAACGATGTCCGAATGGGGGAACCCAGCAGCATAAGCTGTTATCACTACATGAATACATAGTGTAGTGAGGCGAACGAGGGGAACTGAAACATCTAAGTACCCTTAGGAAAAGAAATCAACCGAGATTCCCCTAGTAGCGGCGAGCGAACGGGGATTAGCCCTTAAGTCAGAGGGGTGTTAGTGGAATGGTCTGGAAAGTCCAGCGGCACAGGGTGATAGCCCCGTACACGAAAACTAACCTTTGATGAAATCGAGTAAGGCGGGACACGTGATATCCTGTTTGAATATGGGGGGACCATCCTCCAAGGCTAAATACTCCTGACTGACCGATAGTGAACCAGTACCGTGAGGGAAAGGCGAAAAGAACCCCTGTGAGGGGAGTGAAATAGAACCTGAAACCGTATACGTACAAGCAGTGGGAGCGGTTCTTGAGACCGTGACTGCGTACCTTTTGTATAATGGGTCAGCGACTTACGTTTTGTAGCGAGGTTAAGCGAATAGCGGAGCCGTAGGGAAACCGAGTGTTAACTGCGCGTTTAGTTGCAAGGCGTAGACCCGAAACCCGGTGATCTAGCCATGGGCAGGTTGAAGGTTGAGTAACATCAACTGGAGGACCGAACCGACTAATGTTGAAAAATTAGCGGATGACTTGTGGCTGGGGGTGAAAGGCCAATCAAACCGGGAGATATCTGGTTCTCCTCGAAAGCTATTTAGGTAGCGCCTCGGACGAACACCTTTGGGGGTAGAGCACTGTTAAGGCTAGGGGGTCATCCCGACTTACCAACCCTTTGCAAACTCCGAATACCAAAGAGTGCTATCCGGGAGACAGACGGCGGGTGCTAACGTCCGTCGTCAAAAGGGAAACAACCCAGACCGTCAGCTAAGGTCCCAAAGTGTATGTTAAGTGGGAAACGATGTGGGAAGGCTTAGACAGCTAGGATGTTGGCTTAGAAGCAGCCATCATTTAAAGAAAGCGTAATAGCTCACTAGTCGAGTCGGCCTGCGCGGAAGATGTAACGGGGCTAAACATACCACCGAAGCTACGGGTGCAATCCATTAGGGTTGCGCGGTAGAGGAGCGTTCTGTAAGCCGTTGAAGGTGAAGGGGTAACCCACGCTGGAGGTATCAGAAGTGCGAATGCTGACATGAGTAACGATAAAGGGGGTGAAAAACCCCCTCGCCGAAAGACCAAGGGTTCCTGTCCAACGTTAATCGGGGCAGGGTGAGTCGACCCCTAAGGCGAGGCCGAAAGGCGTAGTCGATGGGAAACAGATTAATATTTCTGTACTTCCGCTAACTGCGATGGAGAGACGGAGAAGGCTAGGCTAGCGCGGCGTTGGTAGTCCGCGTTTAAGGTGGTAGGTGGGTGACTTAGGCAAATCCGGGTCACTATACACTGAGAGCTGATGACGAGGTCCTACGGGACTGAAGTAGTTGATGCCATGCTTCCAGGAAAATCTTCTAAGCTTCAGGTTAGCGGGAATCGTACCCCAAACCGACACAGGTGGTCGGGTAGAGAATACCAAGGCGCTTGAGAGAACTCGGCTGAAGGAACTAGGCAAAATGGTACCGTAACTTCGGGAGAAGGTACGCTGCTGTTGGTGATGGGACTTGCTCCCTAAGCTGACGGCAGTCGCAGATACCAGGTGGCTGCAACTGTTTATCAAAAACACAGCACTGTGCAAAATCGCAAGATGACGTATACGGTGTGACGCCTGCCCGGTGCCGGAAGGTTAATTGATTGGGTTATCGCAAGAGAAGCTCATGATCGAAGCCCCGGTAAACGGCGGCCGTAACTATAACGGTCCTAAGGTAGCGAAATTCCTTGTCGGGTAAGTTCCGACCTGCACGAATGGCGTAATGATGGCCACGCTGTCTCCAGCCGAGACTCAGTGAAGTTGAAATTGCGGTGAAGATGCCGTATACCCGCGGCTAGACGGAAAGACCCCGTGAACCTTTACTATAGCTTGGCACTGAACATTGACCCTACATGTGTAGGATAGGTGGGAGACTTTGAAGCGGGAACGCTAGTTCTCGTGGAGTCGTCCTTGAAATACCACCCTTGTAGTGTTGATGTTCTAACTCTGGCCCCTTATCGGGGTTGAGGACAGTGCCTGGTGGGTAGTTTGACTGGGGCGGTCTCCTCCCAAAGAGTAACGGAGGAGCACGAAGGTTGGCTAAGTACGGTCGGACATCGTACGGTTAGTGCAATGGCATAAGCCAGCTTAACTGCGAGACAGACACGTCGAGCAGGTACGAAAGTAGGTCATAGTGATCCGGTGGTTCTGAATGGAAGGGCCATCGCTCAACGGATAAAAGGTACTCCGGGGATAACAGGCTGATACCGCCCAAGAGTTCATATCGACGGCGGTGTTTGGCACCTCGATGTCGGCTCATCACATCCTGGGGCTGAAGTCGGTCCCAAGGGTATGGCTGTTCGCCATTTAAAGTGGTACGCGAGCTGGGTTCAGAACGTCGTGAGACAGTTCGGTCCCTATCTGCCGTGGGCGTTGGATGATTGAGGGGAGTTGCTCCTAGTACGAGAGGACCGGAGTGAACGAACCGCTGGTGTTCGGGTTGTCATGCCAATGGCATTGCCCGGTAGCTATGTTCGGAATCGATAACCGCTGAAAGCATCTAAGCGGGAAGCGAGCCCCAAGATGAGTCATCCCTTGGACTATAAGTCCACTAAAGAGCCGTTCGAGACTAGGACGTTGATAGGTCAGGTGTGTAAGCGTTGTGAGGCGTTGAGCTAACTGATACTAATGACTCGAGAGGCTTAACCATACAACCCAGATGGGTTTTACTAAGCGTGCTTAGATAGAATACAAACACTTAAGAAGTGACTCAAACAGCTTTCCGAATTAACTGGAATAAAAATTTATCAATTACATCCATGTAGTTGACCCTAACGGGCCGCGCTAAAGCGCGTTAAAAATTGTTCCAGACAATTTTTTGCTTGGTGACAATAGCATTGTGGTCCCACCTGATCCCATCCCGAACTCAGAAGTGAAACGCAATCGCGCCGATGGTAGTGTGGGGTCTCCCCATGTGAGAGTAGGTCATCGCCAAGCGCCAAATTATCTCTATGAGATGTAACGAAGCCAGCTGAAGAAGCTGGCTTTTTTGCATTTGCGATTCAGTTAATTCCGTTAGTGCAATATCCAATTCCGCTAGTGCATCATCATCGACTCTTTTTAGCCATTCTATTGCTTATTAATCTTTGCCTTAAAGCGTTTCTTCGTCGCCTCATCAGCCTGTTGATACCAGTAATCGAGCATATGACTGATTTCCGCTTGGGTGGGTCCTTCAACCTTTGCTTCTGGCGTTGCTATCGTTGAAGAAGATATTGTCGTCGAGGCTGGCGCTTGGGGCGTTGGCGTTAATGCAGGGGCAGAGTTTACTGCTATGTCTGATTGGTTGGCCGTTGATGAGACAACCGCGGTATTCATATTGGTTAGCTGCTGGCTTACCGGAATGGCAGCAACCTTGTTAGCGAGATTATATTGCAGTATCTCTTGCTCATAATTGCGGCCAATTTGCAGGCCATTTTTAACTAACATATCCCACTCGAAGCTTATGTTGTCATTGTTGGCATTAAATAACGCGATCTGAGGTGCGGTATCAAATTGTTTTGCATCTTTATTTGAGCTGATTTTGGGAAGCTTTAGTGTTAGCTCCTGTTCGGCTTGATTAAAGCGAATAATAACCACCTCAGATTGATAGCGCACCGCGTTAGCCTGCTGACGATATTGCGCGTTATAGCGAAATGCCAGCTGATGTAAACCATCGTTTAGGTTTAACTTGTCTTGACTCGAGGCCAACTGACCGTTAATAGCGATAACTTCCACATTTTCTGGAAGGGTTAAGGAAACGCCAGCGAAAACAGGCGCAGCCAGAAACCCCATCAGTGTGATTACACAAAGGCTATTTTGATTTGCCATAGATTACTCGTTCATTGCTAATATTGAGCTAGATAGTTCACAAATAATAAGTGAGATAGTAAGGAATACAAACAGAGGGCATCGTACATGATGGACATGGATTGTCTTTATTGTTCATCTTAGCACTAATGATCTTATCGGAATAATCCTTAACCTTAGTAGAATATTTCATCACTTAATGTATGAATGAATAAGAATTAATATTTGTTAGTTATTTGCTGTCGTCATTCATTTTTATCGGTCTGAATGCCTACTTTACTTTTTTATTGTCGCCACAACGTTTTATATATATCTGTATTTAAATGTTTTTATTATTAATGGATACACTTGATAGAATATTTGATGTAATTCATTAAGCTGTAAATGGCTATTTATCAGCATGCAAACTCGCTATGAATGGCTTGTTGCACATATAGTGATACAAATTGGCTTTGAGTTTAATGCGAGAAAGTTTGGCTACTATGGCCTTACTTGCTAAGGTTGTCCCGCAAATCAAAAGTGCATCCTGATAAATGCACCCGTTGGAAAGAAGCCAAAATCGATTTACATGCACCTTTCATCACATAAAAACTAAGAAAGGGCAGTAAATATTAGGGAGACCATATGCGTAAGTCCGTTATTACTGCTGCCGTTACTGCGGCGCTTTTACTGAGCGCCTGCTCAGATAAACCAGAAGTTACTAACCCAGCTCCTAATGCATCAGCAGAGACAGACAAGACTGTTACTGCGGCCAATGTATTACTAACTAAGAGCCCACTTCAGGATCAGGCACCGCAGTTTGACCTGATTCACAACACTGACTATGCACCAGCGTTTGAGCTGGGCATTAAAGAGCATGAGGCGGAAATTGCGGCAATTGTAGCTAATAACCAAGCTGCGACCTTTGAGAATACCATTCTTGCAATGGAAACTTCGGGTTCACTGTTAAGCCGCGTTTCTCGCACTTTCTTCAATATGGCGGGGTTAATTTCAGACGATGTGCTGCAGAAGACTGAAGCCGACCTGGCGCCCGTACTCTCAGCCCACAGAGATAACATTTATCTCGATCCTAAATTATTTGCCCGTGTTGATGCTGTTTATCAGCAAAAGGCGAGTTTAAATGCCGAGGATCAACGTTTAGTTGAGTTCTATTACGATCAGTTCGTACGTGCCGGTGCCAAATTATCCGATGCAGATAAGGCTAAGATGCGGGACTTGAATGCGGAGCTTGCGACCCTATCAACTGAGTTTTCACAAAACAGCTTAAAATCATTTAAAAATGATGTGATTGTTGTGACTGATAAAGCGCAGCTTGATGGTCTGTCTGAATCTGAAATCGCGACCCTTGCGGCAGCTGCAAAGGCTGCGGATAAAACGGGTTACCTGATTACTCTCGTTAACACCACGCGTCAGCCGATTCTTGCAAGCCTGAATAACCGTGAACTGCGCCAAAAAGTGTGGGAAACCTCAGCCCACAGAGCGGTTGCAAGCAATGGTCCACTGATTGTGAAAATGGCTCAGCTACGCGCGAAGAAAGCTAATCTGTTAGGTTTTGATACTTGGGCGGCCTATGCGGTTGCCGATCAAATGGCGAAAACCCCGACGGCGGTATACGAAATTCTTGATGATCTGGCGCCAAAAGCGTTAGAGAGAGCCAAGGTAGAAGCGGCTGATATTCAAGCTGAAATCAACAAGGCGGGTGGTGATTTTACCCTGCAACCTTGGGACTGGGCCTATTACGCTGAAAAAGTGCGTAAGGAAAAATATGCCCTCGATGAAGGCAGCATTAAGCCCTATTTTGAATTTAATACTGTACTTAAAGACGGCTTATTCTATGCGATGCACAAGCTTTATGGCATCACGGTAAAACCACGCACCGATTTACCCGTTTGGCACAGTGATGTGTATGCCTTTGAGGTATTTGATAAGGACGACAGTTCTATCGGTCTTTTCTACCTTGACCCGTACGCCCGTGAAGGTAAAGGTGGCGGTGCATGGATGGATGAGTTCGTGACCCAAAACGATTTATTAGGCAATAAGCCTGTGGTTTACAACGCGCTGAACATTCCAAAACCTGCCGAAGGCCCGACTCTAATGACCTTCGATGAAGTGACCACTATGTTCCATGAATTTGGTCATGCGGTGCACGGTCTGTTCTCTAAGGTGAAATACCCAAGTGTTGCTGGTACTTCAACGGCGCGTGATTTCGTTGAATTCCCATCCCAAGTAAACGAGGATTGGGATATCGATCCTGTGGTTATCGCAAACTATGCAAAACACTACCAAACCGGTGAGCCGATTCCAAAGGCGTTGCTCGATAAAATCTTAGCCTCTAACAAGTTTGGCCAAGGTTTTGATACCGTTGAGTATCTTACAGCAGCACTTTTGGATATGGAATGGCACTCCATCAGTGCCGATACCCAAATTAGCGATGTAGAGCAATTTGAACACCAAGTCCTTGCTAAACACGGCATCGACTTTGCGCAAATTCCACCGCGCTATAAGTCGAGCTATTTTAGCCATGCCTTCTCTGGTGGTTATTCTGCAGGTTACTACGCTTACCTGTGGACCGAAGTATTTGCCGCCGATGCATTTGCTTATATGACAGAGCTGGGTGGTTTAAAGCTAGATAATGGCGATAAATTCCGTCAGACCGTGCTCTCAAAGGGCAACAGTGAAGATTTAATGCAGGATTACATCCATTTCACTGGTAGCAAACCGACGACCGATGCGCTGTTAAAACGCCGCGGCCTCGTCGACTAGACCGATCATTGTAAAAAAGCCAAAGGCTTGTGAGGGCAACCTCTCAAGCCTTTTTTTTGCCTATTGTCTTTGGTAATTCTTTACTCTAAAATCCGCGCACTTTTACTGTGGGATAGGTTCCTATCCCGTTTCGACGCCCCCCTCGAAAATCAGGCTCTATCCCCTGTGAGCCCTTGAGTACAGCAAAGCGTAGCTTTTTTATTGGATGTAGCATTTATGGTTTCGCAATTAAGTGAAGCAGTGCTGGATGTGATTGCTGACGCCTTGGTAGACAAAGGCTATATTTGTCTTAATGAGTTAATTCCTAATGAAATCAGTCAAATATTGTTAGAAAAAATTCAAGCCACCCAGATACATGATTTAAAGGCCGCTTCAATTGGCCGCGGCGCCGAGCAGCAGTTAAACGCCGATATTCGCCGTGATCGAATTCAGTGGCTCGAAGAAGAGAATGAAATTGATACCCTGTATTTGGATTTAATGGCGCAGCTCAAGGACGGTTTAAATCGCCGTTTGTATATGGGGCTGTTCGATTACGAAAGCCACTATGCGGTTTACCAACCGGGGGCTTTTTACAAAAAACACGTCGATGCCCTAAAGGGCAGTCAGAACCGCATTTTGACGACTGTGTTCTTTTTAAATCCTGATTGGACACCTGCCGATTGCGGCGAGCTAATTATTTACGATGAAGACGATAATGAAATCGAGCGAGTCGCCCCTAAATTAGGGCAATTTGTAATTTTCTTAAGTGAGCGCTTCCCCCATGAAGTGAGTAAAACCCTTGCGCAGCGTAATAGTATCGCCGGTTGGTTTCGGGTGAGTAATAGCGTTCACGGTTTTTAAGCACAGTTCAAAGCTGTTTAAACAATCGAAGTGTTTCAACATCTAGGGCTGCAATCGTTTCCGCTTGCAGCCCTTTGCATTTGATGGCAACTGTATTCGGTTAATCAGTTTCCCGCTAGATCGTGACTATTTGCTGCATAATTTGCTTAAGCCACTGCAGCCCAGGTTGACTCTGCTGCACTGGATGCCAAACACAATTTAAGTGATAGCTTGGCATATTCGAAGGTAGGCTGACTTGTTTTAGCGGCCAGTGACTGGCGAGCATCTGTGCAACTTTTTGCGGCAATACCAGTAAATGATCGGACTGACTGACAATCGCCGCAGCCGACATATAGCTTTGGCTGTTAACCGAAATCTGCCGCGTTAGTCCTTGGGTACTTAAAAAACGGTCGATAATCGATTCGTGGGTTCCTAAAGGGGAGTGGAACACATGTGGCGTTGCCACAAGCTGCTCAAGGCTAAGCTGATTGCCAATCTCGGGATGACCCTCACGTACTAAGGCGCTTAATGGTTCTGTTAACCAAGTTTCGCGCATCAGGTGCTTAGGTACCGCCATATATTCATCAAAGCCTAATACCAAGTCGATTTCACCATTGGCGAGTTCACTCTCGGGGATTTGCTCCCGCAGGATCACTATCTCGATATGCACGCCCGGCGCGATAGCTTTTAAGCGTGAGATGAGCGGCGGGATCAGTACGCACTCCACATAGTCGGTGGTGCTTATCACAAAGCGGCGTTGACTGTTAGCAGGTTCAAAAATGTCGGGCTCATCCAGCTGCTGTTCAAGCAGTTTTAATGCCTGTTGGATCCCACTGTGCAGCGCAAGTGCTCTAGCGCTTGGGAGCATACCTTGGGGGGTTCGCACCAATAAGGGATCGTTAAAGTGTTGCCGTAAACGGTTTAGGGCGTGACTCATGGCGGGCTGACTTAAAAAGACCCGCTGCGCCGCTTTAGTGACATTACGCTCAATCATCAGCGCATCGAAGGCGCGAAGGAGATTGAGGTCGAATTGATGTAGCTTCATTGAATTTTTAAATTCATCAAATGAATATAAGGTTTTATGGTATTCACATGAGTGATGCTTAGCAAGTCTCAATTTCTGCCACATGATAGACATTCTGCTTAGAGCAACCGGCTATTTTATCCTTAATGGCTTAAAGTAGGCTTAGGATGTTTCCCTACTACTTTTAATCAAATGCCGCTGAAAAATAAGGTATTTATTTTTGAGTGAATAATGTTAGGCTAGTAAAAATTGTGCGCTAGAGCACGGTTTTGACTGCAAAAGGAGGCATGGCGATGGACATGATTAAGGTACCCGAGATCTTAAGCGGTGAGCATGTGGTGCTTGAACCTTTAACGCTGTCCCATGTAGCGGCATTAAGCGTTGCCGTGACGGACGGTGAACTTTGGCGGCTTTGGTTCACTAGCGTGCCTGAGCCTAATGAGATGAAAGCCTACGTTGCGCAGGCGCTTGATGAGCAAGCAAAGGGTAAGAGTTTTCCCTTTGCAGTGCGTGATAAACACTCGGGCCAAATAGTGGGCTGCACCCGCATCTGCAATTACGAGGTTGAGCACTGCCGTCTTGAGATTGGTTATACCTGGTACGCCAAACGTGCCCAGCGCACGGGCATAAACACCGAAACTAAATTGCTCCTGCTGACATTTGCCTTTGAAACTTTAAAAGCGATTGCCGTCGAATTTAGAACCCATTGGCATAATCAAGCCTCTCGCCAAGCTATTACTCGCCTCGGGGCCAAGCAGGATGGAGTGCTGCGCAGCCATAAAATTCTCAAAGACGGTACGATTCGTGACACTGTGGTGTTTTCCATCATCGAAAGCGAGTGGCCGACGGTGAAGCAGCATTTAGGTTTTCGCCTCAAGCAGCATTTGCAATGAGTGAACGTAAAAATTAATTTATGATCATTCGCTTGAGATTAATTGACCGCTTAAGTAGGTTATTCTTAATTTACATTCAAAAGGGATATAAAAAAATGTTGAAAGCATTTATTGTTGCCGGATTCGCTTTAATTGTGAGCAATGCAGCCTTTGCCGATGAGGCTGAGAAGGCCTTTAGTCAGGAAGCTATTGAGTGCGCGGCTTATTATCAGATTAGTTCAGAGGCGATTGGTTCGATGAATGCTCCGCAGATGCAGGCCGTGGGTGAGCGTCTTAAAAACTCAAAAGTGGAAGCGGAGAACCTCGCCAAAAAATACCAAAGCGAGGCAGATGTCACTAAAGCGGTGAGCGAGGCTAAGGATAAGCAAATTCAAAGCCTAGGAGGCTCGGGTAACCTGAGTGCGCTGATGAGTAAGTACAAAGAAGAATGTAAGAATTTGCTGGCCGATCCTCAAAAACGTTTAGATTACTGGACCATGGCAACCATGTAATCTTGATTCGACAATGCGTGAGTTGCAGCAGCAATACTAAAGGAGCCTAAGGCTCCTTTAGTATTTTTGGTCTACTGACGGTATCTTTACTGTTGCTAGGTTGTGAGAGGATACGAATTCAATCCTTATCGCAGAATTTTCTCTAGTGTTTTTCCCTTGGCGAGTTCATCGATTAACTTATCTAGATATCGCACCTTTTGGATTAAAGGGTCTGCAATATCTTCAACCCGGACGCCGCAGACAGTGCCTTTAATCAGCGAGCAGTTTGGATGCAGTGCTGGCGCTTCGTTAAAGAAAGCCTCAAAGTCATTATCTATCGCAATTTGCCGTTGTAACTCATTGGCACTGTATCCTGTCAGCCAACAGATAATTTGGTCGACTTCCGCTTTAGTCCTTTGTTTACGCTCCGCTTTAGCGATATAGAGAGGATAAACCTTTGAAAAAGGCATTCTAGGAATACGGTGATCGTTGTTCATAACAATCCTTTGTGAATCGTGCTAAATGTGGAAATCGGAATGTCGAAAATCAGGTCTTATTTTTAACGCTCAGCGTATATCGTAAAGTGCCCGTTGAAACAAACCGTAAGGCACCCTTAATTTACGGGTCACTAAAACGCTAAAACATGTAGATTAATAAAATATAGAATTCATGACATCACAGAATAAAGATCATGATAAAGGCATATAAGAGGATTGGGTATGATCATCGGGTTATCAATAGCAGCGTTACTCAGTGTAGGGCTAAGTGGACTTCATATTTTTGATAGCCGCAAGCTGCGGGGGATGAGTGATGGTAACACTCTGACTGATGGTGCTTCTAAGCAAATGCTTCGCGGTTTACTGTATTGCCAGTCGGTATTTTACTTAACTTCCGCGGCGGTGCTGCTCATTTGTGCCTTAAAACTCATCTCCGGTATGTACGCTTTTTCACTGCTGCTGTTTATTGGGCTTAACTTTGGCATTTTTGCTATTTGGAATCTGTATGTGGCTATGCTGAGTAATCCTGAGTCGACTAAGCGGTTTTACCTTCAAGCGGTGGTCTTGTTTTCAGTGAGTTGTTTAAGCCTCTTCGGTGCTCTTACTGCTTAATTTCATGTTAAGCCGAACTTATCTAAGCGACTTGGAAGGGGGCTAAGGATTTTCAAGAAAGGTCTTTAAATAGATAGAGACGTTTAAAAATACTTCCATCGCCTTGAACTACACTCAGTGAAACACTGTTACTGGATGTCTTAGTATGGACCGCAAATTTGTGTTGTCCGCCTTTAGTTACGGGATATTGGGATTAATGCTTGGGATCTATATGGCGGCCTCAAAAAATCACGGTCAACTCGTGACCCATGCCCATATTATGTTGATTGGTTTTGTGTTGTCCTTTATCTATGGCCTATGTCACAGGTTGTGGCTCAACAATTCCCACTCCAAACTCGCTGTCATTCAGTTCTATCTACATCAAATAGGTTCAGTCATCGTTTTTGTTGGGCTGTTTTTACTCTACGGCCAATTTATTGCCCTAGAAACGATTGACCCGATTCTTGCTGGTGGGTCGATTATTGTTTTTATTGGAATAGTGCTGATGATGGTGGAATTTATCCGCACCGGTAGAGCGCATTAGTGACGAGTAAACGGTTAGGGCAAGGATTACCTATTTAGTGAGAAAAAATAAGCACCTAAAAAGGTGCTTATTTTATTCGAATTGTCTTGCTTTAGGCTAGGAAAGGGCTCTTGAACACAATCACGAGTGTGTAATTAATAGCGTGCCATCATTAAAGCACGATATAAAGTGGCCAGCCGAGCAGACCGATTAAGCCCTCTTTATGCTCGAATCGCTCTAAACGCTCGGGTGATGCATCGCTTAACAGCAGCTCACGGTAACTCTTGGCAAAGTGCAGGGTGCGAAGCAGAGCTGGTGCAAAGTTTTTCCCTAAGTCCTTAGCAATCGTCTCGGCAAGTTCGTTTGGTAATTCGGCCAATGCCTTTTGGGTTTGCAGCTCAATATACTCAATGCTGAACCACTCTTCAGGCAAACTCACCTTAGCGATACGTTTTTTGAGATCCTGTCTGACCTTGGCATTCTCGAACAGCATGCGATAGAGCACGGCTTCGGCGAGTACACTTTCAAGGTTTAGAAAGTCCAGTGGATCGAAACTACTTTGGGCATAAAACTGCGCCATCAATGCCGCAATCGATTGCTGACGTTGGTGCTCTGCGAGCGCATCCTGATAGGCCTCATAGCCGATCCATTCTTCCGCATCCGGTGGAGTAGAGACTTGTTCCAAGAGGAATTTATCTACATCGCCATAGAGAGACTTGCCATTGGCAAGCTTATGCTTGCTCACAGTGCTGAGCATGCTCCAACCCTTTTGGAAGCACTTCACCACACCATCAGGGGTGATGAGCAGGTTCAGCGCTTGCTGTTGATCTTGGTTCGAGAGTTCAAATAGGCCGAGGCTCACTACACCAATCACATCGTGCGCGGCTTGTTCAAGCAGGTGCATCTTGTATTTGTTGTAGAATTTGTCGGCTAACTTCAGGCTCATCAAAATGGCCTTGGATTTGATTTGGGCGAGCTGCTCACCTGTTAGGGTGTCGTCTGCTTGGCCTTTAGCCAATACCTTACTTAGGTATGGGCCTTGGTCTATATCACGCAGTACCAGTTGCATGCAGGATCCTTAATCTAAAAAGCTAAACATATCATCCACTTCTGCGTACTCGTCCGCAACTTGGTTCTTCTCTTTCGCTTGGATAACCAGTTCGTTAACGAACTTATTGATGATCATTTCCCAGCCAGAGCTTTCGTTACGCAGCAGGTTTTTAATGGCTTTTTCAACATCCGGTGCCAGCTCATGGATAAGCGCCATCAGACTACGTGGGTCATCGAGGCTTAAGCTATGGGCATCTTCGCTCGACACACGGCTATCGTAGCCAACAGTGTCGGTATCTTCTTCATCGTCGTAGTAGTCGTTGTAGTGGTCTTCATCGTCGTGTTTCTCACCCAGCATCAATTCGATAAAGGGGATAGATAGGTAGAAGAGACCGGCAGGATCTTCGGCGATACACTCTAAAATTGCCGCCTGTTTTTCTTCGTTTTCTTGGACACGAATTAAATAGGTTAAAAAATCAAAGGTATGCTGAATGAGTTCTTCCGCATTGTTTTTGATTTTCTCTTCCCAGTACAGTGGCTGTTGGCAAACGATGTCGCGAATTTGCTCCGGCGTCATCAGCTCAGACATGATGGAAGGGCAGGAGATATCGTGGTGACTGTTGATTTGGGTCAGGGTCACAATGTCCATCTGTTCGATCACTTCGACTAACTGCTCATCGTTCATTGTGGTGGCGATGATTTCGAAGCGTTTACTGGCCTGTTTGGGTTCTACGTCAGCGAGTTCTTTGATCTCGGCAACGGTTATCTCTATGAGACTGGTGTTCATTAGCGGTCCTCATCATCGTAGTGATCGTAGTAGCCATCTTCCTCTTCGCCTTCATCGTCGTCGGCGTAATCGGAACCCGAATAGTCATCGTAGTCGCTGTCTTCGTCGTCAAAGTCATCATCGGCTTTACGCTTAGGTGCGGGCGCAGATTTACCTTCATTTTCGAGTAGATATAAAACAGCGCAGCTCTCGATCAGTAAATTTTCAGAGTAGGCACGTACCGCCAGTACTAAGGGAAGGTCGGCATTGTTAAAGCCGATGGTGACCTTAAATTCATCCCATTCGGGTTGGGTTGCAGTGTTAATCCAGTGTGCCCATTTCAGTTTGGCTTCACTTGGAAACTTAACGCGGCCATAGAGTGCAACCGGCAGATACTCGGGCACAGACTCGAGCATAGCAGGGTCAGCCTGCAGCACCTTCTTGATTTGACTAGTGAACTGCTCCAATGCCTTTGGTGTATCAGGGTCATCGTATGACTCGATATTTTCGTAAGCATTAGTTTTCAGCTCATTGATGCGTGAGATATTCAGTTTTTTGGCCATTTGGCATGTCTCTACATAAAAGCTTTATAAAATAAAGCGCTGGGATAAAGTCGATTACGATAGGCGTTTGGATACTACCCAATGTATTGGCACTTCATCTCAGTGTTAACGCTAATTCGCACTTGGGTCTGTTTGACCCAACAGATTTAAGGGTAGAACTGATCCCAGAGTTCGCGCATTGCGCTAGAAGGATCGGTCACTATCACATTATTGAAATCTCGGATAAAGGCACTGCGAAGTTTTGGATCAGATAACACTTCGTAGGCTTTCTTTACTCGTTCAAGTTGTTGTGCAGCTTCTGCTTTTTCATCTTCGCTGGCAGCAATCAATTTATCAGGATGGTATTTATTCGACAGCCTTCTATAGGCTTTTTTAATATCGTCTTCTTTGGCGCTAGGTTTAATGCCAAGCACACTAAAGTGGTTAATCATATTGGTACCTGTAGGCGATGGGTTGCTATCGCAAGATAAAGGCTAAATGCTGCTTATTTACACTATGTGGAATTATGATTAGTCAGCCTTGGATCATAGCAGAAAGGCTTTATGAGCGGCAAACGCCACTTTGGGGATTTAAGGGGGGAATCTGGTGCTTTTATATCAACTTACGGGGGGCATGGCCGAAAGAGATATAACGAAACTCCCTCGATGAGAGAGGCGTTTATTAATTAGTTTAACTAAATTCATTTAATTAAATCTGTTTAATGCAATCCATTCGGCTGCACGCCTGAAGCATGCTTGCATAAATTCACCAATTGAAACGATCCAATTCAGCGTTAGCTGGCCTATTCAATAAGAAGTTAATTGTTAGCGGGAGCTTGATTTGAAATAAGGCCATTGCCAATTTATAGAAGGGTGAGTGCAACGAGCTAACAGTGTACATGTAGAAAACCCACCATCTAGGCAGGTTTTCGATAAGCTTTGGAGAAATAGATCAACTAAATTCAGCGCGTCATTCTTCCTGGTAGGCTTTTTCAATCAACTTTACTTTCCCTGTGGCGCCGTACTCCATCACTAAGCTGCCTTGGGCGAAGAGTTCTATCTTGGCTTTAAAGCGCAGTTGGCGCTGAATTTTTGCGCTGATAGCGTCAATCAGTTCGGCTTGTTGCTCGGCAGATAACTCGCCTGTGGTTTCTACTTTCACGTGTAGCGGCGGCTCGACCACAGGAGAGGCCGAGGGTTTGACCACGCGGATATTGCCGGTCACCACAGGTCCCATCGAGCTAACAGTATCTCGAATGGCAGTGGGGAATACGTTCACACCTTTGACCAGCAACATGTCGTCCACTCGTCCTACAAACTTGATCCGCATGCCGGGATAACCACATTTGCAAGGCTTCAAGTTCACTTGGATCAGATCTCCGTCCATAAAACGAATGAGCGGACCACACTCGCGGTGCAGGCCGGTATAAACAAATTCGCCAATGGCGCCGTCCTGCCACGGCAGTACCTTTTTAGTTTCACGATCGTAAAGTTCAATTACGCATTCATCGGGTGCGATAAAGTGCATGCCATCCTGCTCGGTACAGGAAGTAAAGATTGGATTTAGTGCACCTGTGCCACCGGCCATATCAAAGACTTTTGCACCGCCAAAGCCGGCTTCCAGTTTCTGAATAATTTCTGGAATGCTGCCGCCAGGTTCACCGTAGACGCAAATTTTGCTTATGCCCTGTGCAGCTAAATCAATGCCATATTCTGCCTGGGATTTTTGCAGCAGATTAAGTGCAAAAGAGGGAGTGCAGACAATAATATCCGGCCGAGTTAATACTATCATCTCAGCCACTTTGGCTGTGCCGACCAAGCCACCGATAGGGATGACATTGGCGCCAAAGTCTAACAGTGCATCGACCGTTGGAATGCCAGCGACCCACATACTCATTACACCGGCCATGAGGACTTTGTCGCCGGGCTTGCAGCCGCCCATGTCCATCAAGCGGGCCATATTTTTAAAGATCACCTGGCGATCATTTTTAGTGTGGCCTTGGAAACTGGGCGTGCCAGTGGTGCCTGAGGAAGCGCTCATGCGATTTACTTGACGAATATCACAGGTGATATGCATGCCCAGAGGATGGTTTAGTTCTTTGAGTGATTGTGCTTGGCTCTCCCGCTCTTCGTATTTGTCGAAGGTGGGGTAATCCGCCAGTTGTTCTAGGCAGGTAAAGTCATAGGGATTGACCCCAGCTTTATCAAATTTCGCTTTGTAGTAAGGCGAATTTTCGTACACGTACAGCAGCAGCTTACGGGTTTCTTCGGCTTGGTATTGGCGCAGCTTGGGAGAATCAATCGGCAGGCGGCTGAATTCATTCCATAATTCGTTATTCATTCCGCTTCCTTCTTATTCGCCGGTAAATACAGGATCACGTTTTTGCAAAAAGGCTTGTTGACCTTCGCGGAAGTCTTTTGACACGGCAATCTGGGCTTTTTTCACCTGCATCATTTGGCTGATTTGTTCAAACGAAAGATAGTCAGCTTTTTTGGCGGCTTCTTTGGTAGCGCGGATTGCCAAAGGGCTTAAGGCCGCAATTTTTTTAGCCAGCGCCAATGCGGTGGGCATCAGATCTTCATTGTCGACCACTTGATTCACTAAGCCAGTTTTTTCTGCCCAGGCGGCATCTTTTTTATCGCCGGTCAGCAGCATTTCCATCATGTAGGCGCTGCCAATTAATCGTGTGCCATGGATAGCGGCATTGACTGTAGGCACGCCAATTTTGGCTTCAGGCAGTGAAAACACCGCATTTTTACTGGCGATACGCATGTCACAACCCAGCGCTAGGCTTAAGCCCTCACCCACGCAATAGCCATTGATGGCCGCAATAATTGGCTTGTCAGAGAAAAACTCGCTTTCCAAATCCACTGTGTAGATGGCTTCCAATTCTTCTTTGGATTTACCTGAGGCCATTACGACGGCCAGAGCTTTGATGTCGACACCAACAGAGAAATACTGCTCATTGGCAGAACAAATGATGGCAACCCAAGCGTCAGGATCGTCTTTGAAGCGTTTTGTGGCGGCATTAAATTCCTGATAAAGCTCAGGGTTGAACGCATTCAACTGTTCTGTACGGTTTAAAGTAATCGTTGCGACATGATCTTGGCAGGCGTATTGAACAAGGGACATTATGGCCTCACTTTTTAATTATTAGTGTGGCCATCATAAAATCAGCAATCTGGCTGAACCATGACTAAAAATGTCAGGCTGGCTGTGAGCGATTAGCTTAAGAATTTGTCAATAAAACAGTAAGGGATGGCTGGATGCTGGGTCGACTAACGGTTCTAAGTCCAATTCATCGCGCTCGGGATAAAACACAATGGTCAGTAAATCTGGTACTGATGAATGGACCAAAGGCCCTTTCAGACCGGTCGATTGGGTGAAGGTCGTAAAGGTTTCCTGTTGCCCTTTGATGTTGACCTTGATATTAAATTTTCGGCCGACAGGGGTTTGCGCGGCGAGTTCTTGCCAGTTAGCGGGAATAAAAGGTAAAGACATTAATTGTTTCAGCAGCTTTTGGTCTTGAGGTGTGTTTCTGGAGGTTAAATTTTGCTGCACTGACAGCAATAACACCGATAAGGTGCTGGCCCAGTCGTCGTGCGGCATATGCATCGCCGCATAGTCGAATAGACTGCTTAATACATTCTGCAATGGTTGTTGTTGGGCTTTAGGCACCATCAGGTCGTATAACCCCAGCCAAGCCCGATTAACCATCACAAAGTTGCCTGCCACATCGCAAATTACAGCGGGGTAGGGCTCAGAACATTTCAGAAATTTAATCAGCTCAGATTTTCGCACGCTGTATTCAGGTAAGTGGATATCGGTGGCAGAAAGTCCAGCGCTAAATCCGGCACTGCAATACAGGTTGATTTTGTCTGTTTGTTCAAGCATTAACGCCGACGCAATACGATCGAGCATTTTTACCGACGGAAAAGCATCACCACGCTCGAGGCGACAAATATGCCGAGCCGCCGAGTCTATACGCAGTGCTAACTCTTCCTGACTGATATTGCGTGCTGTGCGCCAGAATTTAAGTGCGTGCGCAAAACCTTGTTTATTCTGATGTGCATTCATTCTCACTTCCTGTGTTTCTTAACGCCATATTAACGCCCTACGAATGGGCAATATGGACTTTTTTTGTCATGGAAAAATAGTGCGTTTAACACAAAATGGTCTGTACTGCTCTGCTCATTTTCGTTAGTTTGTGCTGCTTTTACATCGCGCAGAGTCGTTAAGCGTTAGAACAATATCCTTGATGTTTGTTTGCATCAAGCGCCAGAAAAAAATAACAAGTGGTGGCTGTTTATGTTAAACCGCAATACATTGTCGTCCGGTTTTTACCTGTCCAATTGGTTGGCCGTGATTCCTTTACTGATTATGGTTCTGCCAACAATTTATCTGAGCACTAAAGGCGTTTTGTCTGCCGAGATGATGGTGACCTTTGGCGTGATCGGATTAATGGTCGGAGCTTTGTTGTCCCGCGACAGCAAGAGTTACTGGGGCGTCGCAGCAAAATCATTGGCAGAGCCGACTGGCATTCTGATTTTAAAACTCTTCCTGATCGTCGGTATTTATAGCCAAATGCTAACCGAAGCTAAATTGACCGACGGCATTATCTGGCTGACGACTTCGTTACAACTGGATGCAGCGTTATACCCGTTGTTTGTCTATGTGATCTGCTCCATTCTGGGTACTGCGATGGGCACCTCATTGGGTACCATTATGGTGATGACGCCCATACTTTACCCGGCGGCTTATTCTGTTGGCGCTGAACCCTTTCTAGTACTGGGTGCTATTTTAAGCGGGGCTGCCACAGGGGATCATTTTGCACCTGTATCTGACACTACCATCATTTCTTCCAGTACCCAAAGTTATAAATCGAAAGAGGGCTGCGCTGAGGTCAGTGATGTAGTAAAAGGCCGGTTTAAATATGTAATACCCGCTTTTGTTCTGGCTTGTATTGGCTATGTGGTATGTGGCTATTCTCTGACAACAGAGCAGCTTCAACCCCCGCAATTAGCTTCGACCCTGACGGCTAATCCACTGGGCTTAGTAATGTTACTGCCGATGTGTGTGGTGGTGGGCTGTGCGGTTGCAGGCAAAAGTGTTTACGACTCTCTAACCTGGGGCATAGTTCTAGGACTAGTGCTGGCTTTGTCTACCGGCCTGTTGACGCCGCATCAGTTATTGTATGTAGAGCAACGAACCGTAAAAGGTGTTCTGGTGGAGGGTGTGACCAAAAACATTAATACCATCATGATGATTCTGTTGATGATGGGGGCTTATGGCATTATGAAAGCCTACGGCGTATTGCAGCTTATCGTCGATAAATTGCAGGCGGCTTTTGCCCGTACCGTCCAAAAAGCCGAATTGACCATGATGGCCATTACTTTGCTGTTAAGCCTTTTACTGATTGGTTTAAACACTCGGGTTACAGCGATTGCCGGCCCTATCGTCAATGAGCTGGGAGCCAAATTCAATATCCACCCGGTTCGCCGAGCGAATCTGTTGGATGCTACCGCCAATAGCCTGAGTTACATAGTGCCTTGGAATGTCTGGCCCTTAATCATGATTATGTTCGTAAAGTCGCTGTTGCCTGAATACCCGTTTTTAGCTGTACCCAACTCAACCATCTTTTTTGTCTTTACTTTCTATCCGCTGATGATTTTGGCCGTAATGACGTTTAGCGTCTTGACTGGAAAAGGCCGTAAGCAGGAAGAAGAGAAGCTGTAAGCCTAACACGAGAAGGAAGTTGCTTTTCAGGATCCCGCTTAGTTGCTGAACTCATTGCGATAAGCGGGATTTTTCATTTTCTAACAGTAAGTTAGCTTTATACTCATATTGCGTCACAAAATGGACATTTTTTGTCATTGTTTGCCGCTACTCACCCTTTTAGGCTCAATATCATGCTCCGGTATTTTGCTGGATCAAATAAGAATTATTAAAAATGAAAATGGGGAGACGATATGAGACTCAGTAAAATAGCAATGGCTTTACTGCCATCTCTCATGACGGGAGTTTCTGCTACAGCCGTCAGTGCAGAGCCTACAAAAAATGAGCAAAGCGATGATAGCGCCATCGAGACCATAGTGGTGACATCACAAAAACGAGTACAGAGCGCTCAAGAGGTCGGTATTAGTCTGGCGAGTTTGTCAGGTAATAGCCTTAAGGAATTGGGGATTGAAAATGCCGGCGAATTAACTAAAGCCATTCCTAACGTTAACTTTGTCAATGTGTCTGGTGGTGGTCTTCCCATTTTGATTATTCGCGGTGTCGGCTTACAGAATTTCCGCTTGAATGACAGCCCGACCACCGCATTTTATGTCGATGATGTTTATCAGGCCACTATTGCTTCAGCGGACTTCACCATGTTCGATTTAGAACGGGTGGAGGTGCTAAAAGGCCCACAAGGCGGACTTTATGGCCGCAACACTATTGCAGGTGCGATTCAAGTCATCTCCAATAAAGCCGATGTTGATGATCCACTCAACGGCTATTTCAGCCTTGGTGCGGGTTCTTATGGTTTATTAGAAGCTGAAGGCGCAGTTGGATTACCCATTTCTGATAAATTTGCGGCACGTGTTGCTGGTAAATGGGCAAAAAGCGATGAGCGTCAATACGAAAGTGTGAGCGCAGGCTTTGACCATGGTGAAATTGACCGAGGTGCTGCCCGCCTTCAGTTTGAGTATAAACCAACGGATAACCTTGATTTTCACTTGAAACTTCACGGTGGTACAGATAGTTCGGAAAACCCATTGTTAAGACCCGTTGGCGTTTATGCCGACATTGGCACACTGGCCGATTACCAAGTACCGGTTCCCAATGCACAATACCTGTCTGCGGGCATGATGAATGGCATGCTCTGTGAATCCATTTTACGGGGGGAAGGCAGCGATCCTGCCAGTTGTGCCACGTCAACAGGGAAAACGATCTTGGATTACGGCCTCGGGACGGATAAAGATAGCCGCTTCGAGTCCGCATCGGATGTTTTAAGCCGATTAGACAATGAGTGGTCCGGTGCCAGTTTAATGGTTAACTGGGATCATGGTGATTACAGTTATACCTCGATTTCTGCGGTCGACCAGATAGATTATCATCGCTATGTCGATTTAGACGGTTTTGTTGAAACCCATGGTGATTTCTTTTACAACACCGACATTAGTTCTTGGTCTCAAGAATTCCGTATGGCCTTCGATGAAACGGGAGGGTTGAGCTGGTTAGCCGGGGTAAGTTTCGCCTCTGATGACGTTGATGAAAACTCCGGAGCCATTGCGACTCAAGGTCTGCTTCCTCTCTTGTTCGCTAACCCCAATTTCTCGTCTGCACCGGATATTGGTCTGCAGACATTTTTACAAAGTACTGATACCTTTGCTGCTTTTGGTCATCTGGAATACCCATTAACAGACAAGTTAGATCTAGTGGCGGAGTTACGTTACACCAATTCTGATGTGTCGGTTGACGTGGAACAGTTCATCGCATTCAGTAAAGGTGATATGGATCCGTTGCCGTTTATTGCTAAGAAAGACGAGATTAAATTTGAGAATTTAAGTGGTAAGCTGGCATTAGAATGGAATTTCGCGGAAAGCAGTTTAGCCTACGTCAGTATTTCTGAAGGCTTTAAGACCGGGGGATTCTTCGGTGGTTTTGTGATGTCAGAGGAGTCGCTCGACCCCTATGAAGAAGAAACCATTTTAGCCTATGAAGTTGGGGTGAAAAGAGACTGGCTGCAAGGGCGCTTAAGAACCAATGGCTCTGTGTTTTATTACGACCGTACAGGTGTACAGCAAAGTGCCACCGACGATCGCGGTGCTGTCGCTATTTCGCGTCTAACCAATATTGGTGATATCCGTGCGCAAGGGGCTGAACTGAATATTAATTACATACCTGTTGAAAACTGGTATGTCGAGACAGGCCTAGGCTACACAGATTCAGAAATTGTGGATAGCGATCTGGTTTCCTCAACCTTGCCAACTATGCCTAAGGTATCATTGGAAGGAACCAATACGCCGGTATATTCCAAATTTACCGCTAATTTGTTGACCCGCTATGAAACGCCGTTAAGTGATTCCTTATTAGGTCGTCTGCAAGCGAATTACAGTTACCGTTCGGCTTTTGACCACTTGCTCGTGACCAATAATGCAGAACGTGGCTTACTGCGTGAAGATGGCTATGGCTTGCTGAGTATGAGAGCAACGATAAGTGATATGGCAGGAGAGTGGTCGTTCAGCGTTTATGCAGAGAACGTGTTGGATGAAGTGTATCGCACACGTGTGTCGGACAATGGCTTGCAAACCTTCCATGAGTTGTATGGCGATCCTCGCACCTTTGGAGTGACATTCAACTACAACTGGAATTAACCGCACATTTGCCTCAAATAATCATTCCCAAAATACGTCAGTTCGCTGGCGTATTTTTTTTCTTTTATTGAAATCGCCAAATGTGTGAAAGACGCTACGGCACAACTAGAAAAGTGGGAAATGATTTTTGGATACGTTTGGGGCGTGGAAAATAGCCAGAAAGGCAGAACGATGGCATTTATGGATGGGCATTATTGATAAAATTTCGTTGATTAATCGTTCTATTTTAGTCTTTTAATTCATGGTTTTAGACATAATCTCAATGGCAAGTATGCTGTTATCAACAATTTTTAGAGACAAAAAAACCAGCGTTAGCTGGCCTATGTTATCAAGTTGATAATTGGTTGCGGGAGCTGGATTTGAACCAACGACCTTCGGGTTATGAGCCCGACGAGCTACCAAGCTGCTCCATCCCGCGTCCGATTATTACTTTTTTGCTTTACTCATTAATTGGTTGCGGGAGCTGGATTTGAACCAACGACCTTCGGGTTATGAGCCCGACGAGCTACCAAGCTGCTCCATCCCGCGTCCGATATTGATGATTTACAAGATTTGATATCCTTTTGAATATCATCACCTTGGCTTTAAATTGGTTGCGGGAGCTGGATTTGAACCAACGACCTTCGGGTTATGAGCCCGACGAGCTACCAAGCTGCTCCATCCCGCGTCCGTCTCTAAAGCGGGGCGAACTATAACGGCAGCGAACAGGCAATGCAAGGAGGAATTTCAAAAAAGTCGATGAGTGCTTAAATATAAAGCGTAGTGGGGGAAATTCGGACAATAATCTCACGTTTGGGCAAATTAGCCATTTAAAAGTATGTAACTGTTTGACTAATTCGAGTTTGCTCGAAGAACTGTTTATCATTTATGCCCCATCGCAGGTATAATGTCGCTTTGGTTTTGACTGCGTATTGATGATCCCATGCTGAATTTTTTTGCTGCCGCCCCTAAGGGCTTTGAATATAGCTTAGCCCAAGAACTGACAGAGTTTGGTGCGACCGAGATTAAGGAAAGCGTTGCCGGTGTGTATTTCACCGCGCCGTTAGCCTTAGCGTACCGAATCACTTTATGGACACGTTTAGCCAGCCGTATCGTGTTGGTTATCTATAAAGGGCCCTGTGAGTCGGCGGAGCAATTGTATAATGCTGCCTACTGTATCGATTGGTCTGCCCATTTCTCGAATCGCAATACCTTTAGCATTGATTTCCACGGTACGGGTGGTTTTATTAATAACACTCAGTTTGGTGCGTTAAAGATTAAAGATGCGATCGTTGACCGTTTCCGTGACGATGGCGATGCCCGGCCGAACGTTGCCCGTATCGACGCCGATATTAAAGTGGATGCCCATTTTAGAAATGGCGTTATTACCATTGCGATGAACTTCTCTGGTCCCTCATTACATCAGCGTGGATACCGTTCAACCACAGGTGAAGCGCCGCTTAAAGAAAACCTTGCTGCTAACATGCTGGTTCGCAGTGGCTGGAAAGCTGCGCCTACGACATTACTTGATCCATTCTGTGGTAGTGGGACTGTATTAATTGAAGCGGCATTGATGGCTGCCGATATCGCCCCAGGTTTACAACGCAGCCGTTATGGCTTTGAGCATTGGCGTCGCCACGATAAAGCCGCATGGCAGGAAATTTTAGAAGAAGCCAAAGCCCGCGCATCCCTCGGGGTAAAACGCTGCGAGATTAAGTTCTTTGGATCAGACATCGACTCACGCCTCGTTGCCTTGGCAAAACGTAATGCCCAAAATGCTGGCGTGCTTGAGCTTATCGACTTTAGCGTGGCTAACGCGCTCAATGTGGAGCCACCTGTTGCCGAAGGTTACCTCATTACCAACCCGCCATACGGTGAGCGTTTAGGCAGCGTGTCTGAACTCTTGCAGCTTTATTACCAATTAGGCGACAAATTCAAGAAGGAATTTGGCGGCTGGAAAGTGGCTATGCTGTGTAGCGACATCGAGCTGATGTCGGCCCTAAAACTTAAAGCCGATAAACAAATGAAGATGTTTAACGGCGCACTCGAATGTGCCTTCAACCTTTATACGCTGCACGCACAAAGCACCCGCCGTGATACGCCTGTGTTACCCGAAGGGGTGGACATTGCGGATATCGCACCAGCCTTTGCTAACCGCATTAAGAAAAATGCTAAGCAGTTAGAAAAGTGGGCGAAAAAAGAAGGTATCGACAGCTACCGTCTATACGATGCGGATATTCCTGAATACAACGTGGCGGTCGATAAATACCTCGACTACGTAGTGGTGCAGGAATATATGGCGCCAGCCAGCATTCCTGAGGCTATCACCAAACGCCGTTTAAGCGATGTGCTGTTAGCACTGCCTGCGGCAATCGGGGTTGATCCTCATAAAATCACCATGAAGACCCGCGAGCGTCAAAAGGGCACCAATCAGTATCAAAAGCTCGATGAACGTAAGCTTGAGCTTATCACCACAGAATATGGTGCTAAATTTAAGTTAAACCTCACAGGCTATTTAGATACGGGTCTGTTCCTCGACCACAGATTAACCCGCCGTTTGGTTGGCCAAAAATCTAAGGGACGCCGCGTACTGAACCTGTTCTCATATACGGGTTCAGCCTCTGTGCATGCTGCCTTAGGTGGTGCAAAATCGGTGACAACGGTTGATATGTCAAACACTTATCTTGCTTGGGCGAAGGAAAACTTTGCGCTAAACAACTTAAGTGGCAAGCAATACGAGTTTGTTCAAGCTGACTGCTTACAGTGGATCAGAGATTGCACTCGCGATAAATCTGTCCAATACGATCTGATTTTTATCGATCCGCCAACCTTCTCTAACTCTAAGCGCATGGAAGATTCCTTCGATGTGCAGCGTGACCATGTGAATTTACTGGGCATGCTGATTAAGCTGCTAAGCCCGAATGGCGAGCTGGTGTTCTCAAACAATAAACGTAAGTTCAAGATGGACACTGAGACGCTGACCAAGATGAACATTAAGGTCGAGAACATCGATGATGTTACCCTGCCAATGGATTACAAGCGCAATCCACATATCCATAACACTTGGCTCATCACCCATGCTTAATGTGGAGCATACAGAGGTGGCAATGGTAGATTATGTGCTGTACCACACAGATGGTTGCCATTTATGTGAACTGGCGGCGGCATTATTGAATGCTGCCGAGGTCGATTATACCGCCATCGATATTTGCGATGATGAAGCCTTAGCCAAGCTTTACGGCGTGTCGATTCCTGTGCTTAAAGGCGCAGATGAACGCTGCCTATATTGGCCCTTTGACGCAATACAATTACAAGCATTTTTAGGAGCGTAGTTTGAGTCTGGTTCGTATCAATAATGGCTCGTTAGCCTATGGTTACACCCCACTATTACAGAATGCCGATTTCACCATCGAGCGTGGTGAACGGGTGTGTATTGTTGGCCGTAACGGCGCGGGTAAATCGAGTCTATTAAAGATTTTATCCGGCGATGTGCTGCTCGATGAAGGTGAGTTCAACATCGATGGCAGCGTAACGGTCAGCCGATTACAGCAAGATCCGCCAAAGGCAGAGCAGGGCTCAGTTTACTCTTATATTGCCGCGGGCTTACAAGAAGTGGGTGAGGCGTTAGAGCAATATCACCAATTATCCCACGATGTGGCATTTGCCGAGCCTGAGCAAATGGAGCGTATGCTCAATCAAATGCAAAAGCTGCAGGAAACCTTAGATCATCACAACGGTTGGCAGCTAGATTCGCGTATTAAACAAAATTGTGAGCTGTTAGGCCTTGATCCCGATAAATCCTTGAGTGAATTATCCGGCGGTTGGCAGCGTAAGGTCGCGCTTGCCCGTGCATTAGTCAGTGAACCTGATTTGCTGCTCCTCGATGAACCAACCAACCATTTGGATATCGATACCATCGAGTGGCTTGAGCGCTTCTTGATGGATTTCCAAGGCGCCATTGTCTTTATTAGCCACGACAGGGGCTTTATTGCCCGCATGGCGACCCGGATTGTCGATTTAGACCGCGGGGTGGTGACTTCATGGCCTGGTAACTATCAAGCTTACCTTGATGGCAAGCAGGAATGGCTGCGTGTTGAAGCCGAGAAAAACGCCTTATTCGATAAGCGCTTGGCCGAAGAAGAAGTGTGGATCAGACAAGGCGTTAAAGCTCGCCGTACCCGTAACGAAGGTCGCGTGCGTGCTTTAAAGGCACTGCGCCAGGAACGTAGTGAGCGTTTGAATCGTCAAGGCAACGCCAAAATGGCGGTGGCTGATACTGAGCGTTCAGGCAAGTTAGTGTTTGATGTTAAAGACTTAAACTACAACTTGGTTGATAAAAACCTGGTTAAAGACTTCAACACCACAGTTCTGCGTGGCGATCGTATCGCATTAATCGGTCCTAACGGTTGCGGTAAATCGACGTTAATTAAGCTATTGATTGAAAAGTTACAGCCACAATCGGGCGAAGTGAAAGTCGGTACTAAATTAGAGATTGCCTACTTTGACCAATACCGTGAGGCGTTAGATCCTGAGCAAACCGTTGAAGATAACGTGGGTGAGGGCAAAAAGACCATCACCATTAATGGCCAGGATCGTCATATTCTAAGTTACCTGCAGGACTTCCTGTTCTCGCCCATGCGTGCCCGTACGCCCGTGAAGGCATTATCGGGTGGTGAGAAAAATCGTTTATTACTCGCTAAGTTACTTATTCGACCAGCAAACCTTATCATTCTCGACGAACCAACAAACGATCTTGATATTGAGACCCTAGAATTGTTAGAGTCGCTGCTAACCGAATATCAGGGCACACTTTTATTGGTGAGCCACGATAGAGCCTTTATCGATAATACCGTGACCAGCAGCTGGTGGTATGCGGGTAATGGCCGCTGGAGTGAGTATGTGGGCGGCTATCAGGATGCCATTGATCAAGGTGCAAAATTTTATTCAGAGGAACCTAGTCAGTCAAACACGGTCGAAGCTCCTGCTGAAACAGTGAACGTGACCGAAGTGAAGGTGGCGGAGCCTGCAAAAGCGGCGAAAAAGCTGTCCTATAAATTACAGCGAGAGTTAGAGGCGTTGCCTGAGCTGATGGAAAAACTCGAGGCCGAAATCCTTGAGTTACAAACTTCAGTTGGTAAGCCCGATTTTTATAGCCAGTCACAGGACAAAATCAATCAGGCACTCAGCCTGTTGGCGGATAAAGAAAAGCAATTGGAAGTTTGCTTCGAGCGATGGGAAGAGCTTGAGTCACTGAAGTAAACCAATAATAAAAATGGGAATTGAATTAATGAAGTCAAAGTTGGATAAAGCCCTGTCCTTAGTTGCCCTAGGTGTTATTGGGGTATTACAAAGCGCCCAAGCTGCACCAGTTTATGAAGTGGTCAATATCGAAGACTATGATTTAAAAGGGACTCTCGACGGAACGCGTATTGGTTATGCCCTAGGCGTTAACGGTAACGACGAATTGGTTGGTGTGGCCAAAGGCAAGAAAAAGCTAACCACCAGTGATGCTGAAAGTGACATTATCGATTTAGAAGATGGTATTACTGAGACTGAAACCATCACTTACTCGATTACGACGGCCATTGTGGCAAACAACTATGCCTTCGTTGCGGCCCAAAATGGTGCTGCTGGAGCTTGGGTTCCAACCTTTGAAAGCATTAGTGGCACAACCAATCCCGTTGATACTTCTGCTACCAATTCGGTAGATACCTTCTATTACGGTATTAATGATGCGGGCATCAAAGTGGGCAGTATGACTGCCCCACAAAAAACTGCGGACAATACAGCAACAGAAAATGACGCAGAAGATCTTTGGTATTACCGTGACTTTGAGTTCCGCGGTGTGGCGATGGATGGCAATGTTGAAATTCCATTACCGCCACCCTATACCCAGTATGTCAGTGAAGATGATAAGACTGTTGAGCTGGGCGGTTGGTCTTCCGCTTCTGCGGTAAACAATAGTAATTTGGTGGTAGGCTATGCCAGTACGGGGATCAGCAGTTACGGTGCAACTCGTGTTGATTACTGTTTAAGTGATGACAATACCTTGCCATTGGATGTGTGTGTGCAGCGTGAGCAATATCCAACCAGTACTGGCTCTCGCAATATCCAATATCAAACACGCGCCTATGTTTGGCAAATTGAGAATGCCGAAGCAATTGGTACTGAATTACCTTTAGGCTTAACACCTGCATCCGATAGTACTTTAACTTTCACGGCGCAAGCCTTAGGTGTGAGTGATACTGGTGTGGTTGCGGGTCGCTCACATGTATACCGTAATGGCAATACCAATCGACTGCGTCAAGATGCGGCCTACTGGATGAAGGACACCGACGGTAATTACCAATACCATTGGATCCCCATGGGTGATTCTATCTATAGCTCAGTGGCGTACGATGTGAACGATGACGGTATTGTTGTCGGTAGCTACAGCAGCTATATCCAAGGTTATCTACGTGATAAATTCTTCTACTTTGATATCAATAATCCAGATGCGGGTTATGTCACTCCCAATGATTTTGCGACGAGTCTGACGGACTTGTCGAGTAAACCCAAGGATATTAACAACAAAGGTCAAGTCGTGGGTTATATCGACACTACCTACGACAAAGAGAAACGTCGTCCTAAGGCGGGTTTCCTCTATGAGAAATCATCCGGTGAATTTAGTAATCTCAATGATCTGCTGACTTGTGGCTCTAAAGGCTTTGAACAGGACAGTGAAGGTAACTGGGCTCGCCATAAGGTTGAGCTGCAAGACGGATCAGGGAAGACTCTGTCTTATGAAGCCAGTATTCAAATTGCTGAGGCTGCCAGCATCAATGAAGATGGCACCATCGTTGGTACCGCACTGGTACGTAAGCCTTCGTATCAGTTGGATGATAACGGTAATATCGTTCTAGGTGACAATGGGCTACCACTGTTTGAACTCAGTGGCAGTGGCGATCCTGTGACTAACTATGTTCCGCGTATGGTAGTGCTTAAACCCGCGTCGAATGGCTCAACGGCTTGTACAGTGAATGACAGCTCAGAAACCGGAAATTATGAGCGTAAAGGTGCCGCCTCGTTTGCTTGGTTATTTGCATTGCCGTTGTTGTGGTTGCGTCGTCGGGCACGTTAATCGTCAGTAAATACTGAGTCACTAAAAAATCGAGGCAATTGCCTCGATTTTTTTAATCATGATCTCAATAGTTTAATAATTAGCCGATAAAATGAACGTTTTTTTAATTGATCTCAGCGCGGAAAAGCACTATTTCTATGGATGAAGCTGATGCTTCTATTTTTGTAGAACAGAGGACGCTTGCATGAAAAGACAAAAACGAGATCGTTTAGACAGAGCTTTTTCCAAAGGTTTCCAAGCTGGGATTGGGGGGCGCTCTAAGGAGCTTTGTCCTTATGCAAATCTTGATTCACGCTCACAGTGGTTAGGTGGTTGGCGTGAAGGTGTGGATGGCCGAATAAATGGATTATTTAATAAGTAGTGGCTTCACTACGGTAAATCATCCAGTTCGAACGAAGTAATGCAGCACAATTGCCCTCATATGAGGGCATTTTTGTGGCTAAAACCAGCGAGTCTTGGTTTAGAAGGTCGATGTATCGCTAAATACGCCAACTTTTAAATCGGTAGCACTGTAGATTTCACGGCCATCGACTTCAAGAATCGCATCTGCGATACCCATAACCAGTTTACGATGGATTGTGCGCTTAATGTTGAGCTTATAGGTGACTTTCTTGGCTCCTGGTAATACTTGACCGGTAAATTTCACTTCACCTACGCCTAGCGCACGGCCTTTACCTTCTGCGCCTTCCCAACCTAGGTAGAAGCCCACTAACTGCCACATGGCATCTAGGCCTAAACAGCCTGGCATTACAGGGTCGGCAATAAAGTGACAGCCAAAGAACCACAGATCTGGATTAATATCGAGTTCAGCAACAATTTCACCTTTTCCAAACTCACCACCGTTGTCGTTAATTGTGACGATACGGTCAATCATCAGCATATTATCCACTGGTAGGCGGGGGGAATTGGGTCCAAATAACTTCCCATGGCCGCAGGCGATGAGTTCTTCTTTATTGAAACTGTTTGCTTTATTCATTGTTTTACTTCTCCAGCAATAAGAGCCGCCAAGATTAGCGAACACGTGTAAGCTAAACAACTCCGATCAGCTAATTAATTTCTAAAAAAGCCTAATTTTGCTAATAATCGCGCCATAAAGCCGATTTCTTCTTCTCCGTTTCCGGCCAATCGATCGAGACGCTCTTGCACTAAGCCGTATAATGAATCCTCCGGAAAATCATTATCTTCGTTTGCGACACCCGCAGGCATTTGCATTAATAGCTCGACAGCTTGGTCCATATGCTCGACGGCGTAGATATGGAATAGTCCATTGCCTACAGCTGTAATCACTTCCTGAGAAAGATTGAGTTGCAGTACATTTGATTTAGGCATGATGACGCCTTGTTCACCTGTTAAGCCACGGCGCTGACACAGATTAAAGAAGCCTTCAATCTTTTCGTTAATGCCACCAATCGCTTGCACATTACCAAATTGGTCTAGTGCGCCGGTTATCGCTAATGACTGAATAATGGGCTGCTCGGCAATCGCGGACATTAATGCACAGTATTCGGCGAGTGAGGCGCTATCGCCGTCAATCTCCTGATAGGATTGTTCGAATACGATATTGGCATTAAGGTGCAGCGGAGCATCGCGACCAAAAATGCGATATAGGCATGCCGAGAGGATCATCATCCCTTTAGCATGAATATTACCGCCAAGTTCAGATTTGCGTTCGATATCCGCTACTTCACCGTCACCGTAATGCACGGTTGCCGTGATCCGCGCCGGTTCGCCATAGCTGTAATCGACCGAGTCAATCACGGTTAAGCCATTAATTTGGCCCACCATAGCACCCTCAGTTGGCAAATTTATGAAATTGTCATCAAAACTTTGGCCGGAGAACATCTCAGAACTGTTATGGCGATAGTTTGATTGACTTATCGCCTTAGCAATACTTTCAGCATCGATGCTTGGCTTGCCACGGTAAGCGGCCGCCTGTGCGATGAGCTGAGTGAAATCGAGCATAGACAGGTTTAGGCGGCGCTGATGCTCGGTTAAACGGGCACTGTGCTTAAAGAGTGGGGCAAGGCTTGAAGGCTCCAATGCCACATTCACACGTTGGGCAATGGTTTGCAGCCAATTTGCATATTGCTCAGTGGAATAAAGGCTAGTGTCTATCTCACTCGCCATTTCCGCTAATAAACTAAAGTGGCGCTGGAATTGCCAATCTTCGGAACGAATTTGACTGTAGATAAGGCTAGCACCAACAAGGATAATCTTACAATTGAGGGGAATAGGCGAAAGACTATTGCTTATCTGATATTGTTTTTGCGTAAGGATTTGCATGACCAAATCCCACAAGCTTTCACGTTTCCACAATGACTCGACACAAATGAATAAATAGTGGCACTCGGCAAGACTACCAGCCTGATAGCATGGGCCGTCCGGCGTTGTTACCATGCGTCCCAGTAAATCGGCGCGGCGAATATTACCGCTTAGGTATTGATGGCTTCGTTTTTTAACGGCCATGGGCGAAGCATCGGTTGTCTCGTTTTGCCATATTAATGGCGTGCCTTCCTCTGCTTGAGGATTTGCGATTAAGTAGGCTGGCGGTATAGGCGCTACCGTTTCCATTAAGGCATCAATGAACAATGGCCTGTCGATACCGGGAAAGTCCGCCAGATATAGCTGTTGTTCTGGGATAGCCTGATGCAACTTAAAAGCATCCAAGGCTCGTTCTTGACCGAGAAGTAACGCACTTAACCCCGTAACCGATTGAGAAAGGGTTGGAAGAGTAAATTTAGGGGCAAGTGAAGCTGTGGGTATCAAGAGTGAATTCATATAAGCATTTACCGTGAAAAGTTGCCTCGATTTTACCATACCATGACGGCAAGTCTCTTACTGTATAGGTGTTTTTGCTGTGCTTTACTCAAGGATTGCTGAAATTTTGTCGAATGCTCGGCCAAAAAAACGGCGTGATGCGCATAAGATGAGCATTCAATCAATTATTAATAAATTGCTGTTTACAAGGTCGGGTGTTACTTATATTATTTGCGCCGTTCGGAGGGGTGGCAGAGTGGTTTAATGCACCGGTCTTGAAAACCGGCGTGGGTTTATAGCCCACCCAGGGTTCAAATCCCTGCTCCTCCGCCATATTTCACGGAAAAGCCATCAGCAATGATGGCTTTTTTGTTTTTGTCATTTGAACCCTAAGGTTCCTCATTCTAAGCGCAGCTCCTACGTCATATTCCACGTAAAGGCTATCAGTAATGATGGCTTTGTTGATATTGTTTTTGATTATGTTATTTGAACCTAGGGTTCCTTATTTTAAGCGCAGCTCCACTGCCATATTCAGTCAAAAAGGCTACTAAGTAATGAGCGGCCTTTTAGCATTTCACCTTAGCCAGATAGGATTCTTTGCTTTGGGAAGATGACTCACATTTATCTCTAGTAAACAACCAAATTAATCAATGTGAGCTTTGGCGACCTGTCCTAAAGCATGTACATATTTAGTGATAGCGGCCACGCCGTTACCCACAACAGGGAGGCTAGTTTTCATCTACTTAAGTAAGTTGAGCGTCGAAATACCATTTAGGCATACAGGATTGGTGTAAAAATACGATAAATGCTTAAATACACTCAAGTTTGCTTGCGAAATAACCAATCAATTCAATTAATCATAAAATTAGGTTTACAGCGACGATAGAGATAGATATTATTGCGCTCGTTCGGAGGGGTGGCAGAGTGGTTTAATGCACCGGTCTTGAAAACCGGCGTGGGTTTATAGCCCACCCAGGGTTCAAATCCCTGCTCCTCCGCCATATTTCACGGAAAAGCCATCAGCAATGATGGCTTTTTTGTTATTGTTTTTGTATATGTCATTTGAACCTAAGGTTCCTCATGCGAAGCGCAGCTCCTGCGTCATATTCCACCTAAAGGCTATCAGCAATGGTGGCTTTTTTGTTTTTGTCGTTTAAACCCTAGGGTTTCTGATTTTAAGCGCAGCTCCATCGCCCATATTCAGTCAAAAAGGCTGCTAAATGAATAGCGGCATTTTTGGATTATTTACAAATAAAAATCCCAAAAGTGTTTTAAACATTTTGTCAGACTTAAGTTCCATTGCTACCTTTGTAAAATGCCCGTTAGGATTGACATTATTTAGTATGCATCATTCCATTTAAAACGGATTTAAAGGTACGATATTCTGAGCTGTTTCTTTATTTATCATCTAGTTAACAAATATCATTTTGTGCTTTGCGAATTAGCATTGTTGGGATAAATTAACCGAATGATCCCGAAACCAGAGAGATTATTCTGGTGTAATGCGCCTCTTTGGCGATGATAGAGTTAAGGTGGATTAAGTTGATATCGATTTATCTCGTTGATGACCATGAAATAGTGAGAACAGGGATCCGCCGAGTGCTCGAAGATGAGCGTGGTATTAAAGTGGTCGGAGAGGCACCAGACGGTGAAACTGCCGTGCAATGGGCCAGACAAAATGAAGCCGACGTTATCCTAATGGACATGAATATGCCGGGGATGGGCGGTTTAGAAGCCACGCGTAAAATTTTACGTTATCAGCCCCACGCGAAGATTATAGTGCTCACAGTTCATACTGAAGATCCGTTCCCGAGTAAGGTGATGCAGGCAGGGGCGTCGGGCTACTTAACCAAAGGGGCTAAGCCGCCAGAGGTTTTACAGGCGATTCGTCAGGTTGCCCGTGGTCAGCGTTATCTCGCGCCAGAGATTGCCCAGCAAATGGCGCTAAGTCAGTTTAATCCCGCCGATGAGAACCCGTTTAAGGCCTTGTCGGAACGTGAACTGCAAATCATGATGATGATCACCAATGGCGAGAAGGTGAACGACATTTCTGAGCAGCTTAACTTAAGCCCTAAAACCGTGAACAGTTACCGCTACCGCCTGTTTGCCAAACTGGGGATCAGCGGTGATGTTGAGCTGACCCGTTTAGCGATTCGCTATAAAATGTTAGATGCTGGCCACCTATAATCAGTGGTGAGATAATGGGGTTAACTTTAGGGTTAGCCCTTTTGCTTTTTATGTGTCCTCTTTTCCATGATGTTCTTGTTGATGAATTTGATGGGTGTGAATCATGTCTAGCGGTTTTAACGCCCAAAGCTTTTTACGTACGGTTTCTACTTCAGCGGGTGTGTACCGCATGTATGATGTCAAAGGGGATGTCATTTATGTGGGTAAAGCCAAGGATCTTAAAAAGCGCCTGTCTTCTTATTTTCGTAAAAATCTTGGCAACGTAAAAACCCAAGCCTTAGTTTCCCATATCCATCATATCGATGTGACGCTGACCCACAGCGAAACCGATGCCTTGCTGCTCGAAAACGATTACATCAAGCAATACATGCCTAAATATAATGTATTGCTGCGTGACGATAAATCTTATCCCTATATATTGCTCAGTAATCACCACCACCCAAGACTTGCCTACCACCGCGGCCCGCAGCGTGAAAAAGGCCAGTACTTTGGCCCATATCCTAATGGCGGCGCGGTGCGTGAAAGCCTGCATTTAATGCAAAAGTTGTTTCCGATTCGCCAGTGCGACGATCTCTACTATAAATCCCGCACCAGACCATGCTTGCAGTATCAGCTATCCCGCTGCAGTGCGCCCTGTGTCGGTAAGGTAACTGATGCCGATTATGACGAGCAGGTCAAATTAGCCAGTCTGTTCCTAAAGGGCAAAGACCAACAAGTGATCAGCGCGCTGGTCGCCAAGATGGAACAGGCGGCAGAGCTGCAAGCCTATGAGCAGGCTGCGCGTTTTCGCGACCAGATTATGGCGCTTCGCCGTGTTGCTGAGCAGCAGGAAGTCTCAAACAACAAGGGCGATATGGACGTGATTGGCGTGCATTACGCCTCTGGCGTTGCCTGCTTTCATCTTCTTTTTATTCGTGAAGGGAAAATCTTTGGTAGCCGCAGCTATTATCCAACAGTGCCAGCGCAAACCGATATTGACGAAGTGCTGCGCTCCTTCCTGCTGCAGTTCTATTTAAATGCCGATATCCAGCGCACTATCCCCAAAGAAGTGGTCATAAGCCATAACTTTGAAGAATTACACGAGTTAGAAGCCGCGGTATCCGAAGCGTTAAACAAAAAGTTCAGCATTAAAACCAATGTGCGCGCCGACAGGGCAAGCTTTTTGCGCCTCGCCCTCACTAATGCGACCAATGCGGTGATGACTCGTCTCTCCCATAAGAACACAGTTGAGCAACGCTTTGTGCTGCTAGAAGAAATTCTCGAACTCACTTCGCCAATACAGCGTATGGAATGTTTCGATATCAGTCATACCATGGGGGAGAGTACGGTTGCCTCCTGCGTTGTGTTCAACCGCGAAGGCCCAAATAAGGGCGAGTACCGCAGGTATAATATCGACGGCATTACCCCAGGCGATGATTATGCGGCCATGAATCAGGCCATCAGTCGCAGGTTCGATAAGATTGATGCCAGTGGCAAAATTCCCGACATCCTGTTTATCGACGGTGGCCTTGGGCAGCTTCGTATTGCCCAGCAAATTGTCGACGAGAAGTTTGCTAAGCTCGATAGGGCGCCGCAACTCATTGGCGTGGCTAAGGGCGAGAGCCGAAAACCGGGTCTTGAGACCTTAATCCTTGGGGACACTGAAACGAGTTTCTCACTCGAGGACGATTCACCTGCGCTGCACCTTATTCAGCATATTCGTGATGAGTCCCACCGCTTTGCGATCACTGGCCACCGTAACCGCCGCCAGAAAACCCGTAACACCTCAACGCTTGAGTCGATTGCCGGTATCGGGCCTAAACGGCGTAAAGCGTTGCTGCAGCATTTAGGCGGTTTGCAAGAGGTGAAGGGCGCGAGTGTGAGTGAATTAGCTAAAGTGCCTGGGATCAGCATAGAAATGGCACAAACCATCCACGATGCATTGCGGGGGGGATAAAATTAAGGCAAGATTGGCGCTGCTTTTGACTAACTGGTTCGATCATGCCTTTTAATTTACCTATCGCCTTAACTCTCTTCAGGCTGTTTTTATTGCCGATTTTTGTGGTGCTCTTCTATTTGCCCTATAGTTGGACTCCCTTTGTCACTGCATTCGTATTCTGGCTGGCTGCGATCACCGATGCTTTAGATGGTTATGCCGCCCGTAAATTAAAACAATTGACCCGTTTTGGCGCCTTCCTCGATCCCGTTGCCGATAAATTGATGGTGACGGCCGCGTTGGTTTTATTGGTGGATCAATACGCCGATATTTGGCTTACCTTGCCTGCGCTATTTATGATCGGCCGTGAAATTGTGATTTCGGCGCTACGTGAGTGGATGGCGGAAATTGGGAAGCGTGGGATTGTGGCTGTGTCTTGGATTGGTAAATATAAGACTGCTGCGCAGATGGTGGCGATTATCGGTTTACTCTGGCAATACAATCCATTGATGATCCAAGCCTCTTTTGTACTCTTATATATCGCCGCCGTATTAACTTTCTGGTCGATGATGAGTTACATTTTAGCCGCTTGGAAGGATTTAACGGCTGAATAGCGCAATAAAAGATCAAAGAGATTATTTAGTGCGCAAGCAGTAAGTTATCAACAAAACAGCGGTTGACACTGCATGGTAAATAGGTAGAATGCCTCCCCGTAGACAAGAGACGGTGTGAAACGAAATCTGAATCTACAAATTGTACTAAGTACACCATGCGACATTAGCTCAGTTGATAAAGGTTGAAAGACGATACCTTTGTTAATGTTAAAAGCAGATGTAGCATAAATTAAAAGGCGACATTAGCTCAGTTGGTAGAGCGATACCTTGCCAAGGTATAGGTCATCGGTTCGAACCCGATATGTCGCTCCAATCTTAAATGATTGGAAAGATGGCGCGATGGCAGAATGGCTATGCTGCGGATTGCAAATCCGTCGATCTCGGTTCGACTCCGGGTCGCGCCTCCATATTCGATACTAAGGTATCAACTATTAGCGACATGATTCCCGTCGTTAATATAAAGAGTTTGCCCGAGTGGTGGAATCGGTAGACACAAGGGATTTAAAATCCCTCGCTGGTAACAGCGTGCCAGTTCAAGTCTGGCCTCGGGTACCATTATTATAATGGTGACAGTTCAAATGAACTGAAGCGTTAAACTTCGAAGCTTTATTTAATAAAAATAATTGCAAAGAAGAAAAAGAGTTAACTATCAAAGGTAAATCCTAAGATAGACAGAGTTTGCCCGAGTGGTGGAATCGGTAGACACAAGGGATTTAAAATCCCTCGCTGGTAACAGCGTGCCAGTTCAAGTCTGGCCTCGGGTACCATTATTCCATGTGAATAGTAAAAAAGCCTCGATTTTAGTCGGGGCTTTTTTATTTGTGCTGAAAAATTTACCTTACGGGATGGATTGAACTTGAGCTGTCACGCTGGGCGTGCCTCATGTATACAAGCTAGAGTCTGGCCTCGGTACCATTTTCCATGTGAATAGTAAGAAAGCCTCGACATTAGTCGGTTTTTTTTTATTTGTGTTGAAAAATTTACCTTACGGGATGGATTGAACTTGAGCTGTCACGCTGGGCGTGCCTCATGTATACAAGCTTGAGTCTGGCCTCGGTACCATTATTCCATGTGAATAGTAAGAAAGCCTCGACATTAGTCGGGGATTTTTTATTTGTGTTGAAAAATTTACCTTACGGGATGGATTGAACTTGAGCTGTCACGCTGGGCGTGCCTTATGTATACAAGCTTGAGTCTGGCCTCGATACCATTATTCCATGTGAATAGTAAGAAAGCCTCGACATTAGTCGGGGCTTTTTTATTTGTGTTTTCAGCGAAAAACTCCAAGCGATTCATTCTCCCGTAAAAAAGCCCCGATAGTTATCGAGGCTCTTGTTCGAACAACCACTTCAGTCAATCAGCTTATTCACCATTCACGGCTTGTTTAAATGCCGTCGCCGCTTTAAAGCTTGGCTGGTTGTAGCCATCGATTTCTAATGTTTCACCGGTTTGGGGATTGCGACCGGTTTTAGGTAAATGGTATCTCAGCTCAAAGGTGCCAAATTGGGGAATAAATACCTTTTCACCTTCACTTAGTGCAATGTGGATCTGCCGTAAAATCTCATCGAGCGCCAGTTTAGTACTTGCCTTCGACTGATTGAGTGAGCTGGCCATATGTTGAATGAGTTGTGCTTTGTTCATTGATACCTCCTAATTCAACAACATGCGCGAATCGCGCAAAGGGGCTTTATAACAAGCTGAGCTAAGGATTGAAAGGTGATAAGTTCGATAGGCGTTTAACTGCTGCTTTATTGATAACTAATGCTGGAAATAGGTTAAGTGACAGCCATTGATTCTACCTGAATATTAATTAGTCTGAGTAGCTTAAATTTTTTAAGCTAATTGTTTATTGCGAATCGAAAAAATTAAGGCGCCAATTGGGCGCCTTAATGTTAGTGGTTAAGCTTACGAGAACAGGGTTTCTTCTAAGGTTCTTCCCTTTAGCAGCATCTTATATTGCCATTGATGTTCGTGAAGCAGTTCGAGCAACGCCGTTTCAAACTGATAGGGCGCAAGGCTCGGTTGCAGCTGAATGATGAAGACCTGAGACTGGTTCGAGCTTACATTCAACACCGCTGGCATGGCTGATAATGCTTGTTTAAGGGCGATTTCATCGCAGTGCGACATGGTCAAGGTGAGATATTCGCTATCGTAGTTGCTTTCTCGCAGCGAAATTGCCTGATTGAGCTCACCCTTATCTAAGTAGATCACCTGATCGCAGAGTTTTTCGAGCTCATCCAAATTATGGGAGCTGATCATAAAGGTGGTGCTGTTAGACAAGCTTTTCACCAAATCGCGGACTTTTTTCGCGTTCGCGGGATCAAGCCCCGCGGTTGGCTCATCGAGCAGAATCAGTTTGGGTGAACCAATTAAGGTTTGAGCAATAGCGACGCGTTTACCCATTCCGTGACTAAGCTGATTCGGTTTTTGCTGAGCAATATCACTTAAGCCCACTAATGCAAGTACCCGCATCGCTTCCATTTGCGCGGCTTTGTTGTCCATGCCCTGCAGGCGGGCAAAGTAGCTCAGTTGCTGCACTATGCTGATGTTCGGATCAAGCTGTGCATCTTGTGGGAGGGCGGCGATGTTACCGAGAAGTTTGGGGCTACTTGGCGCCTCTCCCATGATGGTGATTGAGCCAGTGCTTGGCTTGAGGTAACCGCAGAGCAGGCTAAAAAGCGTCGTTTTACCCGCGCCATTTGGGCCAACGAGAGCGATAGGTGCCCCAGCTTCGAGGGTGAGATTAATGTTATTAAGCGCCTGCTTAGTGCCAAATTGCTTCGACAACCCCTGACATTGAATAAGACTCATAGTTGACTCCTTTGCAGGTAAACGCGGCCAAGTAGGAGTGCGACTGCGGCTTGGATTAATGGGATTGGCGCGAAGCTAAAACTCGCTGCGGCGGTGTTATTTAACATTTGCGAGAGCTGCGAGCCCGGCATCAGCCAATCAAACACTGTATTTAAGAGTGACTGTTCGCCGATAAAGAGCTGCACGAAGGAAAGTACAGTCCACAGAATGGTTGCCCAGATCATGGCTTGCCTTGCGCTGCGGGCACATAGGGACAATACGGCCATCACGGCGGTGAAGGGTAAAATCACAATCAGCAAATTAAGGCCTACCATCACTCCGGAGTTGATGGCGGGGAGCACAAGCGCAGCGTCGCGGCTCATCGCAAGCACTATGGCTGCGAGAATAGTTAATAAAATCAGAATACTTTGCAGCAAGATTTGACCTAGAAAGCGGCCGAGCAATAGGCTGTCACGACTGGTTCTAAAGGTGAAAAACCGCAGTGTGCCGCGGGTTTTATCCGAGGCAAATTGATCGGCCGAAATCATAATGCTGAACATCGGGAACAGATACAGGGCGAAACACCAGAAAATGGCCATCTCAGCCACCGGCCATTCAAACAATTTATTTAATGCCTGACTGCCAAGGACACTGTCGATAAAGTCCTTAAAGTTGGGCTGCACGAGCAAATTGGTTGCGCCTTTAATCGGGTAGAGCAAAATCATCCCCCAGACGAGGGCGAAGGCGATAAGCGCTACGATACCGCGGCGGTTAAAGAGAAATTTTTGGCATTCAAAGACAGCGATGATAAGCGTGTTCCTGAATGTATTGGATTGGATGGCAGTCATACGCTGTCTCTATAATATTTTTATGTCAGTGAAAGAATGCTTAACCCAAAGAGGCGATAAGGTGTTCGAGTTTTTCCTTAAGCTCGGCAACTTCGCGCTCAAGTTCGCTGACTCTGCTGGCGAGTTCAGTTTCAACTTCACTCACATGGTGAGAATGACTGGTCGATGAATCTGAGGCTTGCTCACTCGAGCCAAGGTGTTGTGCAGCGCCTTCTGAGAATAATTCCACGTAGCGACACTCTCTTTTACCCGGCTCCCGCGGTAATTGCTTGAGGATAGGCTTGTCACGTGCGAGCAGCTCTTTAATGCAGGCCTCAACTTCGAGCACATCTTTAAATTCGTGTAAGCGATTACTGCGGGTACGTAATTCCCCAGGGGTTTGTGGGCCACGAAGGAGCAGCAAACAGATAATGGCGAAGGCGGGGCTTGAGAGTTGTAACTCGCTAAATTCAGTGTTGCAGAAGCGGTGCTTGTATTTCACCACGCGGCTGCCAAATCCGGACTGCTCGCTAATAAGACGCTTTTTATTGAGGGAATCGAGGGCATCTTGAACCTCGGACTCGGTTAAATCTAATACGGGATCGCGACTGGTTTTTTGGTTACAGGCAAGGGTTAGAGAATTAAGGGAAAGCGGGTACTGCTCTGGCGTGGTGACTTCTTTTTCGAGTAGACAACCAATGACTCTGGCTTCGTGTAACGTGAGTTCCATATAAGCTCCAAAGAAAAAAGCATGGCTTTGTTTATAACAGAGCCATGCTTAATATCCTAGCGCTTGTCTGGCAAACTCTTGATAACAGGGGCTAGTTGTACAATTAAACCACTAACACCCACATAAGATTGATTATTCAGCCTTATTTGTTAAGCGCAGACCGTCATCATCGATACTCAGTTCACCGGCTTTGAATAGGCCACCGATGCTCTTTTTAAAGGCTTTTTTACTCATGCCTAGCTGCTCGTAAATCACTTCGGCATCGGTTTTATCAGTCAATGGTAAAAAGCCGCCGGCATGTTTGAGTTTGCTTAAAATGATATGCGCGTGCTTGTCGAGTTCCTGCTTGCTGCCTTGTTGCAGCACTAAATCGATTTTACCGTCGCGGCGCACCTGCTTGATAAAGCCCTTAAGGCGCTGGCCGAAACGCAGCTTTTGGAACACTTCGTTTTGATAAATCACGCCCCAATGGGCATGGTTAATGATGGCTTTGTAACCTAAATCTGTGGTGCCGCCGATAAATAAATCCACCTGCTGACCGACTTGATAGTTTGCCGGGGTTTTGTCGAGGAATTTATCGATTTTTGAGGAAGCCACAATGCGCTCATCGGCGCGGTTAGTGTGGACATACACTAAGTAAGAGCGGCCTTCTTCAATGGGTTTATGCTGCTCGCCGAAGGGCAGCAGCAGGTCTTTGTCTAAACCCCAGTCGAGGAAGGCGCCGTAATTGCCGGTAGAAACGGCTTTTAAATAGGCAAATTCACCGACCTGGGCAAAGGGTTTACGGGTAGTGGCAATCACAATATCTTCAGAGTCTAGGTACAGGAAAACGTCGAGCCAGTCACCGACCTGACAATCCTTAGGGGCGACTTTATTTGGCAGCAATACTTGGCCAAAATCGTGGGCATTTAAATAGACGCCGAAGCTGACTTGTTTGACGACTTCGAGTTTACAGGTTTTACCTAGTTGTACCATGGAGCTCTCTGTATATAGATGTAATTCGGCGCTGATTATAACTGCTTTACAACCAAACATCAGCTTTATTACCCCGTTGATTTATCCCTCGGCTAAAAGCGAGAAGGGCTCAGTGGCGAGCTGTAAACTGTCATTGAGGGTTTCCATTTGAGGTTGAAACCTGACTTGTTGAGAAAATGTGCTCGATTTAGGGTACGTAACTATTAAAAAATATTGAACATTAAGATGTGCTTAAGTTTTTTAACGTGTTGATTATTAATGGGTAGCGTGCTTTTTTTGTAGTCGTTATGTTGTTCCGGCGTGTGTTATTTTTTAATGAAAAATATTAAATGTGATTCATGCTTGCATTCTGTGACATTGCGCGGTTTAATTGCGCCGTTTTAACGAGCCAACTCGTTTAAATACGACAACTAATCCGTGAGAAGAACAGGTTTAAGGTGTAAAAAGCATTCACCTTTAAAACCAATATTTTTTGTTGTTATATGGGGTTAAGAGGTTTTTTTTAGCTAATGCACAAGCACCCATTTTTTGCTCTTTGCCTGAAGGCGTCACAGTGCCTTCGTTCACTCGTCCTTCCTTATGACGATACAGGCCTTAAGCACCTCACGTTAATTCGTATCAATTCTGGCCGTGAAGAAGCCAATAGTCCCCACGTAAACCTTCCTTGCCTGTGATTAAGTCAAGCGTGCGTTTAGCCGCCACTTAATCCGTAATGTTGTTCCTTTAGTGTTATCTGTAATCGGCCGCCCTCTTTAGCTAACAAGAGGCAGCACCTTAATAAGACCGGCGTTTTCGCGATAGCTTATTGGGGCGTCATGTGCCATCCACAGTTTGAGTTTGGGTGTTTTTTAACCTCCAATCGAGCTATGGTTAACGCCACTATGCAAAAAGCATAGGGTGAAAAAACACAGGGCGATAAGGAAAAGTGTTTTTCCTTTTCGTCTTGAACAACGCTTCTAGGCTATGTTTCTAAGCACTGTTCTTAAGAATGTTTCTTAGCAATGTCTTTGAGCGCGAACGAAATCCGTAATATCGCACCTCTATCTAGAGAAGCGATATTACATCACAGGCGTGAATTCACCTCTGTGAATGTCAGGTAAAGATAACTTTACCTGGATTTGTCGAACGGGCGGTAGGGTATGATACTCACCGTTTATCCCATTTTTTTATTGACGGGCTAACTAAAAATGAATGATTGGTCTATTGATGCGGCGCGAGCTGGGTATAACGTTACTCACTGGAGCCAAGGGTTTTATGGGATCAGCGACCAAGGTGAGGTGACTGTGTCACCGGATCCGCAAAATCCTGATTACAAAATTGGCTTAAACGAGCTCGCAAAGGATATGGTTAAAGCAGGCGTTGCTTTACCTGTATTGGTTCGTTTTCCACAAATTCTACACCACAGAGTGAACAGTCTGTGCCAAGCGTTTGACCAAGCGATACAAAAATACGAGTATCAGGCGGACTATTTGCTGGTTTACCCCATCAAAGTAAACCAACAAAAAACGGTTGTAGAAGAGATCCTTGCCAGCCAAGCATCAAAAGAAGTACCACAATTAGGCCTTGAAGCGGGTAGTAAACCTGAGCTGATGGCCGTCCTTGCTATGGCACAAAAAGCCAGTTCAGTGATCGTATGTAATGGTTATAAAGATAACGAATACATTCGCTTAGCACTGATTGGTGAAAAACTCGGCCACAAGGTGTATATCGTTCTAGAGAAGCTGTCGGAACTGAAAATGGTTCTGGCCGAATCTAAGCGTCTCGGGGTGAAACCCCGTCTGGGTCTGCGTGCGCGTCTTGCCTTCCAGGGTAAGGGTAAGTGGCAGGCAAGTGGTGGTGAAAAATCGAAGTTCGGTCTATCAGCAGCGCAGATCCTCAACGTGGTTGATCAGTTAAAACAAGAGGATATGTTAGATTCTCTACAATTACTGCATTTCCACTTAGGTTCGCAAATCGCCAACATCCGCGACATTCGTCAGGGCGTGAGCGAAGCGGCGCGTTTTTACTGTGAACTGCGTGAATTAGGTGCCAGCATCAACTGTTTCGACGTGGGCGGCGGTTTAGCGGTGGATTACGATGGTACTCGCAGCCAAAGTAACAACTCAATGAACTACGGTTTAACTGAGTATGCTAACAACATCGTTAACGTACTGACCGATATCTGTAATGAATACGCGCAGCCAATGCCGCGTATTATTTCAGAATCGGGTCGTCATTTGACGGCGCACCACGCGGTGTTAATCACAGATGTTATCGGTACAGAAGCCTATCAAGTGGAAGAAATTCAGCCACCTGAAGAAGAATCGCCACAGCTATTACATAACATGTGGCAGTCATGGACCGAGCTCAGCGGCCGCGCTGACCAACGTGCGTTAATTGAAATTTACCACGACAGTCAGAGTGACCTGCAAGAAGCGCAATCACTGTTCGCTCTAGGTCAATTAAGCCTAGCCGAGCGCGCATGGGCAGAGCAGGCTAACCTGCGTGTGTGCCACGAAGTGCAAGGTTTGCTGAGCACGAAGAACCGTTACCACAGACCGATCATCGATGAATTAAACGAAAAGTTAGCGGATAAATTCTTTGTCAACTTCTCCCTATTCCAATCGCTGCCGGATGCATGGGGTATCGACCAAGTGTTCCCTGTACTGCCGTTATCTGGTCTGGATAAAGCCCCTGAGCGCCGCGCTGTGATGCTAGACATTACCTGTGACTCGGACGGTATTGTTGACCAATACGTGGACGGTCAAGGTATTGAAACCACCTTACCAGTGCCTGCGTGGAGCGCCGAAAGCCCATATTTAATCGGCTTCTTTATGGTGGGTGCATATCAAGAAATCTTAGGTGATATGCATAACCTGTTTGGTGACACTAACTCCGCTGTGGTGCGTATCGAAGACAATGGCGCGACCAATATCGAGTCAGTACTTGAGGGTGATACAGTGGCCGACGTACTTCGATACGTGAACTTAGACGCCGTATCCTTTATGCGTACCTATGAAGAATTGGTGAATCAGCATATCGTTGAAGATGAGCGTGCGCAGATCCTTGAAGAGCTGCAAATTGGTCTTAAGGGTTACACCTATTTAGAAGATTTCTCTTAATTATTCTCTTAATTAATAAGGGATTAAGGTAGTCAATCTGAAAAATCAGCCAAGGGAAACCTAGGCTGATTTTTTGTTTTTAGGGTCTTATTTAACCGCCAAGTTGATTTTTGATCCCCTAGTTTTACTGTTTTGCACCCTAGGATTGCAGTGTACAATCCTTTGTCTAGGTATCTTGTGATGCTGCATTGAAAGAATTAGGTATCAAAAGGAATTAGGAGCAGGATTTGCTGTTTTTCGAAGGCGCCGAGAAAAAACTGGAACTGCAGCTTAAATCGGCGGCTGCAAGTTTGCGTCAATTACCTCAACCCTTCTGGGCTGAATTTGTGGCGTGTGCCAATGCCGAAATCCTATCCCATATCCACAACGATTTTTGCGATGCCTATCTCTTAAGTGAATCAAGCCTCTTTGTCTGGGACGACAGACTGCTACTCCTTACCTGCGGCAAAAGTACCTTAGTCACAGCGGCAACTTGGGTAATTGAAAATTTGGCTGTCGATGATATTGCAAGCCTTAGGTATCAACGCAAAAATGAATATCAAGCCCAGCTGCAGGCGAGCACATTTGCCGACGATATTAGTCAGCTACGCCACTATTTACCGGGATTGGCCTACAGACTAGGCCACTTAGATTTACACCATCACTATTTCTTCTTTGCAGAACACGCAAAAGTAAGCAGTGACAGCCGCTTCGAGCTGTTGATGTACCATATTCGAGGCGAACTGGCCGATTACTTAAACACAGCGGTGCAGACTGAAGAAGGCGTACTTAAACGACTTCAATTCGATGGGTTATTGAATGACTTTCAATTCGATAGCCATTGTTTTAGCCCTTTCGGGTTTTCCCTTAATGGCATTAGAGGTGAGGATTACCTCAGCTTGCATATTACCCCGCAGGGTAAACATCAGGATAATTGCTCCTATGTGAGCTTTGAAACCAATTTAAACAGTCAATCCTTGCTCAATGCACTCTTAGGCCATCTTTTAGGATTATTTTCACCATCAGGCTGGGATGTGATTGAGTTAAATCTGCCATCCTTGACTATCAATCAACCTCAATATTCCTGTTTAAGCCAAAGTAAATTGACGACCGTGTTAGGTACAATTATTGGATTTCGCCAATTCCAGCAGTGTGACACCGAAACCTTAATTCCGCAGTTGCTTTAAACGTGCTTTTTCATTCGTTTATCTTGGTGGCAAGCCCCTTAGGTCATCATCAGGCTTTTTATGCTCAAGAGAGAGCGAAAGGGCGCTAAGCCCCTCAAAGTTATGGTAAACTTAAGTCAGAATACAGCGAGCCCCCAAGCCATCATATCCAAACCATTAGGCTTTAAAAGTGGGGTTTACAGGTGCCCCGATAAGGAATCCCTATGACAGATCTCAGTGATATTCGCCGCGAATACACCAAAGGCGGATTACGCCGCGCCGATTTACCGCAAGATCCGATGAAGTTATTCGAATTATGGATGGAGCAGGCGCGCACCGCCGAGCTTAGCGATCCCACCGCCATGTGTGTCGCAACCGTGGATGATGAGGGGCAGCCTTATCAGCGTATCGTGCTGCTCAAACGCTTCGATGAAACAGGTTTTGTCTTTTTCACTAATTTGGGTAGCCGTAAGGCGCAACATATCAGTAGCAATAACAAAGTGAGTTTGCACTTTCCTTGGCATCCGCTCGAGCGCCAAGTGTCCGTGCTGGGTGAGGCGCAGGCGCTGTCTACCGCTGAGGTGCTTAAATATTTTATGACCCGTCCGAAGGATAGTCAGATTGCGGCTTGGGTGTCGGCGCAGTCGAGCAAACTCAGTGCCAGACAAGTTCTCGAAGGCAAGTTCTTTGAAATGAAAGCTAAGTTTGCCAAGGGCGATGTGCCGCTGCCCAGTTTTTGGGGCGGTTATCTCGTTAAGCCGACCAGTATTGAATTTTGGCAGGGCGGTGAAAATAGACTGCATGACCGCTTTATCTATACCAAAGAGGGCGATAATTGGGAGATTGACCGTCTCGCACCTTAAGATTGGATGGCAGTAGTCTAAGAGCCTTTAGTTTAGAAGTCAGTAGTTCAGAAGCTGTGGTTTAGGAGAGCGTGAGTTGAAACAACATAAAATTTGGGTCGATGCCGACGCTTGCCCAAATCCAATAAAAGAGATGTTATTCCGAGCTGCCGAGCGTAAATCTTTGCCCGTGGTGCTGGTGGCCAATCAGACTATCCGAATTCCGCCATCTGCATTTATTAGTCAAGTTAGGGTGGGATCGGGCTTTGATGTTGCCGACCAATATATTGTCGATCATGTGGCGGCAACGGATCTTGTGATCACCGCTGATATTCCCTTAGCCAGTGCCGTGATTGAAAAGGGTGCACTAGCCTTAAATCCGCGGGGTGAACTCTATACCGCGGATAATATTCGGCAAAAACTCACGATGCGTGACTTTATGGATGAGTTGCGATCTTCCGGCATTCAAACCGGCGGCCCAAGTGCCTTAAGCGCGGCGGATAAACAGGCCTTTGCCAACAGTTTAGATAAGTGGTTAATACGAGTTTAACTTACGAATTTATATGGTTATCTGGTCGGTCTTGGATAAACCGAGTATCTTTAAATAACGCTGGGTTGCTTTGTCTAGGAATACCTCACCATTTGCGGCAATTTAGCGAGGTATGGCGATACCGCCCAACGCGCAATCATGAAGGATGGATATGATGAAAAAGAGCTTAGTGTTAGTACCATCAATGCTCGTCACCACACTCGCATTCTCGTTGGTGAGTTTCAGTAGCGCGGCAAAGTGGCAGGTAATTGAGCCTGAATCCAGAGTTAGTTTTATTTCGGTAAAAAAAGGCGATATTGGTGAGGTGCATTACTTTAAACAGGTGGCAGGTCAGTTAAAAGATAATGGTCAATTCGAATTGAGCATTCCGCTAGTGAGTGTAGTAACTGGCATTGAAGTGCGAGACGATCGGCTGAAAAACCTGTTATTTGAAGTGGCACGTTTCCCAGAATTAAATGTCTCTGCCTTGCTTGATAGTGCTGTCTTGAATGCTCTCGTTGTTGGTGCCAGTAAGATCGTTGAAATTGACGGAAAAATTAAATTGCATGGAAAAGAACAGACAAAAACTTTTTCAGTAATGTTGACAAAAGTGTCTGATAATAAAATGGTTGTACTGAGTTTTCAGCCTGTGATTGTCAATGCAAATGAATTTAATTTAGTGGCTGGAGTCGAAAAATTACGTGAAATAGCAGGACTGTCGACCATAAGTCAAGCCGTACCTGTGTCATTCGTACTGACTCTGACCCAATAGCATTATCCTATGGTTCTCGGTGTCACAAAGTAGATGACCTATCGCCGAACAAAGTTTAGAGTGTTTTGACATTTCAACATTAATAGAACGAGTTAGGGTTACAAGGTACTCATTTTTATGGTCACAGATAAAGACGGTTACGTGCATCTCATTCAGTATCTGACTGAGCATTTGGGGCTTTTTGAGACCTCAGATAAAGCGCATGTGTCAGACGATACTGTGATGGAATTATTTGAAGAGCAACTGTCGGCACAAATTATTATGGTTTGTGGTCAAAATCCGTCACTGACCTTCAGTGAACGCAATACACTCATTCGTGAAGTTGATGCCATAGTGTATGATTTAGAAGAAATTCTGGCATCGGTAGCGAATCATAATGCTACCCCAGAACAGACACTTTTTATTACCGAATTTGCTGGTCTGATAAAAAATCTATTCGATCAGGAAATCGCTAAACTGCCTACACACGTTTAATTAAAATCCCCTTGTGCCAACTCTTAGGTCGGATTTGGGTTAAGCTTTCTTCTCATGGTTTTGCCTCTTAAGCCTAGCGCTGTGATGATGACTCCGCTGAGCAGTTGATATTGTGAGCTTAAAGTGCAATGCGCTCTAACTACTCATTCAGCGCATAAACGGGGACCCCCTGTGATAGTTTAAACAACTTAAGACATACAAAACACAGACAACAGTGGTAAGTCAGAGCCATGGTTAAAATGCTGGTTTAATACTTAATACAGCCATGGATTTAACAAAAGTTCGTGGATGGTCAGGGGCATCAGTTTATCTGATTAACATTACTACCTTGGATTTATGAGCCGCAATAGGCGTTTTTCGTCAAAGAGTGATTGACGTATATCTTTAGATATTGGCTTTGCCCAAGCCAGATATTTTTCAGATATGATAAGTGTTTAGGATTTGGAGAACCTTAATGTGAGTAATAAGCCTGAAACCATTGCTGAATATATTGAAAATGCGGCACCCAAATGCCGAGCACATCTTGAAGAAATGTATATCATCTTAAAAACTGTTGCGCCAAACGCGCAAGAGGCCATTAAATGGGGTCACCCATTTTTTATCGAGCCAAGGTTTCTGTTTTCCTTTTCAGCCCACAAGGAACATATGGGCTTTGCCACTACTAATGCCGCAATTGAACCCCACTTAGCCCAAGTTAAGGACTTTGAGATAACCCAAAGGGGGATCTTGAAAATCCCTTACCGTAAAGCGTTGCCTAAGTCTTTAGTGATGGCAATTGCCACGACACAGCTGCAACTGGTAAGCACTAGAAACGATGACAATTTTTGGTAAATAACTATTTAAGTCATCGTGTTAAGCTAAAAGTATAGGGGTTAGTTGATTTGTGCTTTTATTGCCCCACACTTGTAATAGCTGATGTAGTGCAAAAGCTATTAGAGTACAACGATTGATATCAATTTTTGACCTTAGTTACTGAGTTAGTAGATGCATTAGAAGTCTTCTTTTACGTGCCTTTACACTGCTATCCTCCTCAAAAAGTACTGATGCGTTATCAACGTATAAACTTCATCTGAACTGTACCTATTGCCTAATTTCTCCCTATAGAAGACCTATTAATACACATTACGCCTAGACGGAATAAACCCCATGTTGTGCTGTTGCGGGTGCAGTGTTTGCTATTCAACTTGTTGTTTATCTGAGATGATTTTTTTTTGCTGATTTTATCGCCAATGCCGTTTCTCGGTGTATCTTTAAGTTAGCGCGGAGCTTTGTGAAGCATTTAGACACTCTAGGGGGAATTTATGCTGACAATGAATTCAGGTTATGCCGACGACATTTTGGTTATCAAGATCAGCGGCGAGGTTACCCATAAAGATATCGATGATCTATTAATCCCAGCGATTGAGTCTAAGTTAAAGGATCACGCTAGCATTCGCTTATGGTATGAATTTACTGAAGAGTTTGTAGGGTTAACCGTGGGAGCACTTTGGGATGATGCCTTACTCAGCGTATTCCACTTCGGTGATTTTTCCCGAGTTGTGATGATTGCTAATATGGAAAAAATAGGCACTATGGTGAATACCTTAGCGTTTATGTTGCCGTGTCCAGTCAAGGTTTTTTCGGCCAATGATCGTGACAATGCACGCAGTTGGTTGGATGAATCATCGATTGCGACCGTTTAATTGGTCCTATACTGGCCAATGACACAAAATGCAGGTGCCTTTGCTAAGTTCGCTCGAAAGACGCATTTCTCCCTTCATTTCATTGTGGATCCACACATTTAAACAGCTGAGGCTACCAACACAGACCCCCTGAGCCATTTGTTGATGGAGGTGGATTAATTGCTGTGATGGGATCCCACAGCCATTATCCTCCAGTTTGACCTGCAGCTGATTTTCCCGTTTTTCAATCGTGAGATTAAGTTGACGGTGCTGCTGATGCTCCTTAAACGCGTGTTGTAGGCTGTTGTTCAGCAAGCGATAAAATAATTGCAGGTAATGCCATACACTAGCCTCAATCACTAGATGCTCGTCACATTGGTAATTTACTGTAACCTGTGTTCGTTTTATTGTCGGCGCTAGCAGGTAGAGGACACTGTTAATAAATTGGCTAAGATGTAAAGGGCGAATGTTGCTTGCCTCATCGATAAAAAGCGGTGCAATTTGTCTGAGCCGTGTGGCTTGCTCGCTCATCATGTTAGCAATGTGGGCTTGCTGCGGCGTATTGGCAAGGGGGGGCGATTGGCACAGCATCGCCAGTGCTTGATCCTGTTCAAGTACCAGTTGAGGCATTAATTCGGCAAGGAAATGCTGGATCAGCTTTTGACTATGCTTCTGACTTGTGAGCTGTTGGCGAAGTTTAGCAATTTCATTATCTTTGGTTTCAATTTTTGCCTGCCATTGCCCAATTTGTTGAAGTGCTAATTGCGTTTGCAGTTGCTGTTGTTCCAATTGGGTTTGAAGCTGTGTAATGACCTGTTCCTGTTCTTTTTGATGGCGTTTTTTTAGGCTGATATCGATGCCGATGGCACCAATCCCAATGGGATTAAACTCTTCATCTTTGATTTCAAATTTAGTGATTTGATAAATCAGTTCCCCCTGCGGACTTGCAAAGGATTCCTCATAAATGATGGCCTCGCTGCTGTGATTGACCCGTAGATCGCCTAAACGATATTGCTCGGCGATTTGGCTCGGAAAGAGTTCAAAGTCTGTTACCCCAAGGATTTTTTTACGTTCGGTGGCAAGTAGGGCGCAATACTTGTCGTTTACTAGCGTGTATTTTCCTTCCCTATTTTTGATATAGACAATATTAGGAGAGAACTCTAAGAGTGAATTTAGTTGCTCCTTATGCCCTTTTAGCTGCTGTTGGATCCGGTCTTGATTCTGCAATTGCTGCTCCAGCGCAAGGTTGCTGGCATCCAAACTTGCCATGGCGACTTCGAGTTGCTCGGTACGGTTAATTAAGGATTTAGCCAGCAAGCCGACTTCATCACTCCGGTTCGAGGCTTGATGCTCGAGCTTTGCAGGGTCATTGTGTTTAAGGGCTTTTACCATCTCGATAATCGGTTTGATAACCAATTTGTGCTGCAGAATAAACAGCAAGAACAGCCCCAGAACTTGGATTAACACTAGGTAGAGCCCTACCTTTTCTACTAAGGTTTTGGCCGTATCTTCAAGTGGGGCGACGGGGGTTACCACGACAATTTTCCAATAGGTGTGAGGCATTAAAAATATCGAGGCTATCGCGGGACTATTAAGTAGAGGATCATCCTTGATGCTAACGGATGCGATGCGTCTTGGCGTTGAAAACTGCTGCGTCGCATTATCGTTGACTATGGCTTCGAGTAAATCCGCTTCGAGCAAGTTCGCCTTGGGCTCATCGGCTTCGATAACATTGTCTTGAACAATGTTCTCATCGACAACACCAGTGGATACGTCCCCTTGTTTCATGGCATGACTAGGATATTTGAGATTGGCTAATTGTTTATCACTAAAGACTCGTACCAATTTTGATTGCGCAATAAACGCCTCATCTGCCATTTGTAACGCCTGCAATATAGGGGTAAAGGCAATTTGTTGCTCAGTCATGGCACTAAAGTTGAGCAATGCTGTTTGGGGCGGTGTTTTAGCATTGCTAGCATATGGACTTGGCGGCGAGGCAAGAATTTGATTGTGACGGTCAAGGGCTATTACATAACCGCTAACATCGGCCATCGCATGTCGAAGGAGGATATTGAGTTTATCTAAGCTGATGTCGGTCGTTGCCGCGCCAATAAACTGATGTTCCATCCAGATTGCACTCGCGGCAGTCACCATCGGCTCATGTGTTGCTTTATCGATATAGGATTTTGACCAATAGGTTTTGCCAGCGGGTAGCAGGCGGGTGGGGCGATACCATTCTTCATTTTGGTAATTGGGGTGGGGTTCATCGTTGTAACTATTAATAAATTGCAGGTCGCCCTTTGCATCCCGCGCCCAAAAAAGACTGTCGCGCGGCTTTTGTGGGTCAAAGGCATAGGGCTCTGGCCAAACACCACCGCCAAGGACGATGTCTCTGTGGCTTTCGGTGTTGAGCAGGACGGGAATACTGAGTTTAAGTGCTTGGGGTTGATAACGATATAGCTTGGCAATATTACTGATGCTATTGACCTGAGTTTCAATTTGGGAGGTCATTTCCTGAAGTTTCGCAATGACCATCTGACCTTGGTTCTGGTTTAGTTGCGATTGTTGTTCATTAAGCTGTTGGGACTGAATGGTGAGGATCACCCATGCGGTACTGAAAATAAGCAGAGTAGCGATGATAAGTTGAATAAGGCTTAGCTTAAACGGCAAACTATTATGCCATTGGGTCTTGGGCGCAATAATCGACCTGATATCCATGTGCTGCGTATTCCCAACGCGACTATTATGGAGCCAGTTTAGCTTTTTTTGGCCTATTTGCCATTGGCTTAGTTCATTCTTCGCTAATGAGATTAAATGATTATGCGGCCTTTATTCAAAACAAAGGCAGACCTAAAGTCTGCCTAGGGATCTTCATTTAACCTATTTATAACTCGCAAATCAGCTATCAGTTAGGGTGACCTAACCGAGTTAGCCAATTATTTATACAGGGAAGGTTTTTTTGAGCCAGTGAGGATGGGAACTAAAAACAGCAGTAGCGCAACCAGATAACCGCTAAAGCCAAATACCATCCATTCAGCCATGGTGACATTCATAAACTGCCAAGGTACATCGGTACACATTCCCGTTGGCATAAACACCGAGGGTAACCATTCATGTAGCGGCATCCATTCTGGAAATTCTGGTAAAAATGAGCAGGTTGCAAAGGGGGATGGATTGGTCTGGATATCGACTAATTGCAGAGCGAGTTTTAATCCCCACGTCGCACTTACAGCCCAACCAATGGAAGCGATAACACGTACAAATAGCTTACTTGGGGCAATCATCCCGATGAGGCCTGCGACTAAAACACCCAATACCGCAAGGCGGATATAAATGCACATGACGCAGGGCTCTAAGTTCATCACGTATTGAAAATATAACGCACTGGCCTCAAGCGCTATCGCACTGCCAGTAAGAATACTCCAAGAAATGCGGGAATGGGCAAAGCGAACGAGTGCTGTCAAAAGTGAACTCCATATCATGAAAAAAACGCCCTGAAGATAGGGCGTTTTTGGAATTTACTCAAGAAATAAAATTCAGTTAACTCAGAGATAAGTGCTAATGTCCTGTGACCACTGGTGAGAGAGCTTCCTTCGCACTGTGGTGAATAATCGTATGGGCGTCATAAAAATGCTGGGTCATTTCCTCTAGGAAACCAGTTTGAATGGCCAGTACACCCACAATTGATAGCACGATAGTATAGGGCAGTGCCATCACTACCATTCTGCCGTAGGAAAGGCGAATGAGTGGAGCAAGTGCCGAGGTCAGCAAGAACAGGAATGCTGCTTGTCCGTTTGGTGTTGCCACTGACGGTAGGTTAGTTCCCGTATTGATGGCAACGGCTAGCAGGTCGAATTGATCACGGGTAATTTGACCATTGATTAATGCTGCCTTTACTTCATTAATGTAAACAGTCCCCACAAACACATTATCACTGACCATCGACAGTAAACCGTTGGCTATATAGAAGATAACTAATTGGGTATTACCTTCGTGATTAAGCGCCCAGTGAATAACTGGCGCAAACAGATGTTGGTCGATAATTACCGCAACAACAGCAAAGAAAACAGCGAGTAGTGCTGTAAAGGGCAGCGCCTCTTCGAAGGCTTTACCTAGCGCATGTTCATCTGTGATGCCATTGAAGGCGGTGGTGAGAATAATCACCGAAAGGCCAATTAACCCTACAGAAGCTAAATGTAACGCAAGGCCGGCAATGAGCCAGATCCCCACTAGTGCTTGAATAATGAGTTTCATTTTGTCTTTGTTTGTACGGCGTGCATCTTCATAGGCCGCATAATCACAAAGGATTTTATGCACTGCTTCGGGTAACTTAGCGCCATAGCCAAAGATTTTAAATTTTTCGACGAGGAAACAAGTCAGCACGCCTGCAATTAACACTGGCACAGTGACAGGTGACATTCGAATCGCGAATTCGCCAAATTGCCAGTTAGCCTGAGCTGCAATAATCAGGTTTTGTGGTTCGCCAACCATGGTACACACGCCACCTAACGCCGTTCCCACGCCGGCGTGCATTAACAAATTACGCAGAAAACCACGAAAGGATTCCAGTTCATCTTCATTAAGCTGTGCTTCACCCTCATCGTTTTTGCCTTCAGAGGTATGGTCGTGGTCGGCTGAAAAATCTTTACCCGAAGCGACTTTGTGGTAAATCGAATAGAAACCCACTGCCACTGTGATAATCACTGCAATAACGGTTAAAGCATCTAGGAAGGCGGATAAAAAAGCTGAAGCCAGACAGAACATCAGCGACACTAAGGTTTTAGAGCGAACCTTAGTGATCATTTTGGTGAACACGAACAGCAGTAGCTGTTTCATAAAGTAAATGCCCGCCACCATAAACACCAGCAGCAACAGTACTTCCAAGTTGGCTTCAATTTCATGAAGCACTTGGCTGGTCGAAGTCATGCCTATGGCAACGGCTTCTATCGCAAGCAGACCACCGGGTTGCAGCGGGTAGCATTTGAGCGCCATTGCCAAGGTGAAGATAAACTCAATGACGAGTACCCAACCAGCCACAAAAGGGCTGACATAAAAGAAGAGTAATGGGTTGATGATTAAAAACGACAGTATGGCGATTTTGTACCACTTAGGCGAATTACCTAAGAAGTTCCCAATTAACGCCTGGCTCATGGTCACCGGCATGACTTCCTCTCTTCTAGTTATGTGTAATATTGCACCGATTGTTTTTCTATTGGCGCATGTTATAGAAAATCAGTCTAGCTGAAAGGAATTGCTAATGTAACGTACTGCTTACGCTGAGATTTCAAAAAGCGGAGCTAATCAGCAATTTTTAGGTATTCTCAGAAGTTAAATGTCGTTTTTTTGAACGTTTTTAACACAGTTGTATACCTTTGATGCCAGTAAGATCAGTCAATGGTTTTCATTTTGCGTCGCTCTGGTATGATCAGTAACCATTAAAAGCACAACAACTGGATAACTGGGCTGATGATTATCAATGCCAAAGGACCTGCAAGCTTTGCAGAGAAGTATATTGTGAGATCAATTTGGGAAAATAAATTCCCACCTGGGTCCATTTTACCGGCTGAACGTGAGCTTTCAGAGTTAATCGGTGTCACACGTACGACCCTAAGGGAAGTGTTACAGCGTTTGGCGCGTGATGGTTGGTTGAAAATTCAACATGGCAAACCGACTCGGGTGAACAATTTCTGGGAAACTTCAGGCCTGAATATCCTTGAAACCATTGCCGACCTCAACCCTGAGGGCTTCCCTGTGCTGGTGGATCAATTACTGTCGGCCAGAACCAATGTCAGTGCGATTTATTTCCGTGGTGCACTTCGCAATAGCCCTGATACCGCTGTTGACGTGCTCGCCAAAATCCATGAGTTAGAAGATACCGCTGAATCCTTCGCTGAATACGATTACTTACTGCACCATACTCTGGCTTTCTCTTCGGGTAACCCACTGTATGTGCTAATTTTAAATGGCTTTAAGGGACTCTACAGCCGCGTTGGTCGTTATTATTTTAGTAGTGCCGATGCGCGCCAATTGGCATTAAATTTCTATAAAGAATTAGAAATCCTCGCGAAATCTAAAAATTATGTCGATGTTCCTGCATTGATGCGCACCTACGGCATTAACAGTGGCAAAATGTGGCTGTTGTTACGTGATGATATGCCAACATCCATTGCCCAAGATATTAATCAGTAATTCCTTGACCTCTTAAAAAGAGATTGAAATAAAAGCCGTTTCCTAGGTGTTTTATACTTTGAAACGGCTTTTTTGTGGCTTAAATTTGATGGCTGTCGGTTTTGGCGACTTCAGGGCAGGCGCCTAATATACTCACACTACCATCGCTATTGAGCTGCTCAATACTCACGCTAAAGCCCCAGAGCCTGTGTAAATGCTTAAGTACTTCTTTATAGGTATTGGCGAGTGGAATGTCATTGCTCGGGATATATCGTAGGGTTAACGACCTATCGCCATTGATTTCGACATTGTGCACCTGAATATTGGGTTCTAAATTTGACAGGTTGTACTGCTGCGAGAGCAGGGTACGAATATCCTGATAGCCCAGTTCATCGTGAATCGCCGACACCGATAGGTAATTGCGTTTCTCATCATCGTGTATCCCAAAGAGTTTGAATTGCCTAATCACTCGTGGCGATAAATATTGGCTGATAAAACTCTCATCTTTAAAATTTTGCATGGCAAAGTGCAGGGTTTCTAACCAGTCACTGCCAGCAATGTCAGGAAACCATTCCCTGTCCTCATCCGTTGGGTGCTCACAAATGCGTCGTAAATCGGTGAACATAGCAAAGCCTAAGGCGTAGGGATTAATCCCATTGTAATAACGACTGTTATAGTCAGGCTGCGCTACGACGCCAGTATGGCTCTGCAGAAACTCCATCATGAAGCGGTCGGAGACCACGCCATCGTCGTACAGATGGTTCAATATGGTGTAATGCCAGAAGGTTGCCCAACCTTCGTTCATCACTTGGGTTTGTTTTTGAGGATAAAAGTATTGCGCCATCTTACGCACAATACGGATAATTTCCCGTTGCCAAGGCTCAAGCAGAGGAGCATTTTTTTCAATAAAATACAAAATGTTTTCCTGCGGCTCTGCGGGGAAGCGCCGTTTAGTCGCGGACGGTTGGTTCTGCTGCATCGGGATCGTGCGCCATAGGTCATTGACCTGACTTTGCAAATAGGCTTCACGGTCCTTTTGTCTGGCTTGCTCCTCGCGAAAGGAAATTTCCGAGGGCCGTTTATAGCGATCAACACCATAATTCATCAACGCATGGCAGGAGTCGATAACACTCTCAACCTGATCGACACCGTACTTTTGCTCACAGTCGCTGATGTAGTTTTTGGCAAACACTAAATAATCGATGATGGAACTCGCATCGGTCCAGGTTTTGAATAAATAATTGTTTTTAAAAAAACTATTATGACCAAAGCAGGCGTGGGCCATCACTAATGCCTGCATGGTGATGGTATTTTCCTCCATCAGATAGGCGATACAGGGGTTAGAGTTAATGACAATTTCATAGGCAAGTCCCATTTGACCACGCTTATAGCCCTGCTCGGTCTCGATAAAGCGTTTGCCGAACGACCAATGGGTGTAGCCGATAGGCATACCGATGCCTGCATAGGCGTCCATCATTTGTTCGGCGGTGATGATTTCGATTTGATTGGGATAGGCGTTTAACTTGTAAATCGCAGCAACCCGCTCAATTTCCCTTAAATAATCCTGCAGCAGCTCAAAGCTCCAGTCTGGACCGTCGCTTAGTGCTGGGTGTTTCTTCACAGTCTTTGTCCCCATAGCGCCCCCTTAAACCGCCTGTTTTTTAAATAATTCTCTAAAGACGGGATAGATATCTTCAGCCTGGCGAATATGTTGTACTGCAATGTTGTCATGGTGCTGTTGAAGGGATTCGTACTCCCGCCATAGGGTTTGGTGGGCACGGTTAGTGATTTCGATATAACTAAAGTAGCGCACCAGCGGCAGAATTTTTTGTTCCAATAATTGCCGACATGCAGGAGAGTCATCAGCCCAGTTATCGCCGTCCGATGCCTGCGCAGCGTAGATGTTCCATTCACTCGCTGGATAGCGTTCCTGTTGGATTTCATGCATCAACTTTAGGGCGCTCGATACAATAGTGCCACCGGTCTCTTGGGAGTAGAAAAACTCGTGCTCATCTACTTCTTTGGCCTGCGTGTGATGGCGGATATAGACTACTTCTAGGTTTTTATAGGTGCGAGTGAGGAATAGGTACAAGAGGATATAAAAGCGTTTTGCCATATCCTTGGTGGCTTGATCCATCGAGCCCGACACGTCCATCAAACAGAACATCACCGCCTGGCTAGAGGGGATTTCGCGTCTGGCAAAATTATTGAAGCGCAAATCGAAGGTATCGATAAAAGGCACCTTAGCAATCTGGCGCTTAAGATCCTCAATTTCGGTCTTTAAATCGATAATGAGCTCAGCTTTTGTGCCTGGGATATTCTCCATTTCCTCAAGTTGGGTTTCTAACTCTTTAAGTCGTTTCTTTTTACCCGCCGTCATGGCGATACGCCGCGCAAGTGACGAGCGTAATGAACGAACGATATTGATATTGGCGGGAACGCCATCGTTAGTAAAACCAGCCCGATAAACCTGATACTCGATCAATTTATTGAGGCGGTTTTTCTGCAGATTGGGCAACTCTAAATCTTCAAACAGCAGTTCGAGGTATTCATCCTTTGAGATCTCAAATACAAAGTCATCGTTCCCTTCACCTGAATTGGAGGCATCGCCTTTGCCCGCACCACCGCCAGCGCCGCCCCCTTGAGGTCTTTCAATTTTGTCACCACGGGTAAATTGATCGTTACCAGGGTGAACCCTGTCTCGCACGCCCCCTTTACCCTGATGGAACATAGGTTCACTAATATCCCGAGTGGGAATACTGATTTTCTCGCCTTTATCTACATCCGTTACACTGCGACGTGTGACCGCGTCGCTGACGGCTTTTTTGATCTGCTGCTTATATCTACTGATAAAGCGTTGGCGGTTGACTGTGCTTTTACCTTTCGCATTCAACCGTCTATCGATAAAGTTCGCCATACGCACCTCCCAAACCCCAGCGAAAGGCTTTAGTCGCACCAAAGCCTTGTACTAAGTGAGCGCCAGTTTAAGAGGATTTACGTACCCGTAAATACCACTCTGACAAGAGTCGGACTTGTTTTTTGGTATAGCCTTTCTCCATCATTCTATTGACGAAGTCATCGTGTTTACGTTGATCGTCGTTCGAGGTTTTGGCGTTAAAGGAAATCACGGGTAGCAGATCCTCTGTGTTTGAGAACATTTTTTTCTCAATCACAGTGCGCAGTTTTTCATAGCTGGTCCAAAGTGGGTTATGACCTTCATGGCTCGCGCGGGCGCGTAGCACAAAGTTAACGATTTCATTACGGAAATCCTTCGGATTACTGATCCCCGCAGGTTTTTCGATTTTCTCCAATTCGGCGTTAAGGGCGGCACGGTCGAACAGTTGGCCGGTTTCTGGGTCGCGGTATTCCTGATCTTGGATCCAAAAATCAGCATAGGTGACATAGCGGTCGAAGATATTTTGGCCGTATTCGGAGTAGGACTCCAGGTAAGCGGTTTGGATTTCCTTACCGATAAATTCCACATACTTAGGAATTAAGTAACCCTTTAAAAACTCGAGGTAACGTTCGGCGGTATCCCCAGGGAATTGTTCTTGCTCAATTTGACGCTCGAGCACATAGAACAAATGCACTGGGTTGGCGGCGATTTCGGTGTGGTCGAAGTTAAATACCCGAGAGAGGATTTTAAAGGCAAAACGGGTTGATAGACCGCTCATGCCCTCATCAACTCCCGCGTAGTCGCGGTATTCCTGATAGGATTTTGCTTTAGGATCGGTATCCTTCAAGCTTTCGCCATCATAGACGCGCATTTTCGAGTAAACCGATGAGTTTTCGGGTGTTTTAATCCGAGAAAGCACGCTGAACTGAGCGAGGGTTTCCAAGGTGCCTGGGGCACAGGGCGCCTGGGACAGCTCAGAGTTAACCAGCAGTTTTTTGTAAATTTGCAGTTCTTCAGACACACGTAAACAGTAGGGCACTTTGACGATATAGACCCGGTCGAGGAAGGCCTCGTTGTTTTTGTTGTTTTTGAAAGTGGACCATTCGGACTCGTTGGAGTGCGCTAAAATTATGCCGTTATAGGGCAGGGCTGATAAGCCTTCGGTGCCGTTATAGTTTCCTTCCTGGGTGGCGGTTAAGAGTGGATGCAGCACTTTAATAGGCGCTTTGAACATCTCCACGAATTCCATCATCCCTTGGTTCGCACGGCACAGCGCCCCTGAATAGGCGTAGGCATCGGCATCATCCTGGGAATAATGTTCAAGTTGGCGAATATCGACTTTACCAACCAAGGATGAAATATCTTGGTTGTTCTCATCACCAGGTTCGGTTTTCGCAATGGCCAGTTGGTCAAGAATAGAGGGAAAGACTTTGACCACGCGGAATTTGGAAATATCGCCGCCAAATTCGTGCAGGCGTTTGACCGCCCAAGGAGACATAATGGTTTTTAAATAGCGATGTGGGATGTTGAATTCATCTTTTAATAACTGCCCATCTTCTTCGACATCGAATAGACAGAATGGATGGTCGTTTACTGGGCTTCTGACACCGTTGGCGCTTAAAATATAGATAGGCACTTTTTGCATCAAGGATTTAAGTTTTTCGGCAAGTGAGGATTTACCGCCACCGACAGGGCCCAGTAAATAGAGAATTTGTTTGGATTCTTCCAGCCCTTGAGCCGAATGTTTAAGGTAGGCGACGATTTGTTCAATCGCATCTTCCATCCCGTAGAAATCCTTGAAAGCAGGATAACGGGAGATCAAACGGTTTGAGAAAATACGGCTTAAGGTTGGATTTTTTGCCGTATCTATGACTTCTGCTTCACCGATGGCGAGCAGTAAACGCTCCGATGCTGACATGTATGCGCTGCGATCTTCTTTACAGATATCGAGAAATTCCTGCAAAGTATATTCTTCATCGAGTTTTTGTTCGTAGCGCTTTTGATAATGCTCGAAAATGCCCATATAAACCCCCTGAAACGCCAGTGATGTCATGGTATGGATGGCTGATTTTTCAGTCTCCTATACTAATCTTAGACACAAATTTGCAGGCAGTGTCAAAAAAATATTAAATAAAAACAATAACAAATGATTGCAAATGCAATAGTTGCAGTTGTAGCCATGGAGTGACAATAAGGGGCGTGCGGCGATGGGAAAAACAATAGGCAATAAAAAAGAGCCGCTAGGGGCTCTTTTTTAATTCGGGGCTTAACAAGAATTAAGCGGCGAAGTTTTGGTTAACGAAGTCCCAGTTAACTAGCTGCCAGAAATGCGCTAAGTAATCTGGACGTACGTTACGGTAATCGATGTAGTAAGCATGTTCCCACACATCCACAGTCAGGATTGGGGTTACTGTGCTGTCAGTCAGTGGCGTTGCAGCATTGCTAGTGTTTACGATAGCAACAGTGCCGTCAGCTTTTTTCACTAACCAAGTCCAAGCACTACCGAAGTTGTTTACGGCTGCATCGGTGAACTGGGCTTTGAATGCATCAAATGAACCGAACGCAGCGTTGATGGCGTCAGCCACAGGGCCAGTTGGCTCACCGCCAGCGTTTGGCGCTAGGCAGTTCCAGTAGAAAGTGTGGTTCCAAACTTGAGCTGCGTTGTTGAATACGCCACCAGTAGAAGTTTTGATGATGTCTTCTAATGATTTACCAGCAAACTCAGTGCCTTCGATTAAACCATTTAACTTAACAACGTAAGTGTTGTGGTGTTTACCGTAGTGGTATTCGATGGTTTCTTGAGAAATATGTGGTTCAAGTGCGTTCTTTGCATAAGGTAATGCGGGTAATTCGAAAGCCATTAGTCTCTCTCCATGGTCTTAGGTTATCGTTTTTAAACGTGCTCACTGGGGTCTATTGTACCGATAATATTTGTGATGTGAATCATTGTTTGGCTATTTGCCATGCCGGCGCGATATAACGGAATAAGACTAGTTTAGTTTTTGTTCGTTATGGTAATTTTGTGTGCGACTCCATCAGTATCTACGACTTTATGCCCTATGAATTAGGGTATTTTTAGCGAAAGATAATGTGTTTGATGTACATTCTATTGTGTTAAATCCCCGCTTTTGCTTTGACAAAGCATACCCCTACACTCTGTGGGATTTTGTTCTGCGCTTAGCTGTCGTACAATAGCCCTATTGAGTCAATGTCCTCGAACATAGGAATGAAAATGGAAACAGTAGAGAAGATTAAACAGCAGATCGCCGAAAACCCAATCATCGTTTATATGAAGGGTTCTCCAAAGTTACCAAGCTGTGGTTTTTCATCTCAGGTCGCTCAGATCATGATTAACTGTGGTGAGCAGTTCGCGTTTGTGGACATTCTCCAGCACCCTGATATTCGTGCTGAATTACCAAAATACGCTAACTGGCCAACCTTTCCACAATTATGGATTGAAGGTGAGCTGATTGGCGGTTGTGACATCGTGGTTGATATGTATCAGAAGGGCGAATTACAGCCACTGATCAAAGCGACTGCTGACAAGTACAAAACCGCAGAATAATAAGCTTCCATAAAAAAGCCGCGTAGCAGAGATGCTACGCGGCTTTTTTTATAGATTTTTTACCTTTAATTACTTAATCCCCACTCTGATGCTCGAGAGTGGGGAAATGCGCGATAGAAAGGGCGACTTAGTGTGAAGCCACATCCTGCGCATGGGGTTTTGTGGCCGGTAACAGCAGGTTCATGGCGATGGCCACGATGCCGCAAAGGCTGATCCCCGTCAGGCTGAATGAACCGATACCAAAGGCCATACCACCGATACCAAATACCAGTGTGACCCCCACGATGCTTAAGTTACGTGGCTCCGATAAATCCACATGATTGCGGATGAGGGTATTTAACCCCACGGCAGCGATAGAGCCGAACAGCAAACACATGATGCCACCCATCACTGGCACAGGAATGGTTTGCATTAGCGCGCCAAGTTTACCCACAAAGGCTAGCACGATAGCGGTAATCGCAGTCCAAGTCATGATTTTGGGCTCGAAATTACGGGTTAAGGTGACCGCACCAGTCACTTCAGAGTAAGTGGTATTTGGTGGACCGCCGAAGGCCGCCGCGGCAATAGTTGCCACGCCGTCACCTGTTAGGGTGCGGTGCAGACCCGGTTTTTTCATAAAGTCTTTACCGGTTACGTTAGAAATTGCCAAGATATCACCGATATGCTCAACCGCTGGGGCGATTGCAACGGGGATCATAAAGGCAATGGCGTGCCAGTTAAATTCAGGGGCAACGAAGTTAGGCAGGGCAATCCAGCTTGCGTTAGCCACCACCGCAAAATCGATAATGCCAAAACCGAGACTGAGGCTGTAACCAACAACAATGCCGGCTAAAATCGGCATCACTTTCAACAGACCCTTAGCGAAAATCGCGACCGCAATCGTGGTAGAGAGTGACGCAAGGGAGATAATGAGCGCCGTGTTGCTCTCAACTAAAATCAAGCTGCCATCACCACTTTTCCCTAGCGCCATATTGACGGCAACCGGCGCAAGCCCCAGTCCGATAATAATAATCACTGGGCCGACAACGACAGGGGGTAATAATTTATGGATAAAATTGGTTCCGCGAACTTTAACTACGGCGCCTAAAAGGACATAAACAAAACCTGCTGCCATCAACCCGCCCATCGTTGCTGGAATGCCCCAAGTCTGCACGCCATATAAAATGGGGGCAATAAAGGCAAAGGAAGATGCAAGGAAGATGGGGACTTGGCGTTTGGTGATCAGTTGAAACAATAAGGTACCGATACCTGCGGTAAAGAGTGCAACACTAGTGTCTAGGCCCGTTAGCAGTGGCATCAGTACTAGGGCGCCAAATGCGACAAACAGCATTTGCGCTCCCTGAAGTGGAATAGCGAGTGTTTTCATTTATCTTTCTCATGGATGTAGGGCAAACCGCGGGATGATAGCAGTTTATGGCATTGGTATCCTAATTAAATGCTGCATTTATGGTGGGGGATCACTGTTTTGTGTGGCATTTTTCGTCAATGAGCAACTTATCGGCTTAATAAAGGGCAAGATTCGCTAACGGTGTTATCTATGGTACACTTTGCACTATCTGACGTTACTTCAACTACTCAAAAGATGCTGAAATTCCTATTAAAGCCAAGCTTACTCGCGTTTTTCTTCTGCCTGTTTACCATCAATAGCTTGCATGCTGTTGAAGTCAGTAAATTGGACGAGGCCGATGTCCCAGTATCGTCCCGTGACAATGGCGAGCGTAGCCAAGCGCTGAGAAAAACATTGGAAAAAGTCATCATCAAAAACACCGGTTCTGCCCAGTCATTGCAGAATGGGGTTATCCAGTCACAGCTTGCTAATCCAGATGCGCTTTTAAGCCAGTATGGTTATTTTGAGCAAAACGGTCAGTTGTCGCTAAAAGCCAGCTTTGAACATCGCCGCATTATTGCCCTGTTACGTCAAGCGCAATTACCCGTCTGGGGTGTTCAGCGCCCATTAACCCTATTTTGGGTAGCATTACCCATCGATGGTGAAACTGCACTTTTGGCGGATTCTGCAACTTCAGACGAACGTCGCGCCTTTAGCTCATTTTCGGATGACCGCGGTATTCCCGTATTATTACCAATGTTAGATCTCGATGAGCTGATGGGGATTAATCCTAATGATGTCAAAGGCATGTATGCCGATATTGTGTCTAGTGTGTCGGGACGTTATCAGGCGGATTTTTTAGCCTTAGTGTCTATTGAGGGCAATCCTGGGCAATTTAGTTATCGTCTCAATCTCTATACAAAGGCGACTATCGATTCGGGCACCCAACCGCTGTTCACATACAATGGTATGGCTTCGACAACGTCTCAGGCTGTAACGGATATGATGTCGGCCTTAGGGGATTTTTATTTCACTAAATATGCCATTGCCGATACAGGGGCGCAGGTGGGGTCAAGCGTGACATTCGTGAATATCGATAAAATGTCGCAATTGGTTGAAATTGAAAAATACTTAAAACAATTGAGTGCGGTTAAAAATGTTACCTTGTCCCGCATGCAGGGGAATAAAGTGACCTACAGTTTGGAATTATTTGGCTCCGAAACCGATTTCCAGCGTTTACTGAGTCTTGAACCGCGCATTTCGGTTGTTGCACAGGGTGAGTTTTCCCCAAGTGCCAGCCCTGCGAGTAAACCCGTGTTTGAATGGCGTTTACCCTAATACTTCCCGTATAGGCGGGTCTGATTGCTTAGCCTGATGTGGGAAAGTCATTAATTTAAAGATTGAGAAGTACGAGTGCCATTAAACTCACCGTTACAACTTTCATTGCCGGTATATTTACCCGACGATGAAACCTTTAACAGTTATTACCCTGCAGCGGGTAATGACGAGCTAATTCAAAAATTACGTGCCAATGCCGAAGGTTCTGGTAATGCTGCCATTTATGTTTGGGGGCCAATCAAATCTGGTCGAACCCATTTAATGCATGCTGCCTGTGCCCATGCCAATGAGCTTGACCGTCGCAGTTTTTATTTGCCCCTTGGTATTCATGCCAGTATTTCTACCGCGCTGCTGGAAGGCCTAGAACAACTCGACCTTATTTGTATCGATGATGTTGATGCCATTGCGGGCCATCCCGTGTGGGAAGAGGCTATTTTTGACCTGTATAACCGCGTCTCGGAAAATAAAAAGTGTGCCCTAGTGGTCAGTGGTCGTTCTGCACCCGCCGATGCCGGCTTTTTATTGCCCGATTTAGTGTCCAGAATGCAGTGGGGGCTAAACTATCAATTACAGCCTATGGCGGATGATGAAAAGCTTGCGGCGTTGCAGCGCCGCGCGGCGATGCGTGGTTTACAGTTGCCCGAAGATGTGGGCCGCTTTTTACTGAATCGGATGGCGCGGGATCTTCGTACTCTTTTCGATGTGCTCGATAAGCTCGATAAAGCCTCACTAGTGCACCAACGTAAATTGACCATCCCATTTGCTAAGGAAATGCTTCACCTTTAGCAGCTTGCGCTAGAAATCCTTTAAATCAAAAGCCCGTCATCAAGACGGGCTTTTGATTTCTGCTTAAAGCCGTTTTATTGCTGTGGCTGACGATGACGATCGCCACTGAGGCGAAGTTCATGCTCGCTACTGTCGCCCACGTTTTGCTCAGCAACGCCCATTATTCTCAATGGCGAGCCATTTGACGAGAGGCTTAAGTTTGCCCGCCAGCTTTTACCGCTTTGCATGGCGATAGGCTCGGGTAATCCCGCTACCAAAGTATCACCATCGAGTTCTGGCAAAATACCATCGATAACTAATGCTGCGCGAGCCTGTAAACTGTCATCACCGATACGGCCCCTTTGTCCCCAATCGACAATCACGGTATCCGAATTCACCACATCTGGGGCGTTAGTGACAGCCACATCCCGCAGAATTTGATAGCGATAGCTCATCATGGCTTCTTCAAACAACATTGCCGTGTCTTCTCGAGTACTCGAGTAAGCATAAAAGTCGCTGGCAATATCATTGGAGAAGAAAGAGGTGATGTCTGCAGGTTGATAGGCCTTTTGGCTAGCCGTAGCCTTTTCCCCTTGAAAGCTTACTTTACCCAGCGCAAACATTTCGCTGCTCGTTAGCGGATAGTTGGCAGTCACTTGGTCTGAAATTAGACTCTTACTCGCACCGCGGCGACTAAAGTCATCGACTAATCTTGGACCTGTGAGTGACGCATGGGCACTTCTTGGGAAGAAGTCATTGGCATGGGCCAACTCATGGTAGAGCAGGGACGCTAAATCGGGGTTAATTTGATTGAAGGTGCGATTCGCCCGAGTGGTAATGGGAAAACTGGGCGAAGCATATTGGTTGTTTTTCACATAGCGCCAAGGCATCAAGAAATTTAGCTCATTACCGAATTCACTACGATAATCCGGCGCTTCGTTAATGGTGTCTCGCTGCTCAGGCGTTAGCCATAGATCGGAAGGGTCAAGGTAAATGGCGCCCGTTAGCACCCAATAGAAAGAGGGGCGTACATCGTAACTAATCACCACTGCAGTGACTGATTGCAGCAAGGTGGCAAAGTCACTATTGGGATCCATAGCGCGCAGATAATTGGCAAAATTGTCCCCCATCCAGTCGTGGGATACTAACACTCTATCGAGAATCGAATTGATATCAATCTGGCTAGATGCTTGGCCAATTAGGGGTAATTTACTGATACTACAAGCATCGGTTAACTGGTTGGAGTAAACACAGCTTGCCAGTACGTCGGCGTAGGGGGAATCTTGTCGATAGGCATGGGTGCGGGCGACTGGTTCATCAAAGTAATCTGAGCTAATAGCAGGCTCCGCAGTCGTCAATACAAAGGCGTCATCGCTCACCTGATTACCATTAATGGTGGCACTAGCCCTAAGGTGGGTGACAGTATCTTGGTTGACCGTCGGCGCCACAAATTGTGGTCTGAAGGGATCGGTTAAATCCAGTGTGACATCCGGTCCTTCAGCAATACACCAACTGATATTGGCTGCGGATAATCCCGCCTGCTGTCCAATCCTTAGGCTGACATTGTTGCCCTCAACCACTTGATGATCTTGACGAATATTAAGGAAACCCTCGACAGCCGTGTCGGCGGTAATGCCTATCTCACCAGTCACATCAGTATTGTTACCTGATATATGCACGCTAAAACGATAGTTGCCAGAGTTTGGGATATCAAAACCGAGCACCGGACTATTTTGGCTAACAAGGGATAAATTGGGGCCTTCTAATTGTTCCCAGCGGAATTGTAAGCCTTGAGAATTTGAGCCAATCAAACTGGCCATGATCACACTGGATTGGCCTGCAACATAACTGGCTTGGGTGCTAAAGCGGACCGAGGAGTCATCTTGGGTGATAAGAGGGTTGGCTGTGGCGCAGCGTTGCACTGTCGTAGATGAGCCTGAGCCATTATCGCTGCTAGTATTATTGTCAGAACCTCCGCCGCCACAGGCGCTGAGTGCCGTTGCGGTTGTTAGCAGGGCAATCCGCTTAAGTGCTAATCCTATTCCCATATTTCTTGCTCCAATTTACTGACTTTTATAATCAGATACAGGGGTATTTGGTTGACCTAGAACCAAATTACCATCGTGGAAGTGACTATAACATGTTCATCTAGTTGCAAAAAGTCGCATGTTGTAACTTAACTGTGAATGCTTTGAGTAAGCTTAAGTTGGTTACCATCGGTTCAAGTATGGGGCAAATTAACGAAGGTGCGTAAAACTGCTTCGGGTAAAGACAAATAAAAAGCGCAGCACGATATGATATACCATAGGCCTGCGCTTAATGTATTTAGCTAACGTTTAGTGCCAAAAACATATTGGCAACGTTGTTCGGATTTTGAAGCTAGAGAATTCGTTAATTAAGAGTCTTAGTCCTGCGTTTTCGTTGACTTTTTCTTTAACCCTAATCCTAATTCACGCCCCCGAAGGCGGGCATAGAATGGGAAAGCTATGAGCAGCAGGGTAATGAGTAACACTTCAATGAACGCGAACGCACGGGCAGTCACAGTTACATATAGCAAGGTGAGACCATGGAGCATATACAAACAAAGGATAAAACTTGCCCAAGCGTAAGTATAGGGATTGCCCTTTAAAATACCGCGAAGGGGCAGAAATAGAGGAACTAGCCACAATAGACTGAATAGCAAGGAATATTCACCATTGATGCCTTGACCAATAAACCATCCTCCAAGAAGAAGTACGAGGGCTAGATAGCCTAAGCGGCTTAGGGTTAGCAGGGTGCTTGTGCTCATATTGTACCTATTAGCAAGACAGAGACGCTGGGTAGTCAGACGTTCAGAGAATTGTTAACACATTCTCAGGTGGACGACCAATAACCGCTTTATCATTTGCCAGCACAATTGGACGTTCAATTAATTTTGGAGTAGCAATCATAGCCTCGATCAAGGCTTCTTCACTCAAATTGGCGTCGGCAAGTCCTAGCTCTTTATACTCGTCTTCTTTGGTTCGCATCAGTTGGCGGGCGGTCAAATTGAGTTTGGTCAATAGTGTACGAATATCGTCGGCGGAGGGCACAGCTTTCAGGTACTCCACGACCGTGATTTGGCACCCTTGCTGTTCGAGTAGTGCTAAGGTTTCACGGCTTTTAGAACAGCGTGGGTTATGGTAAATCGTCGCTTGAGTCATTAAATTAGGCTCGCATTGGCTGAAATGAATGGCCAGATAATATCAGAAAAAACTGCGCCCCGTCAGGAAGTTCGGGGCGCAATGTTGACAACAGACTGTAAAGCTAAGCGAACTATCGGGGCCTATTTAAAGGCATCCATGGCTTTATCCGCCTGCTTAAATTGGCGAATTCGGGCTTCGATTCGCGCCATTTGTAGGGGATTATTCTCGGATGCTCGGTAGGCAAAGTTAAGCTGATCGATGGCGCCCTTATAGTTTGCACCCAGCGCCATGATTTCGGCATTCGAGTAATACTCCATTCCCTGATTGCCTAATTTTTTGTATGCGAGATTGAGCAATTGATAGGGCAATTGGTTCTGCTTATCGAGGAAAATCATATCCTCAAGTAGGGGAATCGCCTTCGCGGGCTGATCAGCTTCAATATAGAGGTTTGCTAAGTTGGCATTAATGACCTGTGAAGTCGGCTTCATTTTTCGTTGGGCTTCAAGCAAGGTAATCCCCCGCGCGTATTCCCTACGTTCGTTTAATAGGTCGGTCTTAGTATCGAGAAAGAACAGATTATCCGAGTCAACTTTTAATAGCTCGTCGATAATCTTTTCCGATTCAGTGAATCGCTTTAAACGAAACAGGGCTAATGCCTTACCGTAAAGCGCCGCTTCTTTAAAACCATAGTTTTGACTACTTAATTGCTTTTCAAACAGCCCCAATACAGCCTGGTCGTTAAAGCTCGAAAAACGAACCTGAATACGTGCTTTAGCTAATTGAAAGTTCAAAGAATCAGGTACGTATTTCAATGGATATTGATGTGCTCTGTCTCGCGCTTCAGTAATTCGTGATTCTGGTAAAGGGTGAGTCAGTAACATCTGAGGTGGTGTCGTTGTAAAACGATAACGGCTGGCGAGTTTACCAAAGAAGTTTGCCGATGCATTGGGGTCAAAACCGGCATCGACCAGAATTTGCATGCCAATCCGGTCAGCTTCTTTCTCATGCAGACGGGTGTAATTGATTTTCGACTGCGTGGCCAACGCTTGGGTCGTCGCCAGCGCGGCCATACCCGCCTGTGGAACCGCAAGGGTTAATAAAATTGCGCCAAGCATACCGGCAACAGCCGCGGGACCGGTTTTTTGTTGTGCTTCGAGGGAGCGAGCTAAATGACGTTGTGTAACGTGGGTGATTTCGTGGGCGAGTACCGATGCAAGCTCACTCTCATTATCAGCATTGAGAAAGAGTCCTGTGTGCACCGCCACATGGCCGCCAAAGAAGGCGAAGGCGTTAATTTCATCGACCTGTAACAGGAAGAAATAAAAGGGGGTTTTTACGCCAGTCGCATGGGCAACCAACCTGTTGCCAATCTCGGTAAGATATTGACTCAAAACCGGATCGTTAAGCATTGGCGCCGAAGATCGAATGACGCGCATATAGGCATCACCGTAGACCGTTTCTTTTTCGAGGCTGAAGGTATTAACCGCAGCAGTACCGAGATCAGGTAAGTCGTTATTGGCAAAACTCTTTGCAGTGCTACCGAGCATCATGAGTGATAACAGGCTCAGGGCAAAGGGTTTACATCGGGTCAAAAACGTCGAGTTGCGCAAGTGGATCCTTTATTTTTCTAAATTATCTCAACTAAGGTTGACCTATTAAATCAGGTTTTTAGGTTCATGCACTTAGCTTGTAGTTTGAGTCGCGACCTAGGATAATAGTCCTAGTTCATTCATAGCAAGAGCATAATGATTTTTATCGACTTCACAGCGGATCGCTGCCCAGTTCCCCTCGTTAAACTCAAGTTGGCTGTCAAGGCTATTGATGTTGGCGATAGCTTGCATGTACAACTCTCTGACTCCGGCTCCCGCCAAGATGTTCCCACATTTTTTAAAAATCAGGGCCACAGTGTTGAAATTATTCAGGACGATGAAAATCGGTTGTGCATAGTGATCACAAAATCGCGCTGAATTAGGCGTAAAAAGCAGTGCGACGTGATTCAATCACAAAACAAAGAAGGTCGGTTGCAACAATAGCCCTAGGGCACTAACTGAATGGCCGCAGTGTTTCATGGTCGAGTGTTTAGGCTTGCTAGCTAATACGGCAGTAAGTTGATTTTTAACCATATACAGGCCTGTGTGGATGGGATATGGTTAACCTTCAAGCTGTCTCCTTCTTGTGCATTTGGACATAGACCACGTCATTGGAATGAATTCATGTTTACTTTTTTCTCCCGTTGGTACCAAGAACGCTTTAGCGATCCCCAGGCCATTACACTCCTTGCCATTTTGGTGGGGTTAGCCCTTATTCTTTACTTTGCAGGTGATTTACTGGCGCCATTGTTGGTGGCGTTAGTGCTGGCTTTTTTACTTGAATGGCCCGTGGCGCAAATGCTGCGAGTGGGCATTAATCGCACTATGGGCGCATCCATCGTGTTGGTGGTGTTCTTGGGATTAGTGGCATTTTTAACCCTAGGGGTGATTCCGAGTGTTTGGCGCCAGGGCGTGAGTCTATTGACTGACTTGCCCAACATGATTGATAAGGGGCTACAGACCCTGCAGGGATTAGTTACCCAATACCCACAGTTTGTGAGTACCGAGCAGCTCGATTTAATGGTTTCCGAGCTTAAAAAACTGCTCGATACCCAGCATTTACTCGATATTGTTAAACAGTTGATTGGTTACTCAGCATCACTATTGGTTCTGATGGTCTACGCGATTTTGGTGCCGTTATTGGTGTTCTTTTTCTTAAAGGATAAAGACCTGCTCATTAAAGGTAGTAAGCGTTTTTTTCCTGCTAATAGGCAACTTGCCCGCAAGGTTTGGTTTGAGATGCACCAACAAATTTTTAACTACATCCGCGGCAAAGTGATTGAAATTGTGATTGTAGGGGCCGCGAGCTATATCTTCTTCATCTTTATGGGGCTGCGATATTCGGCATTACTTGGGGTATTAACGGGGCTCTCGGTGTTGATCCCCTACGTGGGGGCGACGCTGGTGACACTGCCAATTATTTTGGTGGCCTTTTTTCAATGGGGATTTAGTTCAGAATTTACTTATCTTATTGTCGGCTACGGCATTATTCAGGCGCTGGATGGAAACTTATTGGTGCCGGTTCTGTTCTCCGACGCGGTGGATTTACATCCGGTGATTATCATTGCAGCGGTATTAGTGTTCGGCGGGCTTTGGGGCGTCTGGGGAGTGTTTTTCGCTATTCCCTTAGCTTCGCTGGTAAAAGCTGTAATCAATGTCTGGCCCAAAACGGAAATTGATAGCGAATTTGATGCTCAATTGGAAGCTAAGATTTAATGAGTCAATCGCTAGTACGCTTAATGTTTGGAGTGTCGATGTAGTTTAAGCTGTATAACAAACCCATAACATGCCAACCAAGAGAGTGTTATTCTTGAGAGCGAAACCTTCGCGGCATTCGATGAATAAGCATTAAATAAAAAGGCTCCCACGGGAGCCTTTTTATTTAATTAACTGATTGCAAAGGAATATAGCGAAGCCTTAGCCAGCAAGCTGCGCGAGCACCACTTCGTGGTGATCCTTGGTCTTAAACTTATCGAATACGTGTGCGATAGTACCATCGGTATTGATAAGGAAGCTTAATCTATGGATACCGTCGTAGGTTTTGCCCATAAAGGTCTTCTCACCCCAAACGCCAAATGCATCGGCCACGCTATGGTCTTCATCGCTTAACAGCGTAAAGTTTAGGGCTTGTTTTTCAGCAAATTTAGCCAATTTTGCTATCGGGTCTGGACTGATGCCGAGCACAGTGACTTGGAGGTTATCAAGCTGTGCTTTGCTGTCACGTAGACCGCAGGCCTGTAAGGTACAACCTGGGGTTGACGCTTTTGGATAAAAGTAGACCAAAACCGGGCCTGACTTAAGACAATCGGTGAGTGCTACGGAATTACCGTTCTGATCCAGCAGGCTAAATAACGGTGCTTTACACCCTTTGGTTAATGTATTCATTAATTTTGCTCCCTTTTTGAGGTTGTGCCTTCCATTCGGCGAATAGTGCAAGCCAGCGACATTTCTTCAGACAGTTGATAAATCAGCTGTTCAAGCTTTTCCAGTTCGACTTTTTCAGGGATGTTGATCGTTAACGAGATGGTCTGAGTTTGATTGCCATTTTCCAACTCTTCGGAGAAGGAGCGAACGGCGGCTAAATCTAATGAGCGGTCTGCGAGGAATTGGGTGATCCGCTTCATCGTGCCGCGTTGATCCTTACCCGTGAAGTGTACTTCGAGACGTGATAAGTAATTTTGCGGCGTGTGTTTGGAAGTTCGCTTCATGACGGTCATCAGTTCTAATTCAACACTGAGACTCGGGAGCAAGCTTTCAATTTTCGTTATTGATGCCCACGAACCAGACAACATCATGATTAGGGTGAATTCGTTTCCAAATAAAGCCATACGACTGTCAACGATATCGCAATCGCAGTCACTGGCAAGGCGTGCTAGTTTACTTACAAGACCAGGGCGATCTTGGCCCATCGCGGTAACGACCAGATAATTGGTCATGAATAGTCCTCACTTTTTCGATATCATGGAGCGAAAACTCAGGTTTTATGTTGAGTTTTTGTGCGGGGTGGTAATGCTACCATAACTAAATCCATTTGAGATCCCCGTTAATGCTTGTCATAAATGATTGGCATCAGTACCATAGCGAATCCTGAATTTTTGGGGAAGCCAGATGATAAACGGAAGCATCGTAGCCTTAATCACGCCAATGAACAGTGATGGCTCAGTAGATTTTGCAAGTCTTGAAAGATTAGTTGAATTTCATATCGAACAGAGTACGGACGCAATTGTCGCCGTAGGGACAACCGGTGAGTCTGCGACTCTGCCTATGAATGAGCACATTACTGTGGTCGAGCATACGGTGAAGTTTTCTGCTGGTCGTATCCCTGTGATTGGTGGCAATGGTGCCAACGCGACATCGGAAGCTGTCGAACTCACAAAAGCCCTGTCAAAAGTCGGTGTAGCGGCCATGTTAGGTGTGACGCCATATTACAACAAACCCACTCCTAAAGGACTGATTGCCCACTACAAAGCTGTTGCGGCAAGCACCGACGTACCACAAATCCTCTATAACGTCCCAGGCCGTACTGCGGTCGATATGTTGCCTGAAACCGTTGCCGAATTGGTCAGTGTCAGCAATATTATCGGTGTAAAAGAAGCGACCGGTGACCTATCCCGCGTTAAACGTCTTCGTGAACTGTGTGGCAATGATTTTATGCTGTACAGTGGTGATGATGCGACCGCCAGAGAGTTTTTGTTGCGTGGCGGTAATGGTGTCATTTCAGTGGCTAACAACATAGTGCCAAAGGCATTTAAAGCCATGTGCGACGCGGCGCTTGCTGGTGATGCACAGTTAGCTGCTGCCATTGACGAACCTCTGCGTGGTCTCTACAGCACTCTGTTCTGCGAAGCTAACCCAATTCCGGTTAAGTGGGCTGCGCATCGCATGGGCTTAATCGAATGTGGCCATATTCGTTTACCTTTGACTGAACTTTCTGAGCAGTGCCATGGTCTGTTGTTAGACTCGATGACTCGCGCCCAGATAGAGGTTAAATAATTAAATGTTAAAGAAAGTCACCCCACTGTTCCTAGTTGCTGCCGTTGCGGCTTGCAGCACGCCACTCGAGCGTCGCCAAGCAAACGGCACTGAAGACTATGTGCAGGCTGAGCAAGCTCCAATGCTAAAAATCCCCGAGGGATTAAAAACGCCGCCCTATAACAAAGAATATGCGGTGCCTGCACTCGGTCCTAAGGCCAATCCTGCACTGGTTGGGAAAAATCTCGACATTCGTCCTCCACTACAGGTTCTGCCAATGGCAGAGGGTACTCATGTAGAAGAGGGCAGCGACAACATCAAGATTGTAGTGGAATCTATTGACAACAGTGTTGATCTCAAAGAAGAGCTCTTCACTATGCTGGATGGTTTCTTCGCTAAGCAGTCTATTCCAGTCCGCAGCCGCGACTTCGACAAGGGCAGTATCGAAACCGATTGGATTGAAAACCGAGAAGTGCTCGAATCGAGCATGTGGGGTGCAGATAAAGAATATCTACTGCGTCAACGCTACCGCTTCGATGTGGAAACCCGTCCACACGGTCGTACCGCCAACATCGTTATCAATTTAGTTGAACACCAAGAGTCTTATGATGATAAAGCTCAAAATGTCATGCTAAGTGGCGAGGACAAACAGCGTTACACTATCGATATGCTCAACAGTGCCATCGCTTACATGAGCGTGAAGCGTGAGCAGATGATCCAGGCTAATCGCTTGAAACAAACCTTAGGTATCGATGTCGATCTTGTTAATCCGGAAGAAGGTGCGACCTATTGGTTAGCCAAGGCCTCTTATAAACAAGTTTGGGATCGTCTGCGGATTGTGTTGCCTGAAATGGGCTTCGAAATCTCAGATATGGATAACTCCAAGGGTCTGTTCTTCATTAAGTTTGCTGATAACTCAGGTTTCTGGAGTTCATTGTGGAACGACAAGAAATTAGCCCTGAAAGATGGCAGCTATCGCTTATTGCTTGAGGATGGCGAATCGGCAGCTGAAACGAAAATTTTCCTCCGTAATGCAGAAGATCAGCCGTTAGATAATGATGTGGTATCGAATGTCTACCAATCCTTAGCTAGCCTGATGAAAGAGGAACGCAAATTGCGTCGTTAAAATATCTGCGGTTAAAAGGGGCGAATCATCGCCCTTTTTTTATGCCTGTTTCCGAGTTTACTGAATTAGCGCTTAATAATGACTCAATATTGTTATCCGCTACTTTTTAGTACAAGCCTTTGTTAGGCTCGTATAAACGGTTTGGTCTTAGTGAATACTGCTGTAAAAAACTAAAACTGCATTGTAAATATCTTAAAAATACAGTAATCCCCACGCATTTACACAGTCATTGGCTAAAATAGCTAAAAACCATGAAAAATATAATGATTTTTCACTCGGGTCGTAATTTGTAAGTAAAAGTTAAATCTATTGCTGGGATGATCTGAGCGGGTAAACTAGCGGTCATTAATGCATGCCATCATTTGGAAACCAGATGAAAAAAATAATGATAACTGGCGCAATTGTCGCGTCCGCATGGTTTGGCTATCAAGCCATGCAACCTAAGGTGATGGAAACATCCCGAGTCAAACTTGTACCCAATGTCGTCATCGCAACAGTGCAAATGGCGCCCGTCCGAGATGAAGTTGAAGCAATTGGCACTAATAAGGCCTATGAATCGGTGACTATTACCCCAAAGGTTACCGATGTAGTGACATCCCTTAAATTTGACGATGGTGACATCGTCAAAAAGGGCGATCTCTTAGTTCAACTGCAAAATGCTGAGCAAATTGCCAAGGTGAAGGCGGCGCAGGTCAAAGTGGCTGACAATCAGCGTGAACTTGCGCGTATTAGCTCATTAGTGTCGAGCCGTACTGTGGCTGAACTTGAGCGTGACCGCCTGCAAACCTTAATCGATACTACTCGCGCCGAACTGGAGCAGGCGCAATCTGCGTTAAATGATCGCAGTATTGTAGCCCCTTTCAATGGCCGTTTAGGTCTGCGTCAGGTGAGTGTCGGGAGCTTAGTATCCCCTGGCACCGAAATCACCACCTTAGATGATATCTCTAAGATTAAACTCGATTTTTCAGTGCCAGAGCGTTTTATTCAAGATCTTCAGCCCGGTAAACAAGTTGAGGCCAAGGCTGTCGCCTTCCCCGTTGAGATTTTTAAGGGCAAAGTGATTTCGATTGATAGCCGCGTAAATCCAACGACCCGCGCGGTTATCGTGCGGGCAGAAATACCGAATCCTAAGCTACGTTTATTGCCGGGTATGTTGATGAAGGTGAAACTCATCAAGCGCAGCCGTGAGGCGATAATGTTGCCTGAGTCAGCGATTATTCCACTACAAAAATCACACTATGTTTATAGCGTCAATAGCGACAATGTCATTGAGCGCAAGGCGGTACAAATAGGCATTCGTACTCGCGGTTGGGTAGAGATTTTGGATGGTCTAGAGATTGGCGAAAATGTGGTGATCCGTGGTCTGCTCAAAGTCCGTCCAGGTGATACGGTAAAGACACAAGTGTCTGAAAAGTTCACTTATCTTACTGAGGATGATGCGGAGCCTAACGTATGATCCTGACAGATCTTTCGGTTAAACGACCAGTGTTTGCCTCGGTGATAAGCTTATTGCTTGTTGCCTTTGGCCTAGTGGCCTTTGGTAAGTTGCCGCTACGTGAATATCCCAATATCGACCCGCCAATTGTGTCTATCGAGACCAGTTACCGCGGCGCTAGTGCTTCTGTAGTGGAGAGCCGAATTACCCAGCTTGTTGAAGATAGGATCAGTGGTGTTGAGGGCATTCGCCATGTCAGCTCATCGAGCAGCGATGGCCGCTCGCAGGTGACTTTAGAATTCGATATCAGCCGTAATATTGAAGATGCGGCTAATGATGTGCGTGACCGTATTTCGGGCTTACTAAATAACCTGCCGGAGGAGGCCGATCCTCCAGAGGTACAAAAGGCCAATGGTGGCGATGAAGTCATCATGTGGTTAAACCTAGTGTCGGATCAAATGACCACGCTAGAACTTACCGATTATGCCCGTCGTTATCTAACTGATCGTTTCTCTGTGGTGGATGGTGTTTCAACCATTCGTATCGGTGGCGGTAAGGTGTATGCGATGCGCATCTGGCTTGACCGGCAAGCGCTGGCATCACGCAGTTTAACCGTTGCGGATGTGGAAGCTGCATTAAGGGCTGAAAACGTTGAGTTACCTGCAGGTTCGATTGAGTCGAAGGAACGCCACTTTACGGTGCGTTTAGAGCGCAGTTATCGCACCTTAGAAGACTTTGCTAATCTGGTGATTGTTCAAGGTGAAGACGGTTATTTAGTTAAGCTTGGCGATGTAGCTAAGGTCGAAATTGGCTCAGAAGAAGAGCGCATCATGTTCCGCGGTAACAAGGAATCCATGATTGGTCTGGGGGTGTCAAAGCAATCGACCGCTAACACCTTAGAAGTGGCGCGTCAGGTCAATGCCCTCGTCGATAAGATTAATCCAACCCTGCCTGAAGGGATGTCAATCAAACGCAGCTACGACAGCTCAGTGTTTATTGAAGCCTCAATTAAAGAGGTTTATCAAACCCTCTTCACGGCGATGGTGCTGGTTATCATCGTGATTTACCTGTTCCTTGGTAGTGTGCGCGCGATGCTCATTCCCGCGGTAACGGTACCGGTATCCTTGCTCGGCACCTTTATTGTGCTTTATGCCCTTGGCTACACTATCAACTTGCTGACGTTACTTGCGATGATCCTCGCCATCGGTATGGTAGTGGATGATGCGATTGTGATGCTTGAGAACATTCACCGACGTATTGAAGAAGGGGATACGCCATTAAAGGCTGCCTTCCTCGGAGCCCGTGAAGTGGCTTTTGCGGTGATTGCAACCACACTCGTACTGGTTGCGGTATTTATGCCAATTACCTTCCTTGAGGGGGATATTGGTAAGCTCTTTAAGGAGTTCGCCGTGGCCATGAGTGCCGCTGTGATGTTCTCGAGTATCGTGGCACTCACACTCAGTCCGATGATGTGCTCAAAACTGCTCAAGTCCTCTTCCCAGGATTCGTGGTTAGTGCGCAAGGTTGATGGCCTTATGACGGCGGTGACTAATCGCTATCAACGTTCCCTCGAAGGGGCGATGGCCAAGCCTTTGTTGATGTCGGTGCTGGTAATTATTGCTCTGGCGAGCAGTGTGCTGTTGGCACAAAAAGTACCTCAGGAATTTGCGCCACAGGAAGACCGAGGTTCGTTGTTCCTGATGGTCAATGGCCCGCAAGGCGCGAGTTATGAGTACATCGAATCCTATATGAATGAGGTCGAAAATCGCCTGATGCCATTAGTGGACAGTGGCGATATCAAACGTCTGCTCATTCGTGCTCCTCGCGGTTTTGGCCGTGCGGCGGATTTCTCCAACGGTATGGCGATTATTGTGCTTGAGGATTGGGGTCAACGCCGCCCAGTTAAGGAAGTGATTGGCGACATTAACAAGCGCTTGTCCGACTTAGCCGGGGTTCAAGCTTTCCCGATAATGCGTCAAGCCTTTGGCCGCGGTATAGGTAAACCGGTGCAATTTGTTATCGGTGGCCCAAGCTATGAAGAGTTAGCTAAATGGCGCGACATTATGATGGAGAAGGCGGGCGAGAATCCAAAACTTCTCGGCCTAGATCATGATTATAAAGAGACGAAACCACAGCTTCGGGTGGTGATTGATAGGGACAGGGCAGCGAGCCTTGGAGTGTCGATTTCAAATATCGGCCGAACCTTAGAGTCGATGTTAGGTTCTCGTCTTGTGACCACTTTTATGCGTGACGGTGAGGAATATGATGTCATTGTTGAAGGCGAGCGTGCGAATCAAAACACTGCTACCGATCTGCAGAATATCTATGTTCGCTCAGAACGTACTAAGGAACTGATCCCGCTGTCGAACCTCGTATCGGTGGAGGAGTTTGCCGATGCAAGCTCGCTTAACCGTTACAATCGTATGCGCGCGATTACGATTGAAGCTAGCTTAGCCGACGGTTACAGCTTAGGTGAGGCACTAGATTACTTAAATCAAGTGGCCAGAGCCTATTTGCCCGCTGAAGCCGTGATCAGTTATAAGGGGCAGTCTTTAGATTACGAAGAGTCGGGCAGCTCGATGTACTTTGTGTTTGTGCTTGCGCTTGGGATTGTATTTCTCGTGCTAGCGGCTCAGTTTGAGAGCTATATTCACCCTATGGTGATTATGCTAACGGTGCCATTAGCGACAGTGGGAGCCTTGATTGGTCTATGGTTTACCGATCAAAGTCTCAATATTTACAGTCAGATAGGCATTATCATGCTGGTGGGCCTTGCGGCTAAAAACGGTATCCTGATTGTCGAGTTTGCTAACCAGTTGCGGGATAAGGGGGTAGAGTTTGATAAGGCTATTATCCAAGCGTCCTGTCAGCGTTTACGCCCGATTCTGATGACAGGGATCACCACCGCAGCAGGCGCTGTGCCGCTGGTGATGGCGGCAGGTGCGGGCGCTGAAACTCGCTTCGTGATTGGTGTGGTTGTGCTCTCGGGCATTATGCTGGCGACCTTATTTACCATCTATGTTATCCCATCCGCCTATGGCTTGTTTGCCCGCAACAGCGGCTCGCCGGAGGCGATTGCTCAGCAATTAGAGAAGGAACTGGCCGAAGGTTGATGCTTCTCTAACTGTTAACGCATTAAGCGCCTAACCAAGAGATTGGTTAGGCGCTTTTTTATTGCCTTCTTTGCATTAGATAGCAAACGGTATTCATTTAGCTCTCAAAGCGTACAACAGCCCAGTTACTCAGCATCAGATTGGCATGTATGCCTTGGATATAACCCCGTTAAGAATGGTCTTCGTAGTCGAGAATTCTATACTAAACTTGCAGTTATCGAACTTTGGTCGCGCGCTTTCGCTTTATAGTGACGACGTAACGTACAGGAACTGTGTATGGGAAAGTGGTTGTTCACGGCATGTATTCTGACGCTATCACAGCCCTTGTGCGCGCTGGACCAAGCCGCTGTGCCTGTTATTCGAATGGGAATAGCCGATGATTTCCCCCCTTTCTATTTTTCAAACGAGGATGGCGACTACGCTGGGGCGTCCTACGAAATAGTGGTCAAACTTTGCGAGTCCCTTGGGTACAAAGTACAGACGACACAGTTCAGCAGCATGAAGGAATTAATGTTGCAGGTTGGCCAGGGGACTGTTGATGTGGTTCCAAATTTAAGTGCCACAGAATCGAGACGAAAAGTGGCGCAATTTACTACAGTCCCCCACATTTACGAAACGCAGGATTTGATCATTCGCCGTGACAGTCACATTGATTACAGCGGCAGGTTGTTCCAGTTATCGCAATACCGTGTTGGGACCATCTGGGGCTGGACCTATGGCGATTACTTTGATTCTGCAGACTACATTAGGCGTCAAAATGTAAATTCTTCAGAAGAACAGCTTATAGGTCTTTTGGCGGGGGATTTTGATGTAGCAATCAACAACCGTGAGTTTATTTTAAGCCTTTCAAAGACCCTTGGTTTTTCCAAAGCTTTTAAGGTGTTAAATCCCTCAGTAGTTCACTTACCCGTCACGATAGCAGTGTCCAAAATGTTCGCATCAGCGGATAGTTTGACTCAACAACTTGATAGGGAAGTTAAGCAATTTCGTCAGACAGAAGCCTACCGTGACATTTTAGTTCGCTATGGTTTTGATCCAAAAACTGCAGAATTACAGGGTGGGCAATGAACGCTATCCTTCGACTCTTAGGTCGATGCCCGCGACGGCTGCTCTATTTTTGTTTTTGTATTTTCCATCTAGGGATCGTATTTGCCCATGAGAAGGCGGTAAATACCACTCCTACGCCACGATTAGTCGAGCTTTTTCAAGAGCTAAAATTACAGGATGAAGCAAGTACAAAAGCGATCACCTCCTTTGCCTACACAGGCACAGAGACTGCCCTCGATGATTATCAACTGGCGGTAGAAAGATTTCAGCAAGTCCTGACGCAAGTTACGGCACTGCTGAGTGAACAAAAAGCACAGGCTATCGCAACAATCACCGAGGCGAATAACGCCCTGCATCTCCTAGAGGAAAAAACCAAAGAATTGGTAATTAAGGGACAAAGTCAAGAAGGCTTATCCTTATTGCTTTCGGTCGAGTACAACGAAAATGAAGTCAAACTAATATCCACTATTGATGATGTTATAAGTGATTTAACAGAGGATATAAACAGGCAAATTATTATTGATCACCGTCACGAAGCACGGGATGAAGAAGAGCATAATGAGTTATTAACAGCGGAAGAAAAACAGTGGATCAGTGAGCATCCCACAATCAGTGTGGGTCGAGAGGTGGATTGGCCACCATTTAATTACACCAATGCTCAAGGACAACATGTTGGGCTCACGGTGGATATGTTAAACCTTATCTCCAAAAAAACGGGTTTAGTGTTTTATTACTCCGAACCTGCCACATTCGCTCAGCTGCAAAAAATGCTCGCTAGCGGCAATATCGACCTAATCGGCGCCAGTTATTATTCTGAAGACCGCAGTCAGTATGCTTTTCATACGCCGGGCTACATTATATTGAATGAATATGTGTATGTTCGTGATGATTCGACGATTCGGACTATGGCGGATCTTGATGGTAAAACCCTCGCAATACCTGCGGGTTATACCACCATGCATCTTATCGCTACATCTATGCCTAGGGTAAAAATTGTTGAGACAGATTCGGTGATGGATGCCATTCAGTTGTTGTTGGAAGGCAAAGTGGATGCCCTGCTGGATGCCAAGAGTGTGGTGGAGTTTTTCCTAAGGGAGCATGTTCTGACTGGGTTTCGCTCTTTTCCGAGTGAACTGGGCAGTCATCCGCTGAGGATGTTAGTCCATGGTGAGAAGCCCATACTGAACAGCATTTTAACTAAGGCAATTGTCTCTGTGACGCCCGTTGAACGCTTTAATATCTTGTCTAAATGGCTCCACATTGGGGAAACCACCTCAGACAATACACCTAAGATAGATTTGACTGGGGCAGAGTACGCATGGTTAAAGGCGCATCCCGTGGTCTATTTTGGGGCTGATCGTGATTGGCGTCCCTTTGAGTTCATCGATAGTAATGGCGAATATCGGGGTGTCATTGCGGAATATATTCAGTTTATCGCTGAGCAGACAGGGATTACATTTGAGCTGAAACCCACCAAAACTTGGGTAGATGCCGTTGAACTGGCGAAAGTTAAGCAAATTGATATTTTGCCTGGGGTAACTGAAACCCATCAACGTAAGCAGGATTTTCTGTTTAGCATTCCTTATCTGCAAATTCCTACCGTCGTAATTACCCAGCGCCAATCACCCCAAATGGCAAGTATTCATGATCTAAAGCAAAATACCTTAGGTTTAATCAGGGGGTATGCCACAACTGAATGGATTCAGACCAAATACCCCAAGGCACATATTGTTTATATAGACAGTATTGCAGAAGGTTTAAGACTGGTCTCTGAGGGCAAATTATTTGCCGTTCTTGCCAATCAATTCAGTGTTGTCGATCGCATGAATGAGTTGGCGCTAGGGAATTTGCGAATTAATTTTCGTTCGGATTTTGAATATAAACTCTCGTTCGCCATCAGACAGGATTGGCCTGAATTTGTTTCGATAATTAATCGTATTCTAGAGAGTATCCCCCCTGCACAACGTGATAGCTATAGACGTAAATGGATTGACGCTGAGTTAGACACTGTTTTAGCCCCCAGCTTAAGTGAAGACAACAAACAGCTACCGATAGCGGGTCTGATTTTATTGACACTTGGGCCTGCTCTGATTTTTTTCATTATCGCTTGGTTACTGAGCAATCGAAGCACCGATGTGCTTAAGCTCTATCAATCGGGCAAATTGCGTGCGTTTGGCATGATAGGTTTAACGGCGCTGCTTATTGCCATTTGGGCACTGACATGGCATTCGCTCAAGCGGGAAGAATTGATTGCGCGACAAAAAAGCGGACAGGCGTTAGTGACTATTTTGCATTCAACCCACAACATGCTGCGTTACTGGATCCAAAGTAAAATCCAAGATGTGAAATTTTTGGCTAACGAGGCGGAGTTAAAGACATTGCTCAACCTTAATCAAAAGAGCCAAGACCAGACATTTGATATCAGTGGGATTAGAAAAAATGGGATGCTCGCCACGAATTTTTTCAATAACGATAATTGGCGATTCAATATGTTGCTCACCGACGGCACTTCGATATTCGATAATGCCCGTCCGATGAACCATTTGATGGAACTCTTGAGTCAACATGTTTTCAAGGGCGAAAGTTTGTTTATTCCGCCTACTCAGGATCCTGAAAACGGTGCATTTTTTATTCATTTCGCCGCCCCCGTATTTGACTATTCGGGCAAAATTATTGCTGCCGTGATTGCTTCGACCAGCCCGCATAGTGAATACGCCAAAATCTTGTTGCAGGGCCAAGTGGGCGAAACAGGCGAAACGTACATTGTTAACGAATCGGGCTCGTTGCTGTCTGAGAGTCGATTTATCGATACCCTTCGTGATAAGGGGATGATCTCAAAATACGACATTTCGTCGTTAAATTTTAGGCTTGATAAGGTTGGCACTGCAGGACAAGAGGATAATCTAAGCGCAGATAAAACTCTCATTCAAACGGTTCAAGAGGTGATTTCTGGCTCCAGTGGTGTTCAGATTGAGGGTACGCCGGGTTATATCGGCACCGACGTGCTGAGTGCCTGGGTTTGGGATAGCGAATATGGATTCGGGATCATTACCGATATGACCGAAGACGAATCCCTAGAGTCATACAATATTTCCCGTAATACCATGTATTCAGTCCTTGCGGTCACCTTGTTTTTATCCTTCAGCCTGATGGCGACGAACGCTTGGCTTAGCCGGCGTGCAAATCGTTCGCTTATTCGGGCACGGGATGAGCTTGAAACCAAAGTAGAGGCGCGCACTGAAGAGCTACGTAAGAGTAAGGATCAATTTTCAAACTTATTGGAGTCGGCTCCCGATCCAATGGTGGTGACTGACACTGAAGGGAACATAATCATGCTCAACGCCCGCGCCCAAGGGTTGTTTGGATACAGCAGTGCCCAGTTGATTGGTGAGTCAATAGATAAGTTAGTGCCTGAAGAAGCTCGTATTCACTACCATTACGATGGCGCTGACCAAGTTTCTGAAGGTGGGCTTCAGGGAGAGAGGCGAATTGAGTCCCTAGCCCTTACCAGTCAACATCAAGTGATCCCCGTAGAAATCAGTATTAGTCCAATTGCGTCTGAAAAGGGGACATTGATAGCGACCTCGCTGAGGGATATTACCGATCGAAGGGCGGCAGAAAAAGCGTTATCAGAGTCTCGCAACCTGTTCCAAACCGTACTGGATAATTCGCCAGCGGTGATTTTTCTTAAGGATCTTCACGGCCGCTATATGTTGGTTAACAAGGTATGGGAGCAGGTAGTGCATCATTCTCGATTATCGGCGATAGGTTTTACGGATGAGGAATTGATGCCAGAGGCCATTGCTAAGGAGTATCGGGAGAATGATCTGGCGGTTATCAATAAGCGTACAACCCTGCAGTTTGAAGAGCGACTTTATAGACCCGATGGCAAAGTTACTACCTTTATTTCCTACAAATTTCCCATTTTTGATGATGACAATCAGGTGTTTGCTGTAGGAGGGATCTCATCGGATATTTCAGAGTTAGTCGAAGCAAGGGAGCAGGCCTTTGAGGCGACTAAGGCTAAATCAGAATTTTTAGCCAATATGTCCCACGAAATTCGCACTCCCATGAATGCCATTATTGGCATGTCGTATCTGGCGTTACAAACTGACTTGACTCGACAGCAGAAAAATTATGTCCAAAAGGTACATCGCTCAGCCGAATCATTATTAGGCATTATCAATGATATCTTAGACTTTTCGAAAATAGAGGCGGGCAAACTCGAAATTGAGCATATTCCGTTTCAACTCGATGATGTCTTCGACAGTTTGGCTAATCTTGTTGGTCTAAAAGCGGATGAGAAGGGGTTGCAGTTATTATTTGATTTTCCTAAAGAATTACCCAAATCGTTGATTGGTGATCCACTACGACTGAGTCAAATATTAATCAATTTAGGCAATAATGCCGCGAAATTTACGGATAAAGGCGAAATTGTTATCAGAGTGAATGTGTTAGAGCAGGATGATGAATCGATTGTGCTGAAGTTTGATGTTGAAGACTCGGGTATTGGGATGTCGCCCGACCAGTTACAATCCTTGTTTAAATCCTTTTCTCAGGCGGATACTTCAACCACCCGCAAATACGGAGGTACTGGCTTAGGTTTAGTGATCAGCCAAGGATTAGTTGAGAAAATGCATGGCAAAATATGGGTCGAAAGTGAGTGGGGCAAAGGCAGTCAGTTCCATTTTACCGTGCGCCTTGGTAAACAAATTCAGTCGATGTCGAGTATATGGCCCCCCTTAGCCAAATTAGATGAAGTTCGTGTATTAGTCGTTGATGCCAATAGCACCTCGCGGCAGATCTTAGGTGTGATGCTCGATTCATTTGCGATGAGAGTCGATTTTGCGTTCGATTTAGATATGGCCAAGGCGCTCGTTGACAAACACAAGGGCAGCGATCCCTATCAAATTATCCTGCTTGATTGGCACGTGCCAGGTATGGAGCCTATTCAGCTTAAACTATTAAACGGTGAGGGTTTCGAGCTTTTTAATACGCAAACCATTTTAATGGTTTCTTCCTATATTAGTGTTGAAATTGCCCATGCTAATCCCAAAGACTACTTCTGTGGTTACTTGAATAAGCCAATAACCCCATCGAGTTTGCTAGACAGTATTATGGATGCTCTTGGAGAGGCGCGCATAACCAGCGCAAGTCATGCTAAGCGCCATGGCGTTACCGATCAGGCACTTTCAACATTGCAGGGGGCTAAAATACTCTTAGTTGAAGATAATGATTTTAACCAAGAACTTGCACTCGAGTTATTGACCAGTAATGGCTTGTCGGTAGTTTTAGCGAACAATGGGGAAGAGGCGCTTGAGTGTTTACAGCATGGTGATTTTGATGGGGTGTTAATGGATTGCCAAATGCCCGTGATGGATGGCTATGAGGCGACCCGTCAGATCCGTCAGCAACCGCAATGGGCGAGGTTGCCTATCATTGCGATGACGGCAAATGCCATGGTGGGGGATCGTGAAAAAGTAGTAGCGGCGGGCATGGATGATCATATTAGTAAACCGATTAATGTCGACGATATGTTCGAGACAATGGCGAAATGGATTAAGGTCAATGATGAGAATTCAGCTCAGCTTGAATCAACTGGTAGCACCGATCCGCTAAGGAAAGCGGTGTTGTTAACGCTAAGGCAAAATGATGCCAAGTCTCCTCAAGACCAAGCAACGGGAGTAAGTAATGCATCCGCTGAGCTGTTCCCCACACTGCAGGGCATCGACATCGAAGCGGGATTAGCGACGACCCAAAACAACAGGGAACTTTATACTAGATTATTGAGTAAGTTCTTGATGAGTCAGTTTGACTTTGCTGAGCAGTTCTTAGCATCGTTACCGCAGGATATGACTGAGACGCTAGCTCAACCCCAGCAGGATGCACCTAAAGTGCAAGGTGAGTCTCAGGCTTATGTTGAGGCCGAACGTCTTGCCCATACCCTAAAGGGGATAGCCGGTAATTTAGGGGCTAAAACATTACAGGCTGCCTCCGCTGAACTTGAAAATGTTTGTAAAACCTTCCCCATTGAAAGGCTGAGTTTGATGGACAAACTCCAAGTCGTGGAGCAAGAGCTAAAAATAGTATGTGAGGCAATACGTGGGCTTGATATCTGCCCGATAAAACCTGCCTCAATGGAGGCGAATATTGAACTCGATACCAAACAAGTTAATGAGTTTATTACTGAACTTGAATTGCTGTTGGCGGATTTTGATACCCACGCAAATGATGTGCTCGAGCAGATGCTGCAATTGCCAGGCATTAACCAATATAGGGCGATGCTTCAGGAATTAATTCAATCCATCGGTGAGTATGATTTTGACCAAGCAGCGTTGCAGCTTGAACAGTTCAAAGCAAGATTGGGTTAGTTAACACTTAACAGTTATCAAATCTGGCACGTCAATAGCTTTGCCATAAGCCAAGTATCCACTGATGACAATTCCAAGTTGAAGCTTAACTGTGGCTTCTGATTTATCTGCTCAACCACAATAAGAGCCCGTCTTTTAGCGCAAAACTCGTAGATTGCACATTGTTTATACTGAGTGTTGATAAAGAGATGCATGAACATGCCGTGAGAGATTTTGTCAATCTATGCTCGGTTAAACTGCACAACACTCAGGTGAAGCGATGGTATAGAACCATGTTAATTTTACGCTGGGAGTGGCCATTTATCAGTTGACGTTAGCTAGCCGCAACAGTCTTTTGCTATCCAACATTATCAGGCTTACCAATGAATGATGTCATAACTAAGTGACTCAATTGGCTATAGAAACGTTATCCCTTGTGGTATTGACGCTTCTTGTATGGTAACTGACATCGTATTCACTAGATAAACAGTCAAAACAGTCAAAACAGTCAAAACAGTCGTTAGTCAGTGTAAAAATGGGCTTTTAGTATTCGTTTACGTGTACCTTAACGGCAGAAACATGCGTCTTTAGCTACGCTTTCTAACGTTTAGTTTTTACGAATTAACAATCAGCAAAATCTGACGAGGATGAATAATGAAAATTTTAATGGTTTTAACTTCCCATAGCGAACTTGGCGATACAGGCCACAAAACCGGATTTTGGTTAGAAGAGTTTGCAGCGCCTTATTACACCTTCAAAGACGCAGGCGCCCAAATTGTATTAGCTTCGCCAAAAGGTGGACAACCACCAGTCGATCCTAAGAGTACGTTGGATGAATTTCAAACCGAGTTAACCCAACGATTTAATCAAGATTCGACTGCGCAGCAGGCGCTGGCAAACACCGTAACGTTAGAAACCGTCAAGGCTGAAGATTTTGATGCAGTGTTTTATCCTGGTGGACATGGTCCATTGTGGGATTTAACCAATTCAGCGGATTCAATCAAATTAATTGAGGCATTTTCAGCCGCGAAGAAACCAACAGGCTTTGTGTGTCATGCTCCCGCAGTGCTACGCCATGTAAAAGCGGCCAATGGCGAGCCATTTGTAAAAGGACGCCATGTAACCGGTTTTACCAACGGCGAGGAAGCGGCGGTACAACTTACCGATGTTGTCCCTTTTCTGATTGAAGATGAATTTATTCGTCTTGGTGCCCACTATCAACAAAACCAAGATTGGATGCCATATGTGATTGAAGATGGCAACCTTATCACAGGTCAAAACCCTGCCAGCTCTGAACCTGCGGCATTGGCGTTACTCAAACAATTATCCTAAATCATAAAAAATAGGCCTTAAAAGCTTTTGGGGCTTGCCAAATTTTAAGCGCCGACTAACGAGTTTATATTCCATAACAGCGTAACAGTTGATGGATAAATGATTGCAGTTTGATGAGGTAGAACATGCTTACGAGCTAATAATCGAGGCAATTATACTGAGCCCAATGCTACTTATTTATGCCAAGGGGATGTTCACTTTGAAGATGGTGCCGTTTTTCTCAGAAGTCACAAAGTCGATATCTCCCTGCTGGATATGCGCCATTAGTTTGGCAGAGTAAGTGCCTAATCCGGTGCCGCCTCGTTTGCCGTGGGTGACATGTTTTTCAAAGAGGCTATCGCGTATCTCCACCGGCACGACACCTTCATTGTGAATTTGGATGATAGCTTGCCCATCTTCCACTTTAAGTTCAGTGTTAACAATTTTGTCTGCACCTGAGGCTTCAATCGCGTTACGTAGCAAGTTACTTAGCATGGTAAAGCACAAGGATTCTTCCCCCATTACAGTCACATTATCAGGGGTATTACAAAGCACCTTGATATGATTTTTCTGCCCGTAAGCACGACCCTCTTTGACCACCCCAAGTAGAGTTTCGACGATGTTAAAGGGGTGAAGCTGTAGCTTGTAGGTGCCGGTTTCCATTTTATACAGGTCGAGAGAGCGGTTGATCATACTCAGTACCTTATAGGTTTCGGTACGCATGTCTTCAACTTTCATTCGCTGTTCAATGGCAAGCCAGCGGTCATCAATTAACTCATCTGCGATGTTAATAAGCACCGAGAGTGGGTTTTTAAGGTCATGACGTGTCATATGCTCAATTTCTTCCCGCAGGCGGGCGTTTTCTAACACAGTGTCAATGCGATCTAATAATTCATCTCGGGAATGCTTCAAATTGATATGGGTGTTCACCCGAGCTTTTAGCACTTCGGGCTGTGGTGGCTTAGTCACATAGTCAACAGCGCCAAGAGCAAAGCCTTGGGTGATATCCACAGTTTCAGTTTTGGCTGTAATAAAGATAATCGGGATATATTGGGTATTGGGGTCAGCCTTGAGACGGCGGCATACCTCAAAACCGTCCATCTCTGGCATCATTACGTCGAGTAAAATCAAGTCGGGCGGAGTATCACCTTGGCAAATTTTTAATGCAGCGGCACCACTACGTGCGGCTTTAATTTTATAGTCATCCTGTAGAAGTCCAACGAGAATGTCGATGTTACTGCTGATGTCGTCAACGACCAAAATCAGGCCATTTTTCTTGTTAACTTCGGGTACTGGAGAAGGGGCAGTATTGTCGGTATCTTCACTGAGTGCGAGCGTCGAGCTCCCCGCACTGTCGCCACTTCTGCTGTCATTGAGGGCCTGATTGGCAGGGCGGCTCAACATCATTCGTACTTTCTTCTCAAGGCTAGCTTGATTGAAGGGTTTGACTAGAAATTGGTCTACACCTTCGACAATCGCTAAGTTGACACTGTTGCGATCGCCAAGGCCCGTCACCAACATAAAGCGGATTTTCTTATATTTATCCGAGGCTCTCACCAAACGCAGTAGTTCGAGTCCAGACATACCTGGCATATTCCAGTCCGAAAGAATGCAATCAATGGGTTGATTGTCGAGAATATTGAGCGCTTCTTGGCCGTTATCGGCAACAGTAATGTTTTTATAGCCGAGTTTGTACAGCCCATCCCTGATCGTTTTTCGTACCAATTCCATGTCATCAACGATAAGAAAATTTTTTGATAAGTAATTATTCATTTTCCACACTTAGAGTAATGCAACTATGCTTAATTCAACTGGTACTGAATACAAGGTTTGACTGTATGCCGCAGCGTAACTGTAAGAGTTAATAAAGATTTATGAATTGTTATCATTTTAGGACATAAATGAGTTGCCCACGCAAGGAAATCAAAAAATAAGCTTTAACCTAGGGGGACAACCCAGATGACATTGTCAAACGATCCAAGAACAGTGTTAATTGTCGATGATAGATCGGAAAATATTGATATTCTTAGGGCTGTTTTGCAGCCTCATTATCGCGTGAAAGCGGCTATCAATGGCCAAAGTGCGTTAAAGATTGCTGCTAAAATCCCGTCCCCTGATCTGATCCTCCTTGATGTAATGATGCCAGAGATGGATGGATTCGAAGTGATTAATGTGCTTAAACAGGATCCTAAAACCGCGAATATTCCAGTGATATTTGTAACCGCTAGCGGCGATATTGCCGATGAACAGCGCGGTTTTGAGTTAGGCGCGATTGACTACATTCCTAAACCCATCAGTCCGCCAATTGTACTTGCTCGAGTGCGTACCCATTTAGCGCTTTACGATCAAAACCGAGAACTGGAAGAAAAGGTCAGAGAACGTACTCAGAACCTCACCGAAACCCGCCTTGAAATCATTAAACGTTTGGGGCGCGCCGCTGAGTTTAAGGATAACGAAACTGGCATGCATGTTATCCGGATGAGCCATTATTCGAGTATCCTGGCAGAAGCGTTGGGTATGCCAAAGGAGTGGTGCCAAAGGCTTGAGGAAGCCGCACCTATGCACGATATCGGCAAAATCGGCATACCCGATCGGATCCTGCTTAAACCAGGAAAACTCGATAGTGAAGAATGGGAAATTATGAAGCAGCACACCCTTTACGGTGCCGAAATATTGGGTAACCACAGTTCTGATCTGCTGGGGATGGCGAAGTTGATTGCCGCCAGTCACCATGAAAAATGGGATGGCAGTGGTTACCCCTTTGGCCTTAAGGGTCAGGATATTCCTTTGGAAGCTAGGATTGTGGCGCTGGCAGATGTGTTTGATGCATTAACGACAGAGCGGCCCTATAAATCGGCTTGGACAGTCGAGCAGGCTCTAGACTATATCACAGAGCAGTCGGGTAAACACTTTGACCCCGATTTGGTGGAGTTGTTTAAGCGCATTGTGCCCCAGATCCTTCAGGTCAAAGCCAAATTTGCTGAAACCTAGTCCGGTCGATTGCCACTGAACCATCACAGCTTAAATCTTCCCTATGGCTTAATTAACAAAAATCCTACAGCCATCAATAGTCCTGCGATGATAATGAATCGCCTAAGGAGTGTTTGCGACACACGATAGCTGAGGGCAGCACCAAGATAGCCACCAGTCATACCCATGATGGTGAGAAGAAATAAATGTTGCCCATCAATCAGCCCACCAAAAGCGTAGATGAGTACCGCAATCAGGCTCAGTATCGCCGAGAGTAAATTTTTAATGCCATTCATGCCATGCAACTGGCTTTGGCCAATAAGTCCTAGTGCTGCAAGCAAAATAATTCCAAGCCCGCCATTAAAATAGCCCCCGTAAATACAGACAATGGCAAGCACAATAACACTATTGATTGGGGAGAGGGCCGTCGTATCTACCTTAGAGACGGAAACTGTTACTCGGCGCTTAAACCACCACGGCAGCAGGGCAAAGGCGGCGGTTGCGAGCAATATCAGCCAGGGCACTAAGTGGGAAAACAGGGTAACTGAGGTACTGAGCAGAAGTCCTGCGCCAATGCAGCCTCCTGCGATAGCAATCAAACATAACTGCTTAAGGTTTAAATTGGCTGGGTACACCATGTCTTTGCGAAAGCGCCAAGCGCTGGCGAGATAGCCAGGAAGCAGGGCGGCAGTACCTGTGGCATTGGCTGTAAGTGGGGGCAAGCCTACAAACACCAGTGCAAAAAGGGTAATGAAACTGCCTCCACCTGCAATAGCATTGAGCATTCCCGCAAATAAGCCTGCAATAACAATAATCAGGTTATCTATAGTTTACCCCTCCTGCATCCTTCGTAAAATGCGCTACATAAAGCTAACAGGCTGATTTAAATAATGAAAGTGTTACAGACAATTTGCAGTTATCGCTAAAGGGAAACTTGCATCAATAAAAAAGCCCAAAGTTTTGGCTCTGGGCTTGGGATAGAAGCGTGCTCTTAACGGTTAAATGTGCTTAGAACACCATTTCAGGCACATGCTCAGGCACAATCAATTTGCCCGCTGTCTTACTGACAATCTCTTCCACGCTCACCCCTGGTGCACGCTCGAGTAGGTGAAAGGCGCCGTCTTTAATTTCGATAAAGGCTAAATCGGTCACTACGCGTTTGATGCACCCGTAACCCGTTAATGGCAGCTCACATACCGGCAGTAGCTTTGAGTTACCGTATTTGTCGGCGTGCATCATGGTGACGATGATGTTTTCAGCCCCAGCCACCAGATCCATCGCGCCGCCCATGCCTTTAATTAACTTGCCTGGGATCATCCATGAAGCGATAGAACCGTTGACATCGACCTCAAAGGCACCCAGCACGGTTAAGTCCACATGGCCGCCACGGATCATCGCAAAGCTTTCCGCCGATGAGAAAAATGATGCGCCCTTAACGGCGGTTACGGTTTGTTTGCCCGCATTGATTAAATCTGGGTCTATGGTTTCTTCGGTAGGGAATTCGCCCATGCCCAAAAGACCGTTTTCCGATTGAAGCATCACTTCCATTCCTGCTGGGATGTAGTTTGCAACCAGCGTTGGAATGCCGATGCCTAGGTTAACATAAAAGCCGTCTTGTAATTCTTTGGCGACGCGCTGGGCCAGTTGTTCTCTTGATAATGCCATGATTGTTATCCTTTACTCTTTGCCTGACCTTTTATTTATGCTTTTACGGTGCGCTGCTCAATGCGTTTCTCGAACTTGCCTTGAATGACGCGATCGACATAAATGCCAGGAGTATGGATATGATCTGGGTCAAGCTCGCCCGGCTCAACAATAAACTCAGCCTCAACCACAGTGATTTTACCCGCTGTTGCCATCATAGGGTTAAAGTTGGCGGCGGTTTTACGGAAAACGAGATTACCCATGGTATCGGCTTTCCAAGCGCGAATAAGGGCGAAATCGGCGGTCAGTGACTCTTCGAGTACATAGTGACGTCCCTTGATTTCACGGGTTTCTTTACCTTCAGCCACAGGTGTGCCGTAACCTGTTGCGGTGAAAAAGGCGGGGATACCCGCACCACCTGCGCGAATTTTTTCCGCCAGCGTGCCCTGAGGGGTCAGGATCACATTAAGTTCACCTGAGAGCATTTGTTGCTCGAAGGTCGCATTCTCGCCAACATAGGAGGCAATCATGGTTGAAATTTGGCGGTGTTTTAACAGTAAACCTAAGCCGAAATCATCAACGCCCGCATTGTTTGAAATCGCGGTTAAGCCCTTAACTTCCATCTTAACCATCTGATTGATTAGGCCTTCAGGGATACCACACAGGCCGAAGCCGCCGACCATAATGGTCATATCATCGGTTAAGCCTTTTAATGCTTCTTCATAGCTGCCGACGACTTTATTGAGTCCTGCCATTTTCTATCCTTCTCCATTCGCGCTAACTATACCCTTCTACACTAGCTTGCAGTCCTGCTTTGGTTACTGCAACGCTGGGGATTATGGGTGTGAAAAGATTGTTAATTATTACTTTTTTGTTTTTAAATTCATACCACTACTTAGCTTTTATTATTAATTTTCACTAAGTTGAGGTTTAATTCTGTAATTCATTTCATGCTACATCAGTAGTCAAGAGAGCGTTGGCTACTTTAGAACCATTGATACGCTTTAATTGGTTGCTGATTTGCTCACCGGCACGGGCTAATTTGATTAAATCGATACCGGTTTTCAGGCCGAGTCCGTGGAGCATATACACTAAATCTTCGCTGGCAAGATTGCCCGATGCGCCTTTGGCATAGGGGCAGCCACCGAGTCCAGCAACCGATGCATCAAAACTACGCACACCTAAGTCTAAACAGGCCAAAATATTGGCAAGGGCTTGACCATAGGTGTCGTGGAAATGCAGCGCCGTTTTCTCAATCGGAACACGCTCGCTAACAGCTTTAAGCATTTTACGGGCTTTTAGCGGCGTGCCTACACCAATAGTGTCGCCTAGCGAAATTTCGTAACAGCCCATTTTGTAGAGGATTTCAGACACTCGGGCCACTTCACTGACGGCAATTTCACCTTCATAGGGACAGCCCAATACACAGGACACATAGCCACGCACGGGTACATTGTGTGCTTTAGCCAATTCCATCAACGGAATAAAGCGTTCAATCGACTCTTCAATGGAGCAGTTAATATTGCGCTGACTAAAGCTTTGGGAGGCTGCGCCGAAGATAGCTACTTCGGAAGCTTTTGCATCCAGCGCCAGCTCCAAGCCTTTAACATTCGGGGTTAGTGCACTGTAAACCACACCTTCGCGGCGATTAATCATGCTTAGCACTTCACCGCTGTCGGCCATTTGTGGCACCCATTTAGGTGACACAAAACTGCCTGACTCTATGCGTTTAATCCCCGCATCGGCAAGGGCCTCAATTAGGGCGATTTTGGCCGCTGTTGGTACTGCAATTTCATTTTGCAGCCCATCACGCGGCCCCATTTCGAATAAGCTAACGTCGGGTCGACTTGCATTTTCAGTGGCGAATGTTTCTAGGTGCATTGCTTCAAGGTTGACTGCCGACATTAGGCCTCCTCGGCGCCGGTAGTTTCGCTTTCAAGGCTTGATACATCAGCAGTCAGTGGTTCCACATTGAGTAGCAGCGCTCCATCGCTCACCAGTTCGCCAGTGTTAAAATAAAACTCACTGACAATGCCATCAAACGGCGCTTCGATGGTGTATTCCATCTTCATCGCTTCCATGACTAACAGGCCTTGTCCTGCTTTCACCTGCGCGCCCACCTCCACAAGATGGGTCACTACAGTGCCATTCATCGGTGCTTTGAGTTTATCTTCACTGCTGACTTGTTCTTCAACGACTAAGGTTTGCACGGCTTTAAAGTGATAACTGCCAGAAGGCAAAAACAGCGTGAAATCATCTCCCTGTGCGCTAACAGGCACTTTACTCTTGTGGCCATTAATGTCAGCGAGCAACAGATCCTGTTTAAGTTCGCCACGTAATTTCCAGATATCACCATTAACGGGCAGTAAATAGACCTGGCCTAAGTCCTGCAGTACTAGCTGTTGCAGGTGATGGTTGTCATCAATTAGGGCAACCGAATGTTGACTAGTACTATTTAATCTAAAGCCGCTGACCAGTCCCCAAGGGGAGTGGGGATCGGCGCTGTTAATTGCCTGTGATTTTGCAGCTTCTTTACGTGCAAGCACTTGGTACAGCACGGCGAAGGCGATGGCAGTGTCGGCTTCACTCGCAGCGCTGCCGATAAGCGCATCGCCGTAGCGGCCGATAAAGTCGGTGCTAAAGTCCGCTTTGGCAAAGGCGGCGTGCTCGGCGATGTTGGCAAGAAACTCGATATTGTGTTTCAACCCACTGATTTGATAAGACTCTAACGCATGCACAAGGCGCTGCAGGGCTCGTGGGCGCGATTCATCCCAGACAATCAATTTTGCGATCATTGGATCGTAAAAGTTACTGATCACATCGTTTTCGCGGATGCCTGAGTCGATACGAACATGTTTATTTTGCTCGGGCTCACGCAAAAAGTTGAGTTTGCCGCTGGCAGGTAAAAACTCATTTTGTGGGTCTTCAGCGTAAATACGCACTTCGAAGGAATGGCCGTGGATGCGTACTTCTTCCTGCTTAAGGGGCAGGGGCTGACCCGAGGCGACCAACAATTGCCATTTCACTAAATCCTGTCCGGTCACCATTTCGGTGACGGGGTGCTCGACCTGCAGACGGGTATTCATTTCCATAAAATAGAAACTGCCATCGCTGTCGAGTAAAAATTCCACCGTACCTGCACCGACATAGTCGATGGCCTTGGCTGCGGCAACGGCAGCGTTACCCATTTGGGTTCGAAGGGCATCACTTAAGCCTGGTGCTGGCGCTTCTTCGACCACTTTTTGGTGGCGGCGCTGAATCGAGCAATCACGATCGGATAGGTAAATTGCATTTCCTAAAGTGTCGGCAAAAACTTGAACTTCGACATGGCGTGGCTCGCGTAAATAACGCTCCATCAATAACTTATCATTACCAAATGAGGACTGTGCTTCACGGCGCGCCGAATTAATGGCTTCGATGATTTCGCCTTCATTTTCGACGATACGCATGCCCTTACCACCGCCACCGTATGCGGCTTTAATGAGCAGTGGAAAGCCAATCGCTATCGCTTCAGATTTTAAGGTGGCATCGGATTGGTCATCGCCATGATAGCCAGGCACTAAGGGCACATTGGCGCGGCTCATAATTGACTTAGCGGCGCTCTTGCTGCCCATGGCATCAATGGCGTCACTGCCAGGGCCCACAAAGGCTATCCCTGCTTGTTCACACTGACGGGCAAATTCGGCGTTCTCCGATAAGAAGCCATAACCTGGGTGAATGGCCTGAGCGCCTGCTTTTTTGGCAATTTCAATAATCAATTCGCCCTTTAGATAAGAGTCGCTTGGGGCGCTGCCACCTAAATAGAAGGACTCATCGGCCATGGCGACATGACGGGCATTGCAGTCGGCATCAGAGTACACAGCAACGGTTCGGATCCCCATGAGCTGCGCGGTTTTAATGATGCGACAGGCAATCTCACCACGGTTAGCAATCAATAGCTTAGTAAACATGCTGGGCTCTTTTTTTTGAATCGTTGTCTGTGCTTGGGTCACATTGTTTGGGATCAGAGTCTGAGACATCTAGCGTGCTCCTTGGATATCGTTGGCAGGCAGGTGGCTGCTTTGCCAATTTGGTGGCCGTTTTTCAAAGAAGGCGTTTAAGCCTTCTTGGCCTTCGGCGGATACCCGAATGCGGGCGATGCGCTCGCTGGTGTAATCGATGGTTTCTTGGTCGATAGCGCCGTTCTCAAGACGCTTGAGTAGGCACTTTACCCACGCCATGCCTTGAGGGCTATTGGCAAGTAGCGCCTCGATAATGGGTTTGGCTGCGGCATCAAGATCATCGTTTATCTCGTGGATAACATTCAGATTTAATGCGGTGTTGGCATCGAAACGCTCGGCGGTAAGCATGTAACGGCGTGAAGCGCGGCTTCCCATCGTTCGGGCAACATAGGGGCTAATGACCGCAGGAATAAGCCCTAATTTAACTTCACTTAAACAGAAACTGGCGCGCTCTGTGGCAATGGCGATGTCACTGGCGCAAATCAGTCCGAGTGCGCCGCCAAAGGCTGCGCCTTGGACGAGGGCGAGCGTCGGTTTTGGAAAGGTATCTAAGTCGTGCATTAACTTAGCAAGGCATTTGGCATCCTCGAGGTTTTGCTCGAAATCCATTTTGGCCTGCTTACGCATCCAATTAAGGTCGGCGCCTGCACTGAAGTTTTTGCCATTGGCTTTTAGCACGAGCAGCCGGCAGTAATCACACTTGGCAAAGTAATCGATGACGGCAATCATCTCGCCAATCATCACTTCATCGAAAGCATTGTGCACATTGATGCGATTAAGTATAAGTTCGCCAACACCGCCGCTCAGGCGATATTCGACAAATTGAAGCGTATCTAATGTGTGGTTATTTGAGTTCATTATTTTTACCCTGTTAGTTACATACGGAACACACCGAAACGGGTGTCTTCGATAGGGGCATTTAATGCCGCTGACAGGGCAAGGCCGACCACATCACGGGTTTGCGCAGGGTCGATAATGCCGTCATCCCACAGGCGCGCGCTGGCATGATAAGGATGACCCTCTTTGTCGTACTGGGCGATAATCGGTGCCTTAAAGGCCTTTTCATCTTCCGCTGACCACACTTCACCCTTACGGGTTAAACCGTCACGGCGTACTGTCGCTAATACGCCCGCTGCCTGTTCGCCGCCCATTACCGAGATACGGGCATTTGGCCACATCCACATCATGGTGGGCTCAAAGGCGCGGCCACACATACCGTAGTTACCCGCACCGTAGCTGCCGCCAATAATCACAGTAAATTTAGGTACATTGGCGCAGGACACCGCGGTCACCATCTTAGCGCCGTGCTTGGCTATGCCTTCGTGTTCGTACTTTTTACCCACCATAAAACCGGTGATATTTTGCAGGAACAGCAGCGGAATTTTGCGCTGGCAGCAGAGCTCAATAAAATGCGCGCCTTTTTGCGCCGATTCTGAGAATAAAATGCCGTTGTTGGCCACGATCCCGACGGGATAGCCGTGGATACGGGCAAAGCCGCAAACTAAGGTCGCGCCGTAGTTGGCTTTAAACTCGTCAAAATCCGAATCGTCCACTAAACGGGCAATCACTTCTTTCACATCAAATGGCTTTTTAAGATCGGTCCCGACGATGCCGTAGAGCTCATTAATATCGTATTTGGGCGGTTTAACTTCCTTAGGACTTAGTAGCGCTTTGACTTCTTTATGGTGATTGAGACGCAGCACCGCACGGCGGGCAAGCTCAAGGGCATGCTCATCGTTTTGCGCTAGGTGATCGGCAACGCCTGAAATCTTAGTGTGCACTTCAGCGCCACCTAATTCTTCGGCGCTGACTTCTTCACCCGTGGCGGCTTTCACCAATGGTGGGCCTGCGAGGAAGATAGTGCCTTGTTCTTTCACAATTATGGATTCGTCCGCCATGGCAGGCACATAGGCGCCGCCTGCGGTACAAAGCCCCATTACCACGGCGATTTGCGGAATGCCCTTGGCGGACATTTGCGCCTGATTGTAGAAAATACGGCCAAAGTGATCGCGGTCGGGAAACACTTCGTCTTGACGGGGCAGGTTAGCACCGCCCGAGTCGACTAAATAGATACAGGGTAGGTGGCAACGGCTGGCAATGTCTTGCGCGCGTAGGTGTTTTTTCACGGTGAGCGGATAATAGGTGCCGCCTTTCACTGTGGCATCGTTGGCGATGATCATGCATTCCACACCACTTACACGGCCAATACCGGCAATCACTCCCGCTGCGGGGACCTCTTCGTCGTACACTTCGAAGGCGGCAAATTGGGAGATTTCTAAAAAGGGCGAACCGGCATCGAGCAGTTTCTCAACCCGCTGTCGGGGTAACAACTTGCCGCGGGCGATATGGCGCTCAAGTGCTACAGGGCCGCCACCAAGCTCAATCTTGGCAAGTTTGGTTTTGAGATCGGCCACGAGGGCGGCCATGTCGTCGGATTTGGCTTTAAATTCATCGCTACGGGCGTTGATACGACTGCTTAATTGCGTCACTTTTTATGTCCTTCTAAAGCGGAAATTCAGTATCAATGGGTGCTGGGGCCATTGCGCTTGCTTTTTACTCTCGCTCTTTACTCTAATTAAGGGCGCTTGGTACTGGCTCTTGGTTTAGGGCGTTTAGCACTCTGTTATATCGAAGTTGGCTAAACACCCAAACTTGGCTGAGCTTTAGGGCAAGGCTTCAACCGTACTGACTATTTAGATTCGTTAAATAGTTCTCGGCCAATGAGCATACGGCGGATTTCTGAGGTGCCAGCGCCAATCTCATAAAGCTTGGCATCACGCAGTAAGCGACCGGTGGCGTATTCGTTGACGTAACCGTTTCCACCTAATAATTGAATGGCGTCCAATGCCATTTTTGTGGCGAGCTCTGCACTATAAAGAATGGCGCCTGCCGCATCTTTACGGGTGGTTTCGCCGCGATCGCAGGATTTAGCCACGTTGTAAACATAGGCTTTAGCCGCGTTCATGCCGGTGTACATGTCGGCTAATTTGCCTTGGACTAATTGGAATTCACCGATGGATTTGCCAAATTGCTCACGCTCGTGGATGTATGGAATGACTATATCCATACAGGCGTTCATGATCCCAAGTGGGCCACCTGAGAGCACCACGCGCTCGTAGTCCAGGCCACTCATTAGGACTTTTACGCCATTGTTGAGGCCGCCGAGGATGTTTTCCTCTGGCACTTCAACGTCTTCAAACACCAGTTCGCAGGTGTTAGAGCCGCGCATACCTAATTTGTCGAGCTTTTGTGCCTGACTAAAGCCTTTGAAGCCGCGCTCAACGATAAAGGCGGTGATCCCGTGTGGACCCTTTGATAAATCGGTTTTAGCGTAAATCACATAGGTATTGGCATCGGGGCCGTTGGTGATCCACATCTTGTTACCGTTAAGGATGTAGCGGTCGCCTTCTTTGCGGGCATTAAGTTTCATTGAAACTACGTCTGAGCCGGCATTAGGTTCACTCATTGCCAGTGCACCAATGTGCTCACCGCTGACGAGCTTTGGCAGGTATTTGGCCTTTTGCTCCGCATTACCGTTACGGTGAATTTGGTTGACGCACAGGTTTGAATGGGCACCGTAACTTAGACCGATTGAGGCCGAGGCGCGGGAGATTTCTTCCATGGCCACCACGTGGGCGAGGTAGCCCATGTTGGCACCGCCGTATTCTTCACCGACGGTAACGCCAAGTAATCCCATTTCACCCAGTTTTGGCCACATGGCATTGGGGAAGGCATTTTCCCGGTCGACGCTAGCCGCGATAGGGGCGATTTCGTTTTGGGCGAAGGCCTGAACGGCGTCGCGCAGCATATCGACGTCTTCGCCGAGGCCAAAGTTAAGGCTAGTGTAGAGAGAGCTCATTGCTGGTGTCCTTTGTGGTCATTTTTTAGCTTTTTTATGATTTAAGTGCTTGAGTCTTGTTTAATTATTTTTGTGTCACTACCACTTTTTATCTATGAAAACTTGCGGTGGCAGTGCGGTAAAACGATGTCAAAACGTCTCGTTGAAGCGTTTTGTTTTATCAGTCTTGTTAAATTAGTCTTGATAAAGGCTCGAACTGAACCGACTTACTGATTCTACTAAGAGAGCCGTAAGTGCTTGTTCCCGTCATACGGTTTTTACCGTGGGGGAATCTTATTAAGCTTTAACGGTTTTATTTTCTTCGAGTGCTTGACGGCATTGCTGCTCGGCCGAATTGAGTTCCATCAACACTACCTTGATGTCATCCATCTGCTGTTGCAGTGCCGATTTTTTCTCTTCGACCAGCGCTAGCATAGTGTGTAGTTGTGTGGTGCTGCTCTTATCGGCATCGTAGAGCTCGAATAAACGACGGGTTTCGGCGAGGGAAAAACCAAGGCGTTTACCACGTAGGATAAGTTTTAAGCGAACGCGGTCTTTTAGACTGTAAATCCGTGTCTGGCCACGGCGTTTCGGTTTTAATAACCCTTGGTCTTCGTAAAAACGAATACTTCTGGTCGTGATATCAAATTCCTTTGACAGATCACTGATAGAGTAAGTCGTTTGTGACGTATTATTCGAGCTCATTCATGCACCTTGATTAATCATTTCCTAGCAAGATATATGAAGTTTACGTAAAGGTAAAGATTGCGTCGTTCATGTAGTGCCAATTTTGTCAACCCTAGTTGCCAGATGCACCTTAGGTGAGGTTGTAACTTTCTAATATTTATGTATTTAATTTTTCTGGTTTGTGGGTGCTAGCGTTTGTCGAAGCACTGCGTGAGCATCACATGATGGCAGGGGATGGATTGGATTTTGGATGAAATCACCCATTCAGTGGAAGTTTTATTACATTTCTTGGCGTAGTTGTGAATGGAATATGCCCATGGGGTGTCACGCCCACGGGCAGTTGGAATTACTCTTCTAGGGTATTAACCATATCATCCTGTGCCATCACGCTCAGCGCCGCAGGTCGGTTTAGGGCGTCAATGAGTACGGGGTCGCGCTTATAGACGTCGTTGTAAAACTTCAAATTTCCGTCCTTAATTGCCACGGTCCAATACATGATCAAGATATCGAGGGGCTCATCGAGGAACAGATTCTCGGTTTTCCCTGTTGCGAGTTTTTCCTGCAATGCCGCATTTGACCAATTGGCATTGGCACTTAATAACTTGTCAGCTAAAACCAACGGATCCTTCACCCGAATACAGCCGTGGCTAAAGGCTCTTTCGGTTTGATCGAATAAGCTCTTGCCTGGCGTGTCATGAAGGTATATCGCGTATTGATTCGGGAAGATAAATTTGACCTCACCGAGGGAGTTGGTTTTGCCTGGCCCCTGAACAAACCAGTAGGGAAAGTTTTTACGGGTGGTTGTTGACCAGTCAATACCGCTGGCGTCCACTGGTTTACCTGCAGCATCGACCACGCTGAAGTTTTTCTGCTCAAGATAACCAGGGTCTTTACGCAGGTGATTAATGATTTCAGATGAAATACTGCGAGGGACAGTCCACGTCGGATTGACGACCACATACTTCAACTTTGACTTAAACAGCGGCGTCTTAGCGTTGATTTTGCCAATGATGATATCGGTGCGCCAGCTGAGGGCATTATCCCTAAACAGCATTAACTCGTAACCCGCGAGGTTCACAATTAAGTAGTTGGCCGACAGATCCGCTGACAGCCAACGGGCACGTTCGAGGTTAATTCGGATCTGATCGGCAAGGCGCGAATAGGGCACGTTTAGCGCCGCCATCGTGCCTGCGCCAATCACCCCATCATTATTCAAACTGTGTTGAAACTGAAATTGCTTCACCGCATCGACCAACGTTTTGTCGTAGCTGAGCGCTGTGGTGTTTTCTGACGCGACAGTATTGTCAGGCGATGTGGTGCTTGCCGTTAAAGTGGGTCGTTCTTCAAGGTAACCCAATTGGCTAAGGCGTGTGGCAATGGCTTGCAGTGAGGGTGAGGTCATCCCCGGCTTAATGACTTCGGTATAGGGGATCTCGCTAAAGGGGTATTTGGCTGCAAGCTCACGGTAGTGGGCCAGTTGCCTCTTAAGCTCTGGATAAATAGCAATTTTTGGCGCAAGGCCAGTAATAGCGGCGGCTACTGTGTGGTTTTGGATATGCTGCTCGAGCTTTTTAAGCGTGGTATCAAAATCCAGATGGGTTTCATCGTAGTTCCATGTTTTACCCAGCATCCCTGGATTAATTTTGCCATTTAGCATATGTACGGCATAGCTAATAATGCCATCACTCAGTAGTAGCTCGAAACTGCTGCTTTGAAGGTCATTTTCCCAATTTGAGCTGTTTAGCTCGGCGTATAACTCAACCAACTGCTGATAGTGATAGTCTTCCTTCGCAAGTCCTTCGTCATCTGCACTTTTAATCACATCGAGCATAGTGCCTGCATAGGCTTTATCACTCCACAGTGGCTGGTATTGTCTGACCTGATAAATATGATTAAGCAACTTAGCGCTGATTATGGGGGTGTTGACGATTTGATTACTTTCGCCAATGGTGATGGGTTCAAGTAAAGATTGTAACTGTGAAGGGGTGGCAAAAGTGCTGTAACTAAGCAGCATGAGAAGCAACAGCAAGTAGCGTTTCATTGGGTGATATAGGGGCATAGTACGCATTTCTCTCCATGAAAAAACCATTCTCCGCTATAAGATACCGTGTAAAAGTTAACCTCAGCAAGGTTAATTGACTGTTTTTTATTCTCAAATTTCTGGCGATTTCAACCAATGGTTTATCCCTTAGTCTAATGGGGAAATGTGTTTGGTCGCGTCATAATCTCTACAGGATTTGGGGAATATCTGCGCTGCAGATGATGCATATTTGGGGAGGCCCTATGTTGGATGTCGGTCAACAATTACATCGAACTTCTATCGAGAATAAACAAGCGTTCTGGCAAGAGGCCTCCAAGGAATTGGAATGGGTTAAACCCAGCGAGCAGATCCTTGATGAGACGAATGCGCCCTTTTACCGCTGGTTTCCGAGGGGGGAGCTCAATACATGCTATAACGCCGTTGACAGGCATGTCATTGCGGGTAGGGGCGAGCAGATTGCGATTCATTATGTTAGCCCGGTCACGGATACAGAGTACAGTATCAGTTACCAAGAGCTACAGGCGCAGGTGTCACGGCTCGCAGGCTATTTAACGAGTCTTGGTATCGAAAAGGGTGATAGGGTGGTGATTTATATGCCCATGGTGCCCGAGACGGCCTATGCGATGCTAGCCTGTGCACGTATTGGTGCAATTCATTCGGTGGTGTTTGGCGGCTTTGCAGCCAATGAACTCGCGACACGAATTAACGATGCTAAGCCAAAGCTGGTGATGTCGGCGTCCTGCGGGGTCGAACCTTCCGGAGTTATTCCCTATAAACCCCTACTCGATAAAGCCTTAGATGAAGCGGTGCATAAAGTTGAGCACTGTTTAATCCTCAATCGAGCGCAGTATGAGGCGCAAATGCAAGATGGGCGAGACAGGGATTGGCAAACGTCCATTAAAGACGCCACGCCTGTGGGGTGTGTGACGGTGAAGGCGACCGACCCCCTCTATATTCTCTACACCTCAGGTACAACGGGGCAACCCAAAGGTGTGGTGCGCGATAATGGAGGCCATGCCGTTGCGCTTAGTTGGTCGATGTCCAATATCTACGATATCAGCATTGGCGATGTATTTTGGGCAGCCTCCGATGTGGGCTGGGTCGTGGGGCATTCCTATATTGTGTATGGACCCTTATTGGCGGGTGCAACGACCCTGCTTTACGAGGGTAAACCTGTCGGCACACCCGATCCGGGCGCGTTTTGGCGTACCATTGCTAAATATCGCGTGAAGAGTTTTTTTACTGCGCCTACGGCTATTCGTGCGATTAAACGTGAGGATCCCCAAGCTGAATACGTTTCAGGTTTGGATTTGAGTTGCTTGAAAAATGTATTCCTCGCGGGAGAGCGCTGCGATCCTGACACCTTGCACTGGGCGGAAGAAAAATTGCATAAACCTGTAATTGACCATTGGTGGCAGACCGAAACGGGCTGGCCGGTGGCCGCTAATTTAATGGGCGTATCACCCATTGCCGTGAAGGCGGGATCGCCAGGTCGCGCCGTGCCAGGCTATCAAGTGGAAGTGGTTGATGAAATGGGAGAACAGGTAGCCGCCAATGTGTCGGGTAACGTGGTAATTAAATTGCCGCTACCACCTGGTACGCTTACCACCCTTTGGCAAAATGATAAACGCTATCAAGACAGTTATTTATCTATGTATCCGGGTTATTACCTTACTGGGGATGCGGGTTACAAGGATGCCGAAGGCTACCTTTACATCATGAGCCGCATCGATGACATCATTAACGTGGCAGGGCATAGGCTGTCGACTGGCCGCTTTGAAGAAGTACTTTGCCAGCATCCAGACGTGGCTGAGGCCGCGGTGATAGGGGTTGAGGATAAACTCAAAGGTCAAGTACCGCTCGGGCTAGTGGTATTAAAAAAGGGGGTGACCATCAGTGATGCAGAGTTGTATCAACAGTTGATCCACTTGGTTCGCCAGGAAATTGGTCCCGTGGCCTCATTTCGATTAGTGAGCGCGATTCAAAAGCTGCCCAAGACCCGCTCGGGTAAAATTCTCAGGGGAACCATGCGCAAAATTGCGGACAATCAGCAATATACTGCACCTGCAACCATTGAAGATCCGCAAACCTTAGAGCTCGTTCGAACCACATTGACACGCATGGGGTATGCCGACGCGTTAGTCGAATAGTTAACTTCTCAACTCAAAAAGCGATGGAAAATATCCGTCGCTTTTTTATTTCATCGTGATGAATATTATTTAACCTGTATTTGACGCCTACCTTATTTCGATAAATTGCGATTCACATTTAAGGCTGATGATAAATTGGATATTTCGGAATGAAATAAAGCAAATTGTCAATTAATCGATTATACCAATCGTATGCATCGCCGAATGCAGCTAGCATTTATCTTATAAAGACCGATATAATCACGCCCCAAATTGGTTATATCTAACCTGTGTGACCCGTGGGAAATAAATAATGCAAAACCACAGCAAACTTAATGATGTTGGCGTAATTGGTCTTGGTGTAATGGGTAAAAATCTGGCACTGAATATTGCAGACAATCAATATCGCGTCAGTGCATTCGACCTCGATACCGCCAAAGTTGATGGTGTTTTACAGCAAGAAAAACAAGAGCGTAATGGCCAAGAACTGCGTATAACAGGCTGCGCCAATTTCCAAGAAATGCTAGCAAGTCTCGCTAAGCCCCGAATTTTCGTTCTCTCTGTTCCCGCCGGTGCGCCGGTCGATGGCGTATGTCAGGCCCTTATCAGTGCAGGGATTGAAGCCGATGATATCGTTATCGATACCGGTAACAGCCTTTGGACCGACACTGTTGAGCGCGAAGCCCGTTACAAAGGTCAGTTTATTTTCTTCAGCTCCGCCGTCTCAGGTGGTGAAGTAGGCGCCCGTTTTGGCCCGTCATTAATGCCAAGCGGCGATGAGTCGGCATGGCAACATGTGGCACCGATTTGGCAGGCGATTGCCGCTAAGGTTGATCCCCAAACGGGTCTGCCGATTGAGCGATTTGAGCCGGGTAATCCTGTGACTGAAGGCGAGCCTTGCACGACTTATATTGGTCCAGCGGGTTCTGGCCACTATGTCAAAATGGTGCATAACGGCATTGAATACGCCGATATGCAGCTTATCTGTGAAGCTTATCAATTGCTCCATGACGGCCTTGGTATGAGCGCCGACGAAGTGGGTGATGTGTTTGAACGTTGGAATAAAGGTAGCTTAAACAGCTATTTAATGGGTATTAGTGCAGAGGTGTTGAAACAGGCTGACCCAATGACGGGTAAGCCACTGGTTGAGATGATCCTCGATAAAGCCGGTCAAAAGGGCACGGGTCTTTGGACGGCAGTGAGCAGTTTACAGATTGGTTGCCCCGCGCCGACTATTGCCGAAGCGGTTTATGCCCGTGCGGTCAGTACTCAAAAATCCCTGCGTGTGCAATTGAGTTCAAAACTTGCAGGGCCTGCGGCTATCACGCTAGATGACGCGCAAAAAGCGGCATTGATTGAAGCACTTGAGAGTGCACTTTACTGCGCCAAAGTGTGCTGCTACGCCCAAGGCTTCCAACTGATGGCGATGACGGCAAAAGAGCAGGAATGGCAACTCGATTTCGCTGAAATTGCCAAGATTTGGCGTGCAGGCTGTATTATCCGCGCGACTTTCCTGCAATCGATTACTCAAGCCTATGAAGCGAAAGCAGATTTAAGTTGTTTATTGATGGCTGATAGCTTTGCTGAGCAGCTATCACAAAAACAAGGTGCGTGGCGCACTGCGCTGTCGGCGGCGATTGTGCAGGGTATTCCAGTGCCTTGTATCAGTTCTGCGCTGGCCTACTACGACAGCTATCGTAGCGAAACCCTGCCAGCTAACTTACTTCAAGGCCAGCGGGATTTCTTCGGTGCACACACCTTTGAGCGCATCGATACCCCAGCGGGTGAGAAATACCACTTAGATTGGAGCGCTAAGGAGCGTAAACTTTCTAAGGTTTAACTTGCTCATTTGCTCTAATAAAACGCCCCTTCATACAGGGGCGTTTTTATTGGCAATCAGATAATGGGATTTAATATCCAGTCGCTAACATTAATTAAAATATCTGGCTAATTAAATTACCGATGTTAATTGCTCAAATATTGAATTAAGCATTATTGTATTACAAATATGACGTATCGATTTTTTATTGTATTACAAATTAAGTGTGCAATTTTCGTGTATTGTATGACAAATAAATATTGTTAAGTGATAAGTCATTTATTACTTGAAGACAGAATTAATCTGTGAATAAAGCGTATTCAAGTTCAGCTTATTGATTTATTTCAGATTAAGTGTGTTTTTGTGTCGATGGGAATTCCACTAATTGTTGCCACAGCGCTTCGGCAACGGGACCAAGGGGAGAGTGGGGATTACGCATTACATAGTAGTTCAGTCGGATTTGGTTTTGGCGCTCGCGTAGTTCTAATGCCTTCAAATGCCCCTGTGATAGGCTATCTTCGATCATGTAGCGGGGTAATTTTCCCCAGCCCATACCGCTTTGAATAAGCATTTTTTTAGTATAAAAGTCATTGACGTACCATTTTCGTTGGCCATCCTGTACTCCGAACTCAATATTGGCGGTGCCAGCGCCCGTATCTTGAATCACGATTTGGTATTCGTTGACGAGTTCTCTTGCATCCGAAAGATCGGGGTGGCGTTCAAGCAAACGCGGGGCAGCGACATCCAATAAGTTGCCTGAAAATAGATAAGCCGATTCAACATGGCTTGCGCGTATCGGTTCGATTCCGCCGGCGGAGATGGCGATATCGGCTTTATCTGTCTGTAGGGATTCGAGCGCACCGGTTAAAAACTCCTGCTTGAGAATGATTTGGGTATAGGGGAATTCGTTTTGGGTACGCTCAAGAATGGGCAAGATGCGGGCAAGGTTAAAGGATGCTTCAAAGGCGAGGGTAACACTGGCTTCATTGCCCCGAGCTAAGTGTTTGGCGACTTGGCGCATTTCCTGGGCTTCGTTGAGTACTCGTTTGGCGTATTGCAGGAGTTTGTGGCCAGGCTCAGTCAATACTAGCCGATAACCTTGCCTGTCAAAGAGCACGATATCGAGTTGGCTTTCTAGCTGCTTAATTCCTTGGCTGATCGCGGGCTGAGTCTTATGCAACTTATCGCTTGCTGCCTTAAGTGAACCCGAAAGGGCAACGGATTTAAACATTTGCAACTGATCTAAGGTCACTTACCTTCTCTCCTATCCTTCATCGATGATTCACTACTCAACATATAAATTTTTAGTTTATGAGTTGTTAGATATTATTCGATATTAATTTAACTTTAGTCGGTGGATAATCTTGACTCGCCAGGGTGATAGTCATCATAAGATGCTACTGGGCATGTGAAATTTTAATGAGTCAAAAGTATGTGGAGGCGGTTATGGCGGCGTTTAATCCTTGTTTTACAAAAATCAAAGATGGGCAAGGTTTGTCTACAAAGGATCCGCAACAACTGTACCTTTGCGCCCACACCCTAAATCGCGCGGCAGCTGTTATAACGCTTGCCATCAGCATCGTATTTTTTATTTCAGGAATGGGTAAATTGCTGAGTCTGCCGTTTTTCCACGTGCCTTTTACCCTAATGAATTTGCCGACGGGTTTTGGCTATGTCGTGGGGCTCGTTGAAGTGGTTGCCGCATTCGGACTTGGATTTAGGGATTATCGAGTGGTGTCGGCTAGTGCGCTGTTAGCCATCATGATGGGTGCACTTTATTACCACTTTAGTTATGAAACCGCATTTCAGGCCGTTCCAGCACTCACCCTTTCGGCGGTGTTATTTTTGATCATTAAGTTAGATGAAACCGTCGATAAAATGGTGCGGTTTCAACAGCAGTTATTACAATCAGCCCTAGGTTCTTAGATGATGGCACTGATCATGTAAAGCACTGATCGCATCTCAATGCTGCTCAGTATGATGTTTACCCACAATAACGATAAAGCCTTAGGTGATATGTGATGTCAGCTACCGATAACAATTTAATGCCAGTGCTGTTTGTACCCCATGGCGGCGGGCCTTTACCCCTGCTCAATGATGCAAACCATGATGAGCTACGGGCATTTTTAACTGAAATGCCAGAGGTTTTGCCTACACCTAAGGCGATTGTGCTTATTACCGCCCATTGGGAGGAGGCCGAATTTACTGTCTCTTCTAATCCTGCGCCTGGAATGATTTACGATTATTACGGATTTCCGCCCGAGTCTTACACGCTGACCTATCCAGCTCAAGGTGATCCAGCATTAGCCACGACAATCGCCGAGTTAGTGGCAGCAAAGGGCATCGCGGTTAAGTTGGACAATGAGCGAGGCTTTGACCATGGCACCTTTGTGCCTTTGAAACTCATGTATCCCGAGGCTAGTATTCCCGTTGTGCAAGTGTCGCTGGTACAGGGATTAGATCCTAAAACCCATATCGCCATTGGCGAGGCGCTATCGCCACTTCGTGAGCAGGGCGTATTAATCGTGGGTTCGGGAATGTCTTTTCACAATATGCGGGGGTTTTTCTCGGGCGACAGTGCCGTGATTAGCCGCAGCCGTGCATTTGATAAATGGCTAACGGACAGCTTAATGGCTGACTCTGCGGCAATGACGCCAGCATTAAAGTTGAATGACTGGTCAAGGGCTCCAGAGGGGCGATACTGCCATCCAAGGGAAGAACATTTATTACCCCTGCTGGTGTGTTTTGGTGCAGCCCATGCGGGAAGCTCGAAAGTGCAGCATGTATTTAATGGCACGCTGTTTAATGCATGGATTTCTGGTTACCTGTGGCAATAATCCTTGCTTCTTTTAGTCACGGGCGATGATGTGACAACGCAAAATGTGATGAGGCAAAAGAAAAGGTTCGTTCCAGTGAGTGGAGCGAACCTTTTTTATGGATGTGTGTATCTAATTTCGTATCGATGTGCGTGCTTAGGCGCTAAACACGAGTCCCACACTAAACAGGGCACTGAAAATCATCGTCAGTTTGGCGGTGCGCCCAAGGAGTGGGTTTAAGGCTTCGCCTGACTCCGCATAGAAATCGGCACTGAGTTTACGGGCGATAAGCAGCGACAGCCCCGCAAGCAGCACCGGAAGGCCCGGAAGAATGCCCAACAAAAATCCCGCAATCACTAATCCAAATGGCAGATAAATAAGAGCTTGATAGAGCACTTTAGCCTGCGCTTCACCGATGCGAACCGCCAGCGTATTTTTACCCGCTTGGGTATCAGTTTGGATATCGCGGGTGTTATTCACCAGCATGATAGCCGCATTAAATAGACCGATTGCGCAGCCCAATAGCCAAGCATCGAGTGTGGTTGCACCCGCTTGAAGATAGTAGCTGCCCACCACAGCAACGAGCCCAAAAAACACAAAGGCGGCCACTTCACCTAAACCGTGGGAGGCCAGTGGGTAGGGGCCTCCGCTGTACCCCAGGGCGCCAAGCATGGCTGCAGCCGCCAAAATGGCAATTGGCCAGCCACCGTGCAAAATCAAGTAAGAACCGACCGCAAGTGCTAAGAGTAGGCAAAGGGTCATGGCATTTCGCACCTTATGAGGCGGTATCATGCCACTTTGGGTGACTCGCACCGGCCCTATGCGTGCTTCGGTATCGATACCGTTTTTAAAATCAAAGTAATCGTTGGCAAGATTGACAGCAATTTGCAGTAAAACTGCGCACAACATTGAGGTCACTGCGACTAACCAACTAAAACTGTTAAGTTGGAGCGCAAGAATATTACCAATAAGCAGCGGGCCAATGGCTGCGGGTAAAGTGCGGGGTCTAATGGCTAAAATCCAGGGATTCATGGTGTCCTGTCGTTATCTGGGGAAGAAATCATCCTTTAAGCGGCTTGTTAGCATAACAAGATTTTGCATGAAAGTGAGCACTCTCTAATAAACGCATGTAGTAGAGTTTGAAATGACGCACAATTGTCAGGGACTTAGGGCGAAATTTTGTCGCCAAGGTCAAAGAAAATCTCCCTTGCCTGTGTTTTTATAGTTTAAATTCCATCCAAAAAATGGCGAGGAAAAGCACGCGGTTACCGCAGTAGGCTAAATCCATAATGTTATCCCTATTCAATTGAGGGTAATGAGGCAGATAGCTGGCTTCATCGCTACTGCGATTTCTAACAAGTGCGCAATTCACCTTCGTTTATTCGCTAAATCATTAAACGCTGGGTTTACTCGTTGCATCATCAAAAGGATTGATAGAGATGCGTTTCGATAATCAAGTCGCCTTAATCACTGGCGCTGGCGCTGGCATTGGGCGGGCCTATGCTATCATGCTGGCTGAGCGAGGAGCCAAACTCGTGCTTATCGATCAGCCCAAGATTGCTAGTAATGCTAACGCTAGTGTCACTCATGCTTGTGCAGTCACTATGCCTTATGGTGAAAAATGGCATGGGACCAATAATGAGTTACAGCAAACCTATGACACCTTAGTCAAATTGGGGGCTCAGTGCCGTTACTATGAGCTCGATGTGAGTCGAAATGATGACATAGATTGCATGCTTAATGACGTGTTCAAATATTGGCAGCGCGTTGATATCCTGATCAATAACGCTGGGGTGTATGGCGCACGTGCCTTCGAGCATATCAGCGACGCCGATTGGCAGCGTCAGTTCGATGTCGATGTCTTTGGCAGCTTTTACCTGACTCAAGCACTTTGGCCTGTGATGAAGTTACATGGCTACGGTCGTATTTTGATGACAACGGCGGTATCGGCGCTCTTTGGTGATTTGCATCAGGTTAAGTTAAGCGCGGCGAAAATGGCTCTGGTGGGTATGGTTAACAGTCTTGCTATGGAGGGAGAGTCCGCCAATATTCATGTGAATAGTTTATGCCCTGAGGCACTGACGGCGATGACGCGGGATCACCTTGCACCTGCGATTCAGCCGCTGTTTTCCTTCGAGACCCTGTGCGCCACAGCTGCTTTCTTAGTGAGTGAGGCCGCGCCCAATGGTCAGCATCTCTTGGCGGGGGCGGGCAGTGTGAGTCATGGCATGTTCACTGAGTTTCAGCCTATTTATTTTTCTGAGGGGCAATGCACGCCGGATAAGCTTGGCAAACTTTGGTCACAGCTCTACCGCGCTTTTCCTATCAACTTATATCAGAGCGGAGAAGATAAGGTGCTCGCTTGGGCAAAACAGAGTGCACATGAACACCATATTAAAATTAAATAAGTGCAATAGCGCTCGCGAATGACTTGTTCCACTTTGGAATAAACAATCTTGTGGCACTACTGGTCAGCCCTAGTCGAACTGAGTTACCCTTTAGCTTCAATGACTAATTTACAGTAGGACACTATGAGTCAGGTATTGGACGATCTCTTATCATTACTTTCCCTCGAACAGATTGAAAACGGTCTTTTCCGCGGTCAGAGTCAGGATTTAGGATTCGGTCACGTGTTTGGTGGCCAAGTGATGGGACAAGCCTTAAGTGCGGCAAAACAAACCGTTGCCGCTGACCGTCAGGTACATTCTCTGCATTCTTATTTTTTGCGTGCCGGCGATGAAAAGTTGCCAATCGTCTACGAAGTCGAAAATATGCGCGATGGCGGCAGTTTTAGTGCCAGACGGGTCCGTGCGATTCAAAAAGGGCGCCCCATTTTTTATATGACCTGTTCATTCCAAGCCCCAGAGCAGGGTTTTGAGCATCAAGCTGTGATGCCAGAAGTGCCAGGCCCGGAGGGGCTACTCAATCAAAACGAGCTGGCATTGACTCTTCGCGATAAAGTGCCAGCACGCATTCTTGAGAAGTTTATGGCCGATGCGCCAATTGAGATGCGCCTTGTTAATCCGCTGCATCCCTTCGCGCCGAAGGAAAAAGAACCCTACCGCTATGTGTGGCTGCGTGCTAATGGCACTATGCCAACCGATGCCCATATCCATGAATATCTACTTGCCTATGCCTCGGACTTTAATTTTTTGGTGACCTCAGCCCAGCCCCATGGCGTGTCGTTTTTAACGCCGGGTATGCGTATGGCGACTATTGATCATGCAATGTGGTTCCACCGACCGATTAATATGGGCGAGTGGCTGCTCTATAGCATTGATAGCCCTAATGCTAGTGGTGGCCGCGGGTTTGTGCGAGGACAATTTTTTAATCAGCAGGGGCAATTAGTGGCATCGACGACCCAAGAAGGGCTGATCCGTATGGTAAAAGGTAATTAATATGTTCATGAAAATTAGGTTATTTTTTTTGTTATCACTGATGACATTGGGGTTGAGCGCTTGTGTCACCGTCGAACCTGAACAACCTGTAGTGGTCAATGGTGCTGCAGGCTATTTAGAAAAGGTTTTGTTGCCACAGGGGAGTGAGATCACTATTGCAATCATTGATTTAAATACCCCTGGCGTGATTGTCGCTCAAAAGAGTTTTCAAATCGCGCGCGCTCCTGTGCCATTTAAATTTTTCCTGCCAGCTCAATCCATCGATAAGCGCATTAATTATGGCGTGGTTGCGATGATTAAATACCAGGATAGAGTGATTTTCCAAACCTATGACCGTTTCCCGGTGATCAATAACGGCAAATTCACCACCGAAGTGTTGATGAAAGCGGTAATGATCACTCCTTGAGTAAACTTCGGCCCTTTCGATGTTTGTCGAAAGGGCGATTTAAAGGCGATAGATGGCCATTTACTTAGCGATTTTTAATTAAAAACTCCACAAAGGCGCGGTCAGCCTGACTCACGGGGCGCTCTTTTTTCCAAGCAATATGCAGGTTTAAAAATACCGGCGGGTCGAAGGGTTTAGCGAGAATGTCATCCTTTTGGCTAATCGCCATTTCTAAGACCGTAGTGATGCCATATCCTTGGGACACAATCTGTTTTATCAAGTTAATCAGATTTGTTTCAAAGCCAATATTCGGCTTAATGCCAAGCTCCTTCGCCTGTGACAAAATCCATTCACGGTGAAAATAGCCCGTCTTGAACATCACTAATTCGTGGTTGAAAAAGTCTGTAAGGGTTACCGAAGGCTGGTCTGCCAAGGGATGCTCTGTTCCCATGGCAATCACGACTTGTTCGCGGATAAGTAGCTGACTATCAAAATCATTTTGTAGGTCCTGCGCCGTGATAATGGCGATATCCACTTCTTCCTGTTGCAACATCCGCAGCGCATCCCGTGTACCGCCCTCAAATAGCGACAGTTTTAATTCGGGATAGTGGTGGCGAAAGGCCATCAAGCGTGAGGGTAAGTAGAATGAACCTAACATGCCTGGCACGGCAATGCGCACTTCGCCGGAGGTGAGGTTAGCCATGGCGCGAATTTGCGCCTCGGCTTGTTTGATTTGTTTTAGGATTTGCATTGCGTGTTGGTGCAGTACTAGGCCTTCGGCAGTCAGCGCAAGTAATTTATCGTTTTTATTACTGGTGCGATTAATAAGCGTTACTCCTAAAGCCTGTTCGAGCCTTTTGATACTTTGGCTTAGGGCAGGTTGTGCCATATTGAGCTTTTTGGCCGCAGCAGTAAAACTGCCCGTGTTGGCAAGCGCGTCTAAGTGCTTGAGTTGGCGAATATCCATGGCTGTGACCCATACTCTGATATCAACGAATTAGCTGTATAACAAAAATCAATAATATCGATATAAATTATCTATTATTGTTATGTTATGCCCGGTGCTAACCTTTGTCTATCCAGTGATTGCCACGTTTTAGAGGCGAATGTGCAAGCCGTGTTAGATACCATTATTGATACTAAGCAAAGAGATAGCAGATTAACTTGGGCCCTGTGTGTGGCGTCGGTGGTGGTGTATATGAATCTGTATCTGATGCAGGGTATGTTGCCGCTGATCGCGGAATATTTTTCTGTAACAGGCTCGAAAGCGACGCTTATCCTTTCGGCAACCAGTTTTTCCTTGGCGTTTTCGCTACTGATTTACGCCATCGTTTCTGACCGAATCGGCCGCCATACACCGATTGTCGTTAGCCTGTGGCTGTTAGCCTTGTCTAACCTACTTTTGATTTGGGTGGGGGATTTTACCGCGCTGCTGGCGGTACGGTTACTGCAGGGCGTGTTGCTCGCAGCGGTGCCTGCCATTGCCATGGCCTATTTTAAGGAGCAGTTATCGCCGAGCATTTTGCTTAAGGCGGCGGGTATCTACATTATGGCCAACAGCATTGGTGGCATTATCGGTCGGCTGTTTGGCGGTTTGATGTCCCAGTATCTGACATGGCAGGAGTCCATGTGGCTAATGTTTTTAGTCACCCTTGCAGGCGTTGCACTGAGTCACTATTTATTGCCTTCGGGGGCGGTAAAGGCCTTTAGCCGTGAAACGACCGCTGTGTCTAAACGTTCGCGTTTACTGCAGGATTTTTATGGTTTTAGTCATCATCTTACCGATCCGCAAATGCGCTTAGCCTACGCCATCGGCGGCATCACCTTTATGATGATGGTGAATCAATTTAGCTTTATCCAGCTGCATTTGATGGCCGAGCCCTATAGCTGGACACGTTTTCAGGCGACCTTGATCTTCTTGTGTTATTCCAGCGGCACTGTGGCCTCCTACTTTACCGCCAAATGGTTGGCTCGTTTTGGCCAACATAAGCTGTATCAATGGTCTTGGTGCTTAATGTTATGCGGCAGTTTGTTAACCCTACTCGATACCACACTGGCGATTAGCATCGGCTTTTTGATGACGGCCTGCGGTTTCTTCTTGACCCATAGCTGCTGCAACTCCTTCGTTGCCATGCGCGCCAGCCGTGACCGCGCTAAGGCAACGGCACTTTACCTCTGCTGTTATTACCTAGGCGCTGCCCTTGGTGGCCCTTATTTGATGCTATTTTGGCATGAGGCGGAATGGCCGGGGGTCGTGGTTGGTTCAATCAGTCTGCTGGCAGTTATTGCCTTGGCTATTATTCGCTTAAGGTACCATCAGATGCAGATGAAAACCGTAGTGGTACCTTAGGAATTGAATTTGCGTCGAGTTAGGAGTGAGAGCCAACCAGTGTGTTGGCTTTTTCATGTTACTTCAACCCCGCCAAGCTAGGGCGATAGAATTGCAATGCCTGACGAATATCGTTAAATCAAGAAAGCTGGCTGTTCTAGGCAATATTTAATCGAAACGCTTATCGACTTTTAATTTGAGGATATGGTTTTAAATGGGCTAAGCCTATTGATAGCTTACAAGCATCATTATCCTGCCCATACTGACATGGTGTAATGGGGCTTGTCTCTGTACTGGAAAGGAAAGTTAGATGTTTTAATGACAATTGGGGGAAAGATGAACGTACTCTTTGTTCATGGCATGGGTCGCTCGCCTCTCTCGGGTTGGCCGCTTATGTACCAGCTTGAGCAGGCGGGATGTCATACCCAAAGTTTTGGCTATTTGGTTTGTATCGAGCCCTTTAGTTCGATTCAGGCAAGGCTTGAAAAGCGCATTTGCGAACTTGCCTCATTTGGCCCTTATATTCTTGTTGGACACTCCTTGGGTGGAGTGTTAATCAGAGCCGCCTTAGGCAGATTGCAGCAAGATATGATCCCCGCCCCCGAACATGTGTTTCTGCTGGGTTCGCCGATAATGCCTTCGCGATTGGCACAAAAACTTTCGCCCAATATATTGTTTCGAACCCTCACCCGTGACTGTGGGCAGATGCTCGCCTCAAGCGAGCGCATGGCGGCGGTGGGTGCCATCGTATATCCCACCACCAGTATTGTGGGCGTGATGGGAATTTCGTGGAAACAGGGTCCATTTCATGGGGACGAAAATGATGGGGTGGTGTCTGTATCAGAGGTGAGTGCCGATTGGTTAACCGATGAAGTCAAGCTGCCCATAGTTCACAGCTTTTTGCCCTCCAGTAAGCAGGTTGCGGGAGTGATTTTAGCGCGCTTGCATATGTAAGGCGTGATGCTCAAAAAACGTGATGATAAATTCGCAGACATTCGGTTAATCCTTGTTATCATAAACAAAGCTGCATAAATGCCTTATCGTTAAAGCAGCATGCCAGTCACCTATAACAAGTTTGTCTATACCAGCCATCTATACCAAGGAAGAGGTTACACCTAACAATGACGCCAGCTAAGTTTGTTGAAGGTTCGATTCTGCGCCATATCCTAGTGATGAGTTCGACCGCCGCAGTGGGGATTTCTGCGCTGTTCGTGGTTGATTTGCTCGATATCTTTTTCTTAAGCCTCTTAGGTGAACATGAACTCGCCGCTGCTGTGGGTTATGCGGGCAGTATCTCCTTTTTCACTACATCGATTGGGATTGGATTATCAATTGCCTTGGGGGCATTAGTGTCTCGCTCGATTGGCGCTAAGGATGTGACTCTCGCCAAGCGATTACTGTTAAACAGCGCCGCCGTAACGACCATCATTAGCGTGTTGGTGAGTATCATAGTGACCTGTTTTATTCCTGAGTTGTTAACCCTAGTGGGGGCGAGTGGCCATACGGCTGAACTTGCCGCAAGTTATCTGTATATTTTGGTGCCATCTTTACCCTTTATTTGCCTTGCTATGGCACTGGGTGGCGCGCTGCGTGCAGTCGGGGATGCCAAACTTTCGATGATGTCGACACTCGCTGGTGGCGCGGTAAATGCGATTCTCGATCCGATTTTTATCTTCCTCCTTGCCATGGGGATTGAGGGCGCGGCACTCGCCTCAGTATTGGCGAGGGTGACAGTGTTTATCATTGCCGGACGTGGGGTGGTGGTAAAACATCAGTTATTAGGACAATTTAATTTTGCGCACTTTAAAGCCGATTTAAAACCTATCTTTGCCATCGCAGGCCCTGCGATGTTGACCAATATCGCGACCCCTGTCGGCAACGCCTTTGTGACCCGCGCTATCGCCGATTTTGGTGATGCCTTCGTGGCGGGCTGGGCGGTATTAGGGCGGTTAATTCCGGTCACTTTTGGGATGATTTTCGCCCTGTCGGGGGCAATTGGCCCCATCGTTGGCCAAAACTTTGGTGCGCAGCGCTTCGATAGGGTAAAGGAGAGCCTGACTAAGGCCATCGGATTTTGTAGCATCTATGTGGTGAGCATGTCCTTGGTGCTGTTTCTGCTTAAATCCCAAGTGGTGAGCCTGTTTGATATGAAAGGCGATAGCGCCGCGCTCATTGAGTTTTTCTGCAGCTATATCGCGGTATTTTTTGCCTTTTCGGGCATTTTGTTTGTCGCGAATGCTTCCTTTAATAATCTGGGTAAGGCCAAGTATTCAACCCTATTTAATGTGGGTAAGGCGACCATTGGTACTGTGCCCTTTGTGTATTTTGGGGCGCAGTGGGGCGGTGTTTATGGGGTGTTAATTGGCCAAGTGCTGGGCTCGATTGTGTTTGGGGTTTTAGGTGTGTGGGTGGCTTACCGTTTGGTGGATAAGGTAGCTGCGAGGGCCGTAAGCGAGCAGCAGACGTCGGCAGAGTTGACTGATCCCAAGGCCAAATGTCAGCAATTACTTGACGGAAATGAGGACGAGATTGCCGAGTGCCTAGGCCAGAATATGCCGACGGCGACCAGTCCGTTATCCTCTTCCCAAGCTCAAATGGGGCAAATGACCGAGGAGCAGGAATGTGAGGCGGCAAACCCGATTGAATTTGATAAGGGGAAAACCCAAGGCGTATAGATTAGGGGCTGGCGTGATGCCGTGCAGTCAGAGGACGTTCAAAACCAGCTGTTAATGAACGCCAAGTTGACTAAAGCCAGCCTAGTCGATCATTCGGCTGCGGTTGCTGGAGTAGCTTCAGTCGTCGCTTCAGCTTGAGTACTTTCTTCATGAGTACTTTCGCCCGCTAATTCAGCAGCTTCTAAACGCGCACGCTCAGCCTTAGAAATGTACTTGGCTTTGGCGCCAACTTTTGGTTTCTCAATCTTGTTTTGCTTGGCTTTTTCGCGTTTAGCCATTTTCTTAACGATTTTTTGCTTCTTGTTCATAACATCTCTAATTCTGTTTACGCTCGCCAAGACAAGCGCCTAGTGATTAAATCCTGCTATTCAATCTTTCAAACAGGGCCTAATCTTTTACACAAGTGAGGATGGATTCTACCCTAAAACTGAAAAATCCTCCATGTTTACTCATTCCACTTGATGGTCAGTAAAAGACGGGCAAAAAGTTGCCATTATCCCCCCTGAATCACTGTTTTATTTGTTAATTAATCGTTATATTGCAATCGGATTATGACTTGTTTATTCAAGATGTTAGGGTGCAGATTTGTTAAGTAAAATGACCTTCTTCGAGCGCTTTGAAACGGACATTCTTAGCGGCGCAAAAACCATTACGCTGCGGGATGAGGCTGAATCCTCTTTCGAGGCTGGGCAGATAGTCGCTGTCTCGACCTTTGAAGATGACCGCTGGTTTTGTGATATCGAAATCCTTTCAGTCACACCGCTTAAGTTTTATGAGCTAAATGATGAACATGCACAGCAGGAAAATATGAGCTTAGCCGAGCTGCACCAAGTGATAAGCGAGATTTATCCAAAAGTTGAACAACTCTTTTTGATCCAATTTTACGTCACTAAAAAACAATAATAAGGAAATGAAATGAAGAAGGCGGTACTTGCGCTAATGACTGCGAGTGTCTTGTCAGGCTGTGCTATGACACCCTACAAAAAGAACCTTGAAACCCAAGAGCAATCGAAGTTCGACAATGCAAAATTGGTAGTTGATCTATCGAATAAACAATTAGGTGCGCAATACAACGTATTCACAAGTGCTCCTGGGACTTTAGGTGCAGCAGGGGTTGCAGGTGGGGCGCTTGGTGGTTTGATTGTGGGGTTAACAGAAGCCGCGGTAAACGAATCCAGGGAAACGGATGCCGAAGAGGCGATTGGGCAAATTCGTCAATTGTTAGCTGATGATACGCTGCAAAAAGCCTATGAACATCAATATCAAATGCTGATCACTACTTTGCCGCAACTCGCTGACAATACTGTTAAAGTTTATCAGGAGCCTCCTGTTAAGGGAGTTAAAGGTTTAGGACTGGGTGCGCAAGACACCGCATTGATCTTGACGCCTGAATATAGCTTAACGCCCGATAACACTATGCTGCATGTGATGTTACAGGTGCAATTATATCAAGGTGCAGACGTCAGGGAAAAGCCAAAGTTACTGTATCAAAATCGCTTTTTATACCAATCTAAGGGCAATGCCTACGTAGATAACGCTCGCTCAGACGATGAAAAGCAGGCCTACATTGAGCAAGTCAATGCGAAGTATGCGACGTTATCGAAGGATGATCGCGAGCGTTTAAAGCAAATTAAAAAGCGCAATAGAGAGTTAGCCGCAGTGGATAAGCCATTGGATGAGGCCAGCCTTGCCGCTAAACAGGCAAAAATATGGTTAGCAGAGGATGGCAAGTTACTTCGCCAATATATTGAGGAGGGAATGCAAGAAGTATTTAGCATGCTGGCCTATGATATTGAGGAGCAGACTGATTTTACTCAGGGAAAAGTATTTCCTATGCCATTTAGATCCTTTTCTACCTTAGCAGGTGAACGACGTTGGTATCGTTTAGCCGAAGACCCATTTACGGGCATTTTGTTATCATTAAATGGAACCGATGTGTTTAGGGGGGCTAAAACTGCCCAAGGTAAAGTCATGGTGGTGCCGCTAAGGCAGTAATAGTTAAAATAAAAAAGGCTGCAATGCAGCCTTTTTTATGTCCAATCTTTTTATGACTGGTTCAGGGTATTATACCGTCCAAGGTAATAGCTTTTGGGCGATACGGTTAGACTCACCTAGGCGAATTGCGGCGCGGTGACGCATGCGATAGAAGGCTTGATAACATAGCGGGACTAAGTAAAGGCTCGTCACGGTTGAGAATGACAGGCCGCCAATGATCGCAATTGCCATTGGCGAGTACGGGGGGCCGCCACCACCGATTTGAGTATCGCCCATTGCCAGCGGCACTAAACCTAACACTGTGGTGCCGACGGTCATCAGTACGGGGCGCAGGCGAGTGATACACACCTCGCGAATGGTCTGCGATAACTTATCCAAATCGGGCGTCATCTGATTGATTTGGTCAACCAGTACAATCCCGTTATTCACAACAATCCCCATCAAAATCAGGATACCAATCATCGCCATCACAGATATCGGTGTGCCTGTGAGTAGAAGTGCCCAAAATACTCCGGTGATTGAAAACAGAATGGAAGTGATAATCGCCGTAGGCAGTAACAGTGACTCAAACAACGCCGCCATCACGATATAAATCATCGCAATCGCCAGCAGCATATTGATGGCCATCACGCTCTGATCTTCATCTTGACGCTCAAATCCCCCCCTCAGCGAATAGCCGTAACCCGCAGGAAAATGGACATTCTCCATCACTTGCTTGATCTTGGTTTGTGCCTCTTCGGTGGTCATATCTTCAAGGTTGGCGCCAATCGATAATGAGGTTTGGCGATTGTAATGTTTGATGGTATCAAAGCGCGGCTGAATATCGATTTTTGCCAGATTATCCAAGGTATAAACCCTCTCCTCAATCCGCACTATGGGCAGTTGCTTGAGCTTTTCGAGGGATTTTTGCCACGCTTTCTCGTAGGCCATTTCGATGCGCAGTTCACCATTAGGATCATGGCGGAATGAGCGAAGTGGCGAGCCACGAAGTGCCATCGAAATGCTTGAGGCAACCTCATTAAGTTTAAGGTCGAGCCTTGCAGCCATCTGTCTGTCGATACGAATAACGACTTCCTGCTGGGCGCCATTGAGCTCGGAGCGTACATCCTGTAAGCCCTTAATGTTTGTGAGCAGCGGAATAACTTGTTCACTTATCGTGATGAGTTCGGAGGTTGAGCGGCCCGTTAATGTGACACGCACCCCTGAGTTATCGTTACCCCAACCATATTGTGGCTTAGCAATGGAGAACTTAGGGAAGCCACTGCGAATGTCTTTTTTCAATTGGTCGAGCGGCATCGGTAGGTCTTTTTTTAGCAGAATCACCGACGATGCGTCATCGGGTGCGTAGTAGCTGTAGACAGAGTCGATATGGAATTTATCTTTATTACTATAGAGATAGGCTTCCATTTGGCTCACCATGGCTTCAGTCACATCCAGATGATGGCGACCCTGCACTTGGTAGTTGATGTAAATTCGCTCCTTGCTTTGACTATCCTCTTGATCCTGTTTAACGAGTTTAAGCGGCAGTACGGTTGAGGCCAATAACAGCAGCGCAATCACCCCAGAATGCCAAGGGTGAACCAACACCCATTCAAGACTTTGGTTGTAAATGCGCTGCAGTTTGCCGGGCTCCTTATCCGGTGTGATGTCGAAGTGGAACTTAGTCAACATCAATGGAATAAGCGTTTTAGCCACTAACAAGGATGCGGCGAGGGAAATACAAATCGCAATGGCCACATGTTCGAGGAAAATGGTCAGCTCAACTTTTACCCCGAAGATATTGGGTAAAAATACGATGGCGGTGGTTAACGTGCCTGCAAGTACCGCAATGCTCACCTTATCGACCCCTGCAATCACCGCACTGGCATTAGCCTGCTGCAAAGACTTGCCTTGTTTTTCCTGCAGCACGCTTTCAGTAACCACCACCGCATTGTCGATAAGCATACCAACGGCGAGCAAGAGGCCCATCATCGACAGGATATTGAGGCTATAACCCAGCAAATACATGCCCGCTAAGGTCATGCACAACGAGATAGGCACTGAGGACACCACAATCAAGGTCATCTTAAAGTTACGCAGGAACAGGTACAGCACCACAAAGGACAGTAGCGCCCCCATGAGGCCCGAAATTAGCAAATCGGACAGTGACGATTTTACCCCCGCCGACTGATCTTCCATGATAAACAGTCGGATACCTTGGAACTGCTGATCCTGTTTGGCAAGCTCAATCACTTTCAGAACCCGGTCGGACACTTCCACTAGGTTAGCGCCCGATTCCTTAAACACATCTAGACCCACGGCGTAGTGCTGATCCAGATGGCGACCTTCGCCGCGCTCGGGCAGGGCATATTGCACATCGGCAATATCGCCAAGGGTGAGGCCTGGAAGCAGAACCAGTGCGTTTATATCCTCAAGGTTTCTAAATTCCCCCTTGGGCGAGACTTGGTACACTAGATTGTTAGAACGCAGTGTGCCTGCGCTAATCACAAAGTTCTCCCGAGTGAGACGGCTTTGCAGATCAGTTGCTGAATAACCACTGGCGGCAAGGCGATTGGCATTGATGCGCACCTCAATTTGCTTTTGCTCAACGCCGTAAAGATTGACCTTAGAGACGCCCTCAACCCGCTCTAACGGATGCTTTAGCTGCTTGTCGAGTAAATCGAAGGCGCCAGAAAGTTCGCGATCGCTCGAGATACGAATGGTGAGAACTGGCATATCGGCGGTGGAGAATTGGCGGATAAACACTCGCTCAACATCCTTGGGTAATAGATGGCGCACCGCATCAATTTTTTCTCGCGCTTCTAGGCTTTTAGTGGCGACGTTTTCGCCCCATTTCATGTTGATCTCGATTTCCGAACCTTCCTGGGAAGATTCGGATTCGAGTTCATCGATGCCGCCCATAGTAGCTAAGGACTCTTCGAGCACTTTGGTGATATCGCGCTCAACCTCGGCGGGGGTCGAGCCCTTATAGGGCACCTGCACCACGATTTGCGGTATATCGATACCGGGAAACATTTCCAGCGGCAGCATCCGGCTTGAGGCAAGACCAAACAACAGAATCGCCAGGAAAAACATGCTAGTGGTCACAGGCCTTTTTATGGCGAGATGGGTGAGGTTCATGGGCGAACCTCCGTAGCCACTTCAGTATCGACCGGCGTATCCTCGGGGTCTGCCGTGGTTACTAGGGGCTCACATTCCTTGCGGTCAAACTCCTTACGATCAAAAAGGGCATAGAGCACTGGGATCACAATGAGTGTTAGTAGGGTTGAAAGACTCAGGCCGAAGATAACCGTAATCGCCATAGGCGCGCGTACCTCAGAACCATCGCCCAGCCCCAGTGCCATAGGTAATAGGCCAAGGGTGGTGGTGAGGGTCGTCATCATAATGGGGCGCAGGCGCGATTTTGCCGCAACACGAATTGCCTCAATCTTTTCGACCCCTTCGGCGCGCAGTTGATTAATCCTATCAACCAGCACAATGGCGTTGTTCACCACAATCCCAGCCAACATGATAAGCCCGATAAACACCACCACACTTAAATGGGTTTGAGTGATAAAAAGTCCGAGCACGCTGCCCGCGAGCGCCATAGGTACGGCAACTAGGATGAGCAGTGGATGTAGCAGGGATTCGAACTGACTTGCCATCACTAAGTAAACGAGGAATACCGCCAAAACGAGGGCGATTTTCAAAGAGTCGAAGGAATGCTCCATCTCCTCGTTTTGACCACCAAATCGTGCCTGTACCGAAGCGGGAAGTACTTGCTGGGCGAGGATTTTTTCAGCCTCAGCCACACCATCGCTCAAATCACCGTAGGCGAGGTTTGCCGAAACCAGCGCAACCCGTTGCTGGCTAATACGGTTGATTGCCGATGGGCCTAATTGCAGTGAGACTTCGGCCACCGCGCTCAGGGCTATCGGCTGGGCACTGTCTGGGTTGATGATGAGTGCATCGATATCACTGATTTGGTCGCGCTCAGTCAGTTCACTGCGCACCAAAATATCAATCTTGCGGTCACGCACCGTATATTGGCTTGCGACAGTGCCACCTACGCGCTGGGCGATACGATTGGCGACCGTTGGCGCGTCCATCCCCAGCGCGGCAAGGCGGGCATGGTCGAAACGAATGCTGAGTTCTGGCTGACCATCACGCAAACTGGTATTCACATCGGCAAAGCGGTCGGAGTCGGACAGGGCTTTGACTAGGGTATCTGCGCTGCGTTTAAGCAGGCTTAAGTCGTAACCCGTAAGCTCAATCTCCAGCGGTGTTTTGAAGCTAAAGAGTTCTGGCTGCTCGATTTTTGCCTCAAGCTCAGGAATACGGCGAGCGGCGTCACGCAGCACTTGGGTGATTTGAGGGAACGCCGTGTGATCGTTGAGTAACACCTGTAACCGGCCCCAGTTTTCACCACCACGTGAGGTATCCGAGGTCATTAAGCCGCCGCTACCCGCTTGGCTGTAAGCGTGCTTCACTTCCGCTCTGTCTTTAATCGACATGGCAAGTTGTTGCAGCACTTTATCGGTCTCGCTTACTGCTGTGCCCGGTGGCAGGAGGATTTCAACGTAGAATTCCCCCTGATTCATCGGTGGAATAAGCTCCATGCCAAGGCGTGGCAGCAAGCTAATGCAGGAGAGCGTAATCCCCAGAGTCAGCAACAGGGTGGCGAACTGTTTTGCCAGCGCCTGGGCAAGTAGCTTGTGGTAGAGCCGCTCAATTGAGTGATAGACAAAGTTAAAGCCTGCACATAATGGGCGCATAACCAGACCCAGTAGCCATGATACGAAGCGACCGATGATTATGACTAGCGTCAGTAACAGGCTTGGCACATAGCTAAATAGCAGCAAAATGGGGAGAGAAAACACGGTGGCGCTGTAGTGTTTTAATTTGCCCATTTTAGTGGTCGGTTTATCCTTAGGCTGAGCTTTTATAAGCGCTGGCAGGGTATTAAAGCCTTCACGGGATGCCAGCATGGGGATAGAGGTGAGGGCAACAAGGAGTGATGCGAGCAAAGCAAAGGTGACGGTCAGGGCTTGATCTGAGAACAGAGCGCCAGCAATACCATCGACAAAGACTAAGGGGACAAATACCGCTAGGGTTGTCAGGGTCGAGGCAAAAATAGCGCCCGAGACTTCCTTAGTGCCCTTAACTGCAGCGTCGAGTTTACTCATGCCTTCACTGCGGCAGCGGTCAATGTTCTCGAGCACCACAATGGCGTTATCGACTAACAGACCAATGGCCAGCGCAATACCGCCCAGGGACATGATGTTTAAGCTGATTTCGGCAAAGTACATCATGTTAAAGGTCGCAATCACCGAAAAGGGGATGGAGATTGAGATAATAAGGGTCGGGATGATATTGCGCAGGAACAGGTATATCACCAGCATCGATAATATACTGCCCATGAGTGCCGATGAGGTAACTTCACTGACAGCGCTTTCGATAAACTCGGACTGATCGTAAATCACTTCTAATTTATTTTGCGCAGGGTCCTGATTGATTTTCGCCAGCTCGTCACGCAGCTTTTTTGCCACCGCGACTGTGTTGGCGTCGCCTTCCTTATAGATAGCCAGTTCAATGGATTCTTGACTGCCAATACGGGTGATGTCGCTACGTTCTTTAAAGGCATCGCTGATGGTCGCGACTTCAAATAGTCGCACTAGGGTTTGTCCTTCGCGGTAGACAATCACTTGTCCTAGTTCTTCCAAGGAGTTGAATTGGTTAAGGGTTCTGACTAAGTACTCGCGGTCACCCTGGATCACTTTACCGGCAGAGAGGTTAATGTTTTCCTCATTGATGCGCTTTTTAATGTCGTCGGCATTGAGGTTTAGTTGCGAGAGCTTTTGTTGATCGAGTTGAATATGGACTTCCTGTTCAAGGCCACCCGATAAACGCACGGCAGCAACGCCAGAGAGCGCTTCTAGGCGGCGCTTTAGCTCTTCTTCGGCGTAGGTACGCATCTGCTTAAGTTCGGTTTCAGATGCGTTGGGCACCGACAGCGCAAGACGCATAATAGGGTCAAGATTGGGGTTAAAGCGCAGTAAAAGCGGCTTTTTCACATCGAGTGGCAGGGTAATAGTGTCGAGTTTTTCGCGCACATCGAGACTCGCCATATCCATAGTGGTGCCCCATTCAAATTCAAGCACCACATCTGACATGCCAGAGCGTGAAATCGAGCTGATTTTACGTAGGCCTTTGACGACGCCAACGGCTTCTTCAATGGGTTTGGAGACTAACTGTTCTACTTCAACGGGCGCCGCGCCCTCATACTGAGTACGAATGGTGAGGGTGGGGTAACTTAAATCGGGCAGTAGCATCACGGCAAGGCGAGAAAATCCCACCATACCGAATAAAATTACTGCCAGCATGAACATCCAGACGGTGACAGGCCGTTTGACCGAGGTGCTAATCATCGACATGAAAGACTCCTATCACTGCTTAGCGCTAGCTAAGTCGAGTGGGGTGATCACTTCAACTAGGGATTGGTCTTTCAAGTTTTGTTGACCACGGGTCACCACCTGCTCGCCAGGTTGAATACCTGAAATGATTTCTACCGAGTCACCTTCACGGTAACCAATTTGTACTTCACGGCGGTTGGCGTGCTGGTCGGCATTAGTACCATCGATAACATAGAGCGCTTGTTTGTTGTCCTGATTAATCAGTGCACTGTAAGGAACGGTAATAACATTTTCATGGGTATCGTATTTAAGCTCGACGCGGGTAAACATACCGGCCTTTAGTTTTGCGTCTTGATTAGGAACGGCAAGGGTGACTTTAAAGGTACCGCTTTGTGCATCGACCACAGGGCTGATGCGCAGCACTTTGGCGTGAATAGCTTCTTTTGCCTGTTGATTACTGAAAATCTGTGCCTCTTGGCCTAAACGCAAACTCGCTAATTGTTGCTCGGGTAAATGCACTATGCCGTGTAGCTCATCTTGGTTGACGATGTAAAACAGTTCGCTAAACTCCTGTGCCATATTGCCTGCTTTGACATAACGCTTAGCAATAATGCCATCGATGGGCGAAACAACACGGCTTTCTTTTACCTGCAGCTCTGCTAAATCCCGTTTAGCGATTGCAGCTTGCAGGTTGTATTCCAGTTTGGCCATGGAATCGGCGCTAATAAATTCCTTATTACTCATCTTTTTCAGGCGGTTTAGTTCCTGCTCGATGATATTTACCTCGGCAATGGAGCGGTCTAAATCGTATTGTTGACGTTTTGCATCGATCACAGCTAATACCTGACCTTTTTTAACGCGGTCGCCTTCTTCCACATTAATCGCTTCAATTAATCCGGCGATACGGCTAACCACATTGGCTTCCTGCGGCGCTTCGAGTGTCGCAGTGGTGCTGTAGAAGGAGGAAACATTGCCTTGCACAACTGTGGTGGTTTCGACGGGAATGGCATATTTTTCTTCTTTTTTGGCCACTTCCTCTTCGCCACAGCCTGCCAGCATCGAAACTAAAAGCACGGGGAGGGCAAACTTAGCAATTTTGGTGTTTTCCATTGGGGTATTACCTATTGTCATTTTTATGATGCCATCATAAAGCACGAACTGTGCCAATAATTAAAGTGTTTATTTTCAATTAATTACATTGATTTGATGACAATCTGATTAATGGAATTTACTAAATGTAGTTAAAAAGTTTAAAAAGTGATGAAAATTGCTAATCGGATTGAGGTTTAAATGACCAAGTGAAATACGGTATAGGGCAGGGTGCGCGTTCGAGGTGATGGCCAGTATGGTTAAGGCATAAAAAAAGCGCCCATTGGGCGCTTTAACTCAATCAAGGCGAACGCGGATTAGCGTTTGTCTTGGCTCACAAATTCACGGGCAACCGCGCCAGTGTATAACTGACGTGGACGGCTGATCTTGTGACCTGGTTGATCTAACATTTCTTTCCAGTGAGCAATCCAACCTACGGTACGTGCTAATGCAAATAGTACAGTGAACATGCTCGTTGGAATACCAATGGCCTTCATGATGATGCCAGAGTAGAAGTCAACGTTTGGATAGAGTTTCTTCGAAATGAAGTACTCGTCTTCAAGCGCAATGCGCTCAAGTTCCATTGCAACATCTAATAATGGATCTTTGACTTTCAGTTCGTTCAGCACTTCGTGACAGGTTTCACGCATGACTTTGGCACGTGGGTCAAAGTTTTTGTATACGCGGTGACCGAAGCCCATCAGACGGAATGGGTCGTTCTTATCTTTTGCACGAGCAATGAATTCAGGAATACGGTCAACAGAACCGATTTCTTCCAACATTTGCAAACAGGCTTCGTTAGCACCACCGTGGGCAGGACCCCACAGAGAAGCGATACCTGCAGCGATACACGCAAATGGGTTCGCACCCGAAGAACCCGCTAAACGTACAGTAGATGTAGAAGCGTTTTGCTCGTGGTCAGCGTGCAGAATGAAGATTCTGTCCATTGCACGTTCAACGATTGGGTTAACTTTGTATTCTTCGCAAGGTACAGCAAACATCATGCTCAGGAAGTTACCTGCGTAGCTCAAGTCATTGCGTGGGTACACGAATGGTTGGCCAGAAGAGTACTTGTAGCACATAGCTGCAATCGTTGGCATTTTAGACACTAAACGATAGGCAGCGATTTCGCGGTGGCGAGGATCGTTGACATCGAGAGAGTCTTGATAAAATGCAGATAATGCACCAGTGACACCACATAACATCGCCATAGGATGCGCGTCACGACGGAAGCCTCTGAAGAAGAAGGCTAATTGCTCGTGCACCATGGTGTGGTTTTTCACTGTGTGAACAAATTCAGCATATTGCTCTTTAGTCGGTAATTCACCGTAAAGCAGCAGATAGCATAGGTCTAGGTAATCGGAGTCAACGGCGAGTTGCTCAATCGGATAGCCACGGTGTAACAATATACCTTGATCACCATCGATGTAGGTAATTGCAGATTCACAAGAGGCTGTCGCAAGAAAACCTGGATCAAAAGTAAAGTAACCTTTGCTGCCAAGCTTACTGATGTCGATTACGTCAAAACCAGCGGAACCCTGCTTAACTGGCAATTCTATCGAGTCGTTACCTGGTAATTCTAATTTGGCTTTTAATTCAGCCATACCCCGTTCTCCTTACTTCGTTCTTATCGCTGAGTGCGGCATGTCAAACGGGCAATACTTTACAGCCAATCCAGATCACATTTCAATTTAAATAAGCGTTTAAATTTGTTAGACCATGGTATAAACCGCTTTATTTCCCGCTTTACCGCTGGCAGTTAAGCCAAAAACTCACTAAAAAAACAAAATTTGCATTCTGTGATGTTTGTATTTGACATTTCGCGCGAGTATACTTGCCTCCGCCTAATAAGGGCCGCAAACATTGACGATAAAATACCCTACATTTAGATGTTAAATGATTGAGTGTTCAACTAGTTAACTGTTTGTTTTAACTTTGCTTTTGTGTTTACTTTTTTTGTGACATCGATCACGGTTAAAGTTTGTACAAAAGCGGTTCAAATAACAAAAAAAATGCTCAATGGAGCTGAGTGAGCAGAACGTGAAAAAGCAAAGACCTGTCCATTTAGATCTGCAGACCATTCGCCTTCCTGCAACAGCGATTGTGTCAATTCTTCACCGTGTTTCGGGTGTCATCATGCTATTTGCAGTTGGCATTCTGATTTGGTTGCTAAATTCATCTTTAGCTTCCGCTGAAAGCTTCGCGGCAGTGCAAACTCTGTTCGATAACTTCATTGTGAAGTTTATCATGTGGGGTATTTTGACTGCGTTGACCTATCACTTATTCGGTGGTTTACGCCACTTAGTAATGGATACTGGTCGTTGGGAAGAGTTGGCTTCTGGTAATGCCTCAGCAAAAGCTGTGTTTGTGTTGACGGTAGCCTTTTCAATTTTAGCGGGGTTATGGGTATGGTAACCAATGCAGCAAGTTTTGGACGCAGTGGTGTTCATGACTTCATTTTATTACGCGCTAGTGCAGTGATTCTTGCCTGTTACACCATTTTCTTGGTTGGCTTTATTGCATGTAGTTCCCCTCTCACCTACGACGTATGGCATGGCCTGTTTAGCGCTCTGCCTATGAAAGTGTTCACACTGCTTGCCCTGGTTGCGCTGCTGGTTCATGCCTGGATTGGTGTGTGGCAAGTGCTGACCGATTACGTCAAGTGCACGTCGTTACGTGGTGTTTTACAGTTCACCTTTGTCGTTACCGTTTTCTGCTATTTAGCGGCCGGCATTGTTATTGTGTGGGGTGTCTAAGTGAGTATTCCAGTACGCGAATTTGATGCTGTAGTCATCGGCGCCGGTGGTGCGGGTATGCGCGCAGCACTGCAAATTTCTAAAGAAGGTAAAAGCTGTGCGCTTTTATCGAAAGTTTTCCCAACGCGTTCTCATACCGTATCAGCGCAGGGTGGTATCACCGTTGCGTTAGGTAACGCGCATGAAGATCACTGGGAACAACACATGTACGATACCGTTAAGGGTTCTGATTTTATCGGTGACCAAGACGCTATCGAATTTATGTGTCAAACCGGTCCAGAAGCCATTATTGAACTCGAGCACATGGGTTTACCTTTCTCTCGTTTCGATAACGGTAAGATTTACCAACGTCCTTTCGGTGGTCAATCTAAAAACTTCGGTGGTGAACAAGCTGCACGTACTGCAGCCGCGGCTGACCGTACTGGTCACGCGCTACTTCACTGCTTATACCAGCAGAACGTAAAACACAAAACAGAAGTGTTCTCTGAATGGTATGCCCTCGATTTAGTGAAAAACGACGACGGCGCAATTGTAGGTTGTACTGCAATTGAAATTGAAACCGGCGAAATCGTTTATTTCAAAGCCAAGGCCACTGTTCTAGCAACAGGTGGTGCAGGCCGTATCTACGCATCAACCACTAACGCACACATCAATACCGGTGACGGTGTGGGTATGGCAATGCGTGCTGGCGTTCAGATGCAAGATATGGAAATGTGGCAATTCCACCCAACGGGTATTGCAGGCGCGGGTGTACTCGTGACTGAAGGTTGCCGTGGTGAGGGTGGTTATCTGCTAAACAAAGACGGCGAGCGTTTCATGGAGCGTTATGCGCCAAACGCGAAGGACTTAGCATCACGTGACGTAGTAGCACGTTCAATGATGACTGAAATTCGTGAAGGCCGCGGTTTAGATGGCCCATTAGGTCCACACTGCTTACTGAAACTCGATCACTTAGGTAAAGAGACCTTAGAAGCCCGCCTACCTGGCGTGTGTGAATTATCTCGTACCTTCGCGCATATCGATCCGGCCGATGGTCCAATCCCAGTACTGCCAACTTGTCACTATATGATGGGTGGTCTGCCAACGAAGGTGAGCGGTCAAGTTATTCGTAAGAACGACGATGGCAGCGAGCAAGACGTTGTGGGTCTGTTTGCAGTAGGTGAGATTGCCTGTGTGTCTGTACACGGCGCTAACCGCTTAGGCGGTAACTCACTGCTCGACTTAGTGGTATTTGGCCGCGCTGCGGGTCAACACTTAGGTAAAGCGCTCGATGAGACTGCGGATCCTAAAGATGCGACCGATGCAGAAATTCAAGCTTCTCTGGCTCGTCTGAACCGTTGGGAAAGCAACAAAGACGGTGAAGATCCAGCGCAAATCCGTAAAGATCTGCAACTGTGTATGCAATTAAACTTCTCTGTATTCCGCCGTGGCGATGCAATGGCAGAAGGTTTAGAGCAGTTAAAGGCTATCCGTAAGCGTTTAGAAAATGCCAAGTTGTCTGACAACTCTCGTGAATTCAACACTCAACGTATTGAATGTTTAGAGCTGGACAACCTGATGGCGACGGCGATTGCCACCGCTTATGCCGCTAACTTCCGTACTGAGAGCCGTGGCGCTCACTCACGTGAAGACTTTTTAGAGCGTGATGATGATAACTGGTTATGTCACACCCTGTTTGATCCTGTGACTGAAACCATGGATCGTCGTGCTGTAAACATGGCGCCTAAGTTACGTGAAGCTTTCCCGCCGAAGAAACGTACCTACTAGGAGTTGCATAGATGAAATTGGAATTTGCAGTTTATCGTTACAATCCTGATGTAGATACCAAACCTTACATGCAGGATTACAGCCTAGAAGTGGCTGATGGCTCTGACATGATGGTGCTCGATGCACTGATCAAGTTAAAAGAACAGGATCCAACCTTAGTGTTCCGTCGCTCATGCCGTGAAGGTGTTTGCGGTAGTGACGGTGTGAACATGAACGGTAAAAACGGTCTGGCTTGTATTACACCGGTTTCGACCTTCAAAGGTAAGAAATTGGAAATCCGTCCACTGCCAGGTATGCCAGTGGTTCGTGACTTAGTCGTTGATTTAACTCAGTTCTACAAGCAGTACGAGAAGATCAAACCGTTCCTCATCAACGATGAGAAGAAACCTGCCCGTGAACACTTACAGTCTCCTGAAGAGCGTGCTCATTTAGACGGTCTGTACGAATGTATCATGTGTGCATGTTGTTCTACGGCTTGCCCATCATTCTGGTGGAATCCTGATAAGTTTATCGGTCCTAGCGGTCTGCTACATGCTTACCGTTTCCTGATCGACAGCCGCGATACAGCGACTGAACAGCGTTTATCTGAACTAGACGACGCTTATAGTGTGTTCCGTTGCCACGGTATCATGAACTGTGTGGACGTATGTCCTAAAGGTCTGAATCCGACTAAAGCAATTGGCCACATTAAGTCAATGCTGTTGAAGCGAGCTGTGTAATGCAGGAACCCGAGCTAAGTCTAACAACAATATAGCTCTTAAAGAGTCACTTTCTGGTTTGCAGAAGGTGACTCTTTTGTGTATGTGATGGAATACTACGCGCCGTGACATCTGGGAATCTAGAGCGGCAAACATTATGCGTCAAAGTTCAGCGCTTATGATTGCATATCAATACTATGGCAAAGCACGTGTATATAGTTTGAAAGGAATAGAAATGCACCAAGGCATCATGAAAGCCTGGCTCGAATCATCTCACTTAAGTGGTGCAAACTCGACCTACGTAGAAGAGATGTATGAAGCCTATCAAGAAGACCCATTGTCAGTTACTGAAGACTGGCGTGCGGTATTTGATAACCTCCCTCCGGTAAATGGTGCCTCAAAAGACGCGCCTGAAGCGGCCCACTCAAAAGTACGTGATTACTTCCGTAGTCTCGCGATGGAAGGTCGTCATAAGAGTGCTGCTCGTGTGACCGATCCTGAGTTAGATGCGAAGCAAGTAAAAGTGTTGCAGTTAATCAACGCGCACCGTTTCCGTGGTCACCAAGGTGCTAACCTTGATCCCCTCGAACTATGGAAACGTGAGCCGGTTGCTGACTTAGATCCCGCCTTCCATGGTCTGACCAAGGAAGATATGGATCGTGAATTCAACACAGGTTCTTTCGCCCACGGCGGCGAAACCATGAAGCTTGCGGATCTCGTTAAAGCGCTTAAAGCGACTTACTGTGGTTCTATCGGTGCTGAGTACATGCACATTACCGATACTGATGAGAAGCGTTGGATCCAACAACGTCTCGAACCAACCTTAGGTAAAGCGCACTACGACAAAGGTGTTAAGACACGTATTCTTGAGGGTTTGAACGCTGCAGAAGGTATTGAAAAATATCTTGGTGCAAAATTTCCAGGTGCAAAACGTTTCTCGCTAGAAGGCGGTGATGCGCTGGTGCCTATGATGCGCGAAATCATTTATCGTGCAGGTGAAGCGGGCACAAAAGAAATCGTCGTGGGTATGGCTCACCGTGGTCGTCTGAACCTATTGATCAACATTCTGGGTAAGCGTCCTGCAGAGCTCTTCGACGAGTTTGCGGGTAAGCATGCTGATACCCATGGTTCTGGTGACGTTAAATACCACCAAGGTTTCTCTTCAGATTTTGAAACGCCGGGCGGCAACGTGCACTTAGCACTGGCCTTTAACCCGTCTCACCTTGAAATCGTTAACCCAGTGGTGATGGGCTCTGTACGTGCTCGTCAAGACCGACGTGGGTGCAAAGACGGTTTACAAGTGATGCCAATCACTATCCACGGTGACTCTGCGATTGCCGGTCAAGGTATCGTGCAAGAGACATTCAACATGTCTCAAACCCGTGGCTTTAAAGTGGGTGGTAGCATCCGTATCGTGGTTAACAACCAAGTGGGCTTCACCACATCTAACCACACCGATGTGCGTTCTACTGAATACTGTACTGACATCGCTAAGATGGTTCAGGCGCCTATTTTCCACGTTAACTCTGACGATCCAGAAGCTGTTGCCTTTGTTGCACAGCTGGCTGTTGATTATCGTAACGAGTTCAAACGTGACGTGGTGATTGATTTAGTGTGTTACCGCCGTCATGGCCACAACGAAGCTGATGAGCCAAGTGCAACTCAGCCGCTGATGTATGCCAAGATCAAGAAACACCCAACGCCACGTAAGATTTACGCTGACAAACTGATCGCCGAAAACAGCATCGCTGCCGATGAAGTGACCGGGATGATCAACAACTACCGTGACGCCTTAGACCAAGGTGACTGTGTGGTGAAAGAATGGCGTCCAATGACGCTGCACACTGTGGATTGGACCCCTTACTTAAACCGTGAGTGGGACGAAACCTACGCAGCGGCTATTCCACTTGATCGTCTGCAAAATCTGGCAGAAAAACTGAGCTACGTGCCAGAAAGTCATCCACTGCATTCACGTGTTGCCAAAATCTACGGCGATCGTGTTGCTATGGCAAAGGGTGAGAAGCTGCTTGACTGGGGCTTTGCTGAAACCTTAGCTTACGCAACGATTCTTGAAGATAAAAAACGTGTGCGCATTACGGGTCAAGACTCTGGCCGTGGTACTTTCTTCCACCGTCACGCAGTGCTGCATAACCAAAACGATGCGACAACCTATTTACCACTGCGCAACCTGTCTGAAGACCAAGGTCCAATCGACATCACTGACTCAGTATTATCTGAGGCCTCAGTACTGGCCTTCGAATACGGTTATGCGACAGCTGAACCTGGTGGCCTAGCGATTTGGGAAGCTCAATTCGGCGATTTTGCTAACTGTGCCCAAGTGGTTATCGACCAGTTCCTGTCTTCTGGTGAGCAGAAGTGGGGCCGTCTATGCGGTCTGACCATGCTGTTACCGCACGGTTACGAAGGTCAAGGTCCAGAACACTCAAGCGCCCGTTTAGAGCGTTTCTTGCAGCTGTGTGCTAACCACAACATGCAAGTGTGTGTGCCATCAACGCCAGCACAGGTTTACCACATGCTGCGTCGCCAAGTGGTGCGCCCAATGCGCCGTCCACTGGTGGTGATGTCACCTAAGTCATTGCTACGTCACCCATTAGCGGTTTCTAGCATGGAAGAATTGGCTAATGGCACCTTCCAAAACGTGATCGGTGAAATCGATACGTTAGAAGCGAGCAAAGTCGATCGCGTCGTGTTCTGTAGCGGTAAGGTGTACTTCGAGCTACTGGAAAAACGCCGTAAAGAAAACATCAATAACATCGCAATAATCCGTGTCGAACAGTTATATCCGTTCCCACATGAAGAAATGGTTGCAGCATTAGCTGATTACCAACATGTGAAGGATTTTGTCTGGTGTCAGGAAGAGCCGCAAAACCAGGGTGCTTGGTATTCTAGCCAACATCACTTCTGGGCTGCTATCCCTGAGGGTGCAAAACTGACCTACGCTGGCCGTGAAGCTTCTGCTGCACCAGCCTGTGGTTACCCAGAGCTGCATGCTCACCAACAAGAATCTTTAGTGAACAGTGCCCTAAAGCTGTAATAGCTAAGACTGTAGTCATAGACATTTTATAAAAAGGATCGTTTTTCATGAGTATCGAAATCAAGGTACCCGTACTGCCAGAATCTGTTGCCGACGCAACTATCGCCACTTGGCACGTGAAAGTGGGTGAGCCAGTTTCTCGTGATCAAAATCTGGTTGATATTGAAACTGATAAAGTTGTTCTTGAAGTTGTTGCACCAGAAGATGGTCACATCGGCGAGTTCCTGTTCCAAGAAGGTGACACAGTGCTGGGCGAGCAAGTGATTGCTAAGTTCATCGCCGGAGCGGTTTCTGGTCAAGAAGTGACTAAAGCACAAGCCGAAGCTGCAGCGCCGGCTGCCGCTACGACTGACGAGTCTAACGATGCGTTAAGCCCATCAGTACGTCGTTTACTGGCTGAGCACAACTTAGATGCCAGCAAAATCAAAGGCACCGGTGTGGGTGGTCGTCTGACCAAAGAAGACGTTGAAGCCTTCATCAAGTCTGCACCAAAAGCAGCACCAGCTGCCGCAGCAGCGCCAGCAGTACAACCTTTAGCTGCAGGTCGTAGCGAGAAGCGTGTTCCAATGACACGTTTACGTAAGACTATCGCTAACCGTCTGCTCGAAGCGAAAAACTCTACCGCGATGCTCACCACGTTCAACGAAGTGAACATGAAACCAATCATGGATATCCGTAAGCAATACCAAGATATCTTTGAAAAGCGCCACGGTATCCGTTTAGGTTTCATGTCTTTCTACGTGAAAGCCGTGACTGAAGCCCTGAAACGCTTCCCTGAAGTTAACGCGTCTATCGACGGTGACGATATCGTTTACCACAATTACTTCGACGTGAGCATCGCGGTTTCGACTCCACGTGGTCTGGTAACGCCAGTGCTGCGTGACACCGATACCATGAGCCTGGCTGACATCGAAAAAGCAGTGCGCGATCTGGCTATCAAAGGCCGTGATGGCAAGCTGACTGTTGCCGACATGACTGGCGGTAACTTCACAGTCACTAACGGTGGTGTGTTTGGCTCTTTAATGTCAACACCTATCCTGAACCTGCCACAAAGCGCGATCTTAGGCATGCACGCCATCAAAGACCGCCCAATGGCAGTCAATGGTCAGGTTGAAATCCTGCCCATGATGTACCTAGCACTCTCATATGACCATCGTATTATCGATGGCCGTGAGTCTGTTGGCTTCTTAGTTGCGATTAAAGACTTCTTAGAAGACCCAACTCGTCTGCTGCTGGATCTGTAATCTAGCTCGATAGGTGACCGATAAAGTTCGGTCATCGCGAGTCTGGTTTAAGACAATAGCAAGACATACCCTCGTGACTGGCCTTAATAACAGGGCCAGTTGGATTTGATTAGAAGTTTACGGATAGATCATCATGAATTTGCATGAGTATCAGGCAAAATCTCTATTTGCCGAATATGGTTTACCAGTGTCAGAAGGCTTTGCTTGTGATACAGCTCAAGAAGCAGTAGAAGCAGCGGGTCGTATTGGCGGAAATTTATGGGTTGTTAAGTGTCAAGTACACGCAGGCGGCCGCGGTAAAGCGGGTGGCGTTAAAGTTACTGGCGATAAAGAAGAAATCAGAGCTTTTGCTGAACACTGGTTAGGTAAAAACCTGGTTACTTATCAAACAGATGAGAAAGGTCAGCCGGTTGCTAAAATTTTAGTAGAAAGCTGCACCGACATCGCTAATGAACTGTACTTAGGTGCAGTCGTTGACCGCGCTACCCGTCGTGTAGTGTTCATGGCGTCAACTGAAGGTGGTGTTGAGATTGAGAAAGTGGCTGAAGAAACGCCAGAACTCATCCACAAAGCGATCATCGATCCGCTGACAGGTCCTCAACCATACCAAGCACGTGATCTTGGCTTCAAACTGGGCTTAAACCCAACTCAAATGAAGCAATTCACTAAGATCTTCATGGGTCTGGCGAACATGTTCGTTGATCACGATTTCGCTCTATTAGAAATCAACCCGCTGGTTATCACCACTGAAGGTAACCTGCACTGCTTAGACGGTAAAATTGGTATCGATGGTAACGCACTGTTCCGTCAACCAAAGATCAAAGCAATGCACGATCCATCTCAAGATGACGCCCGTGAAGCTCACGCAGCAATGTTCGAACTGAACTACGTTGCTTTAGATGGTAACGTTGGCTGTATGGTGAACGGTGCTGGCCTTGCGATGGGTACTATGGACATCGTTAACCTGCACGGCGGCAAGCCAGCTAACTTCCTCGACGTAGGTGGTGGCGCGACGAAAGAACGTGTTGCTGAAGCATTCAAGATCATTCTGTCTGACAGCAATGTTAAAGCCGTTCTGGTTAACATCTTCGGTGGTATCGTACGTTGTGACATGATCGCAGAAGGTATCATTGGCGCTGTTAAAGAAGTTGGCGTTAAGGTTCCAGTTGTTGTTCGTTTAGAAGGTACTAACGCTGAATTAGGCCGTGAAGTATTAGCTAAATCAGGTCTTGATATCATTGCAGCTAACAGTCTGACTGATGCGGCTGAGCAAGTAGTTAAAGCTGCGGAGGGCAAATAATGTCTGTATTAATTAACAAAGATACCAAGGTAATTTGCCAAGGCTTTACCGGTGGTCAAGGTACTTTCCACTCTCAACAAGCTATCGATTACGGTACGCAAATGGTTGGTGGTGTATCTCCAGGTAAAGGCGGCACTGAGCACTTAGGTCTGCCAGTGTTCAACACTGTGAAAGACGCTGTTGCTGCAACTGGCGCGACTGCTTCTGTTATCTACGTTCCAGCACCATTTTGTAAAGATGCAATCCTTGAAGCAATCGACGGTGGTATTGAGCTGATCGTTTGTATCACTGAAGGTATCCCAACACTGGATATGCTGGAAGTGAAAGTGAAGCTAGAAGAAACTGGCGTTCGCATGATCGGTCCTAACTGCCCAGGTGTTATCACCCCAGGTGAATGTAAGATTGGTATCATGCCAGGTCACATCCACTTAAAAGGTAAAGTGGGTATCGTTTCTCGTTCAGGTACGCTGACCTATGAAGCGGTTAAGCAAACCACTGACGAAGGTTTCGGCCAATCTACTTGCGTAGGTATTGGTGGTGACCCAATCCCAGGTACTAACTTCATCGACGTATTGGAAATGTTCCAAAACGATCCACAGACTGAAGCCATCGTGATGATCGGTGAAATCGGTGGTACTGCTGAAGAAGAAGCGGCTGCTTACATCAAAGCAAACGTGACTAAGCCTGTTGTTTCTTACATCGCTGGTGTAACTGCACCTGCTGGTAAGCGCATGGGTCACGCTGGTGCGATCATCGCTGGCGGTAAAGGTACTGCTGCTGACAAATTTGCTGCATTAGAAGCTGCTGGCGTAACAACTGTTCGCTCTTTAGCTGATATCGGTAAAGCACTGCGTGAAAAAACAGGTTGGTAATCTAACCTTGTGTAAAAAAGGCGCCCTAGGGCGCCTTTTTTGTTGTTGATATTTATGCACTTTTCTCTGTAGGCAACTTAGTAAACCAGTAAGTTGAATGTCTAAATTGCTCTGTTGTTTCCCCTGCGTGAACGTATTGATAGTGCTTAATCTAAATGGGAAATGATCTTTGCCGCAAAGGCTTTTAACACTTCTGGATCGGCAAATTGCACCGCATGCCCGCGAAGATTCTGTAATGAGCCGGGTAACACATGGATATGAAAATGCGGCACGGTTTGGCCAATCCCTTTGCCATTTTGTTGAAAGGTGGTGATCCCTGGCGCATCCATCGCAGCCTGTACCGCTTTTCCGACCTTTTTCACTGTGCGCATGCAGGCAAGGGCAGCGGTGTCTGACAGTTCAAATATCGTGGCCGCGTGCTCCTTTGGGATCACTAAAACATGGCCATCAATCTGCGGCATCACATCCATAAATGCCAGTGTATGTTCATCTTCGTAAACTTTGATGGAGGGGATTTCTTGGCGAAGGATTTTGGCGAAGACATTGTCATTATCATAGGGTTCGTGCACTTAAGACTCCTTTATGTTGTGCGACATGCGAGTGCGGGTACTAAGCACAGTGATATTAATCCAGTACTTAAGATACAAAATGGATAAGCGATTGAAAAGCGCACCTAACATCCATCAAGTATTTCTTTTTATCAGGCAATAACTGCCCAATTAAGGTGTTAATTGCAGTGATTCTGAGTGTGGGTAGTGAGTGTTGGTGTTACCCATTACAGTACGCCAATTTGGCTAAACGTAGTGGGTTAATATTTAAAAGGAGAAACTCACCGATAGCATAGGGCCGATAAAACTGTAATAGATGTTGTAATCGGCAATTTGAGTGTCTTTTTCCGGCGAGTTTTGGGCGATATCCACATCGACTTTGTAGTAGTTGTAGGCGACGCTCATGTGCCAAGCTGGGGTTATTTGCGCTTCGAGGCCTAACTTTACATCCACTAACTCGCCTTTGACATCATTGAGCTTGATGTAAAAGTATTGGGCGTGGCTTGTCAGCTTCCAACCTGGCGTGAATTCATAATTCGCGTACAGTCCAAAGTCTGGCAGTGGCGCAGTGACATTTTCATCGATAATCTGTGGAATCGCTTGGCTTGAGCAGACATTGTTTACGAGATTAGATGCAGAGCAAACGCCAATCACGCCCTCAAATCCGGTTTTGATAAACATAGTATGTAAACCAATGGAAACGCCCACATTGTAATTGCTGCCTTGAAGTGCATCATAACCATAACCTAAGCGCAGAATATCAATGTTTAAGGTTGAGTTTAACTTTCCCCCCGCCTTGATATCGTAGATGGTATCGTTGATTTCAATTTGGAAGGGCTTTGTTAGGGCTAACGTTTCGGCATTGCGGTGTAATTGTTTCCAGTCGAAGTAAACATTGTGCCGTTCAGAGAAGTGATAATTGACTTCAAAAAAGGGTAAAAACTCATTCTCTGCCAATTGCAAATCGGTTTCGTAATCTAGGGTAAAGGTGTTTCCACTGGAAGGATTAGTGACCTGCATATTGGTATCAGACTGCGAATAAAATCCACCCAGCTCGATGCTCAGATCGCCTGCCTTGACATTGCTGCTTAGCAATATTGCGAATGCCAGCGTGTTAGCCAGTGAAATAGGGCGTAAGAAATTCAAAGTCACTCCAAGCTGTTTTTATTGTTTCCTGCGATTACATAGGGTCTAAATAAATTTCAAGGTGGTTTTACTGAAGGTCAATTGGAGTGTAACAGCATATTTCAGATTGTGAATTAATTGTTTAAAAAAATGAGTTTTTTATGATTTAAAACAATAATGGCTGCGATAGTAGGGAATAGCCGGGTAGTTTGGGGGCTTAATCACAGCACCTTATCAGGTTCCGTAATAAAGGCAAAACCGTTGATAGGAGTGGTTTACTTAGGTTTAGCGTTAGTATTTTTCCCGCAGTCTGTAGGCTAAAAACGCCATATACTGGGATGAAACGAGTAAGCAGTGGGTTAAGTGGTGATATAAATGCGGCTAACATAGTGTTAGCCGCAGGAGAGATTACTTCGCGTTAACAGCTGGCTCAATCTCTGTGCGTGCCGTTGCAGCACTTGGTTCATCCTTATTGAACATCCCTAGACGGATGCGGATAAAGTGCAAAATTTGCGCGGCAATATCCACGTTTAGGCAAGATTCTAGGCCTTCAAACCCTGGTGAGGAGTTAGCCTCACAAATCTTATAGTGACCGTTATCAAACAACAGATCGATACCTGCGACATCCAAGTCCAAAATGTTCGCGGTTTGGGTGGCAAGCCACTCGATTTCGGGAGTGATTTCAAATGGACGCGCCGAACCACCCGCACTGACATTGGCCTTAAAGCTGTCTTCCTGTCCGCGGCGTTCATAACAGCCAGCGACACGACCACCAATAGTGAACACCCGTAAATCACGGCCATGGCTGTTAGCGATAAACTCCTGCAGAATAATGTTAGCGTTTTTATTAGTCGCCTCAATTAATTGCATTAAGTCATCGAATTCTCGGGCCTTATGGGATAAAAACACGCCGCTCCCTTGGGAACCCGACAGGGTTTTAATTACCACCGGAAAACCTAAGTGACGTTCGACTAATTCGATGTCGACTGGGAATTTCACCAGCATGGTTTTAGGTGTGGGCAAATTCTTTTCAGCCAACAATTGTTGGGAAAAGAGTTTGTCTTTGACAATCTCAATAGCCTTGGATGGATTGAGGCAATAGACCCCTAATCTTTCTAAATGGCGAATAATCGCAAGGGCAAAATAGGTGGTACCAGAGCCCATGCGTGGAATAATAAAATCTGGTAATTCAACGGGTTGACCATTTAGCAGAATACTTTTGTTGTCTTCACGGGTCACGGTGAGATCGAACTCATCGGGCGCATACACCTCAAGCTCGATGTTATCGGCTTTGGCAGCAGCTAACAGACGTTCAATCTCATACAATTCAGGTTTTAGCTGAGTCGCGGTTTCTTTATATAAAATCCAACCACGCATTTAATCGCAAACCTTAGTTTTCATCATTTATCCTCGGGTTCAGACTCATCCTGAACTTCTTCATCAATCTCGACATCCACATCAACATCATCGAATGCCGCTTCGGGCTCGACTTCGGCGGGTTTCGCGGGCGGTAAATGTACCGTACCCACCACGGCATAAAAGGGTTTGCCTAGCGCGAGCCTGCGGTACTTTAACCAGATCTGCTCCAACATGCTACTAGGAGCGATATTTCCTTTGATGACTTCGACAAATTGCGCCTCGTCGGCACTGACGGGAAGGATCTTACCTTCGGCGAGGTTTTTCATGGCATGGCCATGCATTTCGAGGAGTTCGGCTTCTCTACTGGTAAAGTCGCCGCTGCGTTTAAAACCTTTGGGGAAATTGGCATCGTCGTAAAATCGTTTATTGGACGCAAAACTCGACACTGGGCCGTTTAATAACTCTGCTGTTTTGTTCGCGTTTGAAAATGACTGTTCAGACATGGCAGTGACCTTCTAGTTTTTGATATACAAAGATTTGCAACTGGAGTATTGGCTAGTATTATTGATTTATAAATCAAAAAAATTTGCCAATGTTGGTCAAGAATTTTTATGGACACCGATCTACTAAAGACCTTTCTTGAAGTCTCCCGTACCCGTCATTTTGGTAAAGCCGCCGAAAACCTGTACCTTACCCGCAGTGCTGTAAGCTTTCGGGTCAAACAGCTTGAGGGCATTTTAGGCGTCGCTCTATTTGAACGACAACGTAATAATATTCAGCCTACTCCCGCGGGTGAACGCATGCTGGGCCATGCTGAAGCTGTGTTGACGGCTTGGGAACGGGCGAAACAGGACGTATCCCTAAGCCAGCTACAATCGACGCAACTTGCCATTGGTGCAGGCCCTAATATTTGGGATGCCTATTTACAGGGGCATTTACAGCATTTGCACGTGGGGTTACCTGGGGTGGCGCTTCGCACCGAAGTGTTGCCATTAACGGTAATGACCCGACAACTAATGGACAGAACCCTGGATTTAGCAATTTCGTTTGACCCTCCCAAACTCGATCAATTTGAGTTAGTGCAACTTGGGCAAATCAATTTATTGCTGGTCTCAAGTACCGCTAATCTAAGCGCCGCCAGTATAGCGCCAGGGCAATATGTTAAGGTCGATTGGGGCACGGCTTTTAACATTATTCATGCCCAGGAATATGCCGCATTGCCAGTGCCAACCCTGCATACAAGCTCCGCCCGAATTGCCTTAGACTTTATTTTGAATAATGGGGGGTGTGCATTTTTACCTGAGCATCAAGTACAGGGACTATTGAGGGATGGCCAGTTACATTTAGTCAATGGGGCGAGCGCCATTTCCCGCAGCGTGTATGTGGCCTATTGGGCCGAGAACGACAGATTAGAGCAAATTCAGCAGGCGATTCGATTTTTGACCGATAAAAAAAGTCTGTAATTCATACAAAAACGCCTTTAGTGTTTAGCTAATGGCGTTGCAATTCATAGGCTACATCAACTGCTTAAAATAGGTGTGGGAGTAGCACGATTAGCCAGGTTAGTCCGCATAGGGTTAAACTCATAAACACCGCCGCCGAGGCAATATCCTTCGCCTGACCGCTTAAGGGATGAATTTCACTGCCAACCCTGTCGACTACCGCCTCAATCGCGGAGTTGAGTAGTTCAACAATAAGTACAATAAATAGGGTTAGGATCAGCATTAAGCGTTCCATGGTGCTGATATCCACGAAAAGTGCAATCGGAAGCATTAATAGTGCAAGGATGAGCTCTTGTCTGAAAGCGGCTTCATGTACCCAGGCCGATTTTAATCCCTTCATTGAAAAGCCCGTTGCTCTGAAGATGCGTTTGATACCGTGATTATTGGCGGGTTTCATAATAATTCCATTGAGTTTTACGTGAGTTCTTAGGATATTTCCTATTTGAATCAATGATGAAATAGCGTTTTTATTTCGATACGTATACAAAAATGGTCGCAGTATAGCCCGATATAGTCTTGGCATAAATAGCCAGCTCCGAGATTGTAATCGGGCCATCTACTGGGTGCTCACGTCGTTGAAGTCCTTTACATCGCTCGCAACATAGCTCGCAACATCGGTAGGTGGGGACTAAGCTTGGTGCTAAGCACTACGCGAAGGAGGCAAGGGAATGACTCTTTTTATTCAATGTTGCATCTGGCATATAAGGGATTGGCTATTCACTGTTGTCACGGTTTTTGTGCTTTTATCCGCGGTTTACGCCACATCTCTAGCTGCAGCCACTAAAATGGCACCGCAAATTCAATTAGCGACTGTGTTTAATGCCGAGGATGTTTATCATATCGATGACTATCTTGTGAGTGAGAAACTCGATGGTGTTCGTGGCTATTGGGATGGCACGCGTTTATATACCCGCCAAGGATATTTGATCGCGGCGCCGAGCTGGTTTACTGCTGATTTTCCGCCTGTGCCCTTGGATGGGGAGCTTTGGATTGGCCGAGGTCAGTTTGAGGCCATTTCCTCACTCGTCAGACAATTTCAATCCAAGGATGAGGATTGGCGTCAAGTGCATTTTATGGTGTTTGATTTACCCAAGGCCGAGGGGGACTTTGCCTCAAGGTATCAGCAAGCATTACAACTGGTTAACGACGATTCAACCTATATTCAGGTGATTGAACAGTTGACCTTACCTAGCATTGATGCGTTGTATCACACACTCAATGAGGTGGTCGAAGCGGGCGGTGAGGGCGTGATGCTCCACAAAAAGTCATCGCTTTATCAGGTCGGCCGAACCCCACATCTCATGAAATTAAAACGCTATTTAGATGCTGAGGCAGAGGTTATTGGTTATGTTGAGGGAAAGGGCCAATTCAGTGGGCAGATGGGGGCACTGAAGGTGAAAACAGCTGACGGACGGATATTTAGCATAGGCACTGGTTTTAGTGTTGCGCAAAGGCAGCATCCCCCTGCAATCGGCAGCGTTGTAACCTATAAATATCTCGGTCTTACCGTAAATGGTTTGCCGCGTTTTGCGAGTTTTTTACGGATCCGCAGCGATCTTCACAGTGAAGCTCAAGGTGATGAGGTACCGATTACGCCTTAATTTGAAACTCAGTTTTAGGGGGCTAATCCCGTAGCGAGATGTGATATTCCTTGCTATCGTATTGATATTACGACGACAATTAATGGAGCACACCTTGGCTACTCTGCGTCATCGCCTCAGTAATGCCTTTCAAGGCTTGACTCATCCTGCCGCCATTGGCTCTGTGATTAAACACAGGCTGAGGGTGTTACGGCAATTTATCCTTAGTCTGTCATTGGCCCAGCGTTACTACTTCTTGGCGCTATCAGCATTAATCATATTTCAAGATGACGTCTGGCTGGCGGCAACGATTACCGCTTTGGCACTTATTCTCGAATTTTGGCCTAAATTTGCAGTGGCTTGGCATTCCCTCGCGGGTAAAGCGATTTTCCTGTTGTTTTATGCCGTTATTGCCAATTTTGCCCTCGCAGCAAGTGGCAGTGTGGTGAATGAGATCACTGGCGTTTCCGCTTCACACTTGTCCTATACCCATAACTTCGCGATTTTGTTGTATCTGCCTATTTGGTTTGTGGGGATTTCGATCATTGCCCTATTACTGCTGCAGTTATTCATCCCTGGTTACTTGTTTTTCCATGTTTGCCTTAAATTGCTAGGTATAGAGTCCTCCCAACAGGGATCTAAAAAACGTTTTGTGGTGACGACCGCATTAGTGCGATTAATACTCTCAGTGGTTTTGCTGGCGAACCTTATCATTATTAGTGACAGCGAAAATTGGCTAACGGATTGGTCTAATCAACGGCAAGCGGCTAAACAAGCCCAGCTAAATGACGCAGCAGGTATGAACGAACAAGCTGCAATTAACCATTCAGCCTCAAAATCCTTAACGGATTCAAAGGACAGCCAAGCCCTTAAAGCCATCGGCCATAACTATTACACCGGCATTCGCAGCTTGATAGCTTCCTTTGCCTATAAATTTGAAGCCGATGGGCGCAGCCGCTGTGAGAAATTGCCAAACTCAGTTGTGGTTGAACTCAATGATTATGAAATACTGGAAATAACTGAGGCAAAAAAGGAACCCTATGGTTATCACTTCGAGGTGAAGAAGTGTGTTTCCCCCGCCTTTGGCCAAGTTACCGTAGTGACAAAATAACGAGGTTTAGGCGATGAAAAATCAACCTGTAAGACGAATTTTAATGGTGTGTATGGGCAATATCTGCCGCTCGCCAACTGCGGAGGCCGTATGCCGCGCCAAAATTATTGCGCGTCGCTTAGATATCGAAGTCGATTCGGCAGGCACTATCGATTATCACCAAGGTAATGCGCCCGATAGCCGCACAATGGCAGCCGGTAAAAAGCGCGGTTTTAACTTTAATGGCATGCGCGCTAGACAGGTCATAGATACCGATTTTGAGCACTTTGATCTTATCCTCGCTGCGGATAATCATAATCTTTCAGAATTGCGTAAACGCTGCCCAAGTGAATACCAGCATAAGTTACAACTTATGCTTTCCTATGGGAACGCCAGTGTGACTGAAGTTCCTGATCCCTATTACGGTGGCCCTCAAGGATTTGAGCGGGTGCTTGATCTGCTAGAAGAGAGTATGGAGGCACTTCTCGATAATCTATCGTCTCAACATCACTAGGAGTTCTTTTACACGTTCACGTCATGGTAAAAATCAACTATACTGTATTTATGTACAGTATAGTTGATTTTTACCATGATAATATTCTTAGGTGATTTCCAAGGGCAAACTAGGCTTGAGTTGCCACTGTTTAACTCTTTAGTGGCGGCGGGTTTTCCTTCCCCTGCACAGGATTATATTGAACAAACTCTTGATCTGAACGAGCTGTGCATCAAGCACCCTGCTGCAACTTTTTTCGTACGGGTACTGGGCGAGTCGATGATTGAGGCGGGCATTTTCAACGGTGATGTGCTGGTGGTGGATCGCTCCTTAGATGCCATCCATGGTGACATCGTTGTGGCGGCTATTAATGGCGAATTTACCGTTAAACAATTGCAGCTCCATCCTCGAGTACAGCTGAATCCGTGTAACGGTGCCTTTTCACCAATAATGCTCCACGATGAGTCTGAACTGAGCCTCTTTGGGGTGGTGACCAATGTGGTGAAAAAATTGCGATGAAACCACAGCTCTTCGCCCATGTGGATTGCAATAATTTTTACGCCAGTTGTGAGCGCATGTTCAGGCCTGATCTGATTGGCCGTCCTATCGTTGTACTGTCAAATAACGACGGTTGTATCGTGGCGCGATCGGCAGAGGCGAAACAACTGGGCATTAAAATGGGAGTGCCAGCTTTTCAAGTGCGCTCTTTGTTAGAGCAACATAGTGTGGCTGTTTTTTCCTCCAATTATGCCCTCTATGCGGATATCTCGGCGAGGGTGATGACCACACTCGAGCAAATGGTGCCCCAAGTCGAAGTCTATTCCATCGATGAGGCGTTTTTGGATATGGCACATTTGGACAAGTGCCTTAGCGTGCCGAAGCTTGCATTGGAGATCCGTAGTCGTATTCAAAAGTGGATTGGGATAACGGTTTGTGTTGGAATTGCGCCGACAAAAACTCTGGCGAAATTGGCAAATCACGCCGCAAAAATATATCCCGCGACACAGGGCGTGGTCGATCTTCGTGATAGTGCGCGGCAACGTCGATTAATGGCGTTGGTACCTGTGGAGGAGGTATGGGGTATTGGTCGGCGACTGTCAAAACGGCTGGCGGCGTTGGGGATAAACACTGCACTGCAATTAGCCGATGCCCATCCCAAATTAATCCGTGATACTTTTTCGGTGACGGTTGAACGAACGGTGCGGGAATTAAATGGTATTGCCTGTGCGGATGTACAGCCTGAGGCGGCAACTAAGCAGCAAATTATCAGCTCTCGCTCCTTTGGTGAACGAATCTTTGAGTTCACCGACATGCAGCAGGCGATCAATGAATATACCTATCGAGCCTGTGAGAAATTACGGCTCGAACGGCAATATGCTAAGGCGATGTCGGTGTTTATTCGTACCAGCCCCTTTAGTGATAACACACCGCAGTACAGTAAAACATTGACAGCTAGCCTTGTCCGGCCTAGCGATGATACCCGTGACTTTATCGCCTTAGGGCAGTCGTTATTACAAGGTGTATGGCGGGAAGGTCATGCCTATGCTAAGGCTGGGGTAATGCTCGGCGATTTTTATGCTCCAGGAGTATACCAATTGGAGCTCTTTGACGGGGTGGCATCGAGGCCAAAGAGTAAGGAGCTGATGCAATTACTCGATAGGGTGAATCACAGTGGTTTAGGCAAAATTAGTTTTGCTGGTCAAGGGATCGCTCAAACTTGGGGTATGAAGCGCGAACATCTGTCACCGAGTTATACCACCCAGTGGACGCAGTTACCTGTTGTTAAGTAGTCTCCGATTGCCAGTGAGTTTAATATTGCGTCGCAGCGAGGGCATTCGACAGCGCATCGTATATGCGTTGGCTAAAGAATCGTGTTAACCCAAAACGGGCCTAGTCGATTGTTCTTCCCCAACAAAGGCTAACAAGAGGGTAAGGAGTGGCAGGCATAATACTGAAGCAGGGTCATACAGCGTGAGTAAGGCCCAGTAATCTTGAGGTGTTATTTCAATAAAAACTGTTTAGTATTAATAAGCTAACGATTTTAAGCTAATGGCGTAGCAGGACCTAATGCCTCATGTTATTGCACCTTAGTCAATAAGCGGCGGCTCCACCAAGGATAATAGCAATGATCACCCAAACCGAACGACTGATTTTACGCCCCTTTTGTGAGGAGGATGTAGATGCGCTGTTTATGATGAACAGCATCCCTGAAATGCTGACCTATATTCCGATGGCGCCGTTGACATCCACTGAGCAGGCGATGGAAATATTTCATCAAGTTATCCAGCAGGATTATAAACAGCACGGTTTTGGGCGTTGGGCGGTAGTGCACAAAGCCGATGATAAGGTGATTGGTTTCTGCGGCCCTAAATTTATTCCCGAATACAACGAAGTGGAAATAGGTTATCGTTATTTCCCTGAGTATTGGCGCCAAGGGATTGCAACGGAAGCCGCTGAGGCCGCATTAAAAGCTTTCCCAAAGTTTGGGATAAATAAAACCATTGCACTGATTTTAGAGGGGAATATTGGCTCTGAGATGGTGGCCAAACGGGTGGGGATGCAATGGCGTGAGCAGAATGAGTTTATGGGCCACAGGGTTAATGTATACGCTAAGCATTTATCAGCGATAGAAGTGTAGCAGTAAAAAACCAGCCGAGGCTGGTTTTTAATTAAGGTGTGAGCATCAAACAAGATGCAATTTGAGGTTATTCGTCGTTATGGTCACAACTTTCATTAGTGCAATGGCCATAAAGATATAAGCTGTGGTTAGTCAGCTTGATATTGTGCTTCATGGCAATTTCGTCTTGGCGACGTTCGATAACTTCATCTGAAAACTCAATCACTTTGCCGCAGGAGAGGCACACTAAGTGATCGTGATGGTGCTGAGTTGATAACTCAAATACGGCTTTGCCACTTTCGAAATGGTGGCGCGTCACAATACCTGCATCATCAAACTGGTTTAACACACGGTAAACTGTCGCTAGACCAATTTCTTCACCCAAATCGAGCAGTTTTTTATATAAATCTTCTGCGCTGATATGTTGGTTTTCAGGTCCTTGCATCAGTTCGAGGATCTTGACTCGCGGCAGAGTAATTTTCAAACCGGCTTTTTTTAGCGCTTGATTTCCATCTGTCATTGCTAATCTCTTGATTGCAGAACCAATAGGTTCATCCGTGGATAGTGAGTGCCATTATAGGGGGTCAGTTTAAAAACTGAAACCTTTGATCATGCTTTATGGAACTATATGCAGATAAATTGTGTTATTTAGTGCGCAATTGCAATAAATTACGGCAATTCAAGCATAGTATTTGTATGGTTATACAAAGGAATAATGTTCACGAAGGGTAAAATTCGTGACAATAGACCAATAATTAAAAACAAGGGATACAGTATGTACCAGCATATTGTGGTATTAACAGGGGCTGGGATTTCGGCCGAGTCGGGATTACGGACCTTTCGCGATCAAGATGGTCTGTGGGAAGAGCATCATATTGAGGATGTGGCGACACCGGAGGGTTATGCAAAAGATGCCGAATTAGTTGAGCGTTTTTATAACAGTCGGTGGCAGCAATTGAATAGTGGCTCGGTGGAACCTAATGCTGCCCATGTCGCGTTAGCGAAATTAGAGGCGGAATTTCCTGGGCAGTTGTTAGTGGTTACCCAGAATATTGATAACCTCCATGAGCGAGCTGGTTCAAAGCGCTTGTTACATATGCATGGTGAACTGACAAAGGGTCGTTGCCCGCGTTCCCAACAAACCTTTACTCTGCGGGAGCCCTATGGGCCCAATAATTGCTGTACTTGTTGTATTCCTGCGCAGCGTCTACGTCCACATGTGGTGTGGTTTGGTGAAATGCCCTTGGGCATGGACAAAATTCATCAAGCACTAGACAACTGTGATTTGTTTATTGCTATTGGCACCTCGGGGACGGTTTATCCGGCCGCAGGTTTTGTCGATATTGTTAATCACCACGGTAAACAAACGGTAGAAGTGAACCTAATGCCCGCCGATAGACACAGTCAATTCCAATATCATTTAACCGGCAAGGCGGGGGATATTGTGCCTAAGCTGGTGGAGGTAATTTTATCGGGGAATGTCGTCGGAACAGATTTGGCGGCATCATGAGTCAAGGCCTTGCGATTATCATGCGCGGCCTACCTGGGAGCGGTAAATCCCATTGGATAACCCAATTTATTCAAGGTTTACCGCTCGAGCAAGCCATCAGGTTAAAACAACATGGTATTTTCTCAACTGATAGCTATTTTTATCAGGATGGGGAATACCGTTTTGATGCCAAAAAGTTGCCCGAATACCATCAGCGTAATCTTAGTGCATTTATTCAAGCACTTGGTCGTAATGAGCCCATCGTTATCTGCGATAATACCAATATCTGTGGTTGGGAATACATGGCTTATGTGGCGGCGGCCAAAGCGCTTAGTTACCAGGTACGAATGATGCTCATTGGTAATCCACTTGATATGGCGCACCAGCGTCAGTGCGCTGAGCGCAATCAGCACCAAGTTCCCCTTAATCAGATCCAGCGGATGGCGAAGCTCTTTGAGCCTTTTTAAACGACATCAGTAAAGTTGTTCTAGAAATAGCTTGAGCAGACGTAAGTTGACCAAGGTGGTAAATCGCATTTCGTACTGCTCTGATCACGCCAATACTGAGCTATAAACCGACATTTATTTTAGTAATTTAGCTTGGCTCGCCTTTTCATTGTTATTGATTGCGGTAAACTAGCGACAATTTTTAAGCCTGCACTTAAGTGGCTTTTTCGCTTAAGTTTTTTTCAGGAGGATAAATGATTACTGCCTATGTCTATGAAAATCGTCAGCTTACGATGACCGAAATCAACCTACATGACAGTATTCCTGCCTCGACCATTTGGTTAGATCTCTATAAACCCGATGATGCAGAGCGTGAATGGTTAAGTCATTTCTCCGTTGAAGAAGTCCCCGACGAAGAAGATATCAATGAGATTGAGGCGTCGGCGCGTTTTTATCAAAACAGCGATGGCCTGCATATTAATTCCCTGTTCCCACAGCGCGTGGGGCAGGATGTGCGCGGCGTGAACGTCTCCTTTAACTTACGTAGTAATTTTTTGCTCACTATCCGTGAAGAGGATGTGGGTCTTATTCGTTTGCTGCGTAACTACCTGCGTTTAGGGCGTTTAGAGGTTTCAACCCCGCAGGAATTGTTCCTCGCGCTGTTTAATCTCAAGGTAGATTATTTGTCCGACCTTATTGAGGATGTCTATACCGTGCTCGAAAATGTGGGTGAGCAGGTATTCGACAGTGAAGAGCTCGATGATGTGTTTAAACTCATTACCTTACAGGAAGACTCGAACGGTAAAATTCGTTTGAGTCTGCTCGATACCCAGCGTTCGCTGCGTTATATGCAGCGCTACTACCGCGGGCAATTGTCAGATGAGCATTTAAAAGACCTAAGGGAAATGTTGTCAGACATCGAATCCTTGATGCCCCACAGTCAGTTTATTTTCGATAAATTAAACTTTTTGCTGGATGCGGCCATGGGTTTCAGTGGTTTGCAGCAAAACCGGATCATCAAAATCTTCTCGGTTGCCGCAGTGGTGTTTCTACCGCCTACGTTAATTGCCAGCAGTTATGGGATGAACTTTAGCAGCATGCCAGAGCTTGAATGGCAATACGGTTACCCGATGGCAATATTAATGATGTTAGCGAGTGCCGCGGGCACTTACTTCTTCTTTAAGCGTAAACATTGGCTCTAACTAAGAATTAACCACCATAAAAAAGCCGGATTTAATCCGGCTTTTTTATGGGCGACTGAACGCAGTTGGCTATTTACGGCTGTCGTTGCCAAAGTAATAACTGACCCGCTCCCGTGGATTTAAGTATTCGTGAACTTTTTCGGGTAATGCAGAGGGCGGTAGGCAGCGTACAATGCTGATCCCTTCATGCTCTAAATCGACAATTGGCGCTTGGTCCTTAGGGATCATGGCATCGTAGACCATGATTTTAGGGCAAAGTAATTTGTTCAAATTGACCGACATCACCATTGCATATTGGCCACTCGACAGTTCGACCACACTGCCCGGTGGATAGATCCCCAGCATTTTTACTATTTGTCCGACGTATTCCTGATTCAATTTAGTCTTGTAATGCTTATATAAGTAGCCTAGAGCGATATAAGGCATACGCGGTTTACTTTGGTTACTCGGGTAACAGAGTGAGTCGTATTCATTCACAACAGCTAATAATTGCGATACCTTATCAAGCTCTTGTTCAGAGAGTCCCTTGGGATAGCCGCTGCCATCAAGAAATTCATGGTGCTGGGTAATAATGCGCAGCGCCTCTTGGGGAAAGTTTTCGGCTAACTTCAACAGTTCAACGCTTAAGAGTGAATGCTGTTTTATAAAGTTCAGTTCAGGTGCCGTCCAAGCCGTAGTTTTTTTAAGGATTTGCGAAGGAATTTTTAATTTGCCAACATCATGGAATAGCGCACTTAAACCAATAAGTTCAATTTCACTGCGATTCCAACCAAATTCTTTTGCAAGTAGCATGGCCAAAATCGACACGTTTAAAGAGTGATAATAAATTCCCTCATCCTGCTTAGCATCACTCATTAAGTGCAACACTAAGTTATCTGAGGTTAATAGCTGATCGACAATGCTATTGACTAAGTCTTTCGCGTCATCAACCGCGTTTAAGGGGCGACTTCTCAACTTGGCGATGAGGTTTCGCATCATCGCGATAGAGCGATTAAAATTTTGCTCGGTTTTGTGGATATCACGGCGAAGCTTTTTCTGGACTTCGATTTGTTCCGCCTTATAGTCGTCCATATCCTTTTTCAGTTGATTGATTTCAGCACTGGCAGGCTGCGTTAGAGGGTTGATTGCTGCAGCGGTTAATGGCGGTGTATCACTGCGTTCCAAATCGACAATAACAAACTGAATACCGAGGTTTTTGATCAGTTCAATTTGTGCAGACTGCTTAATCAAAAAGCTGCTGAATAGAAAGGGGTGATCCTTCCAAGAGACTGGCAAACGTACAAAGTTTCCGATCTGTAATTGACTGACTGACACTTTACAACTTTTCTTCATATTTTTGTTATCAAAAAGCCATGGTGGTTATTTTATATTAATGATGCAGCTTTACAATTACTTAACTTACATGTCAGCATATCGACGTTGAAATAGCTGTAGATTGAGAAAGTATGGACTTTATTGAAGTATACCCAAATGCCATTCCCGATGACCTGTGCGACCGCTTGATGCAGGCGTTTAATCAACATGCTGGCGTTGTCGATGGCCAAACGGGTTATGGCGTCGATCCTGAAAAAAAGGTAAGTCGTGATCTCACAATTGACCTCCATGCGGATATGCATCCCCTTCGTAATGAGCTGCTCTCCTATACATTAAAGGGCGCAACCGATTATTTTGCAAAATATTCAATGGCATTGATGGGAGCCGTTTCGGTGGCTGTTGCTGACGAGCAGGGTAAAGCTGTAACACTTGTCCCCGATAATTTTCAACGTTTGGGGATGCCAAGGGCACAGGCTATTGTGAAATATCTGTACCGTAGCGGCACCATTAATATTCAAAAATACCAGCAAAATAAGGGCGGTTACCCCCACTGGCATTCGGAGCAATTTCCTCAGGCAGGCCACAACGAGGCGCTGCACCGAGTGGTGCTTTACATGTTCTATTTGAACGATGTAGAGGAGGGAGGCGAGACCGAATTTTTTTATCAGCAGCGTAAAATCCGCCCGAAAAAGGGCACTATGGTGATTGCACCTGCTGGATTTACCCACTCACACCGCGGCAATATGCCCATTAGTAATGATAAGTATATTGCAACGTCATGGCTGATGTTTAACCGTGCAGAGCAGTTATACTCGGTTCAAAGTTAAGCAATTATAAGGGCTTAAACTGGGAGTCTGATCCTAAAGCAGGCTCCTTCGAGTGGGCTTTCGTCGATACTCAGCGTGCCGCCGTAACTACTGACAATCTCGTCACACACCGCCAGTCCAATGCCCTGTCCGGGAGATTGGGTGTCGGCACGAACTCCTCGCTGCAAAATCTTTTGGCGTAGATTTTCTTCAACCCCGGGTCCATCGTCTTCGACTGTTAATTCAAACTCCCCACGTTCATTGTGCTGGGCAGTGATTCTGACGCGACTGATACACAATCTAAAGGCGTTTTCCATTAGGTTGCCGCACAACTCCATCAAATCGCCCTTGTTACCGGGAAATAGCAACTCGCTGGCGATCTTACATTCAAATTGCACCTGTTTTTCGCGGTAAATCTTAAAGAGCATTTGGGCAAGTGGTTCAACCACTGGCAGGATCAAGGTCTTCTCATGTTTAAGACCTTGGCGTCCCAGCATGGCGCGTTTCAGCTGATATTTAACCAACTGATCCATTTGACTGATTTGTTCCATGATTTTCTCATCACTGGCCTGTTTATTAAGGCTGCTGTCATCTGTGATGGCATGCACCGCAGCGAGGCGGGTTTTGAGGCTGTGGGCAAGGTCGTTCATTGCATTTTGATAACGCTGCTGCTGGGCGCTCGATTGCTGTAACATTTGGTTAAGCGCTTGGGTTACACCTTCAAGTTCAACCGGATAGCCCTCGGATAATGACTTAGTTTTGCCTTGGTTAATGGATTGCAGTTCGTTCTGCATCCGCACCAAAGGACGCATTCCCCAGTAAGCGGCGCTGATGAGTAACACGAGCGCTAATGCCAAAACCATGGTCAAGCGAATATAGGTGCGCTTACTGAATTTGCTGTATTCCTGCTCAAGTTTAGCGGCGTCCTTCATGACCAAAAGATTGTAATGTTCACCTGCAATTTCAACCGCCAACAGGTAAACGAAATAGCCTCTATCATCGGCCATGGTGAGGTAATAGGGGGGGGATTCGTTACGGATTTCGTTGAAGCGTTCGCAGGTATCGAATAGCCCGCGGTCGACCGCAAGGGAAGAGGTCCAGACCTGTTTAAATTTTTCATCACAGCTGGCGATGATATAGCGTGCCTGCTTATTGTTTTCCTCAAGCCATTCGCTGGTGTCGGGGATCAGGTCATGTTCCCTAAGCTCTGCCGCAACTTGGGGAATTTCAGCAATCAGTTTGGCGGTTTCTTCGTTATAGCTGTTTTGTGCATGGAGAATATTTACCATCCACGCTAGGCCAAAACCAACGAGGGCGATAATTGACAGCGAGGTGAGAAACATCCGTGTGAGCAGACGTTTCTTGAGTCTAAGTTTTAGTGGCATGGTGCAATTAGTGGCATGGCAAATTAAATTTATATCCTTGACCACGAATAGTGACTATCGGATTATCAATGCCATCGCGGGTGAGTTTTTTACGCAGGCGGCTGACCATCACTTCGATGGTATTGGGATCGCCTTCTTTATCGCCATAAATGACATCGAGCAGCCGTTGTTTTGCGACAACCTCGTGGCAATGGCGCATCAGATACTCAAGGATAAGGTACTCAAAGGCGGTCACTTCCATCACATCATCATTGAGGGTCACCTGCTTAGCTGCAAGGTCGAGCTTTAATTCACCACTGGTGATGACAGGTTTCACAAAGCCAGCACTGCGACGTACTAGGGCATCGAGTCTGGCAACCAGTTCTTCTTTCTGGAATGGTTTCACTAAATAGTCGTCGGCGCCTGCATTGAGTCCTTCGACTTTATCTTGCCAATTAACCCGTGCTGTCAGGATAAGAATCGGCGCTTTTTGTCCCGCATCACGCAGTTGCTGGATAAGACTAATACCGTCCTGATCGGGTAAGCCTAAATCCACGATCGCCACATCGATAGGGTAGTTAGTGGCTTGATAAAAACCTTCTTTGGCCGTCATGGCAACCTGAACTTGATTGCCCAAATCACTCAGTTGCACTTTTAAGTGATGGGATAAAATCAGATCATCTTCTACAACCAAAATTCTCATAATCTACTTGCCTTTATGTCGATTGCACTCAGTGTACGCAAATTGTACGTAATGAGCCAAATTTCGCCTTATGATACCTTTATTGAACTTAACCATGGCTGACCAATGGCAGTATTTGTGTGAAATCGATAAGCAGTTTTAGTCAATTTGCTCGTTTTGAGAGGCAATAAGGTTCAATAATTGCGAATGTTTCGATGAAAATATTGAACGTAATATAAATGCTATCCTTCTAAAAGGATAAATAAAAACGCCCAGTAATTGGGCGTTTTTATTAATTCAGTATCATATTAATGACGCTTATTATGTTTCAGCGCGGTGAACTTGTTCGTCAAAATTTCTGGCAACTTTACCTGCTTGAGTATTGTTAAATACCACCTCATTAAATTCGCCTTCGGATTTTGCAATCACCACTGTAGCCACACAATCACCGGTGACGTTAACGGCCGTGCGCACCATATCCAGTAGGCGGTCAACGCCAATAATTAACGCAATACCTTCAACAGGTAATCCCACTTGATTAAGTACCATGGCAAGCATAATTAATCCCACACCTGGGACACCCGCAGTACCAATTGAGGCTAATGTCGCGGTCACCACCACGGCGGCATAATCGGTAATCGATAATTCAATGCCGAAGACTTGAGCAATAAATACGGTTGCCACACCCTGCATGATTGCGGTGCCGTCCATATTAATGGTCGCTCCTAATGGCAGGGTAAATGATGCAATCTTATTATCGACACCTAATCTGTGCTCAGACGCTTCAATCGTAATTGGCAGCGTAGCGTTAGAACTTGCCGTAGAAAATGCGAATAATTGCACATCACGCATTTTGCGAATGAAAATCAGCGGATTTAAACCTGAGAATAATTTAAGCAGTGTTGGATAAACGATAAAGGCATGGATCAGTAAAACCACTAATACAACGAAGAAATATTTGACTACGCTGCCAAAGGTTTCAACCCCGAGGGTAAGTGCCAGTTTACCCATCAGGGCAAAAACGCCGTAGGGGGCTAATTGCATGATAAGGGTTACCACGCGCATGATCACTTCATTTAAGTCTTCAAAAAGTGCAGCTACACGTTTACCACGTTCACCAATATGGGCAATTGCAAAGCCAAAAATTACTGCAAAAATAATAATTTGCAGCATGTTTCCTTCAGTCATTGCCTTCATTGGGTTGGTGGGAACAATATTAATAATTACTTCCGCTAAACTCGGGGCATCTTTGGCGACATATTGCATATTTTCCGATGCCAAGGAGGCGCTGCCAGGGTGAACTAATACTGCCGTCAAAATGGCTAAAATTAAGGCGATTGCTGTAGTAAATAAATAAAAGGCTAAGGTTTTACCACCTAGACGCCCTAATTTTGATGGTTCACTTAATGAGCAGGTACCACATACTAATGAGACAAATACCAGTGGTACTACGAGCATTTTTAAACTTGAGATAAAAATTGTCCCTATAACGTTTAAAAAACCTTCAGTAATATAGTCTTTAACGAAGTTGCTTTCGGGAAATAAATTACGCAGTAGCAGTCCAAATACAATCCCTGCGGCCATGCCTAGGAGAATTTTACTGGTGAGGCCGAGTTTATTTTTTAATGAGCTTGCCATGGGGATTCCTGTTTGTTTTTTATACATTCTAAATTTGGCGCAACAAGCGTAGCAAGAAATCGGGCAAGTTTAAATGAGTGGAAACGTTAAACTCGCTACAAAAAATATGAAATAAAATAAGAGAGTGATGGAAAAGTTACGTGAAAATTGTGTAATGTTAGCCTATAAGTTATAAGCGTTAATCTTAGTAATATCATCAGAGTAACAGGGAGCCTGACAATGAAGTCAGCGTATAAGGTTTTTCTTGCAGGATTGTTTTCACTTTTCTTGGTCGCATGTGGTGGTGGAGGAAATATCACCGATGACGGTTCAGGAAATTCAACAGACACCGGTGTTATTAGCGTTACACTGAGTATTTCTAATACCGATATCGCTGCGGCTAGCCCCGCAACAGTGACTGCCAAAGTGACTGATTCCCTCGTGGGACCACTTGCAGGCGAGCTAGTCACCTTCAGTTTAAGTAACAGCGCGATGGGGTCATTTACTCCTGCTGCGGCAACAGCATTAACCAACAGCGATGGTGAGGCGACCATTATTCTAAATACTGCCACCATTGCAGGTGCAGGGACTGTCACTGCAACAATTGACAGTGGTGAGTCGGGTAAAATTGGCTTTGTGATGAAAGGCGATGGCGGTGCTGCCACGGGCGGCGCTCAAGTTAGCTTGGTTCTAACGGATTCATCTGGTACGCCCATAGACTCTATTACTTCAACAACACCTGGTGTGCTAACGGCAACCGTTACTGGTTTAACCAAAGCAGCTATTGTGACCTTTGAAAGTACTATTGGTGACTTACCTGTTAAAACAGCAATCACAGATTCAAATGGCAAAGCGAGTGTCACTTTATACGCGGGTAGCACGCCAGGTGCAGGTACCGCCAAGGCATCATTAAATACTGGCGAGTTTGGTGAGCAAGTTTTTGTGGTTGGTGCAACTAATGTGTTGATGGGAAGTGGCACTCCTTTTGTCTCTGGTAAAGCGGATGTGAGTGCAACTACGCTGTCTGCAGGTGGTACTGCGACAGTTTCAGTTGTGCTGCAGGATAGTGATGGTATTGCTTTTACCGAACCTGTTGATGTGAAGTTTTCATCTACCTGTGCTAACAAAGCAACACCTGAGGCCGTACTCAGTACCCCTGTAACTGCGGTTGGCGGTCAAGCAACTAGTACCTATCTTGCTAAAGGTTGTGTGGGTGATGATAGTATTACTGTGACTGCTGATGTTGGCGGAAAAACCTTATCTGCAACAGGCACAATTAAAGTATTATCAGCCAGTGCGGGGAGTATTGTGTTCCTCGACGCAACGCCTGAAAATATTGGTATTAAGGGTACAGGTAGTGATGAGTCATCAACTCTACGTTTTAAAGTACTGGATACCAATGGCAACCCTGTTGCAAATAAAGCGGTCAGCTTTGTGCTAAATAATCAATCAGCAGGATTAAGTTTGACCCCTTCAAATGCGACATCCAATAATGAAGGTATCGTCCAAACAGTCGTGAATTCTGGCACAGTGGCAACTTCTGTTCGTGTGACAGCCAGTATCGATGGTACAAATCCAGTGATTTCAAGCCAGTCTAGTGTGTTGGTCGTTTCGACTGGCAAGCCTGATCAAGACAGTTTCTCATTATCTGCCTCTGTCTTAAACGTTGAAGGTTGGCAATATGACGGTGCACAAGTGACTATCACAGCGCGCTTAGCCGATGCCTTTAACAACCCAGTACCTGATGGTACAGCGGTAGTTTTCACTGCAGAAGGTGGTTCGATTGACAGCTCATGTCAAACTCAGAATGGTGTTTGTTCTGTTGTTTGGACAAGCCAGCAACCTCGCCCAGTGGGGGTCGACAGTAATGGTCCATTATTTAATGTATCGGGTGTTCAGACTCAAGATCCACAAGCAACACTTAAGGCTGAGACTAACTTAGCAAGCCAAACTTACTATGGGAACTATTTCGGTCAGCCCTATGGCGGTCGCGTCACTATTACCGCGACGGCGATTGGTGAAGAATCATTCCCTGACTTAAACAGTAACAACATCCTCGATACGGCAACTGAGTTCAATAGTTTCGTTGGTACCAGTACTGACTGTGGCCGTGATAATAGCGGTGATTGTTATGATATGAGTGAGGCTTTCGTTGACCACAACGAGGATGGTATCTATACGCCAAGCTATATAACGTCAACAGCTACTGATGCTTCGGGTGCCCGTGAAACCTTCACCGATTTTATCGATCCAGTAAACCCAACGGGCCAGGGCGAGTTTAATGACGCAGATGGTGAATATAGTGGCGTGCTCTGTGATGCATCGGTATCAGGCGTGAAATGTAGTCCACAGGCTTCTATTTCGGTTCGTCGGTCACTTGTATTAGTGATGTCGGGCAGCGATGCCTATGCAACACAGGCTGCAAATGTGGGCGTCGTCGATAATCTTGCTGGTAATGGTCAGATTGATATTGCCATCAAAGGCACAGCTTCAGTGCAATTTACGATTTCTGATGTGAATAACCAACAGATGCCTGCGGGTACAGTCGTGAGCTTTAAAGCAACCGGTGCGACTGTGACAAGTTCTGCAAGTTATACTTGGCCTAGCACGAACTATAATGGTGGTCGTCAGTTTGTGGTCAGCTTAAAAGGCGGCGATCAAGCAGATTCGGGTAACTTTATTGTAACCGTCACAACCCCTGGTATCAGCGGTTCAGGTATTGAAGGCACGACGACTGAAGTACTGAATATTCCGATTGTGGTGCAATAAACTTAAATCGAATTCAGTTAATTAAAAAAGGTGCCATTCGGCACCTTTTTATTGGATTCATTAATTCGGCAATTACTTTATTCAGCGCTGAAATTGATAAACACTGCCTAATTTCATGATTTGGCTGAGTTCATCGAGCGCGGTGCGAGACTCAATAATTAATTGTGGGTCGGCCAAATCCTGGGTCGATAATCTGTCGCGGTAATGTTTATCTACCCAGATATTTAAGCGATTAAATAGCGCATCGGTTAATAGTGTGTGTTGATTTACTGCGGCAAGTTCATCTTGATTCATGGCCACGCGAAGACGTAAACAAGCAGGGCCGCCACCGTTTTGCATACTTTGTTTAACGTCAAAATACTTCACCTGTTTAATTGGTGTGTTTAAGGTTAACAGCTCATTTAAATAGGCATTAACGGCAGGATTTTCTTGACAATCCGTCGGTGCAATAATCGCCATATCCCCAGAAGGTAGCGTCACGATTTGGGTATTAAAGAGATAACTTTTAACCGCATCATTTATAGACACTTGAGCCGTTGGGACTTCAATAAAATATAATTCACTATCAAGCTTACGTCTGATTTCATCTAGTTTGTTGTTGGTATTTAAAAATGCTTGCTCATGGTAAAAGAGCACATTTTGATTACCAACAGCGATAACATCATTATGAAAAACCCCTTGGTCAATTACTTCGGGATTTTGCTGGATGAATACACAGTTTTCATCATCTAATTGATGCAGGCGAGCCACTGCCATAGAGGCTTCTAAGGTTTGCCTTGCAGGGTACTTTTTAGGCTTTAGTGCATTTGGATTCGTGGCTTCTTGGCCATAAACAAAGAGTTCAACCCCCGCATGGCCATATTCCTTACAGAGACGAGTATGGTTAGCTGCGCCCTCATCGCCGAAGCTATTATGCTCAGGTAAGTGGTTATGATGATGAAAGTAGTGGGGATCATTGAAAGTTGCTGTTAAGATGCGCCCCGTCGTTATCGGCTCGATGCTGCGGTGTAACTTATCGACTAGGTTAGCCGGGGTGAAATGCAACTTGCCATCACGGGTGTCGGCGCTGGGCGAAACAGTTGCCGCATTTGCCGTCCACATACTGGATGCACTGCAGCAAGCATTGAGCAGCGCTGGTGTTTTTAACGCTGCCTGCTGCAGCACATTGGCATCTGTGCCTGAAAAACCAATACGGCGTAATGTATAAAGATCGGGCCGTTCCTGTGGTGCTAGTATGCCCTGAATGAGACCTAAATCGGCTAGTGCCTTGGCCTTTTGTAGTCCTTGTTTTGCAGCCGCTTTGGGGTTTGATATCAGTGCGGCATTGTTTTGTGAGGCCACATTACCAAAGGATAATCCAGCATAATTATGGGTTGGCCCAACAAGTCCATCGAAATTCGCTTCAAAATGCTTCATTGCATATCCTTGTGAAAGGGAAGGTGATTATTTGCTCAAATACGCCTTTGAAGGGACTCAGTATACAGACGGTTTTTAAGCGCACAAGCGACCGATTTTGTGCTTTAAGCGACTTTTTCGTCAGAAATGCATAACTATTTCTTGCTTGCTGGCAAATAATGAAATATTAGTTTTTAATAACGCAATATTATTTTTTTACATTTTTTCAACTTTGTATGAAAAGTGACTCGCTGGTACATATAAAAGAGGGATTAGCTTGAAAGTCTTAATGCAACCCTCTATATATGGAGCCAATTTCCACCTTTTTGAGATTTTTTGGCGCAAATCAAACTATGGGTAAATCGCTAGTTATTGTCGAATCACCGGCCAAAGCTAAGACTATTAATAAATATCTTGGCAAAGAATTCATCGTTAAATCGAGCGTGGGTCATATCCGTGACTTACCCACATCTTCATCATCCGAAGGCAATGAGAAAGTTAAATCCGCCGCTGAAGTGAAAAAGATGTCGCCTGAAGAAAAGGCTCGCTATAAAAAGGTGAAGGATCAGCAAGCGCTGGTGTCGCGTATGGGCGTGAATCCTGAAAAGGATTGGGCGGCAAAATATCAAATTCTTCCAGGTAAAGAAAAGGTGGTCAAAGAGCTACAAGCCCTAGCTGATTCCGCTGATCAAATTTACCTTGCAACGGACTTGGATCGTGAAGGGGAAGCTATCGCCTGGCATTTGCAGGAGGTGATAGGTGGCGATCCTTCACGGTATCAGCGTGTAGTCTTTAACGAAATTACCAAATCCGCGATTCAAGACGCCTTTAGTAAGCCTTCATCACTCGACACTAATATGGTCAATGCACAGCAGGCGCGTCGTTTTCTTGATCGCGTGGTTGGCTTTATGGTGTCGCCACTATTGTGGAAAAAGGTTGCCCGTGGTTTATCGGCTGGCCGTGTGCAATCGGTTGCGGTGCGTTTAGTGGTTGAGCGTGAAGGCGAAATTAAAGCCTTCGTTCCAGAAGAATTTTGGGATGTTCACGCCGATTTAAATACTCCAGCAGGCCAAGCTCTGCGAATGGAAGTGGTAAAGCAAGGTGACAAAGCCTTTGAGCCTATCAATGAGCAGCAAGCGTTAGCGGCGGTGCAATCATTATCTTCGGCAAGCTTTAAGGTTCTAGCCCGTGAAGATAAAGCCACCCAAAGTAAACCATCTGCCCCTTTCATTACCTCAACCCTGCAGCAGGCGGCCAGTACCCGTTTAGGTTTTGGGGTCAAGAAAACCATGATGATGGCTCAGCGTTTATATGAAGCTGGACATATCACCTATATGCGTACTGACTCGACTAACCTGAGCCAAGAAGCGCTGGATAGTGTTCGCGACATGATTGGAAAGGAATACGGCGCCAAGTATTTACCCGCAGAGCCGATTCGTTATGGTTCTAAAGAAGGCGCACAAGAGGCCCACGAAGCGATTCGACCATCAAATGTATTAGTTGAAGCTGCGGCATTATCCGATATGGAACGAGATGCACAGCGCTTATATGAACTGATTTGGCGCCAGTTTGTATCTTGTCAGATGACACCTGCCCAATACGATGCCACCAAGTTAACGGTCAAAGCCGGTGATTATGAACTCAAAGCAACCGGTCGTACCTTAAGATTTGACGGTTGGACACGTGTTCAAACGGCAATTAAGAAGAAAAATGAAGAAGATAACACCCTACCTGTTGTTAACGAAGGTGATGAGTTATCGCTCATCGAATTAGATCCTAAGCAGCATTTTACGAAGCCACCGGCACGTTATAGCGAAGCGTCATTGGTGAAAGAATTAGAGAAGCGTGGTATCGGTCGTCCATCAACGTACGCCACTATTATCTCGACCATCCAGGAACGTGGTTACGTCAGAGTTGAGAACCGTCGTTTTTACGCTGAGAAAATGGGTGAAATCGTGAGTGAGCGTTTGGTTGGCAGTTTTGCTGAGCTGATGAGCTATGATTTTACTGCAAGTATGGAGCAGACACTAGACGATGTTGCCAACGGTCAGCTCGACTGGAAAAAAGTACTCGACGGTTTCTATAGCGACTTTACTAAGCAGCTCGATAAAGCCGAGCTAGCGCCCGAAGAGGGCGGTATGCGTTTAAACCAAATGGTAATGACGAATATCAAATGTCCAACCTGCGGTCGTCCAATGGGGATTAGAACCGGTACTACCGGCGTGTTCTTAGGTTGCTCAGGCTACGAATTACCGCCTAAAGAGCGCTGTAAAACTACGATGAATCTCACGCCAGGCATTGAAGCCATCAGTGACAGTGAAGATGCTGAAACTGAAGCCCTGCGTGCAAAACACCGCTGTGGTATTTGCGGTACTGCGATGGACAGCTACTTAATCGATGAGAAACGTAAGCTGCACGTTTGTGGTAATAACCCGATTTGTGAAGGCTACGAAGTCGAGGAAGGGCAGTTTAAGATCAAAGGGTATGAAGGTCCATTGATTGAGTGTGACCGCTGTGGTCACGATATGGAGCTCAAAAACGGTCGCTTTGGCAAGTACTTTGGGTGTACGAACACTGAATGTAAAAATACCCGTAAGCTGTTGAAAAACGGTGAAGCAGCACCACCAAAAGAAGACCCTATCTACTTGCCTGAACTTAAATGTAGCAAGTCCGATGCACATTTTGTATTGCGTGACGGTGCGGCTGGGATTTTCTTAGCAGCAAGTACCTTCCCTAAATCCCGTGAAACTCGGGCACCATTAGTGGAAGAGTTAGTGAAATACCGTGAGCTTTTGTGGCCTAAATACCAGTATCTAGCCGATGCGCCCGTCTCTGACGATGAAGGTAATAAGGCGGCGGTGAAATTTAGCCGTAAGACCAAAGAGCAATACGTTGCGACCGAAATTGATGGTAAAGCGACAGGTTGGACAGCGCATTATGTGAATGGCAAGTGGGTGAGTGAATCCTCTGCTAAAAAAGCGAAAAAGGCTTAATCGCTAATCCGTTTTAGTCCGTCAAATTGCTTTAAAAACGGACGTATTCAGTCAAAATCTGATGAGTGCATATTCATTTTATGGATATGCACTTTTTGTTTGAGTCCTGTAACTGTCAAGCGACATTAAATCAGTACGGTGTTTAATCGTGTCAGTTTTTAGTGAATAGGGTTTCTTTAAAACAGACAAGTTGTTTGCTACTGCGCTTAAGGCGAAAGCACGTCACTTTTATAAGCTCGCCTCTTAAGGCAACAAAAAGCCCAGTCGATGACTGGGCTTTTTGATATTGTTTATAGCAAAATAAGCTAAAGCAGTGATATCACCATTTCTTCTTCGGTTGAAACAGCATATCGATATCATCTTCTTCATTTTTAAGTTTCTGCCCACTTGGGGCTGACATTTTTTGCGCGCCCATAATCTCATCTAACAGTAATTTAGCCTCATCAACTTTACGGGCAATAAAGGGATCATTTGGGGTTTGTGCTTTGATTGCATGCAGGGTTGAGAGGGCCTTAGTTACCATTTGCTTGGAAGAGCCGTATTGCTTCATAAAACTAGCAGCGCGTGCGCGTGAGAGCATGGATTCAACGTTAATTCGCAGTTGAAGGTTATCGACGCGGCCTTCTTCTTGGCTAAAGACATTCGGGTCGACTTTCCCTTTATTGTGCTCGGCCCTCAGTATGGCTTTTAATTTTTTTAGCATTTGTACTAGGGCTAAAATTTGCTTGTCATTATCTGGCAGTTTGAAGCTTTCAATAGCGGGAATTTGTGCCGCCGAATTTTGCAAACTGGCAATTTGGTTTTTTAAATCCGCAAGGCGACGCTGATAGTCTGTTTTTTGTTGGCTCGAACTCAAGGTTGTTGCGATTTCGAGGGCATCTTGAACGCGGCGGTACAGAATCATCATGATATGACTACTGCAGGGGATCATACCGGTATTTGATAATACCGTCTCAGTCTCATCAATAATGGCCCGTTGACGGGCTAACTCAATCCGACGTTCAGCCTCTGCACGTTCTTTCTGTTGCTGAATAACGTTAATTCCGATAACAAGCAGTAAAAGTGCACCGATGAGGATCAGAACTAGGGTGAATGTCATAGCTATTCCATTATTTGTCGAATTGAGCTAATGCTACAATAAATCAATAAACTAGCATAGTTATCTTAGTTTAGCTTGTTGCGTCTGTCGTATGAAAGTTTTTGCGTTTAGCCTATATTCCTGTTTGCTTTAGTTTTTACAATGTACTATAACGATTGATTATAGATGAGGCTGAGTAATGCTTTTTACTGATGGGTATTCAGCGTTTTTTTGACAAGGAAATAAGATGAAACTGCAACAGCTCAGGTATATCTCTGAGGTCGTAAAACACAATTTGAATGTATCGACCACGGCAGAAAATTTGTATACCTCGCAACCTGGGATCAGCAAGCAAGTACGAATGCTAGAGGATGAACTTGGCATTCAGATCTTTGGTCGTAGTGGCAAGCACCTTACCCATGTGACACCAGCCGGTCAGCAGGTGATTAACATCGCCAACGACATCCTTAGTAAAGTTGAAAGCATCAAAAAAGTGTCCGAGGAATACACTAAGCCCGATCAAGGGGAGCTCAACATCGCAACTACGGATACTCAGGCCCGTTATGCACTACCGCAAATTATTCGCCAATTTATTGAGCGTTATCCTAAGGTCAACCTGCATATGCACCAAGGCACGCCATCACAGATCAGCGAGCAGGCCGCTCGTGGTGATGCTGACTTTGCCATTGCGACTGAAGCCATGCATCTCTATTCCGATTTAATCATGTTGCCTTGCTATCATTGGAACCGCTCAGTAGTGGTTCCAAAGGATCATCCGCTGGCAACTCGAAGCCACATTAGTATCGAAGATTTGGCCCGTTTTCCTCTTGTCACCTATGTGTTTGGATTCGATAGGGCTTCTGAAATCGAAAAGGCGTTTAATCGGGCAAACTTAGAGCCTAGGGTGGTGTTCAGTGCGACCAGCGCCGATGTGCTTAAAACCTACGTACGTTTAGGCTTAGGCGTGGGTGTGATAGCCTCTATGGCGATTGACCCCAACATAGATAAAGATTTAGTGGCGATTGATGCGGGTCATTTGTTTGCCCATAGTACAACTAAAATCGGTTTTAGAAAGGGCAGTTTCCTACGTAGTTATATGTACGATTTTATTCAGCATTTTGCGCCTCACTTAACCCGAGATGTGGTTGAAAAAGCGGTAGCGCTTCGCGATCAACAACTCATCGATGAGATGTTTGCCGAGAAGCACTTGCCGATGCGTTAATGCTGTTTTTAAGTTAATAAAATGCCGCTCAATATTTAAAATGTTGAGCGGCTTTTTATTGGATTTAGCCTTGGTTAAAGTCAGAATTCACAGATTCAATTCAAATCCACTTTTTCCATTTCAAGCTGACCTAGGGCGATCACCGCTTGGGTGCGGTTTCGGACGCCGAGTTTTCGAAAAATTGCGGTGGCATGGGCTTTAATGGTCGCCTCAGACACACCGAGATCATAGGCAATTTGTTTATTCAGTAAACCTTCGGCAAACATTTGCAGTACTTTATATTGTTGCGGCGTGAGATCCGAGAGTTTAGTCGCCATCTTATCGGTATCATCATCTTCAATAGGCACAATTTCAGCCCCTGCAGGCAGCCATATATCCCCAAACAATACGGCGGTGAGTGCTTCTTTCAAGGTTTCCATCGAAGCAGATTTGGGAATAAAACCGCTGCCGCCGTAATGGATGGCGCGACTGATAGTGATGATATCTTCATGGGCTGAAATCACCACAACTGGGAGGTCTGGGTAGTGGGAGCGCAGGTGAATTAGGGTTGAGTAACCGTGTGATCCCGGCATTTGCAGATCTAAAAGCACCAGATCGAAACTGACATTAGGCGTATCTAGCACAGATTGCAACGCATCGGCACTGTCTGCTTCAAACCATTGGGTTTTATCGAAGGCGGTGCTAAGCGCCTGACGCAGTGCATTGCGAAACAATGGATGGTCGTCGGCAATGATGATATTGAGATTTTCTAGCTTCATGGCTTTTTGATTATGTTCGTGGCGCGTGAAGATTAACCCCAATGTAACAGAAAAATCATTTAGGATCCTATTGCTTTATTCTTATTGGAGACTAATTTTTTGATATTTTTCTGTCCGTTATCGTTTGAAACAGCAAAGAAATACAGAGTGTTAAATTAAAAAGCCCTCAAATCGTTGGATTTGAGGGCATAGATTTAAACTCGAAGATAGTTAGGATTATTCGCCAGTCCAAACCTGAGTGGGTTGGCGAGCTTCATCGACGGCGACAAAAGTGAATACGCCGCGAATGGCGTGTTCACGGAGATCTTGGTACATATCCTCAACAAAAATATTCACCTCCACCTTGAGCGAAGTATTGCCTACATGGATAACTCGAGCAATCAGTTCGGCAAGGGAGCCCGCAGGAATAGGCTTTTTGAAATCGATTCGATCAGAGCTTACCGTTACTAAGGTTTTACGGCAAAAGCGGGTCGCCGCGATAAAGGCGGTTTCATCCATCCACGCTAAGGCTTCACCACCAAATAGGGTATTGTGATGGTTTGTGATGGAGGGGAAAACGGCTTTGATCACACGGGCTTCAGATTGATTAATCCGCTGCTCAATGGCATCTGAAAAAGGGGGGCGGGTCGAATCGAGAGTGTTAGACATACGGCAACCTGAGGTTATGCATTTGAAAACGCGCGATTATAGTGAGGTTTGCATTTAATTGATACAAATTGGGAGTTTAAGAGGTGTTAAAATTCTTCAAAAGTAAAAGGCTCCCCTAAATAGGGAAGCCTTTTAAGTAAACATCTGCTTATTTAGCTAATTGGGTGCGTCTGTCACGTGAGGCTTGTGCCAAATCCCTTAAGAGTTTTTCAGAATCAGCCCAACTTAAGCAGGCATCAGTAATACTTTGGCCATAACACAAAGGTTGACCATCGACGACCTTCTGATTGCCTTCCTGTAAAAAGCTTTCTGCCATAATCCCAGCAATTGCAGTGCTGCCTGCGCGCATTTGCGCCATGATATTTTCTGCAACCACTAATTGTTTTGAATGGTTTTTCTCGCTATTACCATGGCTGAAATCGACAACAACCCGAGGTGTCACATCGACAGATTCTAGTTTTAAGCGGGCTTGCTCAATATCTTGCTCGAAGTAGTTCGGTTTTTTACCGCCGCGTAAAATGATGTGACCGTAAGGATTACCGTGGGTGCGGTAAACCGACATTGCGCCATCTTTATCGGGAGAGTAGAAAATATGCGGCACTTTAGCCGCTCTCACCGCATCGACTGCAATATTGATGTTGCCATCGGTGCCGTTTTTAAACCCGACCGGGCAAGAAAGGGCAGAGGCCATTTCACGGTGCACTTGACTCTCAGTGGTGCGCGCGCCAATAGCGCCCCAGGTGATGAGGTCGGCAATATACTGCCCGTTCACCATATCTAAAAATTCGGTGGCAATCGGCAGTTTTAACTCGGTGATTTGCTGCAGTAACTGACGGGCAATACGTAAACCTTTATTGGGTTCGAAACTACCATCGAGATCAGGATCAGAAATTAAGCCCTTCCAACCGACGATGGTACGAGGTTTTTCAAAATAAACCCGCATTAGAATGCACAGGTCGTTCTTTAACTCTTGGTGCAGTGCGGCGAGGCGATTAGCGTATTCAAGAGCCGCCTCGGTATCATGGATAGAACAAGGACCAATAATGACCAGCAGACGTTGGTCTTCACCCATAATAATGGCTTCGACTTCACGGCGTTGCTGTACCAGATAATCGGCTGCATCTTGGGTCAAAGGGTACTCAGATGCTAGTTGTGCAGGTGAGATGACTTTTGCTAAGAGGGAAGTGCGTAATTCGTCTGTTTTAATGGTCATTCAAAATACCGAGCTTGCATGCGGCGCTTTTCGCCAGATTGCCTCGGATTATAACGAATCGAGCAGCATTGCACAGCGTCAATTGTGTTAATTGTCGACATCTGTGCAATGAATTTGATTTAAGTTAGACCTATTTAGCGTAAAAATGGCCTAAAACTGTTGCTTTATAACAGTCTTGTTAAAACATATGACGTTCTAGACCCGTTACATCGAGGATTTTAGTGGCGATTTCTTCCACCGAGTGGTTAGTGGTATCGATGTAAGGAATACGTTCACGCTTAAACATCATTTCGACTTCCTTGACTTCTAAGCGGCACTGCTTCAGTGAAGAGTAGCGGCTGTTCTCCATGCGACTTTGGCGAATTTCATGTAAGCGCACGGGATCGATAGTCAGGCCGAAGAGTTTTTTCTTATTCCGCTTGAGCGCCTCTGGCAATTTTAAGTTATCCATATCGTCTTCCGTGAAGGGATAGTTCGCTGCCTTTATACCAAACTGCATCGATAAGTAGAGGCTTGAGGGGGTTTTACCGCAGCGTGATACACCTAAGAGAATAAGATCGGCACTGTCCATGTGCTTTAATGTCTGGCCGTCATCGTTATCCATCGCAAAATTGATCGCATCGATACGGGCTTCGTAGCCGTGATTGGCTTTTCCGTGGGTGCGATGTTGCACCGGTGTGGCTTTCACGCCCAAATGTTGTTCAAGTGGTGCAACGAAGGTATTTAAAAAATCGTAATCTAAGCCTTCGCTCGAATAAATGATGTCTCGAATTTCCGGTTTTACGATGGAATGGAACACCAAAGGGCGTTCACCTGTTGTAATAAAACAATCATTAATTTGGCGTTTTACGTGCTCAGCTTTTTTCAAAGTTTCGACAAAAGGAATTGTAAGTGCTTCAAATTCTAGCGGAAATTGTGAGAGTACCGCATGACCAAAAACTTCTGCAGTGATTGCTGTCCCGTCGGAGATATAAAATACCTTTGGTGCCATACTGACCTCTTGTAGTAATAAAATTACAAATAAAATTATAGATTTACGCTGCTTTGGAGGGAGTGTAAAATGCCCCTGCTCCCGTGTGAAGGGGCCACAAAAATAAACTTGCGGAGATAGAACTGTGCAGCAATACGTACTCTGGTATCAGGAATTAGGCATGGGTGACGTCAACTTAGTTGGCGGTAAAAATGCTTCACTTGGCGAGATGATCAGCAATCTAGCTAATGCCGGTGTTCAAGTACCTGGCGGATTTGCAACTACTTCATATGCGTTCAACGAATTCCTTGAACAAAGTGGTGTTAACCAGAAGATTTATGACATCCTAGCAACACTGGATGTAGACGATGTCAATGCACTGGCACAAGTAGGTGCACAGATCAGACAATGGGTAATCGATACTCCATTCCAACCAGCCCTCGAGCAAGCCATTCGTGAAGCTTACGATAAACTTGCCGCTGAAACTAGCGACGCATCATTCGCAGTGCGTTCTTCTGCTACCGCAGAAGATATGCCAGATGCTTCATTTGCTGGTCAGCAAGAAACTTTCTTAAACGTGAAAGGATTTGACTCAGTACTCGTCGCAATAAAGCACGTGTTCGCGTCACTCTTTAACGACCGCGCTATTTCTTACCGTGTCCACCAAGGTTACGAACACCACGGTGTTGCTCTGTCTGCCGGCGTACAACGCATGGTTCGCTCAGACAAAGCCGCTTCGGGTGTTATGTTCACTATGGACACCGAATCAGGCAACAACGATGTCGTGTTTATCACTTCATCTTTCGGCCTTGGTGAGATGGTTGTTCAAGGTGCAGTTAACCCTGACGAATTCTATGTTCACAAACCTATCCTGACTCAAGGTCACAAAGCAGTTGTGCGTCGTAATATCGGCAGCAAGCTCATCCAAATGGTTTACTCTGATGATGCTTCTCACGGCAAACAAGTGAAAATTGAAGACGTGGCTGGCGAAAAACGCCGTCAATTCTCAATTACCGATGACGAAGTCATGGAGCTGGCTAAACAAGCCATGGTTATCGAAAAGCACTACGGTCGTCCGATGGACATCGAATGGGCAAAAGACGGTAACGACGGCAAACTGTACATCGTTCAAGCCCGTCCAGAAACGGTCCGTAGCCGTGAAGACGTGCAGCTGATTGAGCGTTACCACTTAAAGAGCCGTGGCGCTGTGATCTCTGAAGGTCGTGCGATTGGACATAAAGTGGGCAGTGGTGTGGCTAAAGTCCTGAACTCCATCGCGGATATGGATCAAATCCAACCCGGCGATGTGTTAGTCACTGATATGACTGACCCTGATTGGGAACCTATCATGAAGCGCGCGAGCGCCATCGTGACTAACCGTGGCGGTCGTACCTGTCACGCGGCGATTATCGCCCGTGAATTAGGGGTACCAGCAGTTGTAGGTTGTGGTGACGTAACTGACCGTATCAAAAATGGTCAATTGGTGACTGTCTCTTGCTCTGAAGGTGATACTGGTTACATCTACGAAGGTAAACAAGAGTTTGAAGTCGTGTCAAACCGCGTTGACTCACTACCTGAATTACCAATGAAAATTATGATGAACGTGGGTAACCCAGACCGCGCATTCGACTTCGCCCGTTTACCAAACGAAGGTGTGGGTCTTGCCCGTCTTGAGTTCATCATCAACCGTATGATCGGTATTCACCCGAAAGCGCTGCTTGAATTCAACCAGCAAGACGCTGAGCTGCAACAGCAAATCAACGAGATGATTGCAGGTTACGAATCACCCGTTGAGTTCTACATTGCACGCTTAGTAGAAGGTATCGCGACGATTGGTTCAGCCTTCTATCCGAAGAAAGTGATCGTACGTATGTCAGACTTTAAGTCTAACGAATACGCTAACTTAATCGGTGGTGACCGTTACGAGCCGCACGAAGAAAACCCAATGCTGGGCTTCCGTGGTGCAAGCCGTTATATCTCTGAATCATTCCGTGATTGTTTCGCCCTCGAGTGTGAAGCCATCAAACGTGTTCGTAATGAGATGGGTCTGAAAAACGTAGAAGTGATGATCCCGTTCGTACGTACCGTTCGTGAAGCTGAGCAAGTGATCCAACTGTTAAAAGAGCACGGTTTGGAGCGTGGTAAAGATGGACTGCGCGTTATTATGATGTGTGAAGTTCCGTCAAACGCTTTATTAGCCGAGCAGTTCCTCGAGCATTTCGACGGTTTCTCAATTGGTTCTAACGACTTAACTCAGCTGTCACTCGGTCTTGACCGTGACTCAGGTATCATCAGCCACCTGTTTGATGAGCGTAACGACGCAGTTAAGATGTTACTGTCTATGGCAATCAAAGCCGCTAAAGCTAAGGGCGCGTACATCGGTATCTGTGGCCAAGGCCCATCGGATCACGCAGATTTCGCAGCTTGGTTAGTAGAGCAAGGTATCGATACCGTATCGTTAAACCCAGATACAGTGATTGATACTTGGTTATATCTAGCCGAAGCACACGGTTAATCTTTACCGTAATTTTATAAAGGTGTTAAAAAAGCCGCTTTTTAGCGGCTTTTTTTTGTTTATAATGGCCGAAACAATCATTACTGAAGCGGCCCATGTTACCTCTGTTATCACACCAGCAAACCCTTGAGCCAGTGTATTTGGCCTACCTTGATGCTCTAGCGCAAAGCGATTACCTTGGCGATATCGATAAACGCTACAGTGCGCGTTTAGTGCAGGCTACGGATAACTCCGTCTATCAGTTTTTGCCCCAAGCGGTGCTTTATCCTAAAAATCAGAAGGATATTCAAATTGCACTCGCCTTAGCGGCAAAGGATGAATTTAAAGAAATCACCTTCAGCGCTAGAGGTGGCGGTACCGGTACCAATGGTCAGTCGTTAACTCACGGTTTAATTTTGGATGTGTCCCGTTATATGAATCGGGTGCTTGAAATTAATCCACAAGAGGGCTGGGTGAGGGTAGAAGCGGGTGTGATTAAAGATGCGCTCAACGATGCGCTGCGCCCTCACGGATTTTTCTTCAGTCCTGACTTGTCCACGTCAAACCGCGCCACCATTGGTGGAATGATCAATACCGATGCCTCAGGTGCAGGCTCCTTAGTTTATGGTAAAACTTCGGATCATGTGCTTGCGCTTAAAAGTGTATTGATTGATGGCAGTGTGTTAGACACGGCGCCGCTTGCCGCCGAGCGGTTAAGCCAAGATGAAAACCTAAGTGATAATCCATTAGGCCACGGTTTAATCAAGGCCATCGCTAAGGTGTGCCGCGACAAGCGTGATTTGATTGAAAAACAATTCCCGAAATTGAACCGCTTTTTAACGGGTTATGATTTAAAGCATGTCTGGAATGACAATCTGAGTCAGTTTGATTTATCGCGGATATTAACGGGCTCTGAAGGCACGCTTGCGGTCATTACCGAAGCCAAACTTAACCTCACGCAGCTACCAAGTGAGCGTGCGATGGTGAATATTAAATACGACTCCTTCCAATCGGCGCTTCGCCACGCACCCTCCTTAGTTGCGGCAAGGGCAACAGTGGTTGAAACCGTCGATTCTAAAGTGCTTAACTTGGCCCGTGAGGACATCGTATGGCATTCGGTTTCAGCGCTTATTCAAGAAGTGCCGGGCAAAGTCATCGATGGTCTGAATATGGTTGAGTTTGCTGGGGACACCGAAGAGGTCTGTGCGAAACTTGCCGAGCTCGAAGCCGTTTTAAATGAGCAAATTCGCTTAGGCGAGTGTGGTGTGCTTGGCTATCAAGTGACCCAAGATAAAGCCAGCATTGAAAAAATTTACGGTATGCGTAAAAAGGCCGTAGGATTACTCGGCGCCACGAAAGGCCGCCGTAAACCCTTGCCCTTTGCCGAAGATACCGCTGTTCCGCCTGAAAAGTTAGCAGATTTTATTCTCGAGTTTAGGGCATTACTGGATAGCCATAATCTGCACTACGGCATGTTCGGCCATGTGGATGCTGGCGTATTACATGTAAGACCCGCGCTGGATATGTGCGACGCCGAAGATGAAAAACTGCTGCGGGTGATTTCCGATCAAGTTGCCGCGTTAACCCTTAAATACGGCGGGTTGATGTGGGGCGAGCACGGTAAAGGGGTGCGCGGAGAATATGGCCCAGTGGTATTTGGTGATGAGCTATATGGGGTATTGCAGGATATTAAAGGTCTGTTCGACCCCGATAACAAGCTAAATCCCGGTAAGTTAGTCGCGCCTAAAAATGTGGCCAGACTAGCGTTTGATGTCGACAGTACTAAACGCGGCAGCTTCGACAGGCAAATCCCCGTGAAAGTTCGTGATGATTTCCCTGATGTAATGAACTGTAACGGCAATGGTCTGTGTTTTAACTACAGTAGCTTCTCACCAATGTGCCCGTCATTTAAAGTAACGGGTGACAGGGTACAATCGCCCAAAGGTCGTGCGGGACTGATGCGCGAATGGCTACGTTTGCTTGAAACTGAGGGCGTAGATGTGGATGCGCTTGCACGGGCAAAACCCTTAGGGCTGTTACAGCGCATGCAAAATAGCATAAACGCTAAGCGTGATTACGATTACTCCCATGAGGTGATGGAATCTCTTAAGGGTTGTTTGGCCTGTAAGGCATGTTCAAGCCAATGCCCTGTGAAAGTCGATGTGCCTAAGTTTAGGGCGCAGTTCTTTAATATTTACTATCAACGTTATTTACGTCCGGCTAAGGACTATTTGGTTGCAGGTATTGAGGACAGTCTTCCTATGATGGCGGCAGCCCCACGTTTAACCAATTTCGCCTCCCAAAACCGCCTGAGTCAATGGGTTATCAAAAAGGCAATTGGTTATGTGGATGCGCCAGCGTTATCGGTGCCAACCTTAAAACAGCGCCTCGATGGTCACGCAAGTCGTGGGTATGACTTAGATGCGTTAAAAGATATTCCTGTCGCCGACAGAGCTCAGTACGTACTGGTGGTGCAAGATCCGTTCAATACTTTCTATGATGCGGAACTGGTTTATCGCTTTATCCAATTGATTGAAAAATTGGGCTTTAAGCCTGTGTTATTGCCCTTTAAGCCCAACGGTAAACCCACCCATATTAAAGGCTTTTTGGATAAATTTGCTAAAACGGCACGCTCAAGTGCGGATTTCCTTAATCGAGTACACAAGCTTGGCATGCCAATGGTGGGGATCGATCCCGCATTAGTGCTGTGTTACCGCGACGAATATAAGGAAATTCTTGGCGTTAACCGCGGCGCCTTTGAGGTGAAGCTCGCCAATGAATGGCTACTGGGTATTTTGAGTGACATACCATCTAAAGCGATGCAGGATAAGCAATTTACTTGGTTTAGTCACTGCACCGAATCGACTGCTAAGCCCAATACAGCAAACGAGTGGACGCAAATTTTCAGCCACTTCGGCGCTAAGCTCACGTCGGTCAACTTAGGTTGCTGCGGTATGGCGGGAACTTACGGTCATGAGGCTGAAAATCTGGAGCGATCAAAGGCCCTATTTGAGATGTCATGGCAACAGACGCTCAATAAAACCGAACAGACTCAAGTGTTGGTATCGGGTTATTCCTGTCGCAGCCAAGTGAAGCGCTTTGCAGGCTATAAACCTCAGCATCCATTAGAAGCCTTGTTAGCATTGCTAAAAAACTAACTCTCATGTTGCTGAATGTGGCAATAAAACTTAATTGCTGCATTCACCACAACGAGTGACAGATTTTGGATATTGAAGAGTGCTTTAATCAAAGCGCATTTTGCACTAGATTGTAGGTGCGCCTATGTATTCCACATACCCTTTTGGATAATTAATTGCCCGCCTTTTAGCTGGTTTGACATAAGGAATTACGTAATGGAACCACGGACCCATAACGCCACGCAGGCTTTAAAGGATTTCATGCAGCCACAGGGTACGCCCGTACTTTGCAGTGAAACACCGCTATTTCTTATCCAATCTTCGGGTGATTGGCTGTATGAGGGCAGTGCACTCCCTAAGAAGTTTGCCAAGCTATTTGCCAGTATCCTTCACTGTGATAATGACGATTATTTTCTGATTACGCCCGTTGAGAAGGTGAGAGTCGAGGTAGAGGATGTCCCACTTATCATCGTTGATTTCAGTCACGATAGTAATACTGGTTTACTTGCTGTTCGAAGCAGCATTGATACAGAGCATCTTCAAATTGACAGCAAACAAATGCGCATAACCGATTTTGGTATTTATTTGCCACTAGAGCGGGGATTATGGGGAAAACTCAGTCGCGCCTGCTATTACAATTTCGTGAATGAATTCAATTTATCCAACGAAAATTAATCAACAACGATGAAATATTGATTGCAATTGACAGTATAAACTGACTAGTTTATTACAGGTTAAGTGATAGTATTAAATCTGACCTTGGCCGTGTAATTGGCGGCAATTTGAGTGTTGATGGGTCTAAATGTCGTTTTCGGAGGTGCTGTTTGAACCGTTATGAAAGCTTAGGCTATCTTGTTTCCCACTTGAATATTGAGCTGCAAAATGAGCTCGATTTGCGACTAAAACGCTATAATTTGGACATCAAATTATGGCCAGTGTTATTCGCCCTGTGGCAGGAAGAAGGTATCACTCAGACTGAGCTCTCAAAACGTTGTGATGTCGCTAACTACACTATGACCCGACTCTTGGACCAATTACAGGTTCAAGGCTTTATTACTCGACATCAAGAACTCGATAATCGCCGAGCTTTTCAAATTTTTCTTACCGATGAAGCTAAGGCGCTTGAGCAGGATCTGATCCGTGAAGCTGAGCGTGTTAACGAAAAATTCCTTTCTAATTTAGCCGAATTAGAACGCACGCAATTCCTACATCTTCTTAACAAAATAAATCGTTTATCGGAGTAATAGACGGTTTATTTATCATATAAAATTCTTTTTCCCCTCATTTTTTTGAGGCTAAAGCATTGCTTAATTTTGAACCGCCTCAGCCGAATGCCATGCTGTTTACCATTTTACCCTGCCATAGCTCTATAAAATCTTAACCCTATGTCAATATTCGATATTTATCACTATATCGAATTGGGTGCGATTTATTAATACCTTTGTTGTACAAAATGCTACATCTATGCTGTTGCCAAAATGTTGCGTGTCGCGTCATTTTGTTACTTTGAGACACACTGTTTCAACATAATAAGCATCTTCAAGCCTCAGCTTGACGAGAACGAAGCAATTTTCAGGGAACAAGAGATGAAGCAACTTTTTAAGCGTAGCCGTATCGCGGCGACCTGCCTTATGGCAATGGGTCTGACTTCAAATTATGCCATGGCTGAAGATGACGCCATGCTAATCGATAGCAAGTCAAATGCCGTACAATTCACCTTAATCACCGGTGAAGTAGTCACAGCTGTCGTTCGTACAGATGGCACTCTGGGTGGTATTCGCCTGATGGGTGAGAATGGTACCGAAGTGATCACCAGTGTTTTCCAAAATAAAAATGGTCAATACATCATTTCGCCTAAAGCGCAGAAGCTAGTTGATAGCCGAACTGTAGACATGGAGCTTTTCAACATCACTAAACTGCATGCAGCCGGTTACGATGATGCTTCAACTGATAAATTACCCGTTATTATCGAATACCAAGATGGCACACTGGCAGGATCTGCGGTACCAAATGCTATCGAAGGGGCGACCTTAACCGACGAAATCGAACTCATTGACAGTGCTTCGTTTGGGATCAGCAAAGATAAAGCGGCTCAGGTGATTGAATCCCTTAGCAACGATATGACCGTTAAGGCCGTGTGGTTAGATGCTGTTATCAAGGCTGAACCTGTCACGTCTAGCGGCGTAAATGCGTTGGCGAACTTAAAACCAACAGTACCATTAACGGGTGCTTACGGTAATTTAGCAAATAAATATAATGGTAAAGGTGTTCTCGTTGCGGTACTCGATACTGGCTACGATACTGAGCATCCTGATCTTGCGGGCCAAGTATTAGTAAGCAAAGATTTTAGCTACTCAAGCAACGGTGTGGATGATTTAAACAGTCATGGCACCCATACGGCATCGACCATTGCAGGTACTGGCCATGAGTCTGATGGCCTTTATGCGGGTATGGCACCTGGCGCTAAGTTACTGGTTGGTAAGGTGTTATCAAATTCCGGTTCGGGTTCAACCACGGGTATCCTTAACGGTATGATTTGGGCCGTCAACCAAGGTGCTGACATTGTCAGTATGTCACTCGGTGGCAGTGGCACAAGCTGCCAAGGTCCACTGGTTGATATGGTTGAAGCGTTAAGTGATAAAGCGCTATTTGTTATTTCTGCGGGCAACAGCTTTACCCGTGAATCAGTAGGTATTCCAGGTTGTGCGCCAAGCGCCTTAACCGTTGGCGCTGCCGATAGAGAGAACAACACTGCCACCTTCTCATCACGTGGTCCATCTCCAGATGGCCATTCAGCGAAACCTGATATTACTTCACAGGGTGTGGATGTTATTGCTGCCGCATCAGGTGGTAACGGCGATACTGCCTACCGTGCGATGTCTGGCACCTCTATGTCAGCGCCACACGTAGCAGGCGGCGCGGCAATTGTGATGGAAGCAAGACCTGATTTGACACCACGTCAGGTGAAGGAAGTATTGACGTCTTCTGTTCTGCCAACCGATGCCCATGTGTTAGAGCAGGGTGCTGGTCCTATGGATGTTAACCGCGCTGTTGGCCAAAGCATTATTGCACCGCCAAATATGGAATTAGGTTCATTTGCCTATGACCAAGATATCGGAGTAACCCAAACTCAGGTGACTCTTACCAACGTATCGAATAAAGACGTTACGTTGAAGCTCAAAATGAGTTTGATAGGTGAAGACGGCAAAACTCAAATGCCAGCGACCTTAGCGGGCCTAGGCGTTAAGTCAATCGTCGTCCCAGCAAACGGTACTGCTGATGTGCCAGTGTGGATTGACTCAAGTGTTGCCCTGCGTAGCGGTGCATATGGTGCGATCACTGGTCGTATCGAAGGCACTACAACGGGTAAAACCGATGTGCATGTGACAGTGCCGGTGTCATTCTGGATCCAGCAACCAGAAGTAAACCTAAGCCTGAATGTGACTGATATGCGCGGTAAACCAGCCGCTTCTCCATCAAAAGTGTATTTGATGAATGAAGAAGATGACTGGGGTCAAGCGGTGACCTTAACTAACGGTCAAGCGAACCTGAAAGTTCCCGAGGGGAACTACACTATTGTGGCTAACGTCATGACCTATGACAATGATACCACGACCACTGGTCTGGTTGAGTCTGCGGCTCAAATGGCGGTATTAAACCGCAAAGTGAGCCAAGACACCCATCTTGAGTTTGATGCTCGTAATGCTGAAAAACTGGAATTTAAAGCGAGTAAGCCTTTAGCTCCCCAGGGCTATTCATTCGGCTTTACCTATGCGCTTGACGATAACAAGCTAGCAAAATTAGCTGCGATGGACTTAGCACCTGATTATGTGAAGGAGATGTACACATGGTCCCAGGGCCATGACGATCGTTTCCGTTCATTCGTGACGACCCGTGCTTTTGCGCCAGAAACCGTACTTAAGATGCAAAACGGCGAAGTGCTCGATTACAATAAACAAGGTTTGGCAATGTCCTTCAATGGTGAGGGCAGCGCTGAAGTGGTGTTTGTTGGAGATGGTGGTTATAGCACTAAATGGGCTGATTACGATCTACAAGGTCGTATTGCACTGATTGGTAACCCTTACTACTTCACTTCGACTATGGTGAATAGCGCGCTGAAAAATGGCGCAATCGGGGTGATTTTCTATCGTCCAGGTATGAATGGACGTTATAAAGGCACAATCGGTGGTACACCACGTATTCCAGCTGTTGCAGTGAGCTCTGAACAGGGTGAAGCGTTACTCGCGGAAGTTCAAGCGGGTAACAACGTTGTGAGTTGGAAAGGGATTGCGGCAGAGCGTACACCTTATGCTTATTCTATCAACCACATCACCGATGGTCATATCAATGGTGGTCAAGTAGTATTGCAAGAACAGAAAATGAACAAAATTCAAGCGGCTTATCACTCACAAAATGATGAGCGCCCCGTGTTTGTTGACGTGATGGCAATGACTAACAGCACTGGTGAGTTCTACTCTACGGGTAGTACGCAAATGGTGATGACGCCGGTTGTTCGTGATGAGTACTACACTGCAACGACTAAAAATATGTGGACTAACTTAGTGATGCCAGGTTCTTCAATTACAACAGAAGGCGCTTACTTTGATGGTCCTCGTATGATGACTGAAGGCGGTAAAGAAACCACAACTTGGTTAAAAGGTCCTAAAGCGGGCAGCCAATTGTCTAACGGTGGTGTAATTGCATACCGCGACACTAACACCGTTGGTTTTAGTATTGTGCGTTTTGGTGATGCGAGTGGTCACGATGGCACAACAGGCTATAACGCACAGTCTCTATATGGGCTGAAAGTGAATGGTGTTAACTCTTACCTCGATACCGGTAAGGTGACATTGCCTGATAGCAATGCACAGGTTGAGTTGGAGATCCGTTCGTACCCTCGCGGTGTAGGTAGTAGCTCTCCTATTAAAGATAACTTAGGTTCGTTCTACCAAGGTATTTATACCTTTAACACTGACTCTGGCAAGCAAGGTGCCCAAGCTGTACTGGTTCCTAAAATTGATGTGCCGGTAGCGATTGATAACACCTTACCAGCAGGTGAACCTGCCATGGTTAAACTCGCGGGTCTGATGGACGGTATCGGTCAAGTAGACCTGTCTGATGTAACACTTGAATATGGTTACGGCCAAGAGTGTTCATTAACGACTCCATCAGTTTCTATCTATTGTCCTGTTAGCACTAAATTTGCTGAAACTTCATGGCAAGTTGCAGAAGTTAAACAAATTAATGGTGAATGGGTTGCCACAATTCCTAACAGCACTGTTGCAGGCAATTTTGTTCACTTACGTGTACAAATGAAATCTGATGACAGCTCTGTTAAACAAACCATGATGCGTGTTTACATGCTCAAATAATCCAAACCCTGGATAACGCAAAACCGCTATTGTTTCGGCAATAGCGGTTTTTTTATTCGGGTAATTATGGGTCAATTATAGGGGAATAGCACCGCGAGTAAGACCAGACTAGAGCCTATGAGTAAGCCATGTTGGAGTAATCGCTGGCCTTGTATGAGGCTATTTTTACCCTGTTTCAAGCTGGTAATAAGTTGATTATGTTTGTAGATCCGACAGGTCAGTTCATCGGTTTGTGGGTCGATAAACAGCTTAAAGCTGCATTGCTGGCCATCATTAAGACAAATGTTGTGGACACTTTTAGGTCCAAAATTTAATTTTGAGGATACCTGTTGTCCATTCACCAATACCCTTTCTAATCCAAACCAGTCACTGGCCTGTAACTCTACAGAGTCATCATTTAACTCGTACTTAAAACTGACCATAAGCTATCCCTTCTCAGAGCGACGAGTGGTTAATTCAAGCAGAGCTTTATAGTCTTTTCCACTACAGAAAAGTGAAATTTACGTGTCGGTTGGGTATCTAATTGGTATTAGAGGATATTTAATTTTTGAAGGGTTAGGAGGGAAGAATAAGGGTGAGTAGCAGCGATTAGCCACCCACCCAAATGAGCGATTACACCTTAGCAGCTTGGTAAATGGCACGGGCCATTTCGTCGGCAACATCACCTGTTGTGCGGTTTTCTGCATCTGCCTTAGCGAAGATTTTTAACAGGGTGTTATAGATTTCACGCACTTTGGCTTCAGATTTGGCCGCATCATAATTGTTTTCAAATGATACGTTGATAATGCCGCCAGCGTTAATCACATAATCTGGCGCGTACAGAATGCCCATTTCCTTTAATTGTTCGCCATGACGTACTTCAGCTAATTGATTGTTCGCGCAGCCCGCGACAATTTTGGCCTTTAGCAGCGGCAGGGTGGAATCGTTCAGGGTAGCACCTAACGCACATGGTGCGTAAACATCTACGTCTTGAATGTAGATATCCTGAGGTGCGACAACGGTTGCGCCAAAATCAGTGGCAACTTTGTCTAAAGAGGCCTGGTGAATATCGGTAACAACTAACTGCGCGCCTTCTTCATGCAAGTGTTTACACAGGTAGTAACCAACGTGGCCAACACCTTGAACGGCGATTTTAAGCCCTTCTAAGCTTTCTAACCCGAGCTTATGTTTAACGGCTGCTTTGATCCCTAAATAAGTGCCAAGGGCAGTGAACGGTGACGGATCACCGCTTTTACCTTCAAGGCCGGCCATATAAGGCGTTTCTTCATGGGCAATCATAATGTCGGCCGTTGTGGTACCGACATCTTCTGCCGAATAGTAGCGACCGCCTAAACTATTGATAAAACGACCAAAGGCACGGAATAGGGCTTCGCGATCGGGGCGCTTTGGATCGGCGATAATCACAGATTTGCCGCCACCCATGGTTAAACCCGCAAGGGCATTCTTGTAGGTCATGCCGCGGGAGAGGCGTAAGACGTCTGTCAGGGCTTCGTCATCGGATTGATAGTTCCACATCCGGCAACCACCAACGGCGGGGCCGAGGTTGGTGTTATGGATGGCAACAATGGCTTTTAGGCCACTTTCTTTATCATGACAGAATACCACCTGTTCATGTTCGTCAAAGGATACATGATTAAATACAGCCACGTGAAGATCTCCGCTTTACACAGTAAATGGCCAACAGGATATTTCCCCATTGGCCGCTCGTTATATTTATTGCAGAACCATAGCATTTAGCGATACTCTCAACCATTCGTTGTGACCGAATAATTGAGATAATTTGTGGCAATCTAGGTTTCCACTTTACGTAAACGTAAAGTATGATAGTTGCAGATACACTATCGCCGAGATACATTCAGCCATTAGTATGCATCGTGGACTTTCCAAAGAATGAGAGCCACGCAATAACAATAAGTTAGGAAGGAAGTATGACTGAACAAGCCGCTGCACCAGCCCAACCGACCATTTCCCCAGAAGAGATGGAAAAAATGCGTCAAGAATGGGTTAGAACGCAATTTCAAAAGGCTAACCGTTTTCTGGCTGAAAAAGGGGTGATCCCAAGTAAAGTGTTAGCCGATGAAAGCCGTTACTTAGCACCTTATTTAGCAATATGGAAAATGGAATCTAAGCGTCCGAGCACCAAAACCTATTGGGTAATGTCTGGGGATTTACCGTCGGATTTCGTGGACGTCAAAGTGGCAAAAACGGCGCGCGACGCCATTCGACATTTCTCAATGATGTGGCAGATGCAGGCGGAAAATCTCATTCGCTCTGGTGCAACTCGCCGTGATGCAACCCAGGCTAAATTCGCCCAGTTATTGGTTTCACGCGCTGAAAGTCTGTACCGGATGCACAATGATGAAAAGTTGTGGGGCAATCAGGCTTAAGCACAATTAAATGGGTTTTGCTCAGTATTGAACAACATATAAAGCAAGTTCATTTAAGAGACTTAAGTAACAATAAAGGCACTCAATCGAGTGCCTTTATGTTTTTAAACCGTTCCATCAATGAAGCTAGACTGACTTAGTCTTCGTCATACGTGCTTTCATCATCTAGGACTTCATCATCTGAGTCTTCATCTTCCATATCAGAACTGTCGCTCAGGTAATACAAACCTTGATTGATAAGCTGCAGCAACAGCGCTTGTACTTCTTGTTGCTCACAAAGCGCCTTTGCAGCGTCCGAGCTTAAGTTCACGTTATCGCAAAGCGTGATTAATACGGATACGTCAGTATTTGGCAGCGGATAAATCTCGCCATTGATAAAGAGGCGTGATTCGCTGTCGTTTTCCACGCGCAGCACTTTTAAGCCACCAATACGGCTGATGCCTGCGCCTTGCTCAAAGGCATCTTGTAAGTCTTCTGCGTTGTAGGCTTCTTCCCCTTCGCAGATATCGAGCTCGAAGCGGTTTTGGCTGAGCAATTTACCCAGAACCACTTGATAGCTCTTTGGATCTTCAGCCAACTGGCTTAACAGCGACATAATGCCTTGCTGGTGGTCTTGGCTGATGACCCCTGGATTTGCAGGCTCAGTTTGCGAGGTAAAACGTTGCTGACCTAAATTTTTATCCAGCAGATAGTCGGCGACTTCACTGGCTAATTCTTGTTGGCTCGGGGCGCGGTAACCGATGGAATAGCTCAACGCTAAGGTTAAGGTTTCACCGCAGTGTGGGTAACCCGGTGGAATATAAAGCACATCGCCTTTTTCGAGCACAACATCGATGATCGGCTCAAAGTCTTCCACCAGTGGCGAGTTGGGATTGCCACCACGGCGTTGTTGTGGGGTATTGGCGCCCACAGTCCAGCGACGCTCGCCTTCACCTTGGATGATAAACACATCGTAGTTATCAACGTGTGGGCCGACACCGCCGCTAGGGGTTGCGAATGACACCATTAAATCGTCGAATCGCCAATCCGGCAGGAAGCGGAATGCCTCAACCAAAGGTTGTGAATCTGGATACCAATGGTTAACGGCTTGCACGAGTAGCTGCCAGTGGCTTTCACCGTAGTTGTCGTAGTCTTCAAAGGGGCCTTGGGTCACTTTCCAATCGTTTTCAGTGGTTTCAACGATACGTGAAGTGATTTCTTCTTCACAGGCAAGACCTGCCAGTTCATCGGCGCTGATCGGATCTTGGAATTGTGGGAAGGCACCTTTGATGACCAGAGGTTTCTTTTGCCAGTATTCATTTAAGAACTGGGCGATATCGAGATTAAGTTTGTACATAGTGTCAAAAAAGGCGACTACATCTTAGGATGTAACCGCCTAATCCTTGTTTAGGTCAAATAAACCATTTTAGCTGATGAAACTAAGCGAGAGATTAACTTAGAAATATCTGTTTAGATTATCAGCTAAAAATCATTGCTGAAGTTTACTTAAGCTCGTCAACGAAGGCTTCAGCACGGCCAATGTAGTTGGCTGGCGTCATCTTCTTGAGTTCAACTTTTACTTCTTCTGGCAGTGCTAAACCGTCGATAAATACCGCTAATTGTTGTGCATCGATACGCTTACCACGGGTCAGTTCTTTTAACTTCTCGTAGGGCTTTTCAATGCCGTAGCGGCGCATGACGGTTTGTACTGGCTCTGCTAATACTTCCCAATTTTGGTCAAGTTCAGCACGTAAATGCTCTTCGTTTACTTGTAACTTGCTGATACCTTTTAGAGTTGCTTGGTAAGCGATCAGCGAGTGGGCAATACCCACACCTAAGTTACGCAGTACGGTTGAGTCAGTTAAGTCACGTTGCCATCTTGAAACCGGCAGTTTAGAGGCTAAGTGCTGCATGAGTGCGTTAGCGATGCCTAAGTTACCCTCTGAGTTTTCAAAGTCGATTGGGTTAACTTTGTGTGGCATGGTCGATGAACCGATTTCACCGGCAACGGTGCGTTGCTTGAAGTGACCTAGGGCAATGTAACCCCAAACGTCACGGTCAAAGTCAATCAGGATAGTGTTGAAACGTGCGATAGCATCGAACAGTTCAGCAATGTAATCGTGCGGCTCGATTTGCGTGGTGTATGCGTTCCAGTTAAGACCAAGACTTGTTACAAAACGCTCTGACAGTGCATGCCAGTTGACTTCAGGATAGGCGGATAAATGGGCGTTGTAATTACCTACGGCGCCGTTGATTTTACCCATGACTTCAACTGCTGCGATCTGCTTGATTTGACGCTCTAAACGCACAGCAACGTTGGCCATTTCCTTACCTAACGTTGAAGGCGAAGCGGGTTGACCGTGGGTACGTGACATCAATGGTACTGAGCGGTATTCAACGGCCAGCTTTTTGATGGCGGTCAGTAGTTCGTTGCAGTATGGCAGCACCACTTGGTCGCGGGCTTCGGTCAGCATTAAACCGTGGCTTAGGTTGTTGATGTCTTCTGAAGTACAGGCGAAGTGAACGAATTCACCCACGGCGGCTAATTCCGCGTTATCCGCGATTTTTTCTTTAATGAAGTATTCAACCGCTTTCACATCGTGGTTGGTGGTGCTTTCAATGGTTTTCACGCGAAGCGCATCTTGCTCGCTGAAATTGTCTTTGATGGCGTCGAGCAGTGCGATAGCAGATCCACTCAGTGGTGGCACTTCAGTGATTTCTGGACAATCGGCTAACAGTTTAAGCCAGTTGATTTCGACTTGAACACGGTACTTAGTAAGACCGAACTCGCTGAAAATCCCTCTCAATGACGCTGTTTTACTACCGTAACGGCCGTCTACCGGAGAGATAGCAGTTAGTGCGGAAAGATCCATGTGAAGCTCCTTGATAAAAACTTATTTTATTGTAGGGTAAGGCTTTTTTTAGCCGTATCGACGATAGCTTTGCGGGCAAAAACTAAGTGTCTGCGCTTACCGCCAAGTTGTCGCCAAAGTACGGCACTGCGCATTGCCGCTAACAGCAGGGCACGTATTTTATGTTGTACAATTGGACGCTGCAGGCACATAGGGTTACCTGAAATTTGAATCTTAGGTCCAAGATTACTGATAATATCGCTGTAAATACTCGCCAAATTGGCGATCACTTGCTCATCGGTAATGGAAAAGTGGTGTAGCTGTCGATGCACCTGATTAATGCGTTCACTTAGCATCGCAAGGCCAGAATTAGAACGGGCAAGTTTGCGCTCCAGCGCCATAATTCCCACTAGATAGCGGGTGATTTCAACGTCTTTTTGACTACTGTCGCCCAGTTGGTTCAAGACCAGTTTATAGCCCTTTTGTAAGGCCTGTTTATCTTGATATACGTCAGCAGCAGAATCCGGATTCGTCACCAGAATGGTGTTCAAACTGGCTGCGAGTTCCTCGGTGTCACTCTCACCATGGCGTGCTAAATACTGAACTTGTGCAATGGCTTGCAGTATTCCTGCAAAGGCCATAGTGCGATTAATCAGCTGATCGTTCACCCGTTATCCTCGAATAATTTGGTCGATAATGCCGCCGCCTAAACACACTTCGCCGTCGTAAAATACTGCCGATTGGCCTGGAGTCACGGCAGCGACGGGCTCATCGAACACGACTTTTATGCTGTTTGCATCCACAACGGTGATAGTGCAAGGGATATCCTGCTGGCGGTAGCGGGTTTTCACCACAATGTGGCTCTTATCAGCTGGGCCAATGCGGTCAACCCAATGTAGCTGATTGACGACCATGGCATTTGACATTAGGCGAGGGTGATGTGCACCTTGACCCACAATCAAAACATTACGCTTAAGATTTTTATCAACTACGTACCAAGGGTTGTCATTACTGTTTTTCATGCCACCTATGCCAAGGCCTTTGCGCTGACCAAGGGTGTGGTACATTAGCCCCTGATGGGTACCAATAATTTCACCTTCAGGGGTTTCGATATTGCCAGGCTGCGCCGGTAGGTAAGTGCCTAAAAACTCAGTAAACTTACGCTCGCCGATAAAACAAATTCCCGTACTGTCCTTTTTATCATGGGTGATTAAGCCCATTTTTTTGGCGATATCACGCACTTCGTGTTTCTCAAGTTCACCCACAGGGAACAGGCTGCGTGCCACTTGCTCATGGCTTAGGGTGTAGAGGAAGTAGCTTTGGTCTTTGTTGTTGTCGACACCGCGTAACATTTGTACAGAGCCGTCTTCGTTGTCGCGGCGGCGGACATAATGGCCCATGGCGATATAGTCGGCATCGAGGATATCGTCGGCAAAGTCTAAAAAGGCTTTAAATTTGATTTCTTTATTACACATGATATCGGGATTTGGGGTTCGACCCGCCTTGTACTCGGCAAGGAAATACTCGAATACATTGTCCCAATATTCTGCGGCAAAGTTGACTGTGTGTAGTTTAATCCCAAGCTTGTCGCACACGGCTTGAGCGTCTTTTAAATCTTCTGCGGCAGCACAATACTCGTCGTTATCGTCTTCTTCCCAGTTCTTCATGAAAAGGCCTTCCACCTGATAGCCTTGCTGCATCAGCAAATAGGCAGATACAGATGAATCAACACCGCCAGACATGCCGACGATGACTTTTTTTCCTGAATGAGTGGGTTCGATTGAAGTCATAGATCCTAAAAACCGTTGAGTATTATCTACTTAATATGTGTTGCTTACTTATCACGCATGCGTCGTTCTATATGTGGGTATAACGACGGCATTTCAAGGCCGCGTAAATGGGTCTGGTTTGAGAGAGTCATGAAAATCTGTGCAGCCTCTCATTTCAAAGTTTAGCGATTCTGTGGCTATATAGCCGCTAAAGGCGAATTCGCGCATTGCACATCCTCAATAGGCCTCTACCCAAGGATCAGAGTCCAGGTTTTGGCCGAGAACTAAGTTCAATCGACGCACTGAACAAAGAGGATAAGTGCAAATGTTTAGCGGAAATAACAGTACGAAACTGAGGGAAAAGCCTCAGTTGAATCGCCTATTTACGCGGGGGCGTATTCTAGCACGCATTGCCGCTCGGGGCTATCGTGAGACGGGTACTATTGAGTAACTCAAGGGAATAAGTGTTTCTGTTTTGGAAATGATGCAAATAGTCCCTAAGACAATCGAGCACTAATGGGCTTCTAAGCTGTGTGGCTTTCGCTTCAATTTGCTCGAGTGTTAGCCAATGGCACGCGCTGATGTCCTTATCCTGTGGAATCGTGTCTTGCATCTCATCGACTTGGACGCAAAAAGTAAAGCGCAAAAACGAAAGCTCGGCACTTGCACTAAATTGATAAATCCCCACGAGGCCAGACGGCGTTAGACTGAGGCCCGTTTCTTCTAATACCTCTCTCTCACAGGCACTGATGAGACTTTCATTGGCTTCGAGGTGTCCCGCTGGCTGATTGAAACGCTGCTCGCCCTCAATCCATTCCTCAACCATTAGAAATTTGTCATCGTTTGGTACGTGGATGTTTGGTGCGTGGATAATACAGGCAACGGTGACATTGGGTTTGTATCTGACTTTCATCTGTTTTACCTGTACTTGAGGTTTGGGCTATTCAATGCATATTCCTAGAATGGAGTCTGTTACAATGACCTTAGGGTGGTGAGATGCACTCAATTAACCTAACTGAATGCTTTTATACTCACCTGTCGTTAAGTCATCTAGGCACCACTCGCCGATGGCGTAACGGATAAGCCTTAATGTCGGAAAACCAATATGGGCGGTCATGCGCCTGACTTGACGGTTTCGCCCTTCGTGGATTTGGATTTCAAGCCAGCTGGTGGGAATGTTTTTACGTTCACGTATGGGCGGATTGCGGGGCCACACAGAGGGCGCATCCATGAGTTTTACCTTTGCGGGTAGCGTCATGCCATCTTTGAGCTCAACACCTTGGCGTAATTTGACTAAGTCCGTTTCGCTAGGCTCACCTTCGACTTGCACCCAATAGGTTTTAAAGGTTTTCTTTTTAGGCTCTGTAAGTTTGGCCTGGAGTTTTCCGTCGTTGGTGAGCAGTAACAGGCCTTCGCTGTCCCTATCTAATCTTCCTGCGGCATATACGCTAGGAATAGGGATATAGTCCTTTAAGGTCTGGCGACCCTGTTCGTCGGTAAATTGGCATAGCACATCGTAGGGTTTATTAAATAACACTATGATCGGATTGACCACTACACCTTGACTCGCCTGTTGATGTTTAGCCGAATTTGAACCCGATTTATTATATTTTTTATTGTCAAGTCCCTGCTTTGAAGAGGTTCGACCAGTCTTGTTTTGCTTGACCTCTACGCCAGCCTTTTGTGCCTGTTTGTGCCTCTTGCTTTCTCGGGGCGATATGCTGCCAGTGGGCGGAGGCGTTGTGTTTGAACGCTTTGGCGAAATTCTATTCTTGTTCATGCTGTTGATGATGGCTCCAACTGAATGGATACCAATATACCGTTTGATGGGGGGCTGAGCCTAAATTTGTACACAGTGTACTTGGCATTGACTAACAGTGGAATTTGAATATTAGCGTGAATGCTCTATGATGTCCGCCTGAAAATGTGATCTATGCCAAACGCTTTGCGGGCATAGCGGTACCGGATCCCAATAAAATTGGTGAAGTAAAACAAGCAACTGTATTGGCTCGAGTGCGTTGACAGGGCAGAAGCGATTGCCGCAATAGAGAATTCCGCCGTGCCAATACACCTTCGCCATGATATAAAATTCTTATAAAAATAGCATATTTTACAATAATGTAGGATGTAACATGAAAGATAACGCACCAACAATTATCTATACTGAAACAGACGAAGCCCCAGCACTGGCGACTCTTTCTCTGTTGCCTATCATCAAGACCTTTACCGACGCTGCCGGTGTTGCGGTTGAAACCCGTGATATTTCGTTATCTGGCCGTGTGATTGCGAACTTCCCTGAAAACCTTAACGACGCTCAAAAAATTGGCGATCATTTAGCTGAATTAGGTGAATTAGCAAACCTACCAGAAGCTAACATCATCAAGCTGCCAAATATCAGTGCCTCTATCCCTCAGTTAAAGGCCTGTATTTTAGAGCTGCAACAAAAAGGTTATAACATCCCTAACTACCCAGACGAGCCAAAGACTGACGAAGAGAAGTCAATCAAAGCCCGTTATGACAAAATTAAAGGCAGTGCAGTAAACCCTGTACTGCGTGAGGGTAACTCAGACCGCCGCGCGCCGCTGTCTGTGAAAAACTTCGCTAAGAAAAACCCACACTCCATGGGCAAATGGGCTGCGGATTCTCAGTCTCACGTTGCTCACATGACCGAAGGCGATTTCTACGGTAGCGAGCAGTCTGTGACAGTGGCGAACGCTGACACTGTGAGCATCGTGCTAACCCAAACTGATGGTCAAGAAGTGGTGTTAAAATCAGGCCTGAAACTGCAAGCCGGTGAAATCATCGACTCAGCAGTCATGAGTAAAAAAGCCCTAGTCAGTTTCTTCGAGCGCGAAATCGCAAATGCTAAAGAAGAAAACGTACTGTTGTCTTTGCACCTTAAAGCCACCATGATGAAAGTGTCTGATCCCATCATGTTCGGTCACGCAGTGAAGGCATTCTTCAAACCCGTGTTCGAAAAGCACGCGTCTTTATTCGCTGAATTAGGCGTTGATGTTAACAACGGTTTTGGTGACGTATACGCGAAAATCGCGACTCTGCCTGCTGAAGTGCGTGCGCAAATCGAAGCGGATATCGCTGCGGTATATGCCGAGCGTCCAGCGCTGGCAATGGTCGATTCAGACAAAGGTATCACCAACCTACACGTACCAAGCGACATCATCATCGATGCGTCTATGCCTGCGGCTATCCGTTCTTCAGGCCAAATGTGGGGCCCAGATGGTCAACTGCACGATACTAAAGCGCTGATCCCAGATCGCTGCTACGCCGGTGTTTACCAAGAAACTATCGCTTTCTGTAAAGAGAATGGCGCATTTGATCCAAAAACTATGGGTAGCGTGCCAAACGTGGGTCTGATGGCGCAAAAAGCCGAAGAGTACGGTAGCCACGACAAGACCTTTGAAATCCCTGCAGACGGCGTTGTAACCGTCACTGATTCAACTGGCACCGTATTAATGAGCCACAACGTTGAAGCCGGTGATATCTGGAGAATGTGCCAAGTTAAAGATGCGCCCATCCGTGACTGGGTGAAATTGGCCGTTCGCCGTGCTCGTTTAAGCAACACTCCAGCGGTATTCTGGTTAGATGCTAACCGTGCCCACGATGCGCAGTTAATTGCTAAGGTAAAACAATACCTGCCTGAGCATGACACCAATGGTCTTGAAATCAGCATTCTGTCTCCAGAAGAAGCGACTCGTTTCTCATTAGTGCGTATCAAAGAAGGTAAAGACACTATTTCTGTTACTGGTAACGTTCTGCGTGACTACCTGACAGACTTGTTCCCAATTTTAGAACTGGGCACCAGCGCTAAAATGCTGTCTATCGTGCCATTAATGAACGGTGGTGGTCTGTTCGAAACGGGTGCGGGCGGTAGTGCACCTAAGCACGTGCAACAGGTTGAGAAAGAAGGTCACCTGCGTTGGGATTCTCTGGGTGAGTTCCTTGCGTTAGCAGCGTCTTTAGAGCATTTAAGCCAAACCGTAGGCAATCCAAAGGCACAAGTGTTAGCGGATACATTAGATCAAGCAATCGGTCAGTTCTTAGATAGCAACAAGTCACCTTCAAGAAGAGTGGGTGAGCTGGATAACCGTGGTAGCCACTTCTATTTAGCAATGTACTGGGCACAGGCTCTAGCTGCGCAAACGCAAGATGAGCAGCTGCAAGCGCACTTTACCCCATTAGCTGAGTCTCTGACTGCGAATGAGCTAGTCATTGTTGCAGAGCTGAACAATGCCCAAGGTGCTCCAGTGGATTTAGGCGGTTATTACCGTTTAGATGCGGCTAAAGCTGAAAAAGCGATGCGCCCAAGCGAAACCTTAAACAAACTGTTAATCGCTTAATTTTAAAGCCCGATTGATAGCTAACAAAAAGGATCTGCAGTTGCAGATCCTTTTTTATACCTGAAGTAAGGCGATGTTTAATCTGATTTATAGCGTTATATCCGGTTAAAGGTTAGAGCAAATAAAAAGGCAGGGACTTATCCCTGCCTTCTCAGCTTATTTGCCTCACTCACATTATTTTGTGGGTGAAATGGCTGAAGCGTGCATCCCTTTTGGACCCTGTTCTACTTCAAATTGAACTGGTTGGCCTGCTTTTAGAGTTCGATAGCCTTCCATTTCAATGGTAGAATAGTGTGCAAAAACGTCCTCGCCACCTTGATCAGGGCAAATAAACCCGAATCCCTTGGCGTTGTTGAACCATTTAACAGTTCCGCTTGCCATACTTCAACTTCCTTCTGTTGTCTACTTACCAGTAAGATAGTAAAACCTGTATTTATAGACGGATGTGTTTGACCGTCTGAGCTACAGAATGTTAGGAGTAGCAGCGGAAGTCAAGTTAAAATTAACAAAAAGATAACAATAAATTAAATTCAAGTAAGCAGTTGTAAGAGGCCAAAACGAGAGGCTAGTATTAAAAAATGGCGAAGATAGGAAATATAGAACACGTTGAAGAGCGTGTAGAGTCTGAGTTAATGCCACCTTCGATGTATAAGGTGATACTCAATAATGACGATTACACCCCCATGGACTTCGTAATTGAAGTGTTACAACTCTTCTTTCGCAAAAATGAACAGGAAGCCACCGATATTATGTTGACAGTGCATCACCAAGGAAAGGGCATCTGTGGCGTTTTCCCCTATGGCATTGCAGAAACCAAGGTGATTCAAGTAAATCAATTTGCAAGAGAAAACCAACATCCGTTACTGTGTTCGTTAGAAAAGGCGTAGAAACGCTTTATTCTGTGTCAGTCGTTTATTTAGGGGGTGCTTATGCTGAACAAAGATCTGGAAGTCACCTTAAATCTGGCGTTCCAGCAAGCCAGAGAGGCACGACACGAGTATATGACAGTGGAACATCTGTTATTGGCTCTAATTGACAATCCTGCCGCTCAAGAGGCCTTGATCGCCTGTGGGGCTAATTTAGATAAACTGCGTGATGAAGTCGCCAGTTTCATTCAACAAACAACTCCTATCATCGCCGATATAGATGATGATAAAGAAACCCAACCAACACTCGGGTTTCAACGGGTCTTACAACGTGCCGTTTTCCATGTGCAGTCTTCTGGCCGAAACGAAGTCACTGGTGCTAACGTTTTAGTGGCTATTTTTAGTGAGCAGGAATCCCAAGCCGTTTATTTGCTGCGTCGTTGTGATATTACCCGTTTAGATGTGGTGAATTTTATCTCCCACGGTTTTTCCAAAAATGAAGATCCTGATTTCCAACAGGATCAAGAACGTATTGAAGACCATTCAGAGGGGAGTGAAGAGCGCAGCATGTTGGCACAGTTTGCTGCTAATTTGAACCAAATGGCCAAACAAGGCGTGATTGATCCACTCATTGGCCGTGAGCAAGAGATTGAGCGTGCAATTCAAACACTTTGCCGTCGCCGTAAGAATAATCCCTTGCTGGTGGGCGAGGCGGGTGTAGGTAAAACTGCGATTGCCGAAGGTCTTGCTTATCGTATTGTGAATCATCAAGTACCTGAGGTGATGTCACAGGCTACCGTGTATTCATTGGATTTAGGTGCATTGCTTGCGGGAACAAAATATCGCGGTGATTTTGAAAAACGCTTCAAAAGCTTATTAAAAGAGCTTTCTGCCGATAAACACGCCATTCTATTCATTGATGAAATTCACACTATTATTGGCGCAGGAGCGGCCTCTGGTGGGGTGATGGATGCATCAAACCTACTTAAGCCACTGTTATCTAGCGGCAATCTGCGTTGTATGGGCTCGACCACCTTCCAGGAATATCAAAGTATTTTCGAAAAGGACCGCGCGCTTGCCCGCCGTTTCCAAAAGGTGGATATCAACGAGCCGTCAGTGGCAGAAACCACCAAAATTCTGATGGGACTTAAGTCTAAATACGAAGAGTTCCACGGGGTGCGTTATACCCACGCCGCGATTAATTGTGCTGCGGTATTGTCTGCAAAACATATCAATGACAGACACTTACCCGATAAAGCAATTGATGTGATTGATGAGGCGGGCGCTCGAATGGCGATGTTGCCGCAGAGTAAACGTAAAAAAACCATTGGTCAGGCAGAAATCGAAACAATAGTAGCTAAAATTGCTCGCATTCCTGAGAAGTCTGTATCAGCAACAGATAAGGATTTACTCCGCAATCTTGAACGTAACCTCAAAATGGTGGTGTTTGGCCAAGACAAAGCCATTGAGAGCCTCAGTGCCGCAATTCGACTGTCGCGCAGTGGCTTAGGTACAGAAAAGAAACCCGTGGGTAGTTTCCTGTTTGCCGGTCCTACTGGGGTCGGTAAGACCGAAGTCACAAACCAGTTGGCAAGCTGCCTTGGAATGAAACTGGTGCGCTTTGATATGTCTGAATACATGGAAAGCCACACAGTTTCGCGTTTGATTGGTGCGCCTCCAGGATACGTAGGCTATGACCAAGGTGGGTTACTCACCGATGCGGTCATTAAGAATCCGCACTGTGTGGTGCTGCTCGATGAAATTGAAAAAGCCCACCCTGACGTCTATAACCTGTTGCTTCAGGTGATGGATCACGGCACTTTAACCGATAATAATGGCCGTAAAGCCGATTTTAGGCACGTTACCTTGGTGATGACAACCAACGCTGGGGTGCAGGAAACCATCCGTAAATCGATTGGTTTTACCCAGCAGGATCACACTCAAGATGCGATGTCTGAAATTAACCGGGTGTTCTCACCTGAGTTTCGAAACCGTCTTGATTCCATCATTTGGTTCAACCACTTAGATATGACTATCATTGCTAAAGTGGTGGATAAATTCTTGGTTGAGCTCCAAGCACAATTGGATGCTAAACACGTGACCTTAGATGTCAGTGACGAGGCTCGTACCTTACTTGCAGAGAAAGGTTACGATAAGAGTATGGGCGCGCGTCCCATGGCGCGCGTGGTCACTGACCTTATCAAGCGTCCACTAGCGGATGAGGTCCTCTTTGGTGCGCTTGAACAGGGTGGTATCGCCCATGTCGATGCTAAAGACGGAGAGATTGTGATCCGTGCAGAGAGGGTAGTTAAACCGTCCAATAAAGCGAAAGCCTAAATAGCTTTAGTCAACCCACAAAAAAATGGCTGCCTTGGCAGCCATTTTTGTTATCTCTCGCAAACAAAAAACCCGGCAGTGCCGGGTTTTGAACTATGGGGCAATATTAGCGTGCGCGGAAGACGATACGACCTTTAGTGAGATCATAAGGAGTCAACTGAACTGTGACTTTGTCACCGGTCAGGATGCGGATGTAGTTTTTGCGCATTTTGCCAGAAATGTGTGCGATCACAACGTGACCATTTTCAAGCTCTACGCGAAACATTGTGTTTGGCAAGGTTTCAAGGATAGTGCCTTGCATTTCAATGTTGTCTTCTTTCGCCATTAATTAATTATCCCATTAGCCTTCGAATGTAAAAACGGGCGTATCATGCCCCAAATTCCCCCCGCTGTAAAGGGGAAGTACTTAGCAAACTTGGGAATACTCCCAGCCGTGGGAGGTTAAAATTTGATAGGGGCGATATAAGCGTTTATAGGACATTTTGCGGTTAGCATCGATTTGGTAGCCAAGGTAGAGGTATGCTTTATCCATTAATTTTGCGAGTCGACACTGTATTAAAATGAGCAACACGCCTAGGGAACGGTGAGCCTCATCTGGGTCAAAATAACTGTAAATGGCCGATAAACTGTTTGGCAGAGTATCTGTCACGGCGACAGCAAGCAGCCGCTCACCATCATAGACTTCGATAAAGGTGGGGGGTAACCAGTGACAAAACAAAAACTGCTCGTACTGTGCTTTACTCGGCGGAAACATTGGACCGTCAAAGTGTCGCTGCTGGATATATTTTTCATAGAGAGCATATTGCTTGTCTGTGTGCTCGCTCGTCACCCGCCAAGTTAAATCGCGGTTATTCGCCAGGGTGCGTTTTTGCCGTTTTGAAGGTTTAAATTCATTAATGGGTAAACGGATTGGCTGACAGGCATTGCAATGGGGGCAGCGGGGTTTATAAATGGCACTGCCGCTGCGACGAAAGCCGATACAGAGTAAGCGTTCAAATAAAATGGGATCTAGGGTTTCCTCTTGAATTACCAATAACTGTTCCTGCTGTCCTTCAAGATAACTGCAGGGGAAACTCTGACTGATCCCAATGGCGATAGGTGTGCTGCTGGCATTAGAGTTCAAGTTTGACCTCGCTAGGTATCCAAGCCTCTGGGTTAACAAATTTGTCCCTAAATTGGGTTAAAAGTTGAATAAAATCAGATCGCTTGATAGCTATTGCGCCTAAACTTTCCAAGTGAGGATTCATGACTTGGGCATCAATTAATTTAAATCCCATCTTGATCAAATGCTGTTGTAGTACAACCATGGCTGCCTTAGATGCATTGGTTTCACGGTGGAACATGGATTCACCGCAGAAGACTTGGCCAATGGCTAGGCCATATAGGCCACCAATCAAGCGCTCGCCTTGCCAAACTTCAATCGAGTGGGCATGGCCTGTGTGGTGTAATTCTCGATAAGCCATTTGAATTTCATGGCTTATCCAAGTTTCAGCTTGTTTTACTCTCGGTTGGGCACAGCCTGCCATTACATCGGTAAAGGCATGATTAATGGTGAATCGCCAAGGCTGACGTTTTAAAAATTTGCGAAGGCTTACACTTATTTTGACTTTTCCTGGAATAAAGATGGCTCTGGGATCCGGTGACCACCATAGAATGGGATCTTGAGCGTTAAACCAAGGGAAAATACCATGATAATAAGCGGTTAATAATCGCTCTACACGTAAGTCTCCACCTATCGCCAACAAACCATTAGGATCGGTTAAGGCGAGCTCTGGTGAAGGGAAAGCTTCAAATTCGTGATCCAGAAAAGACAGTGAGTTCACAATTGCGTATTATTCATTAATAGACCCTTATATTAAGTTAGCGGAAATTTGCATATGTTGAAACCTAGTCTAGCGAGCTTTATGTTCATTTGTGCCTGCCTTATTTGGCCTGTACAGGCAGGGTATGACCGCAACCAAGCTGTTCCCGTTGAAAAAGTACTCTATGGTGATGTCGACTCTGTTAGAAATATTACAGAAAATCAGCTCGTTGAGGATAGAAATCAGGGCTGGAAAACCTTCGGCGGTGCCTTAATCGGTGGGGTGTTGGGTCATCAAATCGGCAGTGGTTCAGGGCAAGATGTTGCCACTGTATTGGGGGCGCTCATTGGCGGCGGTATTGGTCATCAGTATGGTAGTGGTAGCACGATCAAGACTTTCAAGTTGGTTGAATTAATGATCAATCAAGAGGACGGCACCCAAATTATGGTGATCCAAGACTATGATGCAGGAATGGTATTTAATGTGGGTGATAGGGTCAGAGTCGTGTATTTACAGGGCAGCGTTCGCGTAGACCGAGCAATGTAGTAAACTATATTTAATTCAAAACGTTAATTGGTGATGGAATGACACGCACAGAACTAACTCAATATTTGGCGGAATTTTTGAAGGTTTCAGCTTTTAAAGACTATGCGCCTAATGGTCTGCAGGTTGAGGGTAGAGATGACATCCGCACTATCGTGACGGGTGTTACTGCATGCCAAGCACTTATCGATGAGGCAATTCGTTTACAGGCCGATGCCATTTTGGTGCACCATGGTTTTTTTTGGAAGAGTGAACCAGAGGTTATTACTGGGATGAAACAGCGCCGAATAAAGGCGTTACTCACCCACGATATCAACTTGTTTGGTTATCATCTGCCATTGGACGCCCATCCAATGCTGGGTAATAACGCCACCCTCGGCCGTCAGATGGGCATATTAGATGCCGAACCCGTCGAGGAGATTGCTCAAGGGTTAGTATGGCGTGGTAAGCTCGATTTACTGATGGCAGCCAAGGACTTTGCATCACTTTTAGGTGAAGCCTTAGGCAGAACGCCTCTACATATTGGCGATAGCGATGCGAAAATTCAGCAACTTGCTTGGTGTACTGGTGGTGCGCAGGATTATATTGATGTGGCAGCCAATTTGGGAGTGGATGCTTTTATCAGCGGTGAAGTGTCGGAGCGAACCTACCACAGCGCAATAGAGCAGGGCATTCATTATTTTGCAGCAGGCCACCATGCCACTGAGCGTTATGGCATCGAGGCATTAGGCCGCCATTTAGCCCGTGAGTTTGGTCTTAAACATCACTTTGTGGATATCATCAATCCGGTGTAATTCGACGATATCAACAGTTGGCAATTGAATTTAACGATATAAGGCGAGCATGGCTCGCCTTATAATTGGCAAAACTTTTGTTGTTTCTGAACTCTTATATAAATTGAAAAGTCGACAGTAAAAAAATCCCCAGCGTACAGGTCAAAAGCGAGCAAACCGTTGTAAGGGCGATGATATTGGCGGCTAAGGTGGCATTGCCGCCCATGGCGCGCGCCATCACATAACTTGCTGCGGCCGTTGGTGCTGAGCTCATTAAAAACACAATGGCTAAATCAATCCCCCTAAAACCGATTATCATCGCCGCAATTGTAATAAGTAGCGGCGCTGCTACGAGTTTTAAAAAGCTGGCAAACCAAGTGGCATAACGCTCGTGCTTAAGGGAACCAATATCTAAAGAACCACCCGTGCACAGTAGTGCGAGCGGCAGAGTCATATTGGCGAAATATTGCCCCGCATCGGTTACCATTTTGGGTATAGGGATCGCAAGCAGCGAGATGACAATGCCGAGAATAATGGCAATGATTAGCGGGTTTTTAGTGAGCGTTTTGATGATAACGCCAAGTGCTTGCCGACCAGATTGCTCCCCCTTAGGTGTTAGGCAAATGACAGCTTGGATATTGTAAAGCAGTGTCATTGAGGCCACGTAAACTGCAGCCATTGCAACACCTGATTCACCGTAAGCGTTTGACACATAAGCTAAACCGATAATCGCGGTATTGGCGCGAAAGCCACCTTGAATGATAACGCCCTTATCCCTAGGGTCGCTAAAATAGCGGCGAGTGACAAAAATCGACAGTAAAAAGAAGCTGAAATTAGCTATTACACCAAAACTCACCAACGCCGCGCTAGAACTCACGTCGTGATTAGATTTTAAAATCCCCAGTAAAAGCAGCGCGGGCAGGGTGACATTAAAGACTAATTTTGATGCGACATCGATAAAGTTTTCATTAATCGCATTGGTGCGTTTGAGTATGACCCCAAGGGCTAACATCAAACAAATCGGGCCGGTAATTGAGGCAGAAAACTGCAATTGCTCAATGATATTTCCCATGCTCTCTCCGTGAAACCGCATCCATAAAGTATTTTGATGCAGCAGTTTATCAATGTGCTGATTCAGAGGCAGTTTATATAAAAAGGAGATGGGTCGATATGAATTATCGGTGAGCGTGAAGATTATTTAAGTTGAGCGGTGAATTCAGATTCAATAAGAAATAAAAAGGGCCGCGAATGCGACCCTAATATTGAGTGTTAGCCTAGTTTATTTAACGCGCATACCAGGCTGGGCGCCTTCGTGTGGCTCTAAAATCCACAAGTCGCTGCCACCTGGGCCTGCAGCTAGCACCATGCCTTCCGACATGCCAAAGCGCATCTTACGTGGAGCAAGGTTAGCTACCATCACAGTCAGCTTGCCTTCGAGATCCTCTGGCGAGTAGGCCGATTTAATGCCGGCAAATACCTGACGGGTTTCGCCGCCGATATCGAGTTGCAGTTTAAGTAACTTGTCCGCCTCTGGCACATGTTCAGCTTTAACGATGCGAGCAATGCGTAAATCGACTTTGGCGAAATCTTCATAGTTGATGGTTTCGCTAATCGGATCTGTCGCTAATGGGCCTTTTGGTGCTTCAGGCTCTGCGGTTACTTGCAGGTTTTCCTTAGAATCATCCACCATCGCATTAACCTTATCCAACTCAACACGTTGCATCATAGCCTTGAATGGCGCGATTTCATGACCTGCCATATCTTGGCCTAAACCATCCCACGTTAAGCTTTGTTGGAAGAAGGCTTCAACGTCCTGCGCTAAACGTGGCAGTACTGGTTTAAGGTAAGTCACTAGAATACGGAACAGGTTCAAGGCGTTTGAGCATACTTGGTGCGCCGCTTCTTGCTGATCGTCCTGCTTCACTAACTGCCAAGGCGCTGCATCGGCGACAAAGCCGTTAGCGATGTCAGCAAGAGACATAATTTCACGCATCGCTTTACCGTATTCACGGGTTTCGTAGAATTCGGCGATTTGTGCTTGTTTGGCTAAAAACGCATCGGTCAAAGTGGTATCTGCAATCTTGGCCAGCTTGCCATCGAAACGCTTAGTGATAAAACCTGCGGTGCGCGAAGCAAGGTTGACCAGTTTACCGACCAAGTCTGAGTTAACGCGTTGCACGAAATCTTCAAGATTTAAATCCAGATCGTCGATACGGCTGCTCAGTTTTGCCGCGTAGTAGTAACGTAAGTATTCTGGGTCTAAATGGTCTAAGTAAGTGCGAGCCTTGATAAAGGTGCCCTTAGATTTCGACATTTTCGCGCCGTTTACCGTCACATAACCGTGGGCGTAAACGCTGTTCGGCTGACGGAAACCCGCGCCATGTAACATGGCTGGCCAGAAGAGGCTGTGGAAGTAAACGATGTCTTTACCGATGAAATGATACACTTCGGCACTCGAATCCTTGGCCCAAAACTCATCGAAGCTCAGCTCAGGACGTTTGTCACATAGGTTTTTGAATGAACCCATGTAGCCAATAGGTGCATCGAGCCAGACGTAGAAGTATTTGCCTGGCGCTTCTGGAATTTCAAAACCAAAATAAGGTGCATCACGGGTGATGTCCCATTGTTGTAGGCCTTGCTCAAACCATTCGTTTAGCTTGTTCGCCATCTCGGTTTGTAGGGCGCCAGAGCGGGTCCATTCCTTTAACATGCCTTCAAAGGCTGGCAGGTCGAAGAAAAAGTGCTCAGTATCTTTCATTACAGGCGTCGCGCCCGATACCGCTGAACGTGGGTTAATCAGTTCAGTTGGGCTGTAAGTCGCACCGCAAGCGTCACAGTTGTCGCCGTATTGATCCGGTGACTTACACTTAGGGCAGGTGCCTTTAACGAAACGGTCAGGCAGGAACATCGACTTTTCTGGGTCAAACAACTGAGAAATGGTCTTGCTCTTGATATAACCGTTGTCGCGTAATTTGAGGTAAATATCGCTGGCAAGCGCACGGTTTTCTTCACTGTGGGTGCTGTGATAGTTATCGAAGGCGATATTAAAATCGGCAAAATCCTGTTGATGCTCTTTGTTCACTTGAGCGATCATCTCTTCAGGCGCCATGCCTAATTGCTGTGCTTTAAGCATGATAGGCGTGCCGTGGGCGTCGTCGGCACAAATATAGTGGCATTCGTGTCCACGAAGTTTTTGATAACGCGACCAGATGTCTGTCTGGATATATTCCAGCATATGACCTAAGTGGATCGGTCCGTTCGCGTAGGGAAGTGCGCTGGTCACGAGAATTTTACGTTGTGAAGTTGCCATCTTGTCTCAAATATCGTGGTGGGCCAAAAATAATGGTAGAGATACTAACCGATTACAGGATGATTTTCATCAAAACCTGAGTCAATTGGATTAAATCTGCGCTAATGTTTTTGCCATTATCTGGTACACTTGGGCAAATTTCTCGCTGGGGGTGACTCTTTTGGCTGCAACTCATACTGATTATCGTTTAAGTGATGATCTTCTCGGTCCCGTTTTATCCATTCTCGATGCCTATATTGACCCCTATTTGTCACAGGGATTAGTCAGCGCGGGCTGCGTAACTAAATTGGCCATTGAAGGCAAGCGTTTACAACTTGGCTTGGTCTATCCTTACCCTTGTATGACTCAATATCGCGATACCGTGATGGCCATTACCAATAAACTCGCGGTTTTGGATGCCATCGATGAAGTGGAATGCGAAATTGATTTTCAGCCAAAAGTGCATTCTGCTACCGCATCCATTGCACCTATTCCGAATGTAAAACAAGTGATTGCAGTTGCATCGGGAAAGGGCGGTGTGGGCAAATCAACCACGGCGGTGAACTTGGCTTTGGCCCTCGCGGCAGAAGGCGCGCAGGTGGGCATTTTAGATGCGGATATCTATGGCCCATCGGTCCCATTGATGTTGGGTATTCCAAATTTTAGACCCGTATCCATCGATGGTAAGCACATGTCGGCGGCAAGTGCCCATGGCATTGCAGCACAATCGATTGGTTTTATGTTAAGTGGTGATGAAGCCGCTGTGTGGCGCGGCCCAATGGCGGCAGGAGCTTTGGCACAATTGCTGAACGAAACCCAGTGGCCAGAACTGGATTATCTTGTGGTGGATATGCCACCAGGTACGGGTGATATTCAGTTAACTCTCTCGCAAAAGGTACCTGTTTGTGGCGCTGTGATTGTTACGACACCACAGGATATCGCCCTTGCCGATGCGAAAAAAGGCATTACCATGTTCCAAAAGGTCAACATTCCTGTGTTGGGAATTGTTGAGAATATGAGTTTCCACTTATGCCCTGAATGTGGTCATAAGGAGCACCCATTTGGTACCCTCGGTGGTAGCAAAATTGCAGAGCGTTACAATGTACCTTTACTCGGTGCATTGCCGCTACATATTAATATCCGTGAATCCATGGATGTCGGTGCACCTCTAGTGATCGCTGAGCCCGACACTGAAGTTGCAGCACTTTATCGGGAAATTGCCCGTAAGGTCGGGGCTGAGCTGGCACTTCAACAGAGCCAGGCCAAAGTTTCTATTAGCATTTCTGATGATGAGTAAGGTCTAAACATATGAGTTCGTGTGTCATTATTGCAATCGCAGGCGCGTCAGCATCTGGCAAGAGTCTAATTGCCAAGACGATTTTTGATGAATTACGTCGCGATTTAGGCACGGATGAAATTGGTGTCATCAATGAAGATGCATATTATCGTGATCAAAGTCATTTATCGATGGATCAGCGGGTGTTAACCAACTACGACCATCCAAAGGCGTTAGATCACCAACTGTTATGTACGCATTTACAAATGCTGAAATCCGGTCAGGCAGTAAACGTTCCATGCTACAGCTATACCGAACATACCCGTATGCCAGAAACCATTCAAATGACACCGAAAAAAGTGATCATTTTAGAAGGGATTTTGCTGCTGACCGATCCGAAACTACGTGAACTGATGGATGCCAGTGTCTTTATGGATACGCCTCTGGATATCTGTTTTCTTCGCCGCTTAACCCGCGATGTGGCAGAGCGTGGCCGTACAATGGAGTCGGTGATTTCACAGTACAAGAAAACCGTTCGGCCGATGTTTTTACAATTTATCGAGCCCTCAAAACAATACGCTGATATTATCGTTCCCCGCGGCGGGAAAAACCGTATTGCAACCGATATATTAAAAACCCGTATCCAACATCTACTTGCAAAATAACAACTTAAAAAACTCAGGGAGTAAAAGGCAAGATGCGCTTAACCGATTTCGAAATTGAACAGGCCCTCGATGAAGGCACTATTGTGATGGAACCCCGTCCAAGTAATGAGGCGATCTCTGGGGTGAGTATCGATGTGCGCTTAGGTGGACAATTTCGTGTCTTTAAGGATCATACCGCGCCTTATATCGACCTGAGTGGTCCAAGTGTTGAAGTGCAAGCGGCGCTCGATCGTGTGATGAGTGAAATCATCGAAATCCCCGAGGGTGAAGCGTTTTTCCTTCACCCTGGTGAGCTTGCGCTGGCGGTGACCTTTGAGAGCGTGACGTTACCTGCTGATATCGTCGGCTGGTTAGATGGCCGTTCGTCACTGGCTCGTCTTGGATTAATGGTGCACGTCACTGCCCACCGTATTGATCCGGGTTGGCAGGGCAAAATCGTGCTCGAATTTTACAACAGCGGTAAATTGCCACTGGCACTTCGCCCAGGGATGACCATTGGTGCGCTCAACTTCGAGCGCTTAAGCGGTCCTGTATCCCGACCTTACAACACGCGTAAAAACGCTAAGTACAAAGATCAGCAAGAAGCGGTCGCTAGCCGCATCAGTCAGGACTGATGATTTTGCACTGGGTGAATGGGACGTCACAGGGTTGTATTGAACCTTATGATAGGGGGCTTGCCTATGGTGATGGCCTATTTGCTACCATGCGTACAGGCGATACGGGCATATTGTTTTTCGATTGTCACCAAGCTCGCTTAACCGCAGGTGCTGCAAGATTGGGTTTTGAGTGGGGGTTAAGTCACGAACTTAAAAATCAACTCAACGCTATAGCCGAACAATATCCCCATCATTGCATCAAACTCATTCTGACACGGGGTGTTGGTGGTCGTGGTTATGCGCCGCCTGCCGAGGTCAAAGTGAGTGAAGTGGTGTCAGTGCATCCTATTCCGAGTCATTATGCCGATTGGCAGCGTGATGGGATATGTCTTAAAACTTCTTCAGTTCGCCTAGGGCATCAGCCGCTGCTTGCCGGTATCAAACATCTTAATCGGCTTGAACAAGTGCTTATCAAGTCCCAACCGTTAGCCACTGGCTTCGAGGATTGGTTGGTCTTAGATTGCCATGACAAGGTTATTGAGTCTTCCATGGCGAACATATTCTTCATTAAGGGGAACCAGTTAAGTACCCCGTCACTCGAATATTGTGGTGTTGCAGGGGTAATGCGTGAGCAGGTCATGCAAAACTTGCTCGAAAACGGTATGAATATCGAGTGTTTACCGATACAGAGTAAACAACTTGCCGATTTTGATTCCGTCTTTATTACGAACAGTGTCCTTGGTGTGGTTGATGTAAAGCAGATAGATACTTTAAGCTTTTCACGCTCGCCCATTACGACGCTTCTTAGAGAACAACTTTCACTTACATTATGAAAAAACATCTCGTTAAAGTGGTTTCCATTCTGTTGGGCTTGCTATTACTAGCCTGTGTGCTGGGTTATTGGGGCTATCAATCCATTATTGGCTATGGTCAAACGCCCTTGGTGTTAACTGAGCCCAAAGAGCTGACCATTGCCCGTGGCACAAGTGTTAATCAATTAGCTCAGCAGCTTGAAACCGATGGCATTATTCAAAGCAAATGGAAACTGAAATTGCTGTTAAGGTTACAACCTGAACTTGCAAAGATCCGCACCGGTTTGTATGAAATCACGCCTTCGCAGTCCATTGCGGATTTATTTAAGGATTTATCCGAGGGCAAGGTAAAGATTTTCAGTTTAACCTTAGTCGAAGGAAAGACCATTAATGAGTGGGAACAACAGCTTGCCAGTGCTCCACATTTAGTGCTGTCGAAGGAGATTTTTGCCGCCGTATTAATGGAGCAGGGCGATGATTCGGCACTGCCAGAGGGCAAGTTCTTCCCCGAGACATACCATTACACCGCTGAAAGTGATGCGAAGGTACTCCTGACTCAAAGCTATAAGATGATGGAGCAGGAATTGGCTAAGGCATGGGCGGAGCGTAATCCTAATTTACCGCTTAAATCACCCTACGAAATGTTAACCCTTGCTTCTATCGTTGAAAAGGAAACTGGCCAGGCGAGCGAGCGTGGGCTGATTGCAGGCGTGTTTATTAATCGTCTGAATTTAGGCATGAAACTGCAAACAGATCCGACTGTTATCTATGGTATGGGTGAGCGTTTTAACGGCAATATCACCCGTAAGGATTTAGTCGAGGAGACACCATTTAACACCTATCGCATTTTCGGTTTACCGCCAACACCGATTGCTGCGCCAAGTAAGGCCTCATTGGAAGCGGTATCCAAGCCTGCCGAAGTCAGTTATTTGTATTTTGTATCGCGTAACGATGGCACCCATGTGTTCTCGACCACCTTAGAAGAGCATAACCGCGCCGTTGATATTTATCAGAGAAAGAAAAAATGACCCAATCGAGCGCCAAATTCATTGTAGTTGAAGGACTTGAAGGTGCTGGCAAGTCGAGTGCGATAGCCCTTATTAGAGATTTTATTGAAAAACACACCGGCCGTACGCCAGTGTGTACCCGTGAACCTGGTGGTACGCCGCTGGCGGAGCGTATCCGAGACCTAGTTAAAATTGCCGATCCCAATGATCCCCTCTGTGATGAGTCTGAATGCTTGCTAATTTATGCGGCGCGTGCCCAGCTGGTGGCGAACGTGATAAAACCTGCGCTTAATGAGGGGTATTGGGTGTTAGGAGACAGACACAATCTGTCATCCCTTGCTTATCAAGGCGGTGGCCGCGGGTTAATGCCTTTGGTTGAGGCTGTGAGTAACGCAACGCTTCACGGTTTTAAGCCGGATTTGACCCTTTATTTGGATATTGATCCGAAATTGGGATTAATGCGTGCGGCTAAGCGTGGTGAACTGGATAGAATCGAGCAGCAGGCGATTGATTTCTTTGAGAGGGCACGCTCGACTTATCTGAGGTTTGCCAATGAAGATGACAGCATTGCGGTAATTGATGCGAGTCAAACCATGGCAGAGGTTCATAAGGATATTTTAGCCGTGTTACAGGCAATGGCATGGTAGTCCAACAGACCTTTAATGTTGATTCTCTGCCTTGGTTAGCCTCACCTAGACAGGCTTTTTTAGCACAGTTACAAACAGGTAAGATGCCCCACGCGCAGTTAGTGGGAATCGATTCTGCTTACGGTGGGCAACTGTTATCGCTATTTATGGCCCGCACCGCAATTTGCACTCAGCCGACAGCTGAGGGGGGATGTGGTTTTTGTAAGGCCTGTCAGTTATTCGATGCGGGAAACCATCCTGATTTTTACCAGATAGAAGCAGACGGCAATCAAATCAAGGTCGATCAAATTCGTGATTTTTGCCAGCGCTTAACGGCCACGGCGCAGCAAAGTGGTCGCCGGGTTGCCATTATTCACCAGAGTGAGCGGCTAAATACCGCAGCAGCAAACGCGCTGCTAAAAACTCTCGAAGAACCGGGTAAAGATACGCTGCTCATTTTGCAATCTGATTCGCCTGCGACTCTACTAGCCACCATTAGCAGCCGTTGTCAGCGAATTCCCTTCGTATTACCGACTAAACAACAAATTAAATCTTGGCTAATTGAGCATTGCGCCGTTCAAGAAGACGTCACATGGTGCTTAAGTGTGGTAGGTGGTCCAATCAAATTGGCACAAAGTCTGCTTTCAGATGGACAGCAGCCCAGCCAATATCAATCATTATTGGCCTATCGCAAAGATTGGACACAAAGTTTGTCTACAGGACATCTCTGTGGTAGTTTGTTAACCGTAAGTGAACAACAAATTATTGATGCTCTTAAGGTTTTATACTTAATCCTAAGGCAAGTGTTGTTGAAATCGAGCTATCAAGATGCGTTCACACAGGCCCAAATTGGCAACCTAGCGGCCAAGGTTATGGCCATGTCGCATAGCCTCAGTGTCATGCCGACTGTCAATTTTCTGGGCTTGTGTCAAAGTTATGTCTTAGAATATAGAGAAATAACAAATAAGTAGCATGCCATGGTAGATTTAGTCGTCAATTTCGATACGTTACATCAGCTTTACCGCGCTTATATGCCCTTTATCAAGCCTGCGGGTCTTTTCGTTGCCACCAGTGAAAGCCATTATTTGGGTGAACCCCTGAACATTGCCTATCGTTTACCTGGCTCAACGACCACTAATGAGTTCCGTGGGGTAGTTGTTTGGATTAATCCGCTTGGGGCTTCCGGAGGACGGCCCGTCGGGATTGGGATTAAGATTGTCTCTGAACCCGAGAGTCATAAACACCATATTGAAAAGTTATTGTCCCACGAGCTTGCTTCGAGCGACTTAACTTGCACTATGTAGTGCTACATTTTGCTTTGACTCCTGTGGCAGTGTTTAGCTGAGTGGCTGAATTTGACCTCGTTAGCTATGCTGAGTATCCTTGTGCTCCTTTTTGTCACTTCGATTGGATATTGCTGTGCTAATTGATTCACACTGCCATCTTGACCGCTTAAAAGCGGCTCCTTGCCAACAAACCCTTGAAAAAATCCTTGCTAATGCTAAGTCTCGTGGCGTCGATTACATGCTTTGCGTGAACGTGCGTCAACAGGGATTTGAATCCATGCGCGATAAAGTGGCAGCCTTTGAGCAAGTATTTTTGTCCTCTGGTGTGCATCCACTCGATGTGAAAGAGGGTCTCGATGTTGATGAAATCCGCCGTTTTGCCACTGAGCCACGAGTTGTCGCCATTGGCGAAACCGGTTTGGACTATTTCTATGCCGACGAAACTAAAGCGTTGCAGCAGCAATGCTTTGAGCAGCAAATTGCCTTAGCCGTCGAGGTCAATAAGCCGCTGATAGTGCATACCCGCGATGCCCGTGAAGATACTATCCATATGCTCAAATCAGGGCAGGCCGATAAAGTAGGCGGGGTATTACACTGTTTTACTGAGAACTGGGAAATGGCAAAGGCTGCCATTGACTTAGGTTTTTATATTTCTGTCTCTGGTATTGTGACTTTTAAAAATGCAGGGGAGCTTCGAACTGTGATCCGAAAGGTGCCTAAGGATCGCTTGTTAGTCGAAACTGATTCACCCTACCTTGCACCAATTCCGCACCGTGGACAGGAGAACCAACCTGCCTATGTGCGTGATGTAGCTGAGTTTGTTGCTGAGCTGCGTGGCGAGCGTTTTGAAGAGTTGGCCGAGTACACCAGTGAAAACTTCTTTAATTTATTCAAAGATGCGGCGCGATTAGTCGGGCGCTAACCATCAATTGTAACTGCATTTAGCACTGGGCTTAGTATTCAAATTTGCCCATAAAAAAAGGCCCAAAACGAGTCCGACTGTTTGGGCCTAGGGGAATGGCTCATTGAAGAGCCGTGCGCTACAGGTGAAAGTGCGTTAGCACTTTACAATAGACTCAGTGTAGCTGAGTTTTACACTTGGGCGACTTTCTACTTCCCCTTTTTTAGGTTATTTCTGGCTAAAAAATAAACTTTTTATTACTTGTTTGTCAGAACAGGTAATAGCAGGACTTTATCTTTAACTAAGTCCCTAGGAAGGTTATTTTTTAATTTATTCCCTAAATGCTTCGCCATGCCTAATGGCGCGCCGCCATAACAGACTATTACTTCACCTTTGGCTTTGCTTACTTCATTAAGCGGAATATCTCGCCCCATCAGATATGCTTGGGCTTCCTGTTCAGTTAAATTGACGGCTTTAGCACTTTGGCTTATAGATTGGTTTGCTAAAGCAATGATGGCTTCGTGGCGAACTTTAAAACCATGCTTGCTGTGATCAGCAAGTTTTACCCCAATACGGGAAAAGCGCATGCGTCCGATGAAGTCTTTAAACTCATTCGGAAATAACCAGAACTCATCGTCCCTGACCATAATGAGCTCATCCGGTAACTGAATCCCTAAATCCTCTTCAAAGTAGGCATTAATGGCCTTAACCTGTTTAGCGCTTGCCTCGCTGAAGGGGAAGTTCTTTTGTAATTTGGGCTCAGGTTGTAAGCGCGGAACGGATTGCGTTTTGGTCAGCTTAGCGACAAAGAAGCCCTCACTGTCGTATATCTGCGGCCAAACGTGCAAAAAGCCCTCTGGTGTAGTGGCTTTATCGGCTCCTTCAAAAAGCGTACTCAAGGATTCAAACTGCACTGCATCGGGATAGGTTTGTTTTAGGTACTCACACACGCCTTGGTTTTCAGTGCGATTTAACGTACAGGTTGAATAGACCAAACTGCCGCCAGGCTTAAGGGCGAGAAAAGCCGACTCTATCAGTGCCTTTTGGGTGTCGCTTATGGCTATCACCTCATCGAGAGACCAGGATTTTAAGGCATCAACATCTTTGCGCACTGTGCCTTCGCCGCCGCAGGGGGCATCGATTAATACCGCATCAAAACTTTCATACAGGTATTCACCAAATACACGGCCATCGAAGTGGGTGAGGGCGCAGTGACTCGCGCCCATACGCAGCACATTGGCGTGCAAAACCTTAACACGACTGGCTGAGTACTCATTGGCAACCAGCAAGCCCGTATTTTGCATCAACGCAGCCATTTGAGTGGTTTTAGAGCCCGGTGCGGAGGCCAAATCCAACACGTATTGCCAGTTGGCATTGGGCGTAAACAATGCAGTTGGCGGAAGCATAGAACTGGCTTCTTGGATATAAAACAGGCCTTGAATATGCTCGATGGCATTGCCTAGCTGTTCCTCCTCATCGTAGCTAATCCAAAACCCATCCTCGCACCAAGGGATTGCCTCAAAGGTCCAACCCTTGGGTTGCATTAACTTTTTAAAGTCTTCGCTATTTATCTTGAGGGTATTAACTCGAATAGAACGTCTCAGAGGTCGACCACAGGCGGCGATAAAATCCTCCATCGACAGATGTGAGGGCATTTCTTGGGCAATAGTATTGATAAAATTTTGATTTAGTTGAACCATAAGGAAAAAAGGCTGCGAATGAACTGGCGCAAGTATACCATATTCCCTCGGGGAGTGGATGTTAGCATTGTACCATGCCCCTCGGTGCACAGACCAATTCAATGCCTCGTAAGCAGGAATAAATCCGTCATGGACAGAGTTAGGGGAAGCGCGTGCTAAATCGGGTTTGGTTAGTTTTTTTTGTGGTGGCGCTGCTTTCTATTGGCGTGCAATTGGTAAGCGGCCATCTCGATGTGTTGTCAACATCGGTTGAGGCGCTGTTTTCTAGCGCGAAGCTTGCCGCCGATATTTCCCTCGGCCTCATTGGTGTGTTATCCCTGTGGATGGGCCTGATGCGCATTGGTGAAAAGGCGGGCATAGTTGGCGCTATCGCGAGGGTATTTGAACCCTTATTGCATCGACTCATGCCAGAAGTACCGAGGGGGCATCCCGCCTTTGGCAGTATCACCATGAATCTGACCGCCAATGTATTCGGCCTCGATAATGCGGCAACGCCATTGGGGCTTAAGGCTATGCAGGATCTGCAGAGTTTAAATCCTGTCAAAACCGTTGCCACAAATGCGCAGATTTTGTTTCTGGTGCTCAATACGTCATCGGTCACCCTAGTGCCAGTAACGGTATTTTTATACCGTGCCCAGCAAGGGGCGACATCCCCCGCCGATGTGTTTTTACCTATCCTTTTAGCCACAACGGCATCGACTTTGGTGGGCTTGCTAATTGTTGCAGTGGTTCAACGGATTTCACTGCTCAATACTGTGGTGCTTGGTTACGGTGCAGTACTCCTCGCCGCAGTAGTTGCCAGTGGATTTTATTTAATGACCTTGAGCGTTGAGGCCATAGGCACAGTATCGACCGCATTGGGTAATGGTGTACTACTGCTGTTGATCTTTAGTTTTGTGATAGGAGCCGGACTTAAAAAGGTCGCTGTGTACGATGAATTTATTGAGGGTGCGAAAGCGGGGTTTCATCAAGCAATTCAGCTAATTCCCTATTTGCTTGCTATGTTGCTTGCCATTGGATTACTGCGAGCGTCTGGTGCTTTAGATTATCTGCTTGCCGTGATTGCAGCCCTTGTTAATGTTTTTGGCGTTGATACTCGTTTTGTGGACGCGTTGCCAACGGCCTTGATGAAGCCTTTCAGTGGTTCAGGGGCGAGGGCGATGATGCTCGAAACCATGTCCCACCATGGCGTGGATTCCTTTGCGGGACGGCTTGCGGCTATTTTCCAAGGCAGTACCGAAACTACTTTTTATGTCCTAGCGGTGTATTTTGGTTCTGTGGGCATTCGCCACGGTCGCCATGCCTTAGCCTGCGGTTTAACTGCGGATGTTGCCGGTATGCTCGCCGCCATTTTCGTCTGTTATTGGTTCTACGGCTAATAAAAAAGCGCACTCTATTTAATCTTGTAGAGTGCGCTTTATTAATTACTTAGGGGTACTGGTTACTGAGCTGGTGCCCAATCCAACCATTCATCCTGTGCCCTACGGTGCAGTTTGAGTACCGTGCCCTGTGCCAAAAGGTTGTCTACCTGCGTAGTATCTTTGGTTGCGACATTGATGCCCCCGGCAAGCAGGGTTTCAAGTGAACCTGCTTCAATCTGTGCCCCGGAGAAAATCCCCACATCCACTTTAATGCCCGACGCATCCCAGAATTGGCTCGATTGATTGACCAGATGACGGTACTCAGAAGCGATATGGGCTTGCATCAACACGCTATTGCCCTGCTGAGATAAGCTGTAGCCATCGAGTTGACCAATCCTAATTCCGCGAAAGAATATCGGGGTGCCGACTTTCATCGAACCAAGTGCCGCATCTTCTAGTGTCAGTTTTAGTGCATCTTCAGGCACATTGGCATAGCTGCTTTCCACTAATCGAGCGCTGAATTGGCTCGAAGTCTGACTATTGCTCCCCGGCAAGACCCCAAGGTAAGGGCCAGTGATTAAGGTTTCTGGGGACTTTATTGCGGCTAAGGATATTTGCGCATCAACCATATGATACTCAGTATCGCTGGCCGTGAAATGCGCCGCGTACTCGCCATAGAGATAAGCGGTTGCCGTGAGGGTTTTGAGATCCGAATTTAATTTCACCTGAGTGACTTCGCCTACTTGATGCCCCTGATAGCGAATAGCTGACTTAGCAGTGAGTTTGGCACTTGCGGGTAAGGTAATACGGATGGGTTCTGCTTGAGCCAATGCCAGGGCTTTGTTGTCATATAACTTAAATGCACTGGTTTGTTGGCTCGTTGAATTTTCTAATAGTCCAAGGCTGATGCTGCCCTTAAGTGCGCCTTGAAGGGGGGCGACACTGACATCAATTCCACCAAGGCTGGCGTTTATATCGATGGCACTGTTACGCCAGAAGACTTTTGGTTTTTGCAGCAAAGGTTGAAACTGTTTGTCGATGGCAATTTTAATTGCAAAATCTTCGCTGCTGCTTTGCCATGTAACCGACTCTACACTGCCGATCTGCATTTTTTTATAGTAAATAGGCGAGCCTTGACTTACATCTGCGCCATCTGGGCTAGTGAGGGTGTAGTAGGTACGATGCAGCTTAGTGAAAAAGTGATTTGCTTCGTCGAGTGATGAGAAAATCGGCATTATTGCTGCAGTAGCAACAGGTGCCGTACTCATTCCAGGGACTAAACTGATTGCGCCCTTACTTAGCGTGGTTAAGTCGCGGGTTTTGACCGACACGCCATCGAGGGAGGCATCGATACTTAAGGCAGATTCAGGTACAAAGTAACTGTCAGCTCGCACTAAATTGGCAAACTCAGGTTGCAGCTCGATTTGGTATTCGACGGCTGATAAATCTTTACTCAGGTTTACCGACAGAATCTGACCGATTGGCAGCTGCTTATAGCGCACTTCTGCGCCAGCGCCGATGCCCATATTCTCGACTGAACTAAGCGTTAATCTGCGTTTTTTCGATTGCATCAAATCTGGTGCTTTATCTTGTAGAGCGAATCGTTCGGGTAACGGGCTGGCAGAATCATTGCCGGGTAAAAAACTGACCACATTACCCGTCAGCAGTCGTTCTGCATGCTTAATGCCCGATAACGAAATATCCGCACCTTCAAGCCAAAAGACACTGTCTTTTGTCAGCAGATGGGCATATTGGCCTTCAAATTTAGCGACAGCGATAACGCCATCCTCACTTAAGCGTTTTGATTCTATGCTGCCGATACTGATCCCACGATAAACAATGTTGCTACCTTTATCGATGCCGTTGCCATCTTTCATGGTTAACGTGACTTCGGTACCACCGAGGGCGGAGGCTTCGGAATCGTAGAGCGCAAAACTATCACCGTTGACGGCGCGTGGAGCTTTGTCATCGGAGCTAAAACTCACCCCGCCCGCTAGAATGGACGCGAGACTTTCGGAGCTGACTTTGACCCCAGCAAGGCTGGCATCGATTTTTACCCCTGACACATTCCAAAAGTGGGAGTTCTTCTTCACTAGACTGGCGTATTGCTCCTGAACAAAGGCGCTGATAATCACTCTCGCGTTTCCGTCTAAACGGTAACTTGCCACACTGCCCACCGGGATTTGACGGTAAAAAATGGGGGAGCCCACATCGAGGGAGCCTAATTTGTCAGTAGTCAGCTCGACCATCACGCCGTCTGAGCCTAATTGCATCGGTGGTGGCTGGCGCTCAGCTTCGAATGAGGTTGCAGCGTTACCTTCACCGGGTTGAATGGCGATATAGTTACCCGAGAACAGGGCGTCTAAGCCTTCAACGCCCGTGATACTGGCTTTTGGCGTCACTAACCAGAATAGGGTTTGCTTATTGAGGAAAGGGCCTGAGCGATAGTCCATCATGACTTTGACATTCACCCCCTTAAGCTCATCATCGATACTGATATCTTTAACCTTACCTACGGTTAAACCTTGGTATTTGACCAAGGTTTTCCCCACTTCAATGCCACTGGCACTTGGGAAATGAATTTGAATTTCAATGCCTGATTCTTTAATGCTCTTAAACCCAAGCCAAGCACCGAGAGCCAGTGCGACTATGGGGAGGAGCCAAATGGGCGAAAAGAGTTTTTTCTTCACTACTTTAGGCGTTTCGATTTGCGTCATCTTGAGGTTCCAGTCGATCCCAGAGTAAACGAGTGTCTAATACTTTTGCGGCCAGTTGTGTCAATAAAATCACTAGGGCAAACGCGGTGGCCGCAGGTGCAGGTTTGGCATCCAGTAATTGCCCCATATTAACGAGGGCGACGGTGAGGGAAATCACAAACAAATCGAGCATCGACCAGCGGCCAATCCACTCAATAATGTGAAAGCCTACCATTAAGGTTTTTTTCGAAATCGGTAGGTGAAAACTGATGGCGCATAGATAAGTAGCAAGGCCTATGATTTTAATCCAAGGCACTAAAATACTGGCGATAAACACAATAATGGCAATCGGCAGCATGTCAGATTGCACTAAATGGATGATTCCAGACAAAATCGTATCGTGGCGAACTTGCCCTTGATTGGTGAGCATAGTAATAGGGTAGAGATTTGCAGGAACCAATAAAATGGCGGCCGTGATAAGTAGTGCCCAACTTTTTTGTAAGCTGCCGACATCGCGTACTTGTAACTCGGTACCACAGCGCTGGCAATGGCTATGATGACAATCATTGAGTTCGCGGCACTGTTTACATAAACAGAGGCTCAAATCTTTGCCTTGAAGTTGAGTACTGGTTTGCATATTACTTTGTGAGTTAGCGACGCTCATCTAAAAGGCTCCACATATGCTCCAAACTGTACTCCCGTTGTAAGAACAGGGTCACTAAAAATAACATTGTGAAGCAAAAGGTGCCCATTCCGAAATAAATATCTGCAAAGTCAGATAATTGGAATGCAGAAACTAAAAAGCTGATGACATATATCTCGAGCATGGTTAGCTGTGACAATAGTCCCTGCAACTTTAAAAGTTCGGTCAAGATATGGCGCCAAAATGGACTGTTAAGCCCCCATTTGGCGATCAAAATTTGGCTCATGATTGACATGAGCAGTAGCCCAGGGCCTAAAACCGCAGCAGTAAATACGGCAATACCTACCACCCAATAACCTTGGTCGAACACTGCAAACGCGCCCTGAAATACAGTCGTGGTTCGAATACTGCCCAAAAAATGTATCTCAAGAACGGGAAAAAAGTTTGCCGGAAAATAGAAAATAAAAGCGGTAACACACAGCGCAAGCATGCCATTCATCGAGCAATAGGGGGTGTCATAGAGGGCGGTATGACAACGGGGACAAAGGGCTCTCACCCCAGAAGGTAAGGCACGCTTTCGAATCGCTAAGTCGCAGGAACGACAGAGAATTACAGAATGATCAGCTGTATTTTCATGCATATAAAAATATTAGTTTAGCCCCAATGCTAATGCTGGTTTAGGTTCTGCCACAACGGAGATTATAGGTGAGACGACAACAAATTAATCCGTCGTGTTACTGAAAAGCGACATAATAATATCAGAATTATCAGAATACTTGCATCAATACTTGAGTTTTGGCATTCTGATTACTGTATATTTAAACAGTGCGAGGACAATCATGGCAGTTATTACACAGTTTGTCGTGGTAAGAGAAGGGGTAGAAAAGATGACATTCACATCGAAGAAGGAGGCCGATGCCTACGATAAGATGCTCGACATCGCCGATAACCTCATACCTTTTATCCAAAAAGCCGAGTTAGGAATTGATGAAAGTCTGAGCGAACAGCTCGCATTTTATTTCGCTAACCATAAAGATGAGCTAACAAACTTGCTTAAAGGTGTTGTTCCGGTTAATAGTACGGCATCAAAGCCAAATCCAGCGAAAAAAGTCCCTAAAAAAGACACCGCTGACGAATAGATTCCTAGGAAGTATATGAAATCTGAATTTTATGAGTCATTGAATCGTCAAGCCTTAGCCTTATTAGATGGGGAAGACGATCTTGTGGCGGGCATGGCTAACTTTTCAGCCTTACTAAACCAAAACCTTGAACAGCTCAACTGGGTAGGTTTTTATGTAATGCGCGGTGAACAGTTAGTGCTAGGTCCCTTCCAAGGTAAAGTGGCTTGTACGCGTATTCCTCTCGGTAAAGGTGTCTGTGGTACTGCGGCCCTTGCTGATCAAACCCAACGAATTGCCGATGTGCATCAGTTTGATGGCCATATCGCCTGTGACGCTGCCAGTAATTCTGAAATCGTTATCCCCGTTCACGCCCAAGGTAAAGTGGTTGCAGTACTGGATATCGATAGTCCAATTTTTGATCGTTTCGATGCCGAAGACCAAAAAGGCTTAGAATTGTTGGTAAAAAGCTTCGAAAGCTGCCTATTTGCTTAATTTGCGTACAATAACGCATAATTCATAGTCGCATTCGGTGGCGTGCGCCTTATAATACGCATGTGCAGTTCAAGGCTTCATTGACGTCTGTTGATGAATTACTTGGACTGTTTAGCCGTAAAAATTGTTAACTTTTGTGTTTTTAACTTTTGAATCAGCGGCGACAATGCTAATTTGTACTTTGGCTCAAATGTGAGCTTAACCAAGATAAACGACTCGTAAGAAGCTGATATATAAATTGCTTCGAATTCGTAGTCCCTTTTTTGACTGTGGAAGTAATGATGGAATCAACAGAAAAGTTGACCGACACCAATGCAATTTTGGCGTATTTGTATGAAACATTTCCTTTGTGCTTTATTGCTGAAGGTGAAACTAAGCCATTAAAAATCGGATTGTTTCAAGATTTGGCTGAAAGGTTGGCTGATGATTCTAAAGTCAGTAAAACTCAACTACGAGTCGCCTTAAGACGTTATACCAGCAGCTGGCGTTACCTGAAGTCTGTAAAAGCCGGTGCTCACCGTGTTGACTTAGATGGCCAGCCTTGCGGTGAATTAGAGCAAGAACATATTGATCATGCTCAGGCTATGCTAAAAGAAAGCCAAGACAAGGCAAAAGCGAAACGTGCTGCTCAAGCGCCAAAGCCTGCACAAAAAGCTGCACCGAAGAAATCCCCTAAAAAGGTGGCTGTTCCTCCTCGTAAGACCGAGCGTCCAGCAAAAGCTGCACCCAAGGCAGAGCCAGCAGTAAATTTAGTGCAAGCTCAATTAACCGATTTGACCAAGAAACAACGCGTTAACGTTAAATTAGGAATGACCCCTGTTGCGGGTGTTATTACTGACATCAACAAAGAAGACGTGCATGTGCAACTGGATAGTGGTTTAACGGTTAAAGTTAAAGCGGAACACATTCTGCTGTAATCAATTAATTTAATGGAGTAACTTGTTGATGCGAAAACTCACTTTGGCAACATCCATTGCCTCAGTTTTTGTCGGATTTTCAGCTTGGGCTGTACCACCTACTATTCAAATCAGCGAGTTACCCACTCTCCACCAGGAAGCTCAGCACAAAGTCGCGAGTAAGAGGGTAACGGATCTGTATACCCGATCTCACTACCACAGATTTGCACTTGATGATGCTTTCTCTGCTCAAATCTACGATCGTTATCTGCAGCAGCTCGACTATCGTCGTAACATTCTGACGCAGGCCGATGTAGACAGCTTCAAATCTTATACTTCACAGTTCGACAATATGCTGAGTTCAGGTGAACTTGAACCAGCATATAAAATGTTTGATTTAGTGCAAAAGCGCCGTTACGAAGGTTTTGTATATGCACTGTCATTACTCGACCATGAAATGGACTTTAACAAGCCCGGTGATGCCTATGAGTACGATAGGGAAGATGCGGCATGGCCTAAAGATCAAGCAGAGGTTAACGAGTTATGGCGTCAACGCGTTAAGTATGATGCACTCAATCTCAAGTTGGCAGGCAAAAAATGGCCTGAAATTGTCGACATTCTGCAAAAGCGATACAACAACGCAATTAAACGTTTGACACAAACTAACAGTGAAGATGTATTCCAAACTGTGATGAATGCGTTTTCACGCAGTATCGAGCCGCACACTAGCTACCTGTCACCACGCAATGCTGAACGTTTCCAAATGGAAATGAACTTAAGCCTTGAAGGTATTGGTGCTCAATTGCAACTTGAAGACGATTACACTGTCATTAAGAGTTTGATTGCGGGTGGTCCTGCGGCAGACAGTGAAAAGTTATCGGCGGAAGATAAGATTGTCGGTGTTGGTCAAGAAGGCGGTGAAATCGTCGATGTGATTGGCTGGCGTCTCGATGATGTGGTCGAACTGATCAAAGGGCCTAAAGGCAGTAAAGTCATTCTGCAAATTCTGCCTAAGAAAGGCGGCGCCAATGCTAAGACCTTCAATATCACGCTGGTGCGCGACAAAATTCGTTTAGAGGACCGAGCAGCGACCTCTAAAGTCATCGAGCCTAAGGATGGCGAATACGCCAATCGTAAGGTCGGTGTGATACAAATTCCTGGTTTCTATATGAATTTATCCCAGGATGTTGAAAAAGAATTAGTTAAATTAAACGAAGCCAAGGTTGAAGGTATCGTTATCGATTTGCGTGGCAACGGTGGCGGTGCATTAACTGAAGCAGTTCTGCTGACTGGCCTATTTATCGATATGGGGCCAGTGGTGCAGGTGCGTGATGCCGATGGTCGTGTTTCTGCTCACCGTGATAACGATGGAAAAACGACCTACTCAGGCCCATTAACCATTATGGTTGATCGTTACAGTGCCTCAGCGTCCGAAATTTTTGCCGCAGCGTTGCAGGATTATGACCGCGCGTTAATTGTCGGTGAGTCAAGCTTTGGTAAGGGTACGGTACAGCAGCATAAGAGCTTGGGCCGTATCTACGATATGTACGACAAGCCAATCGGTCACGTGCAATATACCATTCAAAAATTTTACCGTATCGATGGTGGTAGTACTCAGTTAAAAGGTGTTACGCCAGATATCGCTTTTCCAAGTGCCCTCGATCCGGGTGAATACGGTGAAGCGGAAGAGAAAAATGCATTGCCTTGGGATAAAGTGCCTGTCGCGCAGTATCAGGCGCTCAATGATATTACCCCTGAGCTCGTCACCAGCTTAGATAAAAATCACGCAGAGCGTATTAAGCACAGCGTAGAATTTAGTTATATCAATCAAGATATTGCAGATTTTAAAAAGCATCACAAAGAGAAAACCATTTCTCTTGTCGAAAGCGAACGTATCGCCTCTCGGGAAGCTGATGAGAAGAAAGTACTCGACAGAACCAATGATCGTCGTGCAACTCAAGGTTTAGCCGCGGTTAAATCGATGGATGAAATCAAAGATGATACCGATGCGCCAGATGCGTTTTTGGACGAAACTGCCTATATCACCCTCGACATGGCTGATGCGAAAAAACTTGCGAACGCGAAGTAGTGCTCGCTGAAAACGATGGCCTGTATAGGTATATTCAAATTAAAACGCGCTTATAGCGCGTTTTTTCTTATAAGAACAGCAACGTAAAGGGAAAGAAATGACACAAGCCCAAGCCAAATACTTAAAAGATTATCAAGCTCCCCTTTTTACAATCGAAACCATCGACCTTAACTTTAACCTTGCGCCAAACCACACCCAAGTGAAGGCTAAAAGCTTTGTTAAACGTACGTCCGAGCATAATGAGCCCTTAGTTCTCGACGGTGAAGGCCTGAAACTCGTTTCGGTGACTGTGAATGGTCAAAGTGTCGTTTACCAAGTCAAAGAGGGCCAGCTGTTAATTGAAACCGTGCTTAATGAGTTTGAACTGGTGATCGAAACCGAGCTTGACCCTGCAGCCAACTCCAGCCTAGAAGGGCTTTATATGTCAGACGGAGCCTACTGCACCCAATGTGAAGCTGAGGGTTTTAGACGTATTACCTACTTCCTTGATCGCCCCGATGTGCTTGCTAAATACACTGTCCGTATCGAAGCCGAGAAGTCGGCATTTCCCTATCTATTGAGTAACGGTAATTTAGTCGAGCAGGGGGAACTTGAAGGCGGGCGCCATTATGTATGCTGGCAGGATCCGTTCCCGAAACCCGCGTATTTATTTGCCCTTGTTGCAGGTGATTTTGACCTGCTGCAGGATGAATTTATTACCCGAAGTGAACGTAAAGTTGTTCTGCAAGTATATGTCGATAAAGGCAATCTGCATAAGGCCGAACATGCGATGGCATCACTCAAGAAATCCATGGCATGGGATGAATCGCGCTTTGACCTTGAATATGATCTTGATATCTACATGATTGTTGCGGTCGACTTTTTCAACATGGGCGCAATGGAAAACAAGGGCCTGAATATTTTCAACACTAAATATGTGCTCGCCGATAAGTTGACTGCGACCGATGATGACTACCATGGAATCGAGTCAGTGGTTGGCCACGAGTACTTCCACAATTGGACGGGTAATCGTGTTACTTGCCGTGATTGGTTCCAGCTGAGTTTAAAAGAAGGCCTTACTGTATTTCGCGATCAGGAATTTAGCTCAGATTTAGGCTCGCGTGCAGTGAACCGAATTCATGCAATCAAAGTGATGAAAAACCAGCAATTTGCTGAAGATTCAGGCCCGATGTCCCATCCAATTAGGCCTGACTCAGTGATTGAGATGAATAATTTTTACACAGTGACAGTGTATGACAAAGGTGCCGAAGTCATCCGTATGATGCATACCTTGTTGGGGGAGGCGAATTTCCAAGCAGGGATGAAGCTCTACTTCAAGCGTCACGACGGCCAAGCGGTTACCTGCGATGATTTTGTGGCAGCGATGGAAGATGCGAGCGGCATCGATTTAACTCAATTCCGTCTTTGGTACAGCAAGGCGGGCACGCCAGTTGTTAGCGTGACTGACAGTTTCGATGCGATGAAAGGGACTTATCAGTTGAACCTCGTGCAGTCACTTGCGGGTTGTAACGAAGCATTGCATATTCCCTTTAGCATTGAGCTGCTCGATGCCAATGGGCATTCGAAGGTTAATCAGGTGCTTAACTTCACTAAAAAAGAGCAGACTTTTACCTTTGAAGGATTTAGTCAAAAACCGATATGTTCTTTACTGCAGGATTTCTCCGCGCCAGTGAAACTCGAATATCCCTTCGAAGTTGACCAACTTGTGCATTTGATGCGTTATGCGACAAGCGAAGTTGCCCGCTGGGAAGCATCAGTTGCCTTAGTAAGCCAAGCAATTTGGCAAAATGTGAGCCACGTAAAGCTACATCAAACCATGACCTTAGATGAGCGCGTCAAAGATGGCTTTAAAGGCGTGTTGTTATCGACTGAGCTGGATAGGGCATTGATGGCTGAAATTCTGGCAACGCCATCAAGCTCTGCGCTGGTTGAACAAACCGATGCGGTGGATTTAGACGCACTGCGCGTAGCACGTGAGTTTGTCTTATCTGAACTGGCACTTTATTGCCAGGATGAGTTAACCGCCGTTTACGGCACACTCGCTCACATTGATTGCGCTAAATCACGCGCCCTTAAAAATCAGTGCCTCATCTGGTTAAGCCGCGTTAGCGTCGATGCGGAAGCATTAGTGGTATCCCAATTTGAGCAGGCAGAAAACATGACCGATGCTTTAGGCGCGTTAACTGCGGCAAATATTGGAGATTTGCCTTGCCGCACAGCGCTAATGAGTGCATTCGAGCAGCGCTGGCAAAATACGCCATTAGTAATGGATAAATGGTTTATGCTACAGGCAACGCGCGACAGTGAGGATGTGATTGAGGGCATTAAGCAACTTATGCAACATCCCAGTTTTAGCATGAATAATCCTAACCGTGTACGTTCTCTCATTGGCAGTTTTGCTGCGGGTAATCTCTATCAATTTCATCGTAATGACGGTGAGGGCTACAGATTTTTAACTGAGTGTCTGATTGAACTCAATAAGCTCAATCCGCAGGTTGCTGCGCGTATGGTTACCCCGCTGATTCAGTTCAGTAAGTTTGATGTGAAACGTCAAGCCTTGATAAAAGAATATCTTGGCCAATTATTGGCGTTACCTGAGCTTTCAAAAGACCTGTACGAGAAAGTGTCGAAGGCACTTGGACAATAATGTGTTGGAGGAGGGCAGCTAATTGGCTGCCCGAGTTGTGATGGAATTGTATTTTAAGCTCAATATCGGTTATCAGCAATTTTTACCTTACTATCAAGGTATTGCAGAGAAAGTAGAAGTCAGGGATAGCCTTGGTCGTATTTTATGGATCAACGGAAGACATTTGCGCAGCTTTCTGACTAAGGATGGTATTCATGGCAATTTTAAGCTGGTTCTCGACTCGCAGGGCAAATTCGTTTCAATCAGCCGAATTTAATTTTTCACTGTTAAAAAAATGTAGAGTAATTGCTCAAAACGGTCGGCTGATTATTATACGCAGATTTAGGGTTTGTATTTGTTTTTATGTTAATGAAATATATAGTTTTTCATCCTATATAAAGCCTGATTTTTCATCTCATCCTTTCCTAATTTAATCGAGCAGTCATTTTTGCTCGGCTAAAATGACTCTACGTGCTTAATTCTTTAGAAAATTTTCTCCATCAGCGCCTTGCTCACAGGGATTAATTGCTGTAACAATGGTGTTACCTCTGGGCTAACGAGATGTTGGTTGTAATTCCTAAAACAAAATAATCCAGCAGGGTACGGAGAATAAAAATGACCACTGTTAAAAATCGTTTTAACAAGTCGGCGCTTGCTTTGGGGGTGGCGTCGGCACTAATTATGGCATCGAGCGCGAATGCTGTTTCTTTCAATTGGGGTGATGTAGAAGGTACTTTTGACTCCACTTGGACATTAGGTGCAAGTTGGCGTGTGGCTGACCGTGATTGGAACGGTCAAATCGGTAAAGTCAACCAACCGCAATTCGATTGGACTGGTTACAGTGCATTCGGCAACACGCTATATACGTCTCAAGATATTTGGGCACAGCAAGGCTCTTACTCAAGCAACGGCGATTTGAGCAACATGCTCTACTCAAAAGGTGATACCACCTCTGAGATCTTCAAAGGCTTACACGAATTATCGTTAAAATACGAAAACTACGGTCTCTTTGCCCGTGGTATGTATTTTTACGATCGTAAACTCAACGATGGTAACTTTGGCTACACCGATCCATTAACGGGCAAGGAATATGACCCTTGCGCCGACAGCGACGCCTCTAAAGTGCAATGTAAGGACATCCGTTTGTTAGATGCCTTCGTTTACGCAAATTTTGACTTAAACGACGGTGCTAACCCTCTGTCAGTTCGTTTAGGTAACCAAGTGGTGTCATGGGGTGAAAGTACCTTAATTGCCCACGGTATCAGCGAAATCAACGCCGTTGACCTGAACATTCTTAATGCGCCAGGTGCTGAGCTTAAAGAAGCATTCCGTCCACAGGGCATGTTATGGGCCTCTTTAGGTATTACCGAATCTTTATCGGTTGAAGCTTTCTACCAATACGATTGGCAGCCAATTTGGATCCCAACACCAGGTTCAATCTTCGCTACTAACGATTTTGCCGGTTACGGTGGTTATGCGCAAAACGCGCAGTTGGGCTTTAACGTAAACCCAGACATGAACCTCGACTTTCTGATGCAAGAATATGAAAAGTTAGCGGCATTAGTGGCTAGCGGTGCATCTGTTCCGACAGCGCAATTAGTGGCGATGTCTCTGGCTTATCCAACTAAAGCGACTTTAGTTAAAGACGAAGCCGAGCCGAGTGATAGCGGTCAATACGGTATCAAATTTGGTTATTACGCACCTGAGTTAGGTGAGACCGAATTTGGCCTGTACTACATGAATTATCATAGCCGTCGTCCAATTATCAGTGGTACAGCGTCCAATTTCACCACTCCAGCATTATTAAGCGATTTAAGCGTGCTCGGTGCTAATGCCGGTCAAATTGACCGCGACGTCATGTTAAGCCTACAGAGTTTCTCTAAGGCACAGATTGAATACCCAGAGGATATTAAGCTCTATGGCTTTAGCTTCAATACCCTGATTGGTGATACTTCTGTTGCGGGCGAGATTTCTCACCGTCAAGATGAGCCTATGCAAATCGATGACGTTGAATTGTTGTTCGCAGCGATGCCGCAGCAGTTAGCCAACGCAGGGATTGCTCCAGAACTCGACGGTCTGTCGCAATTAGATGTGGTTGAGCCAGGTGCTTACCGTGAAGGCTTTATCCGTCTTGACACGACTCAAGCTCAGATGACATTCACCCATTTATTCGGACCGACTTTCGGTATGGATAACCTAGTGATGTTAGCTGAAGTGGGTGGTGTGTGGATCCACGATATGCCAGGTTTTGATGAATTGCGTTTAAACAGCCCAGGTACTGGCCGTTCGGGTGGTAACCCAGATATGCCAGGTATTATTCAAGTTCTGCACAATGGCCCTGAAACTAACCCATTTGCGACCGATTTCGCTTGGGGTTATCGCATCGTGGCCAAGGCTGATTACAACAACCTGTTTGCAGGTGTGAACATGTCTCCTCGTTTGATTTTCTCTCACGACGTTGACGGTATTACCCCTGATCCAATGTTCCTGTTCACCGAAGGACGTAAGTCTGTGGCGCTGGGCCTGAACTTTGATTATCAAAACCGTTGGGGAGCGGATCTGTCATACAACAACTTCTTTGGTGGTGTAGGTACGACCAATGCGATGGCAGACCGTGATTATGTTTCATTCAATATCAAGTATTCGCTCTAAGAAGGATTATAACAATGAAGAAACTGTCGATATTGGCGAGTGCCGTAGTACTGGCGCTTGTTGCGCCAGTCGCAATGGCGAAAGTCTCTGAAGCTGAAGCTGCTAAATTAGGTGGTGAGCTGACACCATTAGGTGCTGTTAAGGCGGGTAACGCCGATGGTTCAATTCCAGCATGGGATGGTGGTATCACTAAGCCTGTTTCTGGTTACTCAAAGGGTATGCATCACCCAGATCCTTTCCCTGAGGATAAAATTGAGTTCACGATCACCAACGCGAACAAGGATCAATACAAGGAATTCTTAACGCCTGGTCAAATCAAGTTATTTGAACTGTACCCAGATACCTACAAGATGAACGTCTATAAGACGCGTCGTAGTGCATCAGCGCCTCAGTTCGTGTATGACGCGACTAAAGCTAACGCGACTCGCGCTGAGCTGATTGCTCAAGGTAATGGTATTGCGGGTGCTTCGATTGGTACTCCGTTCCCAATCCCTGCAAACGGTTTAGAGGCGATTTGGAACCATATCCTGCGTTTCCGCGGTGTTGATGTTGTCACAACCCGTAGCCAAGCGGCACCGACCGCTGACGGTAGCTACAGCTTAGTGGAAACTTCAGAGGAAATTCGTTTCGAATACGCACGTCCCGAGATGACCCTCGATAAGTTAAAAGCGTCCAACACGCTGTTCTACTTTAAACAAGTAGTGACACAACCTGCGCGTCTAGCGGGTACTGCACTGCTCGTTAAAGAAACCATGGATCAAGAGGCTCTGCCACGTCAGGCTTGGACCTACAACACTGGTCAACGCCGTGTACGTAAAGCGCCAAACGTCGCCTTTGATACTCCAGGTACAGTGTCTGACGGTCTGCGTACTACCGACGACTTCGACATGTTTAACGGCTCTCCTGTGCGTTATAACTGGGAGTTAGTAGGTAAGAAGGAAATCTACATTCCTTACAACGACTATAAACTGCACTCAGACAAGCTGAAATATGACCAAATTTTAAAACCTGGCCATATCAACCCTGAGTTCGTTCGTTGGGAAAAACACCGCGTGTGGGAAGTAAAGGCAACCTTGAAAGACGGTATGCGCCACATCTACAAAACGCGCGTGATGTACCTAGACGAAGATTCATGGCAAGTGTCTATTGCGGATCTGTATGACAACCGTGACGAGTTATACCGCGTAGCAGTGTCGCATGCTTTGAACTACTACGAAGTGCCAACGCTGTGGGATACCTTAGAAGTGTTCCACGATCTACAGTCTCGCCGTTACTTAGCGATGGGCTTAGACAACCAAAGCGCTATGTATGACTTCGATGCCAAACTGAGTGAAGCGAACTTTACTCCCGATGCTCTGCGTCGCGAAGGTATTCGTTAATCAGCCACGGTATAAAGGGGCGCCTAGCGCCCCTCATTAGTTTAAGGAAGTTTGTATGTCGTTTCGCATCCTTCAATGCGTCACTGCGTTAAGTGTTGGTTGTTTGTTTTCCTTCCCATCGTTTTCAGCAGTTACCGATAATTTAACATCTCAAATCCAGCCGCTGTCGGCTTCATCCCTTGTGTTAGACATTGCTAAGGCAGGTAATAACCTCGTCGCGGTGGGTGAGCGTGGACATGCGTTATTGCTAAAGGACAATTGGCAGCAGGTTTCTACGCCAACCTCAGCACAGTTAACCAAAGTGTTCTTTCTCAATGATAAATTAGGTTGGGCAGTTGGCCATGACGCCACCATTCTCCACACTCAAGATGGCGGTCAGACTTGGTTACTGCAGATGCAATCTAAGGAAATTGAAAAGCCTTTTCTTGATGTGATGTTCTTAAACGAACAGGAGGGCATGGCGATTGGTGCCTACGGGCTGTTCTATCGTACCCATAACGGTGGTGCGAATTGGGATGAAGAATTCCATGAAGAACTGCTGGCCGAAGAAGATGTCTCTTATTTGGCTGAACTCAAAGAAACCGATCAAGAAGCTTACTTAACCGAGCGAGCCTCACTGCTACCGCATTTTAATCGCATGATGCGTTTAAACGATGGCCGTTTAGTGCTTGTGGGCGAATTAGGGTTAGTTGCTGTATCCAGTGATGAAGGTAAAACCTTTAGCCGCACTACATTCGATTACGATGGTTCGATGTTTAACGCGATTGAGCTTAATGATTCCGTGTATGTGATGGGTTTACGTGGTCATGTGTTCAAATCAGATTTGAGTTTTACCCAGTGGGATGAAATTGAAATGCCTGTGGAATCATCCATTAATGGAGCTATGGCCATTTCCGATAACACTCTGTATCTCGTGGGCAATGCAGGGATGGTTATTCAGTTAAACCAAGATGATAGTACAAGCATTGTGACTCGCCGTCAGGGTGAGAACTTAGTGTCTATCGCTAAAGATAGCCAAGGCCAAGTGTGGTTATCCGGCAGCCAAGGGCTGCTCGTGCTGAAACCATAATTTTTAAAACAACAATAATAGGGCCGAAAAGATGTTAGAAAAACTGGTCAATGGATTTGAGTCATTTTTATTCCGCAACCGCGCATGGGTTGTGAATATATTTATTTTGCTCACGCTGTTCCTAGGCTATGAAGCCAGCCAATTAAAAATGGACGCGGCGTTCAGTAAAAACATCCCGCTGAACCACACCTATATGCAAACCTACCAAAAGCATCAAAAGGATTTTGGTGGCGCCAACAGCATTATGGTGGCAGTGGAAGACAAGAGTGGAAATATTTTTAACCCGACATTTTTTGATACCCTGAAGAATGTCCACGATCAATTGTTCTTCATTCCCGGCGTAGACCGTGCTCAAGTGAAGTCGCTGTTTGCGCCATCAACCCGTTTTACCGAGGTGGTAGAAGACGGTTTTGCGGGCGGTCCAGTCATCCCGGCCGATTTCTCGACTACACCTGCAGGCCTTGAAACCGTGCGCGATAACATCGAGAAAGCCGGTATTGTTGGCCGTTTGATTGCCAACGATTACAGTGCAGCCATGGTGTCAGCTCAGTTAATGGATTTTGACCCACAAACCGGTAAACCACTGGATACCATTGCTTTTGCTAATCAACTTGAGCAGGAGCTGCGTGGAAAGTACGAGACTGATGAGATTAAAATCCACATTATCGGTTTTGCAAAAATGGCGGGTGATGTGGCCGATGGTGCCAAGGGCGTACTGCTGTTCTTCGTTATCGCGATTTTCATTACAGCAGTAATGGTATATCTGTTTTCTAAATCCTTAATCCTGACCGTTCTACCACTTGCTTGTAGCTTAATCGCGGTAATTTGGCAGCTAGGTTTGCTCACGGTTATCGGTTTTGGCCTCGATCCTATGTCGATTCTGGTGCCGTTCCTCGTCTTTGCGATTGGTGTCAGTCACGGGGTGCAAATCATTAACGCGGTTAGACACCGTGTGATGGACGGTCAAGCCACTAAGGCCGCCGCAGCATCTGCGTTTCGTAGTCTTTTAATACCAGGTGGTGTTGCACTGCTGTCGGATACTGTGGGTTTTATTACGTTGTTATCTATCGATATCGGCATTATTCGTGAGTTAGCGATTTCGGCATCCCTTGGTGTAGGCGTGATTATCTTCACCAACCTTATCCTTTTACCACTGGTGATTTCCTTTACCGAAATTAAAGCGGTAGCACATTCTGAGCCGACGGCTGAAGACTTACGTGTTCAAAAAATTTGGCAATTTTTGTCTAAATTCGCGACACCAAAATATGCAGTCGTGGTGATAGTGGCGACGATTGCTCTGTATTTTGCAGGATTGCAGCAGGCGAACCAAATGAAAATTGGTGATTTACAGGGCGGGGCACCCGCGCTACACCAAGATTCTCGCTATAACCAAGATACTTTTTTCATTACGGATCATTTCTCTATCACAACAGATGTGATGACTGTCATTGTTGAAGCAAGTCCTGAGGCCTGTACCTACCATGATGTGTTAACCCAAATCGATGAATTCGAATGGTTAGTCCGTAACACTCCAGGCGTTGAATCGACCATCAGTTTGGCAAACGTTGCTAAGAAAGTGAACGCAGGCTTTAACGAAGGTAACCCTCGATGGGAAGTGCTGCCGCGTACTACCGCAAGTTTAGTTCAGGCGATTGGTCAAATTCCGACGACATCTGGCCTGTTAAACGGTGATTGTTCAGTGATGCCCGTGTACCTGTTCCTTAAGGATCACAAGGCTGAAACCATTGAAACTGTGGTGGCGAAAGTTAAAGCGGTTGCCGCAAAAATGAATAACGACAAGCTGCAGTATAAACTGGCATCGGGCCCTGTTGGGGTAATGGCTGCGACTAACGAAGCGGTTGCCGAAGCTCAGTTGCCGATGATGATCTACGTTTACGGCGCGGTATTCATCCTGTGTTTAATTAGCTTCCGTTCTTTAAAGGCCACCGTGGCGGTCATTATTCCACTCTACGTGGTATCGACCCTAGCGCAGGCACTGATGACACAGCTCAATATTGGATTAGCTGTCAGTACGTTACCAGTAATTGCACTCGGTGTAGGTATTGGCGTTGACTACGGTATTTATATTCTATCTACTATGTCATCAAAGCTTTCAAATGGTATGCCAGTTCAACAGGCTTACTACGAAGCACTGCTTGAGCGTGGTAGCGCGGTAATATTCACTGGCCTGACGTTGGCCATTGGTGTAAGTACTTGGTTTTTCTCGGCGCTAAAATTCCAAATGGACATGGGCATTTTGCTAACCTTTATGTTCGTAGTGAATATGTTGGGTGCGATAATTATTCTGCCAGCACTGGCAGCATTCTTCTGGCGTAAGGCTAAGTAACTAAAGAAAAATGGGGAGCAATAGCTCCCCATTTTGTTTTGCATACAAAATCTAAAATTCTGATTTTAATTTCAAATATCTTAAATTCCCCTTGACCTTCCTAGTTATTCAGAGGATGTACCACTAAAATTTTCCTCGAAATACAGAGGATTTAGTAATAAACTTCGCGCGACGATCGGGATCACACTAATATTTACTGGTCGTGCAGTCGAAGCATCCTAATAATGAAAAAAAGCGCTGCCATAGACGCTTAAGGAAACAGCAAGATGGCCTTGAAAGATGCAATGCCTTCAGTACTACTCGAAAATGTAGTCAGTTTAATTCATGCTAAAGTCCCTAATTCACAAGCCAAGCAAGTTGAACAGTTCGCTACCTGCCTATACACCCACATGTCGAAAGACGACCTCAAGGCGCGTAATGAAAGTGATCTGTACGGTGCCGTTCTTAGCTTATGGAACGCACTAAATAAGACCCCCAAAGGTGAAACCCACCTCCGCGTTTTCAATCCAAGTCAGTCAAAACACGGCTGGCAATCCACGCATTCAATTATTGAGGTGATTCAACCCGATATGCCTTTCCTAGTGGATTCATTAGGTATGGCATTGAATCGTATGGGAATTACTGCCCATATGATGTTGCATACCCCACTGGCTATTGAACGCAAGGGTGACGAAGTGTCTAAGGTCACCTTTGTGAAACAAAGCCCAGAGAGCACTGAGCACATCGCCGTATTTTTAATTGAAATCGACCGCCAAAGCAGCACTGCCGATATCAAAGCGATTGAACGTGAACTGCAATCGGTACTCGCCGATGTGGCCGCTTCAGTAAATGACTGGGGCGCGATGTCAGCTAAACTCAGCGAGACGATCAAAGACCTACCGAATCGTCCGTTCCCGGGTGAAGCAAAAGATTTAGAAGAAGCGATAAACTTCTTAACTTACCTTAATAATCATCACTTTACCTTACTCGGCTACCGTCAGTATGATTTAAAACGCGTAGAGGGTGACGTCGAGTTAGTGCCAAATCTAGAATCCAGTCTAGGTTTGATGAACAAGCAACCCAAAGCGCAACCTGAGCAAGGTCTGCTGTTATCCAGTTTTTCTCCAAGCGCTCGCCGTGAAGCCTTAGACAGCAGCCCATTGATCCTGACTAAGAGCAGTGCCAAGAGCCGTGTTCACCGTCCCGCCTATGTGGATTACATCGGCATTAAACGCTTCGATGAGCAGGGCAATGTGGTCGGTGAAGATAGATTCATTGGTCTATATGCCTCAAATCTTTACAACCGTAGCCCGCGTGAAATACCGCTGCTGAATGAAAAAGTGCAGCGGGTTTTAGACCGTTCAGGCCTAGCGCCGCGTTCACACGACTACAAGGCACTGCTAAACATTCTTGAGAACCTGCCTCGCGATGAGCTAATTCAAGCCAATGTTGATACCTTGGCCCACACGGCCCACGGCGTGCTCGAGATGCAGGACCGCGATAAGCTGAAACTCTTTGTTCGCAAAGACGGTTTTGGTCGTTTCTTATCCTGTTTAGTGTACGTGTCTAAAGACAGATACAACACTAAGTTACGTCAAGATACCCAACGTATTTTGGCTCAACATTTCAACAGCAAAGAAGATGTAGAATTCACGACGTACTTCTCTGAGTCGACCCTAGCTCGTACGCACTACATCGTCAAAGTTGATAACAATAATATGGATGTAGATGTGGCAGCGATTGAGAACAATCTGATTGAAGCGGCGCGCTCGTGGGAAGATAAGTTAAGCACAGCCTTAAACAATGCCCTGGGTGAGCAAACCGGCACCCATTTAATGAAGCGTTACGCTAACGCGTTTGAGCAAAGCTATAAAGAAGACGTACTGCCAAGTTCTGCCGTTGTCGATATGCAGCAGCTCGAAGCCTTAGATGACGAGCACAAGCTCGGCATGTTGTTCTATCAGCCGCAGGAGGCTGCACTGAACGACAACAAAGTGCGTTTAAAACTGTTCCACAAGGATGAACCGATTCATCTTTCTGACGTACTGCCAATGCTAGAAAACTTTGGTCTGCGCGTCATTAACGAACGCCCATACGAAGTGACCACCTCTGATGGTTCGACTTTCTGGATTTTAGACTTCTTGATGATGGTGAAGGTCGCTAATACCGATAATATCGCCGATAGCCAAGACAGATTCCAAACTGCGCTTTCGCAGGTGTGGCAAAAGAAATTAGAAGATGACGGCTTTAACCGCATCATCCTAGCATCGGGCTTAACTGGCCGTGAAGTATCAGTACTGCGTGCATATGCTAAGTACATGCGTCAAATCGATGCGACCTTCAGCCAAGCCTACATCGAAGAAACCTTCGGCCGTTACCCACAAATCGCTGATTTGTTGGTGAAAATGTTTATCCGTAAGTTCAATCCAAAACTCAAGACTCGCACCTTGGGCAAGTTTATGGAGCAAATCAACTTACGTTTGGATGAAGTTTCAAGCCTCGATGACGATCGTATCATTCGCCGTTATCTGGATCTGATTAACGCAACGCTGCGTACCAACTTCTATCAGTTAGATGCTAAGGGTGAACCGAAGAGCTATATCTCCTTCAAGTTCATGCCGTCGATGATCCCTGAAATGCCGCGTCCGCTGCCGAAATTCGAGATTTTCGTCTATTCGCCACGCGTTGAAGGTGTGCATTTACGGGGTGGTAAGGTTGCCCGTGGTGGTCTGCGTTGGTCCGATCGCCGTGAAGACTTCCGTACTGAAGTCTTAGGTCTGGTTAAAGCGCAGCAAGTGAAAAACACCGTTATCGTGCCTGTGGGGGCGAAGGGTGGTTTCGTGTGTAAACAACTGCCAATCGAAGGCGGTCGTGAGGCGTTCTTCACCGAAGGTCAAGAATGCTACCGTATCTTTATCCGTGCATTGCTCGACATTACCGATAACATCGTAAATGGTGAAGTGGTGCATCCAGTGGACGTGGTTCGCCACGATGAAGACGACCCATATTTAGTGGTAGCAGCCGATAAGGGCACCGCGACCTTCTCGGATATCGCGAACGCGATTTCTCTGGAATATAACTTCTGGTTGGGCGATGCCTTCGCATCGGGCGGCAGTAACGGTTACGATCACAAGAAAATGGGTATCACGGCTAAAGGTGGCTGGGAATCGGTTAAACGTCACTTCCGCGAAGTGGGCATCGATTGCCAAACCACCGACTTTACCTGTTTAGGTATTGGTGACATGGCCGGTGACGTATTTGGTAACGGTATGTTGTTGTCGAAGCACACAAAACTTGTGGCTGCATTCAACCATATGCATATCTTTATCGACCCAAATCCAGATGTTGAAGCCAGTTATGATGAACGGGCGCGTTTATTCGCTCTGCCACGTTCAAGCTGGGAAGACTACAACAGCAAGCTGATCTCAAAAGGCGGCGGTATCTTCCTACGTTCGGCTAAGTCGATTCCATTATCTGCAGAAATGCAGCAAATGCTGGAAACCGAAAAGACCTCGATGAACCCAACCGAACTGATGAAAGAACTGCTGAAAATGCCAGTGGATCTGATTTGGAACGGTGGTATCGGTACCTACGTTAAGTCGTCACGCGAGACTCACGCTGAAGTGGGCGATCGTGCTAACGATGCACTGCGTGTTAACGGCCGTGAACTGCGCGCCAAGATTGTGGGCGAGGGCGGTAACTTAGGTTGTACCCAGTTAGGTCGTATCGAATTTGCTGCCAATGGCGGTCGCATCAACACCGATTTTGTGGATAACGTCGGCGGTGTGGATTGTTCTGACAACGAAGTGAACATCAAAATTCTGTTAAACGCGATGGTTGCCGAGGGTGAATTGACCCTGAAACAACGAAACCGTTTACTCGAAGAGATGACTGAAGAGGTCGGTCAAATCGTACTGCAAGACTGTAAAGACCAAACCCGCACCATTTCGGTGACTCAGGTTCACGGTGCTGAGCAGTTAAAAGAGCAAATCCGCTTTATCCAGTATCTGGAAAAAGAAGGCAAGCTTGACCGTGCGTTAGAATTTTTACCGTCTGAAGAAGAGCTTGCAGAACGTTTAGCTAATGGCCGTGCTTTAACACGTCCAGAGCTGTCTGTACTGGTGGCTTACGCTAAGATGGTGCTCAAAGAGCAATTATTAACGCCGGAAATCACCGAAGATACGCTGTTAAGCCAGCTGCTGATTGCATACTTCCCGAAAAAACTTCAGGAACTCTATAGCGACAGAATGGCAACGCATCCATTGCGTGGCGAAATCATCGCTACCTCGCTGGCAAACGAGTTAGTCAACGATATGGGCCTGAACTTCGTGCAACGTATGCAGGATGAGACAGGTGCCTCAGTTGCAGATGCGGCAATTTGCTACACTATGGCTCGCGAAGTCTTTGGTTTAGCTGAATTAACTAAATCAATCACGGATTTAAATGGCATCGTTCCTGCTGTTGTTCAAGGTGAGATGTTACACCAGCTACGCCGCAACATGCGCCGTGCTTGTCGCTGGTTCCTACGTCACCGTAACCGCAGCTGGAGCATCGAGCAAACCGTGGAATTCTTCAAACCGGTATTCGAACAGATCAAAGCGAATGTTCACGCCTACATGGTTGAAGAAGAAGCGGCTGGCATCCAAACCGAGATTAATGCTCTGGTTAAAGAAAATGTCCCGCTCGAGGTTGCTACTATTGTCGCCAACATGAGTACACTGTTCTCTACTCTGGATATTGCGCAAATCGCCCAGGCTGAAGATAAATCAGTGGCGCTCGTTGCCGAAACTTACTTTAAATTAGGTGCTCGCGTTGAGTTACACTGGTTCCTTGAACAGATCAGTGCTCAACCAGTTGCTAACCACTGGCAGGCACTTGCCCGTGCAGCATTTAGAGAAGAATTGGATTGGCAACAACGTGCATTAAGTTCTGTGGTGCTAAGAACATGCACTGCGAGCTGTGACGCAGAAAGTGTGATTTCTCAGTGGATTGATACCAATCAAGCCCTGCTGGAGAGATGGTTCCATATGCTGGCAGACTTCAAGACTTCGCAAAGCCATGAGTTTGCTAAGTTCTCTGTCGCCCTACGTGAACTGAATCTTCTGATCCTTCATTGCGAAGGCCAAAAGTAAACTTTTATTATAACAATCAGAAGCCCTGGCGACCGCCGGGGCTTTTTTTAGGTCGAGGATAGTACATGTTTTATACAATCGCACAGAAAATCATGTTTCAGATGGATCCTGAGCGAGCTCACAATCTAGCCATTGGCAGTCTGAAAATGACCGGCAATAGCCCGTTAAATGCGTTTTATGCGCAAAATATTGCACCAGCACCAGTGAGCTTTATGGGTCTAACATTCCCGAATCCAGTCGGTCTTGCGGCGGGTATGGATAAGGACGGCGAGTCTATCGATGCCTTCCATGCCATGGGTTTTGGTCATGTAGAGGTCGGCACTGTTACCCCAAGACCACAACCAGGTAACGATTTACCGCGTTTATTCCGTTTAAAACCCGCAAAAGCCATCATCAACCGCATGGGTTTTAACAACAAAGGCGTCGATAATCTGGTCAAAAATTTGATCGCCAAGAAAACCGATATCATGGTCGGTGTGAATATTGGTAAGAATAAAGACACGCCAGTAGAGCAGGGTAAGGACGATTATTTGATCTGTATGGATAAAGTTTATCCGTACGCATCCTATATTGCGGTAAATATTTCATCACCCAATACCCCAGGATTACGATCGCTACAATATGGCGATCTATTAGATGAATTATTAAGCGCATTAAAAACCAAGCAACTTGAGTTAGCCGAAAAGCATAATAAATATGTGCCAATCGCCCTTAAAATTGCGCCGGATTTAACTAGCGAAGAAATTGAGAATATTGCCCAGTCGCTTATCAAAAATAAATTCGATGGCGCGATTGCAACCAATACGACGTTAACCCGCGATGGTGTAAGTGGTCTTGAAAACGCCAATGAAAGCGGTGGGTTAAGCGGTAAACCATTAACTGAACTTTCAACCAAAGTGATTAAACAATTGGCCACTTGCTTAAAAGGTGAGATCCCAATTATTGGCGTGGGTGGTATTAACAGTGCAGAAGATGCACTGGCAAAACTTGATGCCGGCGCAACGATGGTGCAAATTTATTCGGGCTTTATTTACCAAGGTCCAAAGTTAATTAAAGAAATTGTTCAAGCTTATCGCGCTCGGCAAAAGTAATTAGATCTAAAAATTGATCAAATTGGTTAAGTGCGATCTATTTAGAACAATAGATCGCACTTATGATCAAAAAATAGATCTTATAAGTCGCTGTTAATTAATTTCTATATTGTATTTTTTGTTTTGATATTGGATAAAATATCTACTATTATGTCCCTGTGTTTAAACAAGTAGGTATACGTTATGTTATTAATGCCGCAAAAGGATTGGCAATGGAAATATAACGAATCGTATGGAGTATTAGGCGTTTCGTTAGGTTCCGAGATAGAATTTCTGACGGCTTATAGGGCAAAATCATTAATTCCAGATGCGCTTTCAAGCATGGAATTTAATGTTTTGCACGCCAAATTCTATATGAACTTACTTGAGAAGCTGCCAAAGACATTAACTTTATCCGATGCTGCAATTGTGCAAATTGCGCTTAATGCCACAGCAGCTCACTTTATGTTGACACCACAAATGCCAAAGTCTTGGTTTTTCGATGTCAGCGATGTGTGCGTATTTAGTGATGTCGGTAAGGTCTTTGAACTCAAATGCCAGAAGCAAAGGGCGTTAGTCTTAGTGGTGGAGAATACCCTGCAGTCGGCATTGGTGATGTTATTATCGCCTGAGTGTGAATTATCGGGTGCCAAGACGTTAGTGCAATTTGAGACCATTAAAGTTATGCATAATCGTCTACATCCATTACGTATGCAGCGTCATGTTGTGGCCGCCTAACTTTACTCCAATTTTCAGTTTTTATAGGGCTGATTCGGTTATGCTGGCGGCTAAATCATGCTTATTCTAAGCTGACTATTTATTTTTTCTGTTTTATTCCATCTGATTTATTCCATTTTTGTTAAATCTAACCCTCTAAATCTTTTTTCTTACAAGTGCATCATTGTATCTTGGCTTAAGCACTGCATGATTAATTTAATATGTGGTTAATTTATGGGCATCCATTCCCTATTTTCATAGGGGCTTGTATTTGCTGATCCTTGCTAAATCGATTGTGAACTTCGCGGGTGAATTTCTCATAAAGTTGGTTAAATAAAAATGCCCGCGAGATGCGGGCATTTATAGGTGAGATATCGCTACATATTCCTAGCAGTCCATCTTAGCAGAGACAAGTAATGTGGATTATTTTTTAACCCATTTTCCCTGTGCGTTCTGTACAAAATTGCCTTTGTCAGTGGCTGCAATGGCTTTTTCTCCAGCAAGTTTTGCCACATCACTGGCTGAAATATTATTCTTTTTGGCGATAGTTTCATAATGGGCACGGCGTTTGGTATTCACATCATCCATTACCGCTTTGGCCTCGGGATTATTTTGCACTAAGCCTAAATAACCGTTTAGCTGCTCACCTAAATAACCTTGAGATTTTGCTTCCTGTAGCGTCATGGCGAAGGCATTGAGGCTTAACACACATAAACTTAACAGCATTAATAGACGTGGTTTTATTTTTAGTAATGATTTCATCTCATATTCCTCAACACCCGAATTAGAACAATTTATCGTCGGTTAGCAATTGATCCAGTTCTTTATCCACTTTAATTTTAATTTCGTGTTCAATTTTCACATTGAGATTGATGACAATCGGCTTATCCGGTGGTTCAATTTTTACTGTAGGGGCGCAGCCAGAAATTAAGCCGGCGAGAAGTAGGCTCCCTAAACTGATTTGAGTGAGTGGTGTCATTTTCACTGGCTTTCCTTCTATTGCTAGGACTTTTAAGACGGCAGTTTGGTTGTAGTCTTAGGTTATTTCACGGACTTTTCAATTCTGTCCTGCAGATCATTACCTATCTGCAAACTTCTCAATAACTGCAGCATGTTCTCTTCTTGAGAGTAATTCAAGTGAATAGGGCGTTCAATCCCCCGGCTCTTGCCTTTCACTTCCACCTGAAGAATAGCATCACCTTTATTATCCATATCGAAGGTACTCGACAGCTGGCTGTATTCGAGGTGTTCAAGTGCTTGAAACACAAAGTCGAGGTAGGGCTGGGAAGCGCGCATCTGATCCACTGCGGGACTTCCCGAAATGGCTATCAGACCACCGGGTGGTCGAGCCGCTAATTGCCCACCTGAAATAGAAACTTTGCCATCGTTCAGATCGACGGGCAAAACGCCATCGAAAATTCCGTCGGCATAGACCCCAATTTGTGGCTGAATACGCAGCACTTCTTCTAAACTCATGCCATGTAAAATCAAATAAGCATGGGATTTATCCTGCAGTCGCAAATTAAAGTCTGGCAGCAAAAAATGGCCACTGAGTACTTTGCCTTTAGCAGTCATAGTGACATCGGTATCACTTAATCCCGTGAGTTGCTGTAGGTAGTTAGTCGCGACTTTATCTGCATCCCTACTTAGGACAATATCAGACTCAACTTCAATCTCAGTCAAAGGAAAACCGGGATCAAACTGGCTAAAATACAATTGTGTATTTGGGCATTTTAGCGTGGCGACACTGCTAAAGTAGTCCCGATGCGTTGGAGATTGAAGGGATTGTCCCCAGGTAAATAGGCATTGCGCATTGAGTTTACCACCATCGAAGGTGAGGTCCTGATAAAAGCCCTCAAGCTCTGTGATTGATTGGTTTATCTGCATCGCAAAATGGGTTTGACTTATGCTTTGTGTGAGTTCAAAGCTCGCCTTTAACTGATTGTTACCCGTTGCATTAAATTCACTTGGCAGTGGTGCTAATTGGTTGAGTAGGGCGAGTGTTTGAGTGAGACTGCTGTCGATGTGCCATTGTCCTGAAAGCTTTAGCGGCTTTTGTCCATTGGCAAACTTTAATTGATGAACGCTATTAAGCGCAAAAGTGCCAAGTTGCCAGTGTTCTATCCCCTTAAGGGTTTGCTTTTTCCAGCTAAGATCCTGTTTAAGATTTAGATTATCCAGTTTTAGCAGAGTTTCTTTGCGACTTCTGCCATGGCTAGTTTGTTGTTTGTCGATTTGGATATCCCGCACCTGCCATTCGAGTTGATTTGCCCAAGTGCCAGCGTTAAGACTTTCAAATATGGCCTTTGTATCGAGTTCTTCAAATCCCATTGCTTGCTTAGATTGCAGCGAAAAATCGGCGATGCTGGCTGTATGAGTCTCAGGCTGCAGTGTGGATGTTTGCTGCATCAATGCTTGTTGCGAGAATGCTAGCTGCGTGAAAGCCAATGTTAGCGGTGGAACGTTAGCCCGAATAGACGTTGTTGGCCTCTTGATGTCGCTGCGCTGACTGGCAAGAGTCAATGTCGCTGAAGGGGTCAATTGTAGTTGTCCTAGTGAGAGCTGCGACTCTGTCACTGAGGTTGAGTTTGCTTGCCTCAGCGTAACGCCCTTAAGTTCTATGAGTGGTTTTGCTGTTTGCGTTTCGACATTGGGCTTTGCGCTAAGTTGCCAATCTAAGCCGTGCTGAGATTGGCTAAGGGTTAGATTACCTTGGGTTTTAAAGTGTGATTCTTGCCAAGCGAGTGAAAGTGGCGCGTTTTGCCACAGCGACTCAAGGTCTATGGGGGTTTGTTGCAGCGTGGCTAAGCGATAATTGCCATCAAATTGCCAGCTATCCTGAGACAGGCTCAGCTTTGGATAGCTTATAGCAAGTTCAACATTCACTTTACTGTTCTGGGTACTGAGGATAAATGAAGGTAGGATATATTTAGCCAGTGAATTGTCTCCATACAAAGGGTATTCAAACGAATCTTGTAACCCTAAGTGCCAAGTGATTGCGGTTTGCTTAAGACGAAGGCCATTGAGTAAAAAACTCACGGTTTGACTTGATTCTTCATCTAGGTGGGCAAGGAGCTTTTGAGTCTGAGCTTCAGTGGGGGTGAGGCTTAATTCAAATGGCTCAAGCTGTAATTCCAGCTGTTTCAATGGCCCAGACAAGTTGAGATTAAGCGCAGTTTTTGGGGCGAGGCTTATTCCTTCAAATGCCGAAAACGTCATTTTAGGTTCAATAAATTGATGCTGACTCTGAAGGTTGCTCGAAATAAAGTCAAAGCTTATCTGGGATTTAAGTTTACCTTCAATTTCAATTTGCTGGGCCTGCCATTGGTTATCTAGGTCGACAACCGACGCTAGAATACTGTTTGGGTAGGGCAATTGCACAAGTGTATGTAGGTTCTTTAAGAGTGGCCCCGTATCGATTTCACTATCAATACTCAGCGTTGTGCCCTTAAGGTTTGCCTTAAATTTTGCAAGCTCAATATCAGTTAATTTGATTTCATTAGCACGTTGCGACAATCGGCCGCTAATTTCACCTTGGCGCAACACTAAATCATCCAAGATCAAAGCGAAGCGTGGTTGGGGAAGTTGGCCTATTGGCTGTTGCACCTCTAGCTGCACATTAACTTTTTGATGAACCTGGATATTGTTGGTTTCAATCTTCGCTGCGATGGCCGTCGTTTCAGGCGGTATCAATTCAAAAAGGATCTTTGTGATATCTATCTCAGGCAGTGCTTGCAGAGTATGCGTGATTTGATGATATGGCGTCTGACTCTCGCCAATCGCACTTTGGTCACTCATATTGGCGATAAAGAGTGATGGCCCTAATTTGGCATCCACAGAGTCAATGTCCACCCTGTGTATGGTGAGTAACTTATCTAACGGGAAGAATTCGGTAAGTGCGGTGAGATCTTGTGGCAAATTCACTTGTAAATCGATATTGATATCCTGAATCGCGAAGAGAGAGTCACCAAAACGCACACTGGCAGCTTCAAGATGCCAATGCCGTAAACCCAACTCCACCTTACCCAGTTGAATAAGCTCACCATCTGTATCCTTTAAGAGGGCATTAACGGTTTTTTGGATAAGGGCTTCAGTGTGCTGAGTCACTACAAAGGCTGCCCCCGTCAGCCCTAAGACAAGTAACAGGCAAGTTGCGAGCAGTGTTTGCCTTAGGCGGCTGTTGATTATGCTATTCGACCCAGAGGTTAAAGTCTTCTTTTGGCTTGAGACCCGTCTCCCATAGGACAACTTAGTAGGCGCATTCGCGTGACTTGCGTTGGAAGTGAGCGCGGGATTTGGCTCACCCTTGGCGTTTTCCTTGTCTTGTTTTGTTGGGAGCTTCGGCATCTTGCTTGAATCACATCCTAATGACATTGGCACTCAAGTGGTTATCCTGACTCGAGGCCTCAGTGGCGCATCTATGCCATGGCAAGCCTTCGGCAGAGTGCCTTGTCAGTGTAACACCCATGTCCTTGGCTGACTAATAGTGATCTTCAAATTACCTATTCGATAATCTTAAATCATGCAAGTATTCAACTGCTTATTGGTGTTTAGGATTACATCTCTGGGCTTAAATGGTTTTGGGATTAGCCACCAAATTGCGCCGCGATAATCATCACGCCACTTACCGCTGCCAAGAGTAACGCCGGTTTACCGCCAGTCACTCGATAGCCCCTTGGCAACTGTGCTTCATCGCGATGTCGGCGCTGTGCCCACACCATCGCCACTGGCAGAAATACCGCGAGTATGACTAAGGCAATCGATGCAAAACCCAGTGCGGTGATAAAGCCTTGGGGGTAGAAGAGGGCAAAACCCAATGGCGGAATAAAAGTGATGGCCGAGGTGACGCTACGTCTTGAGACATTATTGTTCTGCTTAAGGTTGGCCGCCATAAAATCGAATAGACCGAGACTTACCCCTAAAAATGAAGTGGCGAGTGCAAGCGCCGCGAACAAACTGACCGCCATAGTTAAATATTGGTTTTGCATCACCACATCTAATTGATTGATGAAACCCGTGAGGCTTTGGCTGTGCATTAACTGTGTTTGGGTGAGAACTCCTTGGCTACCCAGTTGCCACAGCAGATAAATCAGCAGTGGCAGGGCCGAGCCAAGCAACATTAGGCGGCGCAGGGATTTCACATCGACGCCTAAATAGCGCACCACCGATGGAATCGAGCCATGAAAACCAAAGGAGGTAAACACCACCGGAATGGCGCTGATAATCAGCCCCTGTTCTACCGGTAGCGCTAATAGGTGTTGGCCATCGACTTTGGGCAGCAACAGGCCGAGTAGCATTAGTAAAGCGCAGATCTTCACAATAAATAAACCGCGGTTGATAAGATCCACACTGTGGGTGCCAAGGCCGACAATGGTACCGAAAACCAAGGTAAATAAGATGGTAGCAAACTGACTCGGCAGCGCTAAACCCAGCCAAAGCGTGAGTTTTTGATTAAGCTGCTCACCGCCACCGGCAATGTAGGCGGCACATAGGGCGTAGAGTAAAAACATCAGCGCGCTACTTGCAATCACTTGACCTGGGCGACCAAGCAGCTTAAATGCGAGTTGATTCAGACTAGCTTCAGGCGGGGCAAATTGGTGCACCTCAACCAGCAACAGGGCGGTATAGGCCATTAATCCCCACAGTAGTAACATCACTAGGACTGAAGCCCCAAAGCCTAAACCTGCCGAAGCAATCGGTAGGGCCAACATACCCGCACCTATGGTGGTGCCGGCGATCAGCAGCAAACTGCCGAAAAATTTATTCTGTGTCATTGCTTGCTCGAATTACAACGTCTCGAACGCTGATAAATTGTGGTTCTCTCAAGTTTGACCCTTGAGCTTGTGGGTGATGGAGCTTGTTGTTTAGCGGGGCGATACCATAGGTTTTTAATTTGTATATGTCAACCATTACAGCATTACACTGTTGCGGTGTTGCGAAATAAGACGGTTAACGTCTGAATAATTGAGTGACTCACTTAGTTCGCCGTGAAACTCGAAAATTTTATGAATATAAAACTCGGCGCGTTAGCTAGCGGCTAGGGCAGGTTACTGGATAATGGTTAACAATGTTTTGCTTTGAGGTTTGGAGGAGAATTGAACAGGCACTCAAGCTTATGCTGTACAATTTTTGTTTTTCGAATTCTTTGCATCATCGCGTAAATTGTTGTTTAAACAGCTTAACTTTAAACTCCAATTTGATCGAATTTTTCAATCGGTTGATTCCATTACTGCTCAGTACCTTATGGTACTGAGCAAGTGTAGGTTTAGGGTTTTGCCCTTTGATGACGACTTAACAAATTGGCATTGATATCACTTAGGCTGAGGTTTTGATCTTCGAGCAGTACCAGCAGGTGATAAATCAAATCTGAGGCTTCGTTCACTAGTTCTTCTTTATCGTGGGTCGCCGCAGCAAGGGCGGTTTCTAGGCCTTCTTCACCAACCTTTTGCGCGATGCGTTTAGTGCCACGTTGAAATAACGAGGCGGTGTAGCTCGAATCTGGGCTATCGTGACGGCGACTTGCAATCAGCTCGGCCAATTGGTTTAAAAAGGGGTGTACCGCTGCGGCCCAGCAGCTTTCGGTGCCCTTATGGCAGGTGGGGCCGTTTGGGATAACCTGCACTAACAGGCTGTCGTTATCGCAGTCCATATCGAGGGCGACAAGTTTGAGGGTATTGCCCGAGGTTTCGCCCTTGGTCCATAAACGCTGTTTGGAGCGACTATAAAAGGTGACATCGCCAGTGCTTAAGGTTTTTTCCAGCGCGGCTTTATCCATATAGCCGAGCATTAATACCTTGCCCGACAGGTGATTTTGAACAATGGCGGGTATGAGGCCATCCTGTTTTTCCCAATCGAGTTGGGTGATATCCATCGCTTGTTGAGTCATGCCATTACCTAATCTAAAGAGTTTAATTATCCAAATAACTGAATCGTTTTAATGCCCAATGGTTCGCCGGGCGAATGTTTTTCAATAACTGTCTCGCAACTGATGAAACTACAATAACGATTCGGCATTAGCGCCTAATGGCAATCCCTTGCTCGGCGAGGTAGTGCTTAAGCTCACCGATATTGATAATCGCCTTATGGAATACGCTGGCGGCAAGGGCCGCATCGACTTTAGCCTCGATAAACACATCGCGAAAATGCGCCATAGTGCCAGCGCCGCCCGAGGCGATAAGTGGTACATCGCAGACCGCGCGTACCATACTTAACTGTTTGATATCGTAGCCCGAGCGCACGCCATCTTGGTTCATCACATTGAGCACAATTTCGCCGCAGCCAAGGTGCTGTACTTCTTCCACCCAATCCTGGGTGTACCATGACGTATCGCGAGTCGCCGCTTCATCGCCGGTAAATTGTTTAACTTGATAACTGTTGGTCGATGCATCGAAGAAGGAGTCGATACCAATCACAATACATTGGCGGCCGAATTCATCCTGTAATCGGGTAATCAAGCTGGGATCGCTCAGTGCTGGCGAGTTAATCGAAATCTTATCGGCGCCAAAGGCTAATAGTTCCCGCGCTTGGGCTACGGTTTTAATGCCGCCCGCGACACAAAAGGGGATATCGATTTGCTCGGCTACGCGGCTCACCCAGGATTTATCGACTACGCGATCGTGAGCGCTGGCGGTAATATCGTAGAAGACTAACTCGTCTGCGCCCTCAGCGGCATAACGGGCGGCCAGCGGCACGATATCGCCAACGATTTCATGGTTACGAAATTGCACCCCTTTCACGACTGCACCATCTTTTACATCTAAACAGGGGACTATGCGTTTGGCCAGCATTGAATTGCCTCCGCGACCGTAAACTGATTAATCAACAATGCTTTACCGATAATTATCCCAGCGGCGCCGCTATCTCGTACGGCAGCGACATCATCTAAGGTGGCAATACCGCCGGATGCCTGCCATTGGATCTCGGGAAATTGCGTAGCAAGTTCTTGATAAAGCGCGGTGTTAGCGCCGGTGAGGGTGCCATCACGACTAATGTCGGTCACCAGCGCATGCTTAAGGCCGACTTCACAAAAGTATTCAACTAAGGATTCTAAACTCTTACCGCCGCCGCTTTGCCAGCCCGACACCGCAACGATTTTCTCGCCCGCCTCATTAATATTCACATCGAGCGCTAAGCAAATGGCATCGCTGCCGTATTGTTCAAACCAGCTTCTCACCAGCTCTGGGGATTTCACCGCAAGGGAACCAATAACCACACGTTTAACGCCGATGGCAAATAACTCATCGAGCTGCGCTTGATTACGAATTCCTCCGCCAACTTGGATATTGGCGTTAAGGCCCGCGACTAATTGGCTGATGAGCTTGGTTTGACGTTTTTCAGGCTCCTTCGCGCCGGTTAAATCCACAATATGTAACCACTTAGCACCTTGAGCCTCGTAGGATTGCAGCTGGGCGAGGGGACTTAAATCGAAGGTGGTTTGCTGGCCGTAATCGCCCTGAAAGAGGCGCACCACTTGGCCATCAATTAAATCGATAGCAGGAATAATCATTGCTGCTCCTTCATCTTGAGGAAGTTTTTTAAGATTTGCGCGCCAATCGCTGCGCTCTTTTCAGGGTGAAATTGCACCCCCATAAAATTGCCTTTGCCGATAGCGGCGCTAAAGGCCTCACCATATTGGCACTCGGCGAGAGTAAACTCGCTTAAGGGCGCGCGGAAGCTATGCACAAAATACACAAAGCTGCCATCCTCAACGCCATCAAACAGCGGATGATTGCTTACTTTCAGTTGATTCCAGCCCATATGGGGCAGCGGCAGCTCGGCCGCTTTTAACATGTCGCTATCTAACTCATCGATAACGGTCGGAATAATGCCCAAACATTCACAGTCTTGTCCCTTGCCGCCCTGTTCCTTGGAAAGCGAACTGAGCATTTGCATCCCAAGGCAGACTCCAAGCACGGGTTGAGTCAGTCCCTTTATCAACTCGACCAAGTCCTTCTCGTTCAGGGAGGCCATGGCGGCGCCCGCACTGCCGACACCCGGCAGCACTACACGTTTGGCGGCCTTGATTGCTGTTTTGTCATCGGTCACGAGCACCTTGGCGCCGATGCGCTCAAAGGCGTAGCGCACCGAACTTAAATTGGCGCAGCCCGTGTCGATGATCAGCACATCGACATCTTGAGCGTTACTTCTTACATCCGTTTGTGGTTGCATCTTTAATTCATCCTACGGCCTAGTCCAAATGTGTGGCGTTACAGCACGCCTTTACTTGATGGCAACACATCGCCTTCCACTTTAACGGCCTGTCTCAGGGCGCGACCGAGCACCTTAAACAGGGCTTCGACCTTGTGGTGATCGTTATCGCCCGAGGCACTCACATGCAGGGTGCAGCGCAGGCCATCGGCGAAGGAGCGGAAAAAATGCGGCACCATTTCGGTGGCCATTTCACCGACCTTTTCACGCTCAAACTGGGCGCTAAATTTAATAAAAGGCCGACCCGAGATATCGAGTAAACATTCGCCCTTGGCCTCATCCATCGGCAGGCTAAACCCAAAACGGGCGATACCGCGTTTGTCTCCAAGGGCTTGGCGCAGGGCATCACCGATGGCGAGCGCTGTATCTTCCACACTGTGGTGATCGTCGATTTCAAGATCGCCTGCGACCTTGACGTCCATCTTAAAATTGCCGTGGGTGGCGATTTGTTCCAGCATGTGGTCGAAAAAACCGATGCCGGTTTCGATGCTGCCCTTAGCGGCGTTATCTAGGTCAACCGTGACGCGAATATCGGTTTCTTTGGTGGTGCGCACCACAGTCGCAAGGCGGCCTTTACTGAGCAGCGCATCGGCGATGGCATTCCAGCCCAATTTCTCTCGTTGATATTGAAAGCTTTTGAGCCCCATGGCATTGCCAAGTTCGACATCGGTTTGTCTGTCGCCAATCACCGCTGATTGGGTAAAGTCGATGCAGCCCTGGGTGAGGAAATCTTTTACCAGTCCCAGTTTTGGCTTACGGCAGCTGCAGTTTTCATCGTTAAAGTGCGGGCAGATGAGCACATCGTCAAAAATGACCCCTTGGCTTTTTAGGATCTGCATCATCATATCGTGGGGCGCATCGAAATCTTCCTGTGGGAAGGACGGTGTGCCAAGGCCGTCCTGATTGCTCACCATCACTAAGCGGAAACCTGCCTTTTGCAGGCGCAGCAATGCGGGGATCACCTCTGGCTCGAACACCAGTTTGCTCAGACTATCGACCTGTTTGTCGATGGCAGGTTCTTCAATCAGGGTGCCATCACGGTCGATGAACAGAATTTTTTGGGCAAGATTGACGCTAAAAACTGGATTCATGGTGCTGTTACCTATTTATAGATTTTGAAATAGTGCTATACACAGTGCGATATCGGGCTCAAACTACAATGACACTTGCTTAGTAACGCCTTGTGATTCAATAAGGCGCTCTGTTTCAAAGAGGCGAACTAAACGGTCGGTATCTGCTCCATGGCTAAAGCTAAACCGAATTGCATTGGCAAGTCGTGGATCCTTGTAAGCTCGGGCGACAATCCCGTTTTCGACTAATAACTTAGCGACCTTGGCCACATCATCAAATTCGGCGAGCACAAAGTTACCCCGCGCCTTGATAACGCGCCCGCCCCATTGCTTGCAGTAAAGATTAAGCGCGTTGCTTAAGCGCGCCCCTTGGGCATTAAGGAGTGTTACCTGTTCGCGCATCCGGGTAATGCCGTCTGTTAAGAGTGCTTGCGTCGCCACTTCACTCACGGGCACAGGCACGGGATAGGGCGCGATCACCCGCATAATGATTTCGACAATCTCAACATTTGCCAGCATAAAACCGCAGCGAGCACCCGCTAAGGCAAAGGCCTTTGAGAGGGTGCGAAGCACCACTAAATTGGGGTAGTTATCCAACAGACTCGCCACACTGTATTCGGGGCAAAACTCGATATAGGCCTCATCGACAACAACTAAGGAATCGGGCAGCGCTTTGATGGTCTGCTCGATTTTAGCGGTTTCAATCACAGTGCCCGTTGGGTTGTTGGGATTACAGATAAACACTAACTTGCTGCCTCGGGCTTTACTGGCAAGATCCTCGGGCAAGTCAAAATTAGCATCTAAACTCAATGCGTTAACTTTGATATTAAAGGTATTGGCGCTGATGGCGTACATGCCATAGGTAGGGCCAAATGTGACGATACTGTCAACACCTGGAATACAAAAGGCGCGGATAAGCAACTCAATCGCCTCATCGGCGCCGCGACTTGCTACAATGCGGCTCGCCTTCACGCCGCTGTACTGGCTGTAGGCATTGATCAGCGCGGGAGGTTGGCACTCGGGGTAACGGTTGAGTTTGCTCAAATCTAAGGACTCAAGCGCCACATTATTAAAGGGCGATTCGTTGGCATTGATCCAAATATCTCCCTGACCACCAAGCCTGCGTGCGCTTTGATAGGGGGTTAAATCCAACAGTTCAGGGCGCGCCAAACGGGCGGCTAAACTCTTGCTTTCAGTTTGCGGCTCAATGACAGAAATCTTGGTTAACTCTTGGCTCATTTGGGCATTCTCACTTAAGGCTGTTTACACGCAGGGCAACGGCATTTTTATGGGCGTCGAGCAGCTCGTTACTGGCGAGTGTCATTACGGTTTGCGCAAGGCCCATCAGGCCATCGGCGGATAATTCCTGCACCGTAAAGCGGCGGCTAAAGTCGGCCAGTGACAGGCTGGATACCGCGCGGCTGTAGCCGTAAGTTGGTAGCACATGGTTAGTGCCACTGGCGTAATCGCCAACGGATTCCGGTGTATAGGCGCCTAAAAAGACTGAGCCTGCGGCGCGGATATCCTTCAACACTTCGCGGGGCTCGCGGGTCTGAATAATTAAGTGTTCAGGCCCATATTGGTTTGAGACCTTGGCTGCATCCTTCATCGAATCGACAATAATAGTGCGGCTGCATTTAAGCGCGGTGGCGGCAATTTCTCTTCGTGGCAATGCTGCTAATTGCACCTCTATGGCTTGATTAACCTTTTCAGCGATATCCTTGGAATCCGTCACTAAAATCACCTGAGAGTCGGCGCCATGTTCAGCTTGGGATAACAGATCGGCGGCAATAAAATCGCAATTAGCGTCGCCATCGGCAATGACTAACACTTCGGACGGCCCCGCTGGCATATCGATAGACACAGTGCAGCGGCCATCCTGCGACACTAAGCGTTTGGCTTCTGTCACGTAGCGATTACCTGGGCCAAAAATCTTATCGACACTGGGAACGGTTTCTGTGCCAAAGGCAAGCGCCGCAATCGCCTGAGCACCGCCAACCTGATAAATCTCGTTAATGCCACACTCGCTTGCGGCATAGATAATGGCATCGTTAATCGGTGGCGGGCTGACTAGCACGCGTTTATCACAACCTGCAATTTTGGCAGGTAGCGCCAGCATCATCACTGTGGAGATTAGCGGAGCGCTGCCACCAGGAATATAAAGACCCACCTTTTCAATCGGTTCACTGCGAAGCTCGCAGCGCACGCCGCTTTGGGTTTCAATATCGATGGGTCGAAACTGCTGCGCGCTGTGAAAGGCACTGATGTTGGCCATAGCTTGATTGATTGCCTCTTTAAGTGCCGCAGGCACACGTTCAACGGCGAGCTGAATTTGCGCATCGGTTAATCGCAGCTCCTTGGCACTGGCGCTCTTTACCCCATCGAATTTTTGGTTAAATTCCATTAATGCCGCATCGCCACGGGTCACGACCGCATCGATAATGGCGCGCACACTCTGCTCCAGACCACTATCGCCAATCAGCGGCGAGCGGCTTAGTGCGGCCTTTTGCTCTGTGCTTTTCAGTTCTGCCCAAGTGATGATATCCATGGATTACCCCATCATTTTTTCGATTGGCATTACCAGAATCGAACTGGCACCGAGGGCTGTTAATTGTTCCATGGTGTCCCAGAACAAATCTTCGGTGCTCACCGCGTGAATTGCCACACGGTTAGTGTCATCGTTCAGTGGCAGCACGGTTGGGTTTTCTGCGCCGGGCAGCAGGGCAACGATTTGATCTAAGGTTTCGGTTGGGGCGTGAAGCAGAATGTATTTGCTCTCACGGGCGCGGATCACCCCATTTACACGGGAAAGGATTTTATCGATAAGCGCCTGTTTCGATGGACTTTGAGTTTGAGTCGATTGGATCACGCAGGCCATAGAACGGTAGATCACCTCTGTTTCGTATAAACCGTTCGCCTCTAGGGTGGCACCCGTCGACACTAAGTCACAGATCCCATCGGCTAGCCCTGCACGCGGCGCCACTTCCACCGAGCCCTTCAACATACAATCGCGATAATTTATGCCCTTTTGGTGCATAAAACGGCGCAACAGGTTGGGGTAGGAGGTGGCAATGCGAAGTCCCTCAAGTGAGGCGGCGTCGTTATAGCGAAACTCGGTCGGCACCGCGAGGGAAAGACGGCAGGCACCAAAATCCAATTGGCGCAGTTTTACAAACTCAGCGGGTTTATTAAGCGTGATGCGCTCGATTTGTTCTTCTTCAAGCACGTTTTCTCCAATAATCCCCAAATCAACCACGCCATCCATCACGAGCCCTGGAATATCGTCGTCACGCACCCTGAGTAAATCGATGGGCATATTGTCGGCGTGGGCGATAAGGCGTTGTTCATTAATGGTAAATTTAACGCCACAACTCTTGAGTAACTGCTGGGATTCCGTCGATAAACGCCCGGACTTTTGGATGGCAATACGTAAACGGTTCGATTCAGTCATAGTGTGTATCTCGCTTAAAATTGACAAAATTTAGTGATCCAAAATTGCATGTTGTAACTGGTATCTATCAGTCTAATTGGGCGTTTATCTAAACTAACCTATTGAAATTAAATAGTCTTGATTAATTTACTCATCGAGCAACTACAAAAATAAACAGCCTAAAAGCAAAAACCCCCGGAATTCCTTCCAGGGGTTTTTGATCGGGATTGGATCAGTCCACCGGAAGGGTACAGTCCTCCGGCAGTGAGCGTCCGAAGGCTACCGCATATAATGGTGATGATGGTGGATAGCGTTCAGAATAGGGCTCATATATCTGTCTCTTTTCGTGGTTTTGCAATCAATATTTTTTGATCGCTATGAAATCGTTTGGATGAATACAAATCCATCAAATGTATTTTTAAGCTAACTGCTTTACGCCGCCTTTGCAATAGCTATTTTGATCTAATTTAGAATATTTATGCGTTTGGGATTTAAATAGGTTCTAGGTCGATGTTAGGAAGAACCAGAGCAAATTTAGCGTCAGTTAAGGAAAATGTGGTGTCAGGCGAGATAAAAAACGCTGGTTCATTTTTTCATGACATTGGCGAATAAAAGTCGCTGATTTTTACGTGCAGAAACCTCAACATGAGTGCCGATTAACTCTACTTAGCAAGTGTTCCCATTTGATGGGGTATGAAGCATTCAATTCGCTACCTACTGGTGATTTGTATATTAAATTCAATTAATTCAAAAAGTTAGAATTATGGTGTGACGATAACTTTATTGCAACGGTTGAGGAACATCCCGAATAGATATTTGCTAAGTGCGGGGTGAACCACTCAAATATTATTGGAGTGAGGTACCTATTTTTGAGGTGAACGTGCTTTGGATACATAAACATCACTAATAATTTTAATGGCTTATTCTTCTATTGTTTAATCCAGATAAACTTACTTTATTGGTAAAGCTGTCGTGTATTTGATTTGTTCCATCGCAAAGCTTGACGTGACCTCTGCAATGTTCACTTTTGCGACTAACTTTTTGTAGAACACGTCAAATGAGGACATGTCTGGGACAATAACTTTAAGCATGTAGTCGTAGATCCCACTTAATCGATAAAATTCAACAACCTCGTCGAATGATGCAGCGTGTTCTGCGAACTTTTCTAGCCATGTAGACTCATGATTAGATGTTTTAATCATGACGACAACGACCAAATCTAATCCGATATTTTGAGGCTTTAGTAAAGCAACACGTTTAGAAATAATATTTTGTTGCTCTAGCCTTTGAATTCTCTTCCAGCAAGGCGTTGTGGTTAATGCGACTCGTTCGGCGATTTCTGAGACAGATAGAGTGCAGTCTTGCTGCAACATTTTTAGAATTGCCTTGTCGGTCTTGTCGAGAGATGTATTTTTCATTATTTAATAAAAATGTAGAAAATAATTCCATAAAATAACAGTTAACTAGGGAAAATTGAAAATTAATTTTTTAGCCGACATGAGATCATTTTTTAACAAACCATAAACAGAAGAGATGGAGTTTGTTATGAAACGGATCGGAACAAACATAAATGCAGCTGTGATATACGACGACATTACTCAAACGATTGGTCATACACCGATCGTTCGCCTTTCTAGGCTTGTAAGTGAATACGATGTTAAATGCGAGATATTAGCTAAAGTAGAGTTTTTTAATCCAGCGGGTTCCATAAAAGACCGCCCCGCAATAGCGATGATAGATGCGCTAATGGCTTCATCTAATTTCACAAATGAGACCGAAATTGTCGAAGCAACATCTGGTAATAATGGTGTCGCCTGTGCTTGGGCGTGTGCGATTAAAGGGATCCCCTTAACGATTGTGATTCCTGAGCACATGTCTATTGAGCGCAGAATGTTGATTCAGCATTATGGGGCGAAGGTAATCACAACTCCGAAAGAATTGGGAACTAAAGGAGCCATAGATTATGCCAAAAACCTGCTTTTAGAGCGACCGAATGCTGTGATGTTGGATCAATTTGCCAACGAAGCTAATCCGAAAATGCATTTTAACTCTACTGCAGAGGAGATATGGACAGACACCGATGGCAATGTAGATATCATTGTCGCAGGTATTGGAACTGGCGGGACGATTACAGGTATTGCTAAGGCTTTAAAGGCAAGAAAGCCTAGTGTAAAAATCATTGCCGTAGAGCCTGCATCATGCCCTGTTTTATCAAAAGGATACGCAGGGGTTCACAAAATTCAAGGGCTGAGTTCTGGCCATGTTCCTGATGTTTTAGATACCGAGATTTTAGATGAAGTCATCACAGTGACTGATGAGGATGCGATTAAATATGCACGTAAACTCGCCCGTAAAGAAAGCCTAGCGGTGGGGATTTCATCTGGAGCAGCAGCTTGTGCATCAATACAAGTTGCATTGCGTCCAGAAAATTCGGGCAAAACGATTGTGACAATCTTAGCGGATACGGCTGAGCGTTACTTTAGCACAGAACTGTTTAATAAAGAGCTTGTTAGTACGCACGTTTCAGCTGAAGAAATTTGCTAAATTAACTCGCCAGCACCCAATCTGACAGTATCACCATTTTTAATGGTGATACTGTCAGTGATCTCAAATTTGTACGCGCTTGAACCTGAGCTAATGACTGCCCATTGTTAGGGTATCAGTGTCAGTTTGATAGATGCTTTTTACCCCTAACCCTAACCTTTTCCATTCAGTAACTTAGCGGTTGGTGTTTTGCTAGCCGCATATTTTCCTAGATGGGTTTGTTCAGTGTTGAAATCCCCTAATATGGGTGGACATCTTTCTGGCATGTCTGCATTGTACCGAGCAATGTTTGCGGTATCTGACCTGATCAAATTCAATAAAATGGTTTTGTGAAAACGTTTGCAGAACCCATTCGTTTGCGGATACGGTTTGTTTAGGGCGTTAAAGAGACCAATGAAGTCAGTGACTCACAGAATTACCGTTTGTAACTTGCTTAATATTCATTGAGTTAGGCGAAAACTTCAACGCGATTACGGCCATTATGCTTCGCTTGATAGAGCGCAGTATCGGCTTGTTTAACCAGATGCTGTAAATCGAAGTTCTGACTGCTGTGGGCTATCCCTAAGCTACAGGTAAATTGAATCGGTTGTTGCTGAAAATGAAACTCGCATTGCTCAATCTTTTGTCTTAGTTTATCCGCAATTTTAGCAGCAATGTCACCTGTGGTGTGGGGCAATAGTAGTACAAACTCTTCGCCACCAATACGTGAGAATAAATCATCTTTGCGGATATTTTGGCTAATTAATCTGCTAAAAGATTGGAGCACAAAATCACCCGCGTCATGGCCATAGCGATCGTTAATTTGTTTGAAGTGGTCAATGTCTAACATGATCAAAGACACAGTTTCATGTTTGGATAACTGCATTGCTATGGATGCTTCTAGACCACGGCGATTGAGCACATTGGTTAATGGATCCCGCTGTGACTGCAGGGTAATTCGCTGTTTATCTTGGGTCAGAACAGAGGTGATAAATCCGATACTGACTAGAAAGAAGGTCAGAGTACCTGTCAGCATGGGTAAGCGATAGGCTAACGTTTGCTCGGGGTAAAGCCATCCCCCCGCCAGTTGAACAATGGATGCACATAACTCTACGCCAATGGCGATGAGGATCAGGATAAGTCCGGTATCACGCTCTTGTCTTGCGGACTGGTTTAGTAACTGTTTTAGTATATAAAATCCTGCAATATCAATGGGAAGTGAATATAAGGAAACAAAGTCATAAAACGCTATCTGTTGGTTTAGCATCAACATCCAAATCAGGGCGATGCCTGAAAAAACGCTTACACCATTGGCTAGTGCAGGATGCGGTGCCAGTGCATTAATCGCCATAAAAATACACCAATGGGTAAGAATATAGGTCAGGACATTGAAATGCAGACTTAATGGCGCCAAATCGGTTTCTATCAGCCAAACACCTACCCATGAGAGGGTATTAAAACCAAAAAACCACAAAAAGTATTGCACTGAGCTTTTGTTGGTAGCCGTTTGCAGGGCGCGTTTGCAAAGAAAAATAAACGCCAAATTGATTAAGAACACCACTAAGTAAAAGTAATGTGTATAGAGAAGGGCCAATGGGAATGCCGTCATTTCGAAAATTGCTTAGTGCTTAGATTGAAAATTGATACATATTTTAACAGTGTTACTTAACCATAACAAATTCATGGATTAATTTGATAGGCAATGATTGTGTACACTTAAAATAAATCCTAATTTTGAATTGTGATTTGTTGAGCGATGTATTGAGTATTTCCAGTATTGCATGATGGAATACTACGGTTTTGCTGTAGGATGAAGCCCGCAATCATACGCCTAAATCCCGCAATAATTTTTCGTTAAATTGTTTCACCATAAGTAGAATCTTTTTTAAGGATACCTTCTAGTAATTACTGCTTGTGCTAATAGGTCATTTCAATAAGACTGCTTATCCCTGTGTTTTACTACTTTCATTGGACACTCTTTACCCTTGACTCGCTCTCGACATCCCTATCCCAAACCAAGCCAAAGCCCATCCCTTAAACAGGGGATGCCTTCGCGCAGTCGATTAGCAAGCGAGGTGCTGCGCGCTTTTGCTGCCGATGGTGTACTGGCAAATCATATTCAGGGCTTTAGTGCCCGCCAGAGTCAGGTGGAGATGGCAGGCATTATCAGTGAGGCGATTGCTAACAAAGGCAATGCGATTATTGAGGCGGGCACAGGGGTCGGTAAGACGTTTGCGTATTTAATTCCTGCGTTATTAAGTGGTAAGCAAGTGATCGTCAGCACCGGCAGTAAAAACCTACAGGAGCAATTGTTTTTAAAGGATTTACCTGCACTTACAACTATGCTCGGTATTTCCCCAAAATTAGCGCTATTAAAAGGGCGTAATAACTATCTGTGTCAGTATCGCTTAAATAGGCAAATGACAGAGGCGAGCCATATTGATTCGCGCTTGCTCGATGATTTACTCAAAATCAATCAATGGGCGGGGATGAGTAAAGATGGCGATATTGGGGCGATAACCTCGGTGGCTGAAAATTCCCCCGCATTGCCTTTGGTAGTGAGTACGAAGGAAACCTGCCTTGGTCAGCGCTGCGATTTTTATGATGAATGCTTTACCCGCAAGGCGCGAAGCCGAGCCATGGATGCCAAGGTGATTGTTGTAAACCACCATCTATTTTTTGCTGACAGTGTGCTTAAGGATACGGGTTTTGCCGAGCTGCTGCCCGATCCCGATGTGGTGATTTTCGATGAAGCCCATTTACTGCCCGATATCTGCGTCAGTTACTTTGGCTCGCAATTATCGAGTCGCACCATCGATGATTACCTGCAAAAGCTAATAAAGATCTATCAAACCGAGCTCAGTGATACGGAGCAAATCGCCCAGTTTAGCCAGCGCGCTATGGTTAAGCTCAGTGATTGGCACAATTTGTTATTCTCTTATAGTGAGTCAAATAGCGAGTCGGATTGGCGGCAATTGCTCGGCGATAAAAGCCTTGCGATGACTTCTTGGGAGTTATTAGCGCAGTTAGAAGCGCTGCAAAAACTGCTGCTCGCCCATGTGGGGCGAAGCGATGAGCTCGATGATATCGCCGTTAAACTTAGCGATATGAATCATAAGCTAATGCAGTTTATTCAGTGCGATAACCCGCAGGCGGCCTATAGCGTGGAGCTTGGCAATCGCTTTGTGGTGTTACGTATTTCGCCGATTAATATTGCCCGAGAATGCCAGCAATTGTTTGTGCCTGAAGTGAGTTGGATTTTTACTTCGGCGACCCTGCAGGTAAACTGCAGCCTTGGCCATTTTGCCAATGAGTTAGGCATTAAAGACGCCAGATCGCAGATTTTAGATAGCCCGTTCGATTACCCCCGTCAGGCGCTGTTTTGTGTGCCGCGGCAGTTGAGTAATGTAAGTAATCAACAGCAAGCCTTAAAGCAGTTGGTGGATGTTTGCGCTAAGGCGATTGAGGCGGCGCAGGGGCGAACTTTTATCCTGTTTACTAGCCATAAAATGCTCGAGCAAACCGCGATAGCACTTCGAAGTCGGGTGCAATATCCGCTACTTGTGCAAGGGCAGGCGGGTAAGCAGAGTTTGCTGACTAAATTTAGGCAACTCGGGAATGCGGTGCTGCTCGGCACCAGCAGTTTTTGGGAGGGGGTGGATGTGCGCGGCAAATTACTAAGCTGCGTGATCATCGATAAATTGCCCTTTGTGTCTCCGGACGATCCGCTGTACCGCGCCCGCGCCGACAATATCAGTCGTCAGGGCGGCGATCCCTTCAATCAAGTGTCCCTGCCGCAGGCAATTATCGCGCTCAAACAGGGGGTAGGGCGGTTAATCCGCGATGAAAAGGACTGCGGCGTGCTGATCCTTTGCGATAACCGCATCGTTAATCGCGCCTACGGACAGGCGTTTTTAAATTCCCTGCCACCGATGGCACGCACCCGCGATTTAGATAAGGCCTTAGCTTTCCTCAGGCAAATTCCCTAATACTTTGCTGAGCTTAAATGGACGTGATATTAGGAGGGCACTTTATTGCCTATCGTTTGTTTGTCTTTTCATTCATTCGGCTCATTTTAAGCAAAAATAAGTAAAAATGGCCGCGGATTTTGGATCATTTCCAATCGTTTATTATCCTTTAAACAACTCAGTGCATAGGGATGTGTCGGTAGAGTTCTGACATTGAAAGTCTGCGAGCAAAGTAATGATTGTTTAAAAAAACAACGACGGTTAAATTTCTGGATAAATCTGCGCCATTCTTGTGGGGTAACACATGAATTTGCATGATAAAAAGCCAGAATTAAGCCTAGTAATCTCTTGCCTGCTCACGTAGAATTTCTATCCTTTTTGTATTCGCTTTGCGTCTGGCATTAACGCCGATAACCTGAGCACCCATTAGCCTTTAATTGGCGCCCATAGCACTTGTTTATCAAGCGCGACTATGCAGTGGAAGAGAAAATGCAGCAGTTAACAGAGATCGTAGAACAAGCCTTAGTCATTATTGACCAGGCCAGTGATCTAAAAGCACTGGATGATATCCGTGTCGACTACCTGGGTAAGAAAGGTAAGATCACCGACATGATGAAAATGATGGGCAGCTTAAGTCCAGAAGAAAAACCAGCCTTTGGTCAGGCGGTCAATGATGCGAAACAGGCCATTCAACAGAAATTAACTGAGCGCATCGATGGTTTAAAGAGTGCTGAGCTTGAAGCCAAATTAATCGCAGAAAAGATAGACGTGACTTTACCTGGTCGCACCATCGAAATCGGTGGTCTGCACCCTGTGACTCGCACCATCGAACGTATCGAAACCTTCTTCGGTGAATTAGGTTTTACCGTTAAGCAAGGTCCAGAAATCGAAGACGATTTCCATAACTTCGATGCCCTGAATATCTCTGAGCACCACCCAGCGCGTGCCGACCACGATACCTTCTATTTCAATCCTAAGCTGATGCTGCGTACCCAAACTTCGGGCGTGCAAATTCGTACTATGGAAACGGAAAAGCCGCCATTACGTATCATCTCTCCGGGCCGCGTTTACCGTAATGACTACGATCAAACCCACACGCCAATGTTCCATCAGGTAGAGGGTTTATTAGTGGACGAGCACGTGAACTTCGCTGAGCTGAAAGGGGTGTTACACGACTTCCTGCGCAATTTCTTCGAAGAAGATCTGCAAGTGCGTTTCCGTCCTTCTTACTTCCCATTCACTGAGCCATCTGCCGAAGTGGACGTGATGGGCAAAAACGGCAAATGGTTAGAAGTATTAGGCTGCGGTATGGTTCACCCGAACGTACTGCGCAGCGTGGGCATTGATCCAGACAAATACTCTGGTTTTGCTTTTGGTATGGGCGTTGAGCGTTTAACTATGCTGCGTTACGGCGTTAACGATCTACGCGCGTTCTTCGAGAACGACCTGCGTTTCCTGAAGCAATTTAAATAACGGAGCTGTAATAGCATGAAATTTAGCGAATCTTGGCTTCGTGAGTGGGTAAACCCAGCGGTTAGCCGTGAAGCATTATCACACCAAATCACGATGGCCGGCCTTGAAGTGGACGGCGTGGATGCCGTTGCCGCCGATTTTAACGGCGTCGTTGTCGGTGAAGTGGTTGAGTGCGCTCAACATCCAGACGCAGACAAACTGCGTGTGACAAAAGTGAATGTCGGTAGCGGTGAGCTAATCGACATCGTGTGCGGCGCGGCGAACTGCCGTCAAGGCCTGCGCGTTGCAGTGGCTATGGTCGGTGCGACTCTGCCTGGCGATTTCAAAATCAAAAAAGCTAAGCTGCGCGGTATGCCATCCGAGGGCATGCTGTGTTCGTACGGTGAGCTCGGTATCGACATCGAAAGCGATGGCATTATTGAACTGCCATTAGATGCACCATTAGGCACAGATATCCGTGAATACCTGCAATTAAACGATGCGGTAATCGAAGTGGATTTAACCGCTAACCGTGCAGACTGTTTAGGCATGGTCGGTCTTGCCCGTGAAGTGGGCGTGTTAAACCGTCACGCGGTAACACAACCTCAGTGGGAAGCGGTTAACCCAACGATTGATGCCAAAGTCGCCATCAATGTGAAAGAAACCGCCGCTTGCCCTCGTTACTTGGGCCGTGTGGTGAAAAACGTCAATGTGAAAGCACCGACGCCATTATGGATGCAGGAAAAACTACGCCGTAGCGGTATCCGCTCAATCGACCCTATCGTTGATATCACGAACTTCGTGCTGATTGAATTCGGTCAACCTATGCACGCCTTCGATCTTGCCAAGTTAACGGGCGACATCCAAGTGCGTTTAGGTAACGGCGAAGAGAAAATCACCCTGCTCGATGGCTCAGAGGTGACCATTCCAAGTGATACCCTAGTGATTGCCGACGATGCTCGCCCATTAGCCCTTGCTGGCGTATTTGGTGGCGAGTACTCAGGTGTGAGCGACACTACCCAAGACATCCTGCTTGAGTGTGCCTTCTTCGCACCTTTAGCCATCATGGGTAAATCACGCCGTTTAGGCCTGCATACCGATTCTTCACACCGCTTTGAGCGTGGTGTAGACCCTGAGATGCAGCATAAGGTGATGGACCGTGCTACTCGATTAGTACTGGATATTTGTGGTGGTGAAGCTGGCCCTGTGGTTGAAGCTAAATCCGATGCCGATTTACCAAAACCTGCACAAATCGAATTGCGCCGTAGCAAGTTAGATAAAATCCTTGGTCACCATGTACCCGACACCGACGTGGTTGAAATCCTCGAGCGTTTAGGTTTTGGCGTGGTAGCAGGCGAGGGTAGCTGGCAGGTGACTACCGCCACTTACCGTTTCGACATGGCGATTGAAGAAGACTTAATCGAAGAAGTTGCCCGTATTTACGGTTACAACAACATTCCTAACGTGGCGCCTGTGGCATCGCTTAAGATGTCCGATCACAAAGAAACCGACTTAAGCCTTAAGCGCGTGCGCTCGCTGTTAGTGGCCCGTGGTTTCCAAGAAGCCGTGACCTACAGTTTCGTCGATCCTAAGCTGCAAAATCTGGTTCACCCAGGTGAGCAAGCCATGGTGCTGCCAAACCCCATTTCTAGCGAAATGTCGGCCATGCGTCTGTCGATGTTTACCGGATTATTGACTGCCGTTGGCTACAACCAAAGCCGTCAACAGAGCCGCGTGAGACTTTTTGAAACTGGCCTACGCTTTGTCCCTGATAACAATGCAGAATCAGGTGTAAGACAGCAAGCTATGCTAGGTTGCGTCATTACTGGCCTTCAAAATGACGAACATTGGTCTATGGAATCGAAAACCGTTGATTTTTTCGATCTTAAAGGCGATTTAGAAGCAATTATCGGCTTGACAGTTTCAGCATCAGAATTTAGCTTTAGAAGAGCAACACATTCTGCGCTTCATCCAGGGCAATGTGCTGAAATATTGAGAAATGATCGAGTAATCGGCCATATTGGCGCTATCCATCCTAGTTTGGAGAAGCCTTTCGGACTCAATGGTAAAACTATCGTTTTTGAGTTGGAATTGGATGCTTTATTGCACACCAGTTTGCCGCTAGCTCAGGCAGTATCTAAGTTCCCAGCTAATCGTCGTGATATCGCTATCGTCGTTGATGAAAGTGTTTCCTCAGGCGAAGTGATGAATTTGATAAGAAAAGTTGGCGAAAATCAGTTGGTTGGCATAAACTTGTTCGATGTATACTTAGGTAAAGGTGTTGAACCCGGCAAGAAGAGCCTGGCGATAGCACTTACATTACAAGACACTACTCGTACGCTTGAGGAAAAAGAGATTGCTGAAACGGTAGAATCAGTGGTTTCTGCTCTGAAAACTGAGTTCAACGCATCGTTGAGGGATTAAAGTATGGCACTTACCAAAGCCGAAATGGCAGAACATCTTTTTGAAACACTTGGTATTAACAAGCGTGTGGCTAAAGAGATGGTAGAGGCGTTTTTCGAAGAAATTCGTGGCGCTCTCGAAAGTGGTGAGCAGGTCAAGTTATCTGGCTTTGGCAACTTTGACCTTAGGGATAAGAATCAAAGACCGGGAAGGAACCCAAAAACAGGCGAGGATATTCCTATTTCAGCTCGCCGTGTCGTGACTTTCCGTCCCGGCCAGAAATTGAAAACCCGTGTAGAAGCCGCTAACTCGGGCAAGTAATTTCGCATCCTTTAAGGGAAAGCCACTCCTAAGCGGGTGGCTTTCCTATTTTCGTTTTACAACCTATTGGTAGCACTCAAGATTGCCGATAGCGATTTTCATTTTTCCAACTGTCTGAGGTGATGCTTTGGCAAGACAGCCCAAATACTTCGACCGCAGTTTCAAACTCGCCCTGTTGCACCCTAAATTTTGGCTCACTTGGTTAGCCATTGGCCTATTGGTTGTTTTTGGGATTATGCCCGCTTGGCTGCGCGATCCTATCGCCCGTTTGCTGGCAAAATGCGTGGCACCAATTGCCAAAAAACCGATTCGCATCGCCCGCGCGAATTTAACGGCGTGTTTCCCTGAAAAATCCGCCGACGAAATTGATGCCCTAGTGCGTGATAACGTGCAGAACTTTGTGTTGGTGCTGCTCTCTCAGGGCGAGCTTCTGGTGCGCTCTAAGGAGAATTTGCGTCATCGTGTAACGCTTGAAGGGTTTGAGCATGTTAAGGCAGCGCAGGCGGCAGGGCAGCCGGTGGTGTTTATTATGCCCCACGTGTGGCCAATCGATTATGCGGGCCTGAGATTGAATCTCGAGTTGCCAATGGTAACGATGGCTAAAGCCCATAAGAATGATTTATTCAACTGGTTTAGCAACCGTGTGCGCAGCAGCGGTGGCGGCAACGTTTATATGCGTGAGGCGGGTATTCGTGCCCTGCTGGCCGAGCTTAAGCAAAACAACAGTTTCTTTTACCTGCCCGATGAAGACTTAGGCCCAGAACAAAGCGTATTCACGCCGTTTTTAGGCACAGTTAAAGCGACGCTGCCGGTAGTTGGCCGTTTAGCGCAGGCGGGTAATGCCCAGGTTCTGCCGGTTAAGATTGGCTATAACCAACAAAGCCGTCAGTTTGAATTAACCGTGATGCCGGCCATCAATCCAGAGGATATGGTCGGTAAGGAGAACGAAGCGCTGGCGCTCAATAAAGCGGTGGAGCAGGTGATCCTCGCGTACCCCGAGCAATATATGTGGTTTTTAAGATTGCTGAAAACCCGCCCCGAGGGTGAGCCATCCATCTATAAAAAATAGAGTTGGCTTTCTTTCTCTTTAAAAATCATAGGCGTTAAGCGACATACTATTAAACAATATGTTTAGTTAACTGTCCGGCTTAACGCCTTTTTTTTTACTTAAGCTTTATGTTTTTATTCAGCTTTTTTAGTAACAATTGGAAGCTAATTTTCCTGTTCAAGTTCGAGTTGCATCAGCAGCATCTCTTCGCCATCGATGACTTTTGTATGGTAACTCTGGCAGTGGGGGCAGATGACGGAGCGCTCATCGAGTATCGATTCCTGTCCGCAGTCACTGCAGGCAATAACAAGTGGCTGCAGGCGCATCTCGAGTATCGCATCAAAGCAGATGCTATCGAGCTTAAATGTCTCAAAGGCGGTTTGAAGTAGCGCTGGCTCGACGCCACTCATGATCCCCAATTTAATCTCCACTCGCGTGACTTTGTTGGCGTGATTCGCAAAGGCGTGCTGCTCACACTGCTCAATCAGGGCGCTGACAATCGAGTATTCGTGCATTAGCAGATCCTCGGCAGCAGTTCACCCTGTGGCAGGTCGAGGTAACGCTGGGTTTGCCAGGGCGTATTTAGCACCACTTTACCGATATGCGCTTCATTCACTGTGCCTATGATGGCGGCGCGCTCACAGTGTCCAAAGCGCTGCATGATTTCTAAAGCGCCTAATGCGATGGATTGTGGCACGGCGAGGATAAAGGTGCCCTCATTGGCTAAATCCATCGCTTCGAAGCCATAGAGCTCGCAGAGGCCTTTGACTTCATCGCTAACGGGAATAGCGACCTCATCGACACTGATCCCAACTTGAGACGCGGCTGCCCACTCATTGAGTACTGCAGATAATCCACCGCGGGTGGCGTCTCGCATCGCATGGATAGGAATGTTGGCGGCAATCAATTGCTCGACAACCGGCCAGAGGGTAGCGCAGTCACTTTGTAACTCAGATTCCAGCACCAGACCTTCGCGGGCCATTAATATCGCGGCGCCGTGGCAACCAATGTCACGGGACACGATAATCGCATCACCGGGCGCGACATTTGCCGCAGATATCTGCGGTTTCAGGATGCGGCCAATCCCCGAGGTATTGATAAAAATGCCATCGGCGCAGCCCCGTGGCACCACCTTAGTATCGCCGCAGACGATGCGTGCGCCGCTGTGTTTAAGCTCCTTGGCCATGCTGCGCACTATGGTGGTTAACTGATTGAGTGAAAAGCCTTCTTCGATAATAAAACTGCAGCTTAGGTACTGGGGCTCGGCGCCCATCATGGCGAGATCGTTAACCGTGCCCGCGACCGCTAATTTGCCGATATCGCCGCCCGCGAAAAACAGCGGTGCTATGGTAAAAGAATCTGTGGTAAAGGCATTGGCGCCCTGTAAGTCGAGTTTTGCCGCATCTTCTTCGGCGCGAAGAATTGGATTATCGAACTCGGCGAAAAACAACTCGCGAATGAGCTTATTCATTTCTTTACCGCCACCGCCGTGGCTCAGTTGGATGCTTTTATCCCTTGGTAAGTCAGACATTGATTAGCTCCTTGCGACAGTTTCTTTTTGGATACCCTGATAACGGTAATAGGCGTTGCAGGCACCCTCGGAGCTGACCATGCAGCTGCCAAGGGGCGTTTCGGGGGCGCAGCCTCGGCCAAATACTTTACAGTCCTTAGGTTTGGCAAGACCGCGTAAAATATCTCCGCATTGGCAGGCCTTATGATCATCGATTTGTTTGACGGGCAGACGATCGGCAAAAATCCGCTCGGCATCCCGATGGGCAAATTCGTCCTTAAGGGCTAAGGCGGAGTTGGATATTTCGCCAAGACCCCGCCAGCGAAATTGCATCCGAGTCTGGAAATACTGATTCACCAGCGCCTGAGCGGCGAGGTTTCCCGCCTCAGAGACGGCGCGGGTGTATTGAATTTCAAGCTCGGCCTTACCTTCGATTCTCTGGCGTACGAGGCGCAGAATTGACTCCATTACATCCACGGGCTCAAAGCCTGAGACCACCACAGGGGTGGCGTATTTCTCAACCGTGCTGCGATAGATTTTCGCGCCGCTTATGACGCTCACGTGGGCGGGGCCGATAAAGGCATTCACCCGAGTTTGACTGTCCTGCATGACCGCATCAATGGCGGGTGGGACTAGCACATGGTTGATGTGAAACAGAAGATTTTTAATCCCTTGCCGCTCGGCTTGCTGCAGCAGCACCGCCGTCATTGGGGTCGATGTTTCAAAGCCGATGGCAAAAAATACTATCGTTTTTTTTGGGTTATCTTTGGCAATTTTCAGGGTGTCGAGTGGGTCGTAAATCGGCCTTATATCGCAGCCCTTGGCCCTAAAACTTGCCAATGAGCCGTGGGAGCCTGGCACACGGATCATATCGCCAAGGGTAACCAAAATGACATTGTCAATGCTGGCAAGGGCTGCGGCCTGATCGATGCGCTCTTTTGGCATAATGCACACGGGGCAGCCTGGACCATGAATAAACTCGATATTGCTCGGCAAAAGTTCGAGTAAGCCGTACTTCATGATGGTGTGGGTGTGGCCGCCGCAGACTTCCATAACATTAAGAGGCGCTGGCAGTTTGTCGGCAAGGCGAGCAATGTCTCTGGCGAGGGAGAGAATGGTCGTTGGGTCGCGAAAGCCCTGATAGAGCTGTTTAAGTTCGAGCATGTTCAGTCCTTTCAAACTTGCCTTGAATTTTATTGATCTAATTAAGTGGATTGCCGCCCATCTTTTCGACGATTTCTCGGTAAAGCTCTAGACTATTTAGGGCATCGTCCCGATCAATTTTATTCATCACAAAGCCGATATGGATAAGCACATAGTCGCCAATCGCAAGCGGGTCGCTTATCAAGTGGCTGCTCACATCTCGGCGCACGCCTAAGGTATCGACGGTCACGGATTGCCTTTCGGCATCGACGGCAATTACCTCGGATGGAATCGATAGGCACATAATATTCCCTCCTAGGCTTTAATTAGTTGCGATTGAAGCCACTCGGCTACTGAATACATAGACTGGCCATCCTTGATGGAGACGGTAAAGATTTGCGTCTCAGGATTGAGCTTTTTAAGCTGCGCTTTGGCGGCATCGAGGTTGAAGTCGAAGTAGGGCAAAAGGTCGCACTTAGTGATAAGCACCACATCGGCGCGGCGAAACATTACTGGATATTTCTCAATCTTATCATCGCCTTCAGGCACCGACAGCAACACGATATTTTTGTGTGTTCCCACATCGTAGCTGGCGGGACACACCAGATTGCCGACGTTTTCGATAAAGCAGATATCGAGGCCGTCGAGTGGCAGATGGTGCAAGGCGCCGTGCACCATAAAGGCATCGAGATGGCAGGCACTACCAGTTTGAATTTGATAGGCGGCAATGCCCTTGGCGGTTAAGCGGTCGGCATCGCGGGAGGTCTCAAGATCCCCTTCAATCACCGCATATTTAAGCTTGGTATATTCCTGAAGGTGCTCAAGCAGTGTGGTTTTGCCGCTACCAGGGCTACTCATTAGGTTAAAAGCGGTTAGACCGTACTTTTCAAAGTGGGCACGGTTATGGGCGGCTTCGACATCGTTTTTATCGAGGATTTTATGGATAACCGACAGGGTCTTTTTATCATTCAGCTGAGGATTGGTTTGCAGCTCATTATGGTGATGTGCGTCACCATGCTCGTGGCCATGAGAATGCGTATGGCTATGCTCATGGGAATAAGCGTGGGAATGCTGCAGTGGATTTTCTGCAAATCGGGGAATGGAGCACCCGCAATCTTTACACATCTCAATCTCTCCTTGTCTTGATGTCGGTTATCGGCGTATGTCAGTTTTAAATCCACGCTTTTAATATTGTGCTATTAAATTCGTTAATTTGATTACGCTAATGTTAATTGTGCTGCAACTAAGTCAAGGATTCTTTGATTTTGGTCAGGTTTAGCTTGATAAATCCATTGGGATTTTTATGGGATGGAATGCATTAATCACAAGGATTAAAGGTGTGCTGAAAACAAAAAGGCCAATGTGGGAAACATTGGCCTTTCTAAATGGGATTGCGCTTTGTAAAGGCTTTTAAGTCAGTAAGAGTGACTTAAACGAGTGACTTATACGAGCGACACTGCAATCTTATTTTCAGTCGATGGGCTTAACACCACGGGCACCGATTTTGAGGTCGGCGTTGATGAACCCACACCGACACTGTCGATGGCGACCAACGGGTTGGTTTCAGGGTAATAGGCGGCGATATTGCCCTTAGGAATGTCGTAGAACACCACGCAAAAGCCAAAGACTTTACGTAGCTTGCCATCGTTGGTTAAGGATTGAATATCCACGAGTTGTGATTCGCTAAAACCCTGAGCCTTGGCATCTTCACTATTCATAAACAGCACATTACGTTTACCTTTAATACCGCGGTACCTGTCGTCCATGCCGTAAATGGTAGTGTTGTATTGATCGTGTGACCGCAGGCTCTGCAGCAGTAATACGGGGGCATCCTTGTGATTTAATGCATCACTCGAGCAATCGGCAAGAATCGATTCTGGTAGATCGCAGGCCCGAAATTCGGCCCTATGGCTTGGGGTGTGCCAGTTAAGCTCGGTGGCATTATTGGTTAAATGAAACCCCGCAGGTTCGGCAACCCGTTGGTTAAAGTCATCAAAGCCGGCAATGGTCTTTTCAATCAAATCACGAATAAGGGCGTAGTCATCGCGAAGGCCTAACCAATCGATATCAGCCTTTGGTGATTGCACACGGTTGGCCAGCGTGACATCGGCCATACGGGCTACGATGTCAATTTCCGATAAACACAACTCAGATACAGGATCATTCATGCCCGTTGAGGCATGTACCATGCTGAAGGTATCTTCCACGGTGATTTTTTGAATGCCTTGCTTTTGTCGATCTAATTCGGTGCGACCCAGGCAGGGCAGAATAAGCGCATCGCTCGCAACCTGTAGATGGCTGCGGTTAAGCTTGGTGCTTATTTGCACGTTTAGCTTGGCCTTTTTCATGGCTTGATAGGTAAATTCAGTATCCGGCGCCGCTGCAGCTAAGTTGCCGCCTAAGCAAATCAGTACCTTACTCTGTTCGCTATCTAAGGCTTTGAGCGCATCAACCACGTTATGGCCTGCATTGCGGGGCAGACTCACGCCAAGATGCTGCTCGAAGCGATCAATAAACTCCGCCTTGGGCTTCTCGTTAATACCCATAGTGCGGTTGCCCTGCACGTTGCTGTGGCCGCGAACTGGGCAAAGCCCTGCGCCTTCTTTACCAATTTGACCGCACATGAGATGCAGGTTGACGATTTCGCGAATGGTATCGACCGAATGTTTATGTTGGGTGATGCCCATCGCCCAGCAACTAATCACACGCTTACTTTGGCTGAACAGCATTGCCGCTTGCTCGATTTGCTCGCGATTGAGTCCTGATTGCGCCTCAATTTGCTCCCAGCTGGTTGCGCGCACACGTGCCTCGTAGTCATCAAAAAACGCCGTGTGACGGGCAATAAATTCCCGGTCGATAAAGCTTTTTTCAGTACCTTGTGCATCGTTTTCGAGGATACATTTCGCCATACCGCGTACTGCCGCCATATCACCGCCTAGGGTTGGGGTGAGGTAGAGGTGGCTAATGGTGGTCGCTGCTGGGGTGAGCAGCTCGGTTGGGCTTTGTGGGCTTGCAAAACGCTCGAGCGCCACTTCTTTTAAATTGTTAAAGGTAACAATTTTGCAGCCCTGCTTGGCGGCTTTACGCAGGGCATTCATCATCCGAGGATGGTTAGTTCCGGGGTTTTGGCCAAACACAAAAATGGCCTCGGCGGCATCGAAGTCCTTTAACACGACGGTGCCTTTACCGACACCCACGGATTGATTTAACGCAACACCACTGGCCTCGTGGCACATGTTCGAGCAGTCGGGGAAGTTATTGGTGCCATAGAGGCGACCGAATAGTTGGTACAGGTAGGAGGCCTCGTTACTGGCGCGTCCCGAGGTGTAAAACTCTACCTGATTGGCATCGGATAGATGATTTAGGTGCGCTGCAATTAAATCGAAAGCCGCTTCCCAACTAATGGGCTCGTAGTGATCCGTGGTGGCGTTATAGCGCATTGGCTCAGTTAAGCGGCCTTGGTATTCAAGCCAGTAGTCGGTTTGTTTTGCCAGTTGGCGCACTGAATGCTCGGCAAAGAAGTGTCTGTCGACTTTCTTACCCGTCGATTCCCACGCCACGGCCTTAGCGCCGTTTTCACAGAATTGGAAGGCGCCAGCCTTGTTATCGCCCCATGCACAACCTGGGCAATCGAAGCCATCGGTCTGATTAACCCGCAGCAGGTTTTTAATGTTTTGCTTAGCCTTTTGGCTGCGCATCACGTGTTTTAATGTGGACTGTAATGACGGAAATCCACCCGCTTTAGTGGGTTTTTCAATATGAACAGGCATAACGTTCTCCGCAATCCGCAACTCTTTCAGGGTTTGCATTGGTGTAATAGATAGGTGGATCAAATTTGGGGATATGGATCAAATTTAAGTGGTAACGCATGGCGAGTTTGACCGCGAGTTGGCTTGGCGAAGCCAGACTTATCAGATTGCTAGCGCCATAGCGCACCGCCTTTTGAATTAGTTCGCTGCTTAAGCGGCTAGTGATGATCAGAGCGTCACAGTGCGCAGCGTTTTCAGTAGGCGATTGGCGCAGCAGTGAGCCAATGAGTTTATCCAGCGCGTTATGGCGACCTATGTCTTCTCGGCAGCGAATGACGTTGCCATCGCTTGATAGCGCAAAGGCGGCATGAATGGCGCCACTATGCTTTGCCTTAACTTGCCAAGCATCGATTTGCGCTTTAAGCCCTTGAACATCGTGAAGATCAATTGGCAGTGTTGGCACAAGCTTAGGTAAATTCGGCAGGGCATGGCCCATAGCCTCAACGCCGCAAATGCCGCAGCCTGTGGCACCGACCAAACGGCGTTTACGTTGCTTTAGGGCAAATAGACAGCGGTTAGCCAAAGTGACATCGAGCAGATAGCCGTCCTCAATCTCAGTGAGGTGAATATCATGCACATCTCGATCGTTTTGGATAATGCCTTCACCAAAGAGGAAGCCGATGACAAAGTCCTCAAAATTATCTGGCGTGGTCATCATCACCGCGTAATTCACCCCATTGAGGTTAATTGAGGCGGCAACCTCCTCCACTAAATGGGAGTACGGATTGGGCTCAACGGACGTGAGAAAGCGCGGGTGAGTTTGCATCGTTATCGGCTCGAAAATCGAAGTTAGATCACATTTTAGGGAGGGGATGTGCGCTAGGCCAATCAAAGTATTTTATGAATTAATAGAAAACTTCTATTAAAATGCGGTAATCGATAGCTTTGCTTTAGGGCTTTTATGAATATACGTCACCTGCAGTATTTTCAGCAGCTTGCTAAGTTGCAGCATTTTGCCAAGGCGGCCAAGGCCTGCCATGTGACCCAGCCAACCCTTTCTGCGGGGATAAGTGCCCTGGAAAAATCCCTCGGATTAGAGCTCGTGGTGCGGCAGAGCCAATTTGTGGCATTGACCGATGCTGGGGATATCGTGCTGCAATACGCCGAAAAAATGCTACAGGAGCAGGCAGCGTTAAAGCAGGAGCTAAGTCTATTTAGCGGGCAGATGACGGGTAGCCTCGACATTGGCATAGTGCCGCAATCGAGTGTGGATATCATGCCGCTGATCAAACGCTTTAATCAGGCCTTTCCCCACATCAATATTAACCTTTCGGTGATGACCAACAGCCAATTGATTGAGTCATTAACCCTGCATAAAACCGATATCGGTTTAGGTTTTGATGAACATTTAACGGAGGTGAATCGCCGCAGTTTTGTGCTTTACCCCCAGCGCAGTCTTGCCCACAGCAATTGTCCTGCTCACAGCACTAATCATGCTCAAAGCACTAACCCTGCTTACAGCATTAGCCAAATGGCGCTGCTCTGTGCCTACATTGATGACCATATAGATGATAAGGCGAGTCAAAAAAGTGTTTCACTTGCTTCCTTGAGTAACACGCCCTTAGTGCTGCTGAGTAAGGGTATGCAGTTTCGGCAATACATTGACCAAGCGATGGCAGAGGTGGGCGGGGAGTTTAAGGTGGTGCTCGAAACCGACTCACTGTTTCATTTAATCAGCGCGGTAAAGCATGGGATCGGCAGCGCGATTGTGAGCCTAGGCATTGCCGAATCCGTCTCGCAATTATTTGGCATTAATTATCAAGCCCTTGAAGGGATAAAATCGGGTAGTACCGTGTTTATCACCCGAAAGCACAGCCTGACGCCGGCGATGAAAGCCTTTACAAGGTTGCTTGAGGGCGATGAATAATGCCAATGGTGGGATTGCTTAAACCAGCGCTCACTTCACTCACTCAAATCAGTATGGTGAATCGCATACCACAATTGTCCTAGGGCAATGCCGCCATCATTGATGGGGATTTGTTTGCTTTCAAGCACCCTGTGGCCGAGTTTATTAAGTTTGCCAAGGCAGTATTCCAGCAGGTAGCGGTTTTGAAATACCCCGCCAGTAAGGACAATGGGGATGTGATTGAGTGACGATACCTGACAATTAGCCATTGCGCATACCGCATCGCCAAGGGCGTGAATAAAGGCTCTAGCGATACGACTTCGTAAATCTTCCCATGCTTGCTGCGCCATTTCGCTTTGCTGCGTCATTTCTCTTTGCAGAGCGACGAGTGATATAACTTGTTTAAAGAGGGCTGAGCTTTGCCAAACTTGGCTGCGTGCTTTGTTGCCCAGTTCATTTAGCGTGGGCGCTTTTAGTGGGAAATCGAGTGTTAATGGTTTAAGTCCAAGTCTATCGGCGCGCCTTGCCGCAGCCTCAATCATCATGCCAGCTTGCCCCTCAAATTGAGTAGTGTCGATAAATCCGAGGGCGCAGGCGAGGGCATCGAAGAGCCGTCCTACCGAAGAGGTTTTAATGGCGCTGCCCGATTGCCATATGCGGTGAAGGTTGGTCAGCATTATTGGGCTTAATGCCTGAATCGCGCGGATATTAAGGTTTTGTATGTCCTCAAGATCGATTTCATCAAGCTCCATTTTCTCAAACAGCAGTGCTAACAATAGGCGTACGGGCTGCTTAATCGCCTGCTCACCGCCGAGTAGCGCGATAGATTCAAAATGGCCGATGCGCTCGCACTTATCTAAATCGCAGCACAGCACTTCTCCGCCCCAGAGAGTGCCGTCTTCACCCAGTCCCGTACCATCGAAACTAAATCCTAATACGGGTCCTGTGTATCGGTTTGCCGCCATTACACTGAGTACATGGGCATAGTGGTGCTGCACTTCGATACGCCTAAGCGGTTTATATGGCAGAGCTTTTTCTGCTTGAGCCTGCGCCCAGCGGCTTGGGGCATAGTCTGGGTGCTTGTCCTTTGCGATGATACTGGGCGAAAAACCATAGAGACTGATAAAGGTGTTTAAGGTTCGCTCGAAATAGCCTTCGGCGCTGACACTGAAAAGATCGCCAATGTGCGGACTTAAAAATAGGTTGCAGCCAAAACCTAGGGCAAGGGCATTTTTTTGCTGCGCGCCAACCGCCAGCACAGAATTTTGAATAGGTTTATCGAGTGGCAGACTCAAGGGAGCGTAACCCCGCGCGAGTCGAAGTACCTGCATCGCTGGCGCCATATCGGTATTGGGCTCAATCAGCTGCACCACACTGTCATCGCAGCCATTAATGATCGGTCGGTTATGATCGACGATGGCATCGACCACATGTTTAAGTTTATCAATCAGTTCATCGCAGTTGGTGATTATGGGCTCGCCGGAAATATTGGCGCTGGTGGCAACTAGAGGCCCATTAAAGCACTTAAGCAATAAATGGTGCAGCGGCGTATAGGGCAGAAAAATCCCGAGCCTATCAAGACCGGGTGCGATATCTGCTGCTAGCGCAGACGATGTTGGATTGAGGATTTCCTTTGCCGCCATCAGCACTATGGGGCGCTCCTGGGATGACAAGAGTTGCCACTCGGCTTTGCTGCCATCAACGTAGTCTTTTGCCGTTTCAAGGCTTGGCATCATCACAGCCAGCGGCTTGGCTTGGCGGCGTTTGCGATGCCGCAGCAGTTTGACCGCATCATTATTGCTGGCATCACAGACCAAGTGAAAGCCGCCGAGCCCCTTAATCGCTAAAATTTGCCCTTGGGCTAATCGTTTGGCGGCCACATCGATAATGCCAAGGCCATTATCATTTTCCCCTTGCATTGTGATGACATTACCATCAGGCCTTGTAAGGCTAAGTCTTGGCCCACAATGTGGACAACTCACGGGCTGGGCGTGGTAGCGCCTGTCTAAGGGATCCTGATAGGCCTTAGCGCAATCGGGGCACATGGCAAAACCTGCCATCGCCGTATAGTGGCGATCATAGGGCAGGGCCTTGATGATAGTGTATCTGGGGCCGCAGTTGGTGCAGTTGGTAAAGGCATAGCCAAAGTGGCGATTGTTGGGATCGGCCATTTCAGCCAAACAATCCTTGCAGGTACTTTTATCGGCGGACACCGCCACGACGGCCTGTTTGCCCGACTGTTTGCCAGAGACATGCTCGGTTTCAAGAATCTTAAATTGAGTATCGTCACTCTGGAGTGAGATAGTTGTTTCCGTGATCTTATCGATGCGCGCAAGCGGCGGCGGATTGGTTTTAAGGCAATGGATAAAACGGTTAATGTCCTCCGGCGCGCCCTGAAGCTCGATGGTCACACCATCGGCATCGTTTAACACGCTGCCGCTAAGGTGACATCCTATAGCTTCGCGGTAGACAAAGGGGCGAAAGCCCACCCCCTGCACTATCCCTGTGACAACGATTTTGCGGCGTATGGGTTGGTTAATCGCGATGTGATTGCTGGCCGAGTTTGACATTGATTTCCCTATGAATGTGCCAAGCGTTTTCTCTGTTGCGCTACCCCTTAGGCTAGCGCATTTAAGCTGCGATTCTTAACATAGAGCGCGCCGACGGCAAGGTTATCCCCTTCAAGACTAAGACAGCGATTAATCAGTAGCGGGAAGTTTTTCCCAAGCCTTAAGCCAATGCGTTTACACAGCACTTCATTTTCAAATTCACTGCCTGCCAGCGCTATTTGCTGTACACCCAAATTCAAATCCAGATGCTCCATCCAGTTAGCCAAGTAGTCGGCGAGGGAGTCGTGCATCGCAAAGGCGAGCTGCGTAGGGTCGCTGTGGCCTGCCACGCGAAAGCTCAGCACTGTGCCTAGGGTTTTGCACCAGTTAAGACTGCGATGGGCTTCGCCCTTAGTGAGTGGATAATCGATACGCGGCGCGTTACTGCCGTGGTAGCGCATGGCCGCAGCGTTGAGCGCATCGCTTAAGGTGTTTGGCGCAAGCTTAGCATCCTTAGGATTAAGGCCAATCAAAATGGCGGCGATGGCCCATAGGCTTTGGAGGTTGTCCCGTCTGCCATTGAGTTTGAGGCTTAAAAGCGCAAGGTAATCATCGGGGAACAGGCTCTTAAATTTCTGGGCGATGGCTTTTTGCGGCCCGGTTTCGAGCTGGTGGAAAATTTCATAGCCATTGTCAGGGAGTTCAGGCAAGGCAAAAAACAGCTCGGTTTCGCCCTTGCCATCTAAGCTCACAATTTGGCTCGGGAATGTACGGCTTAAATAAATGATTACGGCGTGTTTTGCCCCCTGCTGACGACTCATTTGGCCATCGAGCAGCGCGGCATAAAGCGCGGCATCGGCGAGGGTGTGATCTTCTTTACTGTGATAACGATTGAGTACTTCATCCAAGGATGTTGCATGGGAGGATGTTGTTACGCTTAATAGCCCAAGGTGTGCGGATTTTTTATGGGCCTGCCAGCGAGCCTGATAACCTAAGAGACTTAAGCCATCTCTCAGCGGTTCAGGGGCGTTAAAGGATGCAAGGGGCTGCGCTTGTTTGCCTTTGCCCTCGTCATTGCTTTGAATACAGAATTGGCTTTGCAAGGCTGCGTTTATTTGCGCAAAGGCGCCATCAATCCAGGTGACTTGGGGGCGAAGGGCGTCGGAAGATGACTTGGTTGCTGTCAGATACAGCCAATCTATGCCTTTTTGGCGCAGAAGTTCTGCAAGGACTAAGACCATACGGTTATGGGCAAAACCGATATCGTAAAGTGGCAGAGTTAGTCTATCGTGATCCTGAATTGGCCTTACGCAAATCAGCGGTTTTTCGATGCTCGATAGCGCAAGCACCTGCTCGTCGTTTACACAAAAATGGGCATTGAGGGTATTGGGATTACAGATAAGTAATCTTGGTCTTGCAGCACTTTGTGCCTCGTTTTGAGATCTGATTGGCGTGAGGCTCACCTTTAAGCCTTCGGTAAGACTGAGATCTAATTCCCCTTGGCTGATTAAGCGCGCGGCCATGGCTTGAATATCTGAAAGGGTTAAGGCCTTTTGTTCGGGGCCAAGTTGTCGCTCACCGTGACAACAGGGGCATTCAAGACTTAACACGCCAAATCGGGGGGATTGATTATCGCCCAATTGTGGATAGCACTGCGGACAAAATGGGATGCTGCTAAGTCCTTGGTTGTAGCCGGTATCGAGCAGGGTTTGCTGCCCTGTGGATGTTTCAATTACGCGAATTCTTGAATCAGTCAACCACAGCGAAATCGGGAAATCGGCGGCGATGGCATCGGCAAGTTGTTCAAGCTCATTTTGCTCCCCCAAAGCCTCAATAAAATAGGTAAAGGGGCCAAAGGCTTGCTGCTCTAGACCAATACAAAGATTGAGATGTGGGTAATTCTGCGCTGCCTTATTAAGGAATTCGTTACATAAATGGGCATAAAAGGGCACCTGTCGTGAACAGGTAAAATCAAATCTGATGTTTTTCATCTCGATAGACACCACGTTTATAGGAGTCAGGGATCAGCGTGTCGATACTGCGCTCGGCTATGCGCTTAATGCTAAATCCAAGGGAAGTTAAGTGGTTAAGCAGGGCCGATTCCATTAAAGGCACGGCGGCAGCGACCTTAGGCGTGAGCCCAAGCACCATAGATTCGAGCACCGTAGGGGTGACCCCAAGCACAAAGGTTTTCGGTCTGTCACCGACCATCTCCATCATATTGAGGGTTTGCAGCATTTCCACTTCGTGGGCACTGCCTTGCCAGTCTATTTCGCGGGGCGCCCTGTCGAAATCGAAGAAGTACACTGCGCCCGCATCGACACCATTTGCATTGACCGTGTCGACTACAATCAGGTAATCGTATTGGCAGATAATGGGGATAAGCCCCTGCGCGAGGGTACCACCGTCGAGTAACTCGAGCTGATGGTCCTCGTGGCTGAATTGATAATTATCGGCGATGTAATTCACAAAATGTACGCCGATGCCTTCGTCGGCGTACAGTACATTACCAATACCAAGTAGCAATATCTTCATTGGCTTCCTACTGGTGTGCTCTAGTGGTGCGAGTCCGGCTTGAGGTAGTCATAACCAGAGACAATGGAGTCGACCGAGTTATGTTTGAAGCGTATCCCCGACCATACGGCCATATACACATGGATAACCACAAAGATAACGAATGCCCAGGTCAGGTAGTGGTGCCAAAGCCTTACCTGTGCCAAACCACCCAATTGCGTTGTCACCCAAGCGGCGCTGTCCCAAAGCATGCCACCCAAACCCTCATGGTAGACATTGGCGTACAGCACCAGTCCCGTTATACATATCACAGCTGCGACTAGGGAGATTGCTACATAAGTCACATATTGCAGTGGTCCGTAAACGCCAGCCTTATGCAGATGCCCCATCCAAATGTAGGATTTGAGTTGGATAATCCAGCTATTAAGGCTTTTTACATCGCGAAATGAGCGGCGCTCAATATCGCTGCGGCTAAAGAAGTACAGGTAAAAACGAGCGAGGGTCACTGCGGTTAAGATAAAACCGCAGATCACATGGCCGAACCGCACCCAGCCCTGCACTAGAATATCGCTACTTTGGGGGGCGACGAGAAATGGCCAAGCGATATAAAACCCCGTCACCACCAACACCAATATCGACAATGCCCTGAGCCAGTGAAATATCCGTATCGCGGGACTGAATATTTTCGTCCTAATGTGGGTTGCATTATGTTTCATGTTGCTGACCCTCCTTAAGTTAATTGGCTACTGACCATTTGGGCTGACGCGAAACTCACTCAGTTCTTGCCCTTTGAAATCCATGACATGGACAGAGCAGGCCATGCAAGGGTCGAATGAGTGAATGATCCGAATGACTTCCAGCGGCTTAGTGGGATCTTCAAGCTTTAAGCCAATCAGTGACGCCTCATAGGGGCCAATCTTGCCATTGGCATCCTTAGGTCCTGCGTTCCAAGTGGTGGGCACCACGGCTTGATAGTTCTCAATCACGCCATTTTTGATGCGTACCCAGTGACTTAACATGCCCCGAGGCGCTTCAATCATCGCATGACCCACATACTCTTTACTTGGGTCGATATGTGGCTGCACGTATGTCGACTCATCGGTGACGATATTGGTCAGCAGACTGTCGAAGGTTCGTAGGCCTTCCTTCGCAACAATTACGGTTTGCAGCATTCGCGCCGCGGTGCGACCTAAGGTCGTGAACAGCGCTTCAACGGGTAATCCGGTGCGTGCGAGTAGGCCGTTGACCGCATCGACTACCACCTGATTGCCCCTTGCGTAGTTCACCAGCAAACAGGACAGTGGCCCCACTTCGACGGGTTCACCCTTATAGCGGGGGGATTTTACCCAAGAGTATTTGCCATCACCGTCCAAGGTGGGCAGCTTGCCGTAAACGGTGTCGCGTTCCACAAAGCCGGTGTAATTGGGTATTGTCGTGCCCTCATAGGGATGCTGGGGGGTATCGGCGTTATACCAAGCGTGGGTCACGTCTTCGGCAATTAGCTCAGGATTGATATCACTGACGCTCGCCAGATCGCCGTTCATGATAACGCCTTGGCTAAAGAGGTCTTCACCATTGGCGAGGGCAAAGTCATTGGTTGCGAGGAAGTTTTTAACATTCACGCCGCCAAGGACACTGTTCTCTGTACCAAAGGCTTCGGCGGCCATCACGATATCGGCCTGATAGGCGCGTTCGATAAAGTCGGTGACTGTCGCGTGTTTTTGTTTCCATTCCTGCAGACGCGCAGGGCTTAACATATCCCGTACTGAAGTGACGCCGCCCACCACTAAGGATTGTGGATGAGGTTGTTTTCCACCGAATATTGCTAGCATCTCAGCCGCAACCCTTTGCACCTCAAGTGCTTTAAGGTAGTGGGAAAGGGCAATCAGGTTTTGCTCAGGGCTGAACTTATAGGTGCCGTTGCCCCAGTAAGCATTAGCAAAGGGCCCAAGTTTGCCGGTTTCGACAAATTCTTTAACTCGTTCTTGCACTGCGCGCAAATCCCCTTCACCAGCGGCAATCGGGTTATCGGTATATTTAAGGGCAACCTCTGCGGCCTTGGCGGGATCGGCACTTAATGCCGAGACCACATCCACCCAATCTAAGCCATGCAGATGGTAGAAATGCACTATATGGTCGTGCATATAGAGCGAGGTTTGCATTAAGGAACGTAACAATTTCGCATTGAGTGGAATCGCTAGCCCGAGGGCATTTTCCACTGCTTCGGTGCCGCAGCGGTAATGGGAATAGGTACAGACACCGCAAATACGCTGCACAATCAGGCCCACATCCATTGGGGTGCGTCCCTTGAGGATGACCTCAATTCCGCGCCACAACGTGGAGGATGACCAGGCATTGGTGATGACATTATTGTCATCGACTTCGACTTCGATACGAAGGTGACCCTCAATCCGGGTGATAGGGTCAATCACAACACGCTTGCTCATGGCTATTCCTCCAGCGGCTTAGCAAAAATACTGGCAACGGCATGGGCGCCGATGCCCACCACTGTCGCACCTAAGATCACAGCACCGACGGTGTCGGCGGTGGAGTCCAATCCATGGAGCAGTTGCCGACCCAGAGGCGCCTCAAAGTCCGCCATGTTGTCCCAGAAATTCGGTTCAGAGCAGCCCATACAGCCGTGGCCTGCTAATACCGGCCAGCTAGTATGGTGATTGAAGCGTTCGGTCGGGCAATTGTTATAGGTGTAGGGGCCTTTACAACCGACTTTATAGAGGCAGTAGCCATCTTTTGCGCCCTGATCGCCGAAGGTTTCGACAAATTCCCCTGAGTCAAAGCGGCCGCGGCGTTCACAGTTATCGTGTACCCGTGCGCCGTAGGCCCATTTAGGACGGTTATACATATCCAGTGCAGGCAATTTGCCAAACATAATGAAGTACATCAGGGTGCCGACAATGTTTTTCTCACTCGGTGGACAGCCACCTAAGTTAATCACCGGCTTATCGACCACTTCGTGTACGCCCTTAGCCCCAGTGGGGTTAGGGTACGCGGCTTGCACCCCGCCAAAGGAAGCGCAGGTACCGACGGAAATGATGGCGGCGGCGCCCGCGGCGGCTTCCTTGACGGTGGCAAGGCCAGTGCGGCCTTTACAGCCGACGGTTAAAAAGCTGCCGTTATTGGCGGTAGGAATCGCACCTTCTACCGCGAGTAGATAACGACCTTTATAGGTTTCAAGCGCATGTTCTAGGTTTTCTTCTGCTTGCCAGCCTGCAGCCGCCATGAGCGTCTCGTGGTATTCCAAGGATACATGGTCAAAGATCAGCGAATCGAGATTTGGGGTATCGGCGCGAACCAGGGATTCAGAGCAGCCGGTACATTCGGCCATATGTAACCAGATCAGTGGCACGCGATCGGCGACTTCAGCCGCCTCTGCCACCAGTTGGCTAAAGGGAAGCGGCAGGGCGAGGGTGGCTGACACCATGGCGCTCCATTTCATAAAATCGCGGCGAGTGATGCCGTGTTGTAACAGTTTATCGACGAGGGGGACCTGTTGACGGGGAGCGAGTTGGCGTAGGGCTGCTAGGCGCGCCTTTCCCTGTTCATAGAGGGCTGAATGAGTGTCCATAGCTCAACCTTTTATTGTTGTTTAAATGTAAATTTATTAGGGTTTACATCATTGACTTAGTCAGTTTAGGCTTAGCTAAGGTTGAAATTATTGATGTATATCAAGAATGTCCGAAAGATGTGACGAATCTGAATTTGACATTAAATTAACATGACGCAGGTCTAATTTCGGTTTTGTGTATGGGACAAAATGTCGCACTTTTCTAATCTTTGTTGAAGTTGTGCCAAATTTTTTCGCTTCAGTGGGTTTTGGCTTATATCCATCCTAGGTGGACGCGAATCTTAGATAGGGTTAAGTAAACCTTAAGATTTGATGTCTAAATTCAAGCTCAATTGTGTAGGGAGAAGCGATGAAAAAGTCATTGTGGTTTACAGGGTTAGCCTTTGCCGTCCTTAGCGCGGGTTTGAGTATGGCGGTTAACGCGGCGCCGTCGCTTGTTCACACAGTTCAGAATGAACATGAACAAACGGTTTCCTTAAATGAATTTAAGGGCAAGGTAGTTTATGTCGACTTTTGGGCGTCCTGGTGCGGGCCTTGCCGTAAGTCTTTCCCTTGGATGAATGCGATGCAGGCTAAATACGCCGATAAGGGGTTAGCTATCGTCGCCATTAACCTCGATCCCGATAAAAAAGATGCCGATGATTTTTTACAAAAGCTCCCGGCGACTTTTAATGTGCGATTTAATCCAGAGGGTGATGTAGCAAAAAGCTTTGATTTGCTTGGTATGCCAAGCAGTTTTATCTTCGATAAGCAGGGTAAGCTCGTTAGAAGTCATGTGGGGTTTACCCCTGAAAAAAGCCAAGAGTATGAACAGGAACTCGTAGAACTGTTGAAGGAGTAATCTATGTTGAAAGCTTGTGTGGTAGCTGCAGTCATGTTGGTGGGTCTTAGTGGCTGTTCAAGCCTTGGTGTCGAGCCTTGGGAGCGTGGACAGTTAGCCCGAAGTGACATGGCGCTTGACAGTGAAAAGCTCGATTTGGCGCTAGACGATCATATTTATTTCAGTAAGGAAGGCAGTAGCGGTGGCCGCGCCTTTGCTGGTGGTGGCTGTGGTTGTAACTAAACCTTAATACTTAAACTCAAGCTTGAGGATTAAGTCGCCCCTATTTGCTACATCTAATGACATATAAGGCGTAGTCAGCTATGAACAATAATAACAATAAGTTGCAAAGCGTTGATGTGTCACTGAGCACGTCAAATTCGTTATCGTCTGCTTTCCCACTTCCATCGTTAAGTCGTCAAAGTGCAAGTAAGTCGATTGCGGGCGCCCTTGCTTTAGCAAGTTGTGGGCTATTCGCTAATGGTGCTCAGGCGGCCGAGGAGGGCAGTTTCACCGATGGCTGGCAGGTCGATGCAGCCCTCATGTATTACGGTGAGCAGGAGAGGGTACAAGCTATTGAAGCGATTGGCACCGCCCAAAAAACCTTTGATGATGAAAGTACGGTCGACTTAAAGCTGGTGGTCGACAGTTTAACCGGTGCATCTGCTTCCGGCGCGGTTGCCCAAACTAGCAGTCAAACTTTCACCCGTCCCTCCGGCAACGGCCAATATACGATTAAGGCTGGGGATACGCCACTGGATGATACCTTCCATGATACTCGTCTTCAGGGCAGTGCTAACGGTTCTTGGGTGCTCAATTCCGATTGGAAAATTAACGGTGGCGTTTATGGTTCAAAGGAATATGATTATATGTCCATTGGCCTAAATGGCGGGGCAGAGCGCGGTTTTAATAAGGACAATACCACCTTGTTCTTTGGTGGTGCCTATAGCTTCGATGTTGTTGACCCCGAGGGCGGCAGACCCGTGGCGTTGTCATCGATGGCGATACGTGACCATTACAATTCCGATGACAGTTTTCAAGCGGCATTCGATGCCACTCGCCAGCGGGGCAGTGACAACAAACAAACCGTCGATTTAATGCTTGGGGTAACCCAGATATTGAATCAACGATGGTTGTTACAGGCCAATTACGGCATCTCGAGTGTGAGTGGTTATTTAACTGACCCTTTCAAGGTATTGAGCGTGGTGGATGAAAGCGGCACAACCGAAGATATTCGCTATGAGAACCGCCCAGATTCGCGCCTTAAGCACAGTGTTTATCTGATGACCAAGGGGGCGCTCGATTCCGGAGTTGTGGATTTTTCCTACCGCTTTAACACCGATGATTGGGATTTAACTTCCCATACACTCGAAACCCATTACCGTTATTACTTTAGTGGCAGTTTTTACGGCCAGTTGCACCTGCGCTATTACACCCAATCTAAGGTGGATTTTTATCAACCTTTCTTGTTATCTGATGAGCCATTACCCGAGTTTGCGAGCGCCGATTACCGCATAGGTGACATGGATGCTTACACCTTTGGGGTGAAATTTGGGCATCGTTTAGCCGGAGGTCATGAAATGACCTACCGTTTGGAATATTACCAGCAGAATCCGACATCGGATGAGCCACTGCCTGGACAGTTACAAGAACTGGATATTTTCCCGACCCAGAAGGCGATAACTGCCCAATTTAGTTATTCTTTTTAGTGAGATACTACTCGGCAGTGTCGAAAAGTGTCAGTATTGAGTGCGCCCTTGGTTACGCCATTTCCAAGGGTTGCACTCTTTACTGCTTTTCCCCCTTGTGGAAGGCGATGGCTATGTTGGCAACGAAAGGGAAAGAGTGGTGAGTTTGACCTCGGTAGATAAGCGCAACCATGACGACCAGCTCCAGCCTCGGGATTGGGGCTTTTTGGGGCAATTTAGGGCAATGGCCAGTCCCTGCGAGTTATTGATGGCCACGGATGATGTCCAGATTGCGGCAACAATGCTTAAACTTGCTATTGAAGAAGTCAGCCGAATTGAGCAGAAATACAGCCGATTTATCCCCCACAATCCCCTGTGGCAACTGAATCATGGTTTGGGTAAGACCTGCACCATTGATGCCGAAACCTCCAAACTGTTGCACTTTGCACTGCAGTGTTTTGAGTTGAGTGAAGGCCTATTTGATGTCACCGCCGGCCCTTTAATGCAACTGTGGCGCTTCGATGGTAGCGCCCATATCCCTACTCAACCAGCAATTGATAGGGCAATGGCCTTAGTGGGTTTTGAGCGTTTAACCTTGAGCGAAACTTCGTTGCATTTGCCTGAGGGGATGCAACTCGATCTCGGTGGTATTGCGAAGGAATATGCAGCGGACTCAGTGGCATATCTTTTAGCCGCGCGCTTTGCAACGATTTCAGTTCTCGTCAATCTCGGCGGTGATATTGCTTGTCCCGTGGCAAAGTCCCCCCCTTGGCAGGTAGGGATTGAAAACCCGACTAAATTAGATACTGCCGCAAAAGTACTGAGCATCTCCAAAGGGGCGCTCGCCACCAGTGGCGATACGCGGCGATTTATTGAGGTCGATGGTAAACGTTATGGCCATATTATTCATCCCCGCACGGGTTACCCTGTGGTTGATGCGCCGCGCTCCGTCACTGTGATAGCGCCAAATTGTGTCACCGCGGGAATGCTTTCTACGATGGCAATGCTGAAGGGAAAAGCAGCAGAAGCTTTTTTAGCGGAACAACAACTCCAATTTACCGTTTATCGATAGGGCGATTGCATGCGGATCATGTTAGTTGAAGACAACGAGTTATTGGCACAGGGGATCTGCATGAGCCTCCAAAAGCTAGGCATGCAGGTAGACCACTTAAACAGCTATCAGCAGGCGCTGGTGGGGATTAAGAATGAAAGCTTTAGTGCCATAGTGCTCGATTTAGGCTTGCCCGATGGAAATGGTAAAGAATTGCTTAAGGCATGGAGGCAGCAAGGCATCTCTATTCCGACCATAGTACTGACTGCCAATACGGATTTCGATACTAAGCTTGATTGTCTCGATATTGGTGCCGATGACTACTTAGGTAAGCCCTTCGACGTGCGTGAGTTGGCTGCAAGAATTCGCGCTATTGTGAGACGCCAATATGGGCTGGACCATAATAGCCTGATCATTGGTGCCTTGAGTATTGATTTAAACAGCCGAGAGGTGACTTTTCGCGATCAAAGTGTGCCCTTGTCGCGCCGTGAATTCCAACTCTTACTCGAACTTGCCCAGTCCTCTGGCAGAGTGCTGACGCGAAATCAGCTTGAACAACTCACCTATGGTTGGGATGAAGTGGGCAGTAATTCCATCGAAGTTCATATCCACCATTTGCGCAAGAAAATGGCCAACGAGCTGATTAAAACCGTCCGTGGTATTGGCTATACCTTAGTTGAAATCAATTAATCGGCGGAAATTGACGACATTTTTGAGTGACAAACCCAGACTTTATCGGTATTGAGTAACGGCCTTTTAAGGTAGTTTGAATTGATGCGTAAGCGCGGGGTAATTTAAGTGAAGCGACTCAGAGTGTTGGATGTGTATTCATTACGTTTATTACTGACATTGTTAATGTTATCGGGTATTTCCGTGTCAGTGGGCATTTCGAGTTGGTATAGTACCCGAGATTCAGTGCATCAAATTGAAGAGCTATTTGATGCTCAAATGATGCAAAGCGCTAAAATGCTTGAGCTTTTTTATCACGACGATGCAGAATTTTTGGTTCAGCAGCCATCACCGCAAGTGTTGCATGTGCCCGAAGGAGGCGTTAGCACCTTTGCTCAAAAGGCCGATGCTTTAAAATTGGCCTATGAACATAAATTGGCCTTTCAAATATGGAGCGAGCAGGGGAAAGCCCTAGTGTACTCCGATAATGTCGGGGTTGAGCCATTAAGTGATTTTGTTGCTGGCTACCATAAAAAAAACCTTACGGATGGTCTCTGGCACGTTTTCAGTTACTTTTCGACCAAACATAAACTGTGGATTATTACCGGCCAGCGTGATGATGTGCGAGAGGAGTTGGTCTCTCAAATTATGCATAATGCGTTTATTGCGCCGCTCATTGTCCTGCCATTAATGCTAGTGCTGGTCAGTTTGATTTTTTACCTGCTATTTCGCCCACTAAAAGCCTTAGAGCGTGAGCTGATGAATCGATCACACAATGACCGAACCCCCTTAACAATGTCATTGCCAAAGGAATTAGTGCCAGTGCGACGTGCACTTAATCAATACATTACCACTTTAGATAAATTTATCGCCCGTGAGCGCCGTTTCAGCGCCGATGCGGCGCATGAGTTAAAAACGCCGTTATCGGTTATCAAGTTACATCAACAGGGTTTAGAGGGCCTGCTTGGTGATGAAACACAGCAGAGAGTGCACCTTGCGGCCATCGACTCGGGGGTTAAACATATGAGTCATACCGTCGAGCAGTTATTGTTACTGGCAAGGGTCGATTCAATTGAAGAACTTAATGTGAAGCATCACTCCCTACTGCCAATGATCGAAGAAGTGTTAAACCAACTCATGCCGATGATCACTGATTATGAATGGGATATTGATATCGATGCTGCTATAAAAATTCGCTGCGATCGCTTTTATTTGCTGCTAGTACTAAAAAACATTATTGAAAATGCCTGCAAGTACAGTCCACGCGAAACCCTCATTTGCCTCAGCGCCAGACAGGAACCTCAAGCGATCAGGTTAGATATCGCAGATAGAGGCTTGGGCATGACCCCCGAACAAATTGACAGTGCAACAGAGCGTTTTTATCGCGTTAACGAAAATGAGGGTATCGGCGCGGGGCTTGGGCTATCCATTTGCCACCATATCATTGAGCTCCATGGCGGTGAACTGACGCTTTCACCGCGTGAGGGTGGTGGTTTGGTCGTCTCTGTGTTCCTTCCGCAATAATGTCTATTTTCTTCATCTCCTTGAATTGCTTACACCTCAGCGTTTATTGCCTCACCTTTGTGATGAGTCGAAGGTGGGGGGGGTCCATCTATCCACTTTGAATTTACAAGCAAAGCTAATCTTAGCTTACTGTAATAAAAGGGCTTAAATCCCATTTAGTATGGATTTAATGCCAATGTTGTTAGCAGCCGTTACTGTTGTTATTGGAAGTGAGATGTCCAGCAATTAGCACTACGAAAAAATTTAATTAGCTTAGTGTTGCCCTTCAAAGGGTGATGTAAGTCGGTATATTCAGCATAAACGAGAGATAAACTAAGGCTATAAAATTGATAATGCCAACAAGATAAGGCATGGATTGCCAAGTGAGTTACCTATGGCTCTAACATTAATAAAGCCCATATGATGTGTTATCCCATTGATTGTTCAGCTGAGATACAAGTTAACGGAGTATCATCAGTGGGCAGTGAGCTTGGATGTGAAGATGATGATCCGATTCATTGTTAATAGAAAACGCTGATCGGCGACATTTATTAACATGACACTCAATTTGGATGAGATTGCGATAAATCGAAATCGATAGTTAACAGTGTTACCCGTTAACGGCGAAACCTTGTTTTGAGGGCTGTGACAGCCTGACGCTTGAAGACTGTAATGTTAGATACTAAGTGAGTCTTGCATAGATATGTCAATGTCCGGTGAGGTCAGTGAGCTAAACTCGTCGGCTTTGGTAAGATTGTTCCCCAATATTTGTAAGTTTTAAACATTCTGACTTTTTCTGTGGCAGAAGCTCGCGAAATATAGCGCTTATCCTAAGATTATTCTCAGTAGCCAACCTACTATGGGTGCTGAAGTTGTTTCCTAAATGGGATCTTGGCCGAGTTTTATTTATCGCCTTTGTCGATCCAGATCAAATTTGTAGGCGAATTTGGTTTTATATTCCTTATTGTTATAGGTATATTGCTAAATATTATCAATCAAAAGGGGTTAACCTCATCTTTATTTATGAGTTTTTTTCCGCCTTCTGATATCTTTCGCGATATGTTGCAGCAGCTGTTTTTACCCCAAAATTAGCGGTGAAAGATTTTGACTGTCAACATAAAAATTATTGATTTCTTAGTTTATTTTTAGGTTACCTATCCTATGGTTAGCTTGTTGCGTTGCCAATCGTTTAAACCTTCTTCTTCAATCCTTTGCTCGCTGGCACTCAGTGTTTCTCTAGCATTGGCCGGTTCTGTCTCTGCTGCTGAAGAAACCAAACCTGCAGAGACTAAACCCACTGTGACACCTGCTACACCGTCTAAAGCAGCTGTCCAGAGCGCAAACAAAAACCAAGTCAGATTTACTAAGACGGGTACGTTTGACTCAGATTATATTGTTAAATTAGCGCGTAAACTTGCTTCCAAGCCCTATGTAGCCCTTAAAGATCCTTTGCCAGCGGGCCTTGCCAAGCTGAGCTATGACGAGTACCGCGATATTCGTTTTAATCCCGTATCGTCTATTTGGCGCGATCAGGGGTTACCTTTCCAAATGCAAATGTTTCACCGTGGTTTTTACTTTCAAGACTTGATTGAAATCGCCATTGTTGAGGGTAATCAGGCAACTCATCTAGCCTATGAGCCAAAATATTTCACCGCAGGTGAGGTACTCACCCAGGCATTGCCAAATGATGATATTGGTTATTCGGGTTTCCGTATCCATAACCAGTTAAACACCAACGGCGTTTTTGACGAATTAATGGTGTTTCAAGGGGCGAGTTATTTCCGCGCCTTAGGTAAAGGTAACTCCTACGGTCTGTCAGCCCGCGGCCTTGCGATTAAAACCGCCGATGCAGAAGGGGAAGAGTTTCCAATATTTCGTGCTTTTTGGGTTGAGCGTCCTTACTACGACAGCAATCTTGTTGTAGTGCATGCGCTGTTAGACAGCCCAAGCGTATCGGGTGCTTATCGTTTCTCAGTACGTCCTGGTGACAACACCCAAATTGATGTTGAGGCGACACTGTTTCCACGCGTTGAATTGAGTAAAGTGGGCCTAGCCCCAAGCACTAGCATGTTCTTACATTCGCTAAATGGTCGCCACGATACCGATGACTTCAGACCTGAAGTGCATGACTCCGACGGTTTGTTAATGTTCAATGGCCGCGGGGAACACCTGTGGCGTCCATTGGCCAATCCTCGTCAGTTACAGATCAGTGCATTTTCTGACAATTCGCCTCAGGGGTTTGGTTTAATCCAACGCGAACGCAGCTATTCTTCCTATCAGGATTTAGAAGCCCGTTATGAGCGTCGCCCGAGTCTTTGGATTGAACCTATGGGCAATTGGGGCCAAGGTGCCGTTGTGCTGACGGAGATCCCAACGGAATCTGAAATTCACGATAATATCGTAAGCTTCTGGAAACCGCGTCAGCCCATTGCTGCAGGCAGTGAATATCACTTTGCCTATCGTATGAGCTGGGGTGATGAACCTGCTGCACGGAGTAATTCCGTCATGGTTAGCCGCACAGCCAGTGGGCGTGCGGATATTGCTAAAGCCACACCAAGACGTTTGTTTGTTGTTGATTATCAAGTTAATGGTCCGATGCCGAACGAATTACCATTGGCTAAGGTAGAGTCCTCTGGTGGTGTGATTACCAATGTGGTTGTTGCGCCAAATGAGGCGAGCAATGGCTATCGTTTATCCTTTGAATTAGAACCAGAAAACAAAGACCTTATCGAGCTAAGGGCTGAGCTTAAGTTTTCTACTCCGCGTCAGGTTGAAACCTGGTTATATCGTTGGACACTTTAAGATCCCTACCGGAGCAATTGAATATGACTGTTTCCGAGAATTCAGTACTCGAGACTGAAGTCCTCGTCGGTGGCAGCGCCATGCCGAATGAACGGCCTGGCGCGATGGAGCCGCAAAGCCTAAGCAAAATGCCTGAAGGTTTTCCCCGTCGCAGCACTGTTGCTAATGGCGTTCGTTCAAAGGCGATTCGACGCTTCTTTGTTGTTGGCGGCGCTTTTTTGTTGTCAGCCTTTGCGATTTACGAGATGGCCGCAGTATTCAGTATCGGAGGCATCACGCCACTGGAATACCTGATGCTTGCGCTGTTTGCCATCAACTTTTGTTGGATTGCCTTAGCATTTTGCAGCGGTATTGCAGGCTTTTTAATTTTGCTAAAAAAGCCTAGGCCTAACGAGTTAGCTGCGACTGAGCTGCATACGCGCACGGCGATTTTAATGCCGACTTATAACGAATCTCCGGACAGGGTGTTCTCGGCGGTGTCTGTGATGGCGGAAGCGCTGTCACAAACGGGCCATGGTCATGCGTTTGACTGGTTTATCCTAAGCGATACGACCGATCCTGACATTGCGTTGCTTGAAGAGCAGGCCTTTTTAAGACTGCGTCAGGAAACCCATAAGCATTCGCGGGTTTACTACCGTCGTCGCCGTAAAAACGTCGCCCGTAAGGCAGGTAACGTGGCCGACTTCTGTCGCCGCTGGGGTTCGCGTTACGATCATTTACTGGTGCTCGATGCCGACAGTTTAATGGAATCATCGACCATTACAGGTCTTGCCCAACGTATGCAGGCCGATCCCGATGCGGGTCTTATCCAGACCATCCCATCCTTGATCAATGGCACCACTCTGATGGCGCGTCTGCAGCAATTTGCCGCGCGAATTTATGGCCCTGTGATCGGTACTGGTCTAGGTTGGTGGGTACAAAAAGAAGGTAACTTCTGGGGCCATAACGCCATTATTCGTACCGAAGCCTTTATGGGCGCGGCGGGTCTACCACACCTAAAGGGTAAACCGCCATTTGGTGGGCATATTCTAAGCCATGATTTTGTGGAAGCGGCGCTTATTCGCCGTGCGGGTTGGAGTGTGGTGATTGCCTACGATTTACCTGGTTCCTATGAGGAATGTCCGCCTTCGATTATCGACCTTGCGGTACGCGATCGCCGTTGGTGTCAGGGTAACTTGCAGCATTCCCGTATTCTGCCAACCAAAGGTTTGCATTGGGTGAGTCGTCTGCATTTGATGACAGGCATTATGGCTTATCTGTCTTCGCCGTTCTGGTTGCTGCTGATTTTGACCGGTTTGATGCTTGCATTGCAGGCGCACTTTATTCGTCCTGAATATTTTACCGATCAGTTTTCGCTATTCCCAACTTGGCCAATCATGGACTCGGATAGGGCATTAAGATTGTTCTATATCACCATGGGTGTGTTATTTGGACCTAAGATTTTTGGGGTACTGTTGCTGCTAAAAGACGGCAAGTTTGCCCGCAGTGTGGGTGGCCGTATAAAGGCAATTTTCAGCGTTCTCTTTGAAGTACTGTTGTCGGCATTGATTGCGCCAATCATGATGTTTATTCACTGCGGTGCTGTGATGTCGATTCTGATGGGCCGTGACAGTGGTTGGTCACCCCAGCGCCGTGATGACGGTAGCATGCCTTGGCTTACCCTGATTTACCGTCACCGTTTGCATATGCTGGCGGGTTTCATGCTGGGTTACGCGGCCATTCTTGACTCATTGACCTTGCTTGCTTGGATGAGTCCTGCGCTGATTGGTTTATGGTTTGCTGTGCCGATTTCGGCGTGGACGGGTTCAATTAAAATCGGTGAAGTCTTTAAACGACTGGGTATTTTGGCGACCCCAGAGGAGCGCAATCCTGCGCCTATCTGTATTCAAGCACAGCTTGCTCGCGCCGCTTATCAGTCTTATATTGCAGAGCCTTGGACACTGGCTCAAGTGCTGAAAGATCCTGAGCTGATGGAGCTTCACTTAGCCATAGTAGACAAAGAACCCCTTCGCGCTGCGGGAACACCGATTGACCCCGTTGAGGCGATTGTGCACGTTAAAGTGCATGAGGCGCAATGTCAGCAAAGTGTGCTGGCCTTGTTTAATCGCCAAGAAATGGCCTTGGTATTAGCAAATCCATTAATGCTGCGCAGTTTGCAAAAACTCCCCGAACAGTTTGTGCCCGAGGATCTGGTGTCGTTCTGCTAGATAGCACGGATGTTAGCGCCCTGCGTTAATCTGACAATGCCACTGAACTTTTCAGTGGCATTTTTGTTTGTACGAATGACCTATTGCGGGTGTCGGGATGCTTTAATCACAAGACGTTCAATTTAAAACTTGGCAGAGATTCCATTCATGTCTTTGAATCATGGTTGTACAGCGTTACTCATCAACTAAGGCATATTTCTATGGGTGAGATGTGATCTTTTCTCGGTGGCTTCAACTATAGTCAGTTAATCATCGGCATTGATATCTTGTGCAAACAGGGAGCAGTTTATGGTGCCAGTGAGTAATCGTTTGCTCATTCACTATCTCGTTTCAGCACTAAGAACCCTAGGTTTACGAAGACTTGTGTCCCGCGTTTTCCTTTGGCAATTTGTCAACTCGTACTATGTTCAATTTCTCTCTCCGTTAATTCTCATCGGTATGTTAAGTTTCACCCTTTTGATGCCAATTCAAGCGGCAGAAATGGTCCAAAGTGATGCTCAAAGGCAATTTAACCGCTTAAAACAACATACTATGCTGTTGGCACTCGCCGGTGTGAATCCTGTTTTTGAGCACAATTATCGGCGACTCTTGCAGATAGAAGCCCAGGGCATTGGTTCGAGTGAGCTTTCTGAGCTAAAAACCATGTCAGCACAAATCGATGGTTATTGGCGATATATTGCGTCGTCCAAAGTGTGCGTGATTAAGACTATATCCCGTATTGAAATTGAGAGTGATGAAGGGGCTAAAGATCCCTTAGCAACATTAGATGAAACCAGCCTTGGTGATGATACTACGGCGATAAATTTGCCACGAGAGAGTCAGTCTGAATGTGAGTCAAGAGTGCTTGAAAGCGCGAATTCTACGCAAATGCTCAGTGTCATCGAACAATTGCAGTTGTTAATTAACCTTGATACATCCCAACAATGGGCGACGTTAACGCTCGATGAGAAAATCACTCCAGGTATGGATGAGCCGCTTATCCCTGAAATTGCATCTCGCCTTGAGCTGTTGGGTTATTTATCCCAACATACCACTCATACTTTGTATAGCGATGATCTAGTCGCTGCCATTGAAGCATTTCAGTGGCGCCATGGCCTGGATCCCGATGGTGTGATTGGGCGGCAAACCCTGTATTGGTTAAATCAGTCGCCGATGATGCGGGCTAAGCTGCTTGCCAAAAATACCCTGCGTCAACAAATCGTAAATTTGGAACTGAGCGGGAATTATTTGCTGATTAATATCCCCGGATTTTCACTGCAACTGGTAGAGCAGGGCCATGTTATCCTTAATTCCAAAGTGATCGTCGGCAAACCCTCAAGACCAACCCCCATACTTGATAGCCTCATTTCGAATGTGGTTATGAACCCTCGTTGGCACGTTCCTCGCTCCATTATTCGCCGCGATATCGTGCCTCATATTCTGGCCGATGCCGGATACCTCTCTGAGCGTGAGTTTGATATGTATAATAGCGAGGGGAAACCCGTAGTGCATTCTCCCGAAGAATGGCAACGTATTGCAGCATCGGGTTTTCCTTATCGATTAGTTCAACGACCCGGCCCTAAAAATGCATTAGGCAAATTTAAATTTCATTTTGAGAATAGCTACAGCGTTTATTTACATGGTACTTCAGAACCGAAACTTTTTAATAAGACGAACAGGGCATTATCATCGGGTTGTATTCGTGTTGAGAAAGTGGATGAATTAGCGCAATGGTTTAAAACCCATTTTGTGATAGATAAACGACTTTGGGATAGATTATTGTCAAATGATGCTCAAACCCAGTGGTTCGCGCTGTCGAACAAGGTGCCGGTGCACTTGGTCTATTTCACTGCGTGGCTCGATGAACAGGGACAGGTACAGTATCGTAATGATATCTATCAACTTGAGGCCGAGTTCACAAATTCGGTGTCTGCTGATATTTTCTTCACTCCCTAAGCTTCTGAACTTTTTGTGCATTTTTCAGTCTGAGATTTTACGTTGTCCTTAAGTCTTGATCTGGGTGGCAATTCAGTATAATTTGCGCTCTAGTTGTCCAAAAAGCGAACAAAAGGTGTTGATGTGAGTTTACATTGTCCTGCCCGTAGGCAGTTGTTATTAGGCCTCAGTGGCGCGGCATTATGTTCAATCATTCCAAGTCAAGCGTTGGCGAGTCGTTCGACCAAAGGGATCCGCGAACTTAGCTTCTACAATCGCCATACTGGTGAACATAATGATGGAAGCTATTGGATTGATGGTAAATATCAGCGGGAAGTGCTGCAAGATTTTAGTCATTTGCTAAGGGATCATCGGCAGAATGTCACCGCGCCAATCGATAAACGTCTATTCGATCTCTTGCATGCGTTAAAGACCAGCTTGAATGTCAATGACGAGATCCATGTGATATCGGGTTATCGCTCACCCCATACTAATGCCATGCTCGCCAATAAGAGCGGTGGTGTTGCCAAGAAAAGTTATCATATGCGCGGGATGGCGATGGACATCGCGATTCCCAGTGTCAATTTAAAGACCCTGCGGGATGCTGCACTGTCACTTAAACTTGGCGGTGTAGGCTATTACCCTAAGTCAGGGTTTGTACATGTGGACTGCGGCCCTGTGCGCCACTGGTAGACTCACTAATATTGTCCATAGGATGTGTGAGCTGCTGATAATACGTTAGCTCCACATCACGTGTCTGCTGTAGGTATTGCTTCAAGCTAGGCAAAATTTGTTGTCGCAATTTGCACAGTGCTTTTTGTTGTTGCCAATCATCAATGAGTGTATCGAGTAGGGTTGAAAATGGCTGCTGATTCAGTGTTTGGCATTCGACAGGTGCACATCCAAATCGCTTAATAAGCAGTAGTAGACTGCGATTTTTTTGTTTGGCGCATGCCAATAATTCTAAGAGTTTCAATTCAATCGTGGTTTGCTCATAGGGCGAAGTTTCAATCAGTGCGATTAAGTCCCGCGCTAGTTCACTCGACAGTCGGATCTCTTGCAGTAGTAAATCCATTTCGTGGCGCATATCATTGCCCCTAATGTCCAAGAGTGGCAAGAGCTTATCAGGCTTAAGACTGATCAGGTGTGATCGGGATCGCGTGTTTTGGGTGATTTATCCTGAGCCTCTACACTGCCCATGATCTAAAGCTCGTTAATTTCAGGTGTTCAAACAGTGTTAGAGTAGGTGAGTGCTTGTGCCAAGGAGTGTTCTTGTGCGTGTTGAACAACTGTGCTAGTATGCGCCCGCTTTATATGAGTCACTGTTGGTCGAAAATGGTGACAAAATTTACTTTACATTAAGTGAGAAACACATGTCTTACACTATCCAAGCACAAACCCGCACTGAAATTGGGAAAGGTTCGAGCCGCCGCCTACGTCATGCAGGTAAAGTTCCTGCGGTTATCTACGGCGCAGGCAAAGAGCCAGTTTCTATTGTTTTTGATCACAAAGACATCATCAACATTCAAACTAACGAAGATTTCTACACTTCTGTAGTGACTATCGTTTTAGATGGTAAAGAAATCGGTGTTCGTGCACAAGCTATGCAACGTCACGCTTTCAAGCCAATTATTGAGCACGTTGACTTCGTTTACGCTTAATTGTCGTATTTGAAGCATAAAAGCGCCTGAGGGCGCTTTTTTTGTACTTGGCGAACAAGGGGTTACGTCTGCCACATCCTTAACTCAGGCTGCTATCATAAGGCGATTAGTTAATATTAAAGTTGTAATATAAGTCCAATGATTGGCCGAGCGTGCCGTTAACGGCTTCAAGATACAGCTGTGACAACAGATAGTATCTTACCGTCATTTCGTAGCCTGGGTTAAAGACCCCTACACCGTATTTCACCATGAGTTTTTCGCCAATGTAGCCGCTAATCGCGACGCGTCCTTCGTCATTGGTATCGAGCTGCACGTTTGAGAAACCAAATTCCTCGATAATCCCTGTCGCAGTGCTGCCGATGCTGTTAATGGCCCCGCCGCCACCGACTTGAGAGCTCAGTCCAAGGGCTGCGCCCATCATCAAGGAGTTGTTTTGGTCGTTATTGCTACTGTTAAACCCACTGCCTTTGACAATATAGGATAAAATTTCTGCCTGTTCCTTGGCGGGATTAGAGAAGAGTGTGACAACGGGACGAGCCGGAGTACCGGTAATACGTACGCCTGCGACTAAATCTTCGCTTTTGATTTCGCGAATGGCTTCAATATTTAAATTGGGTACCGAAGTTGGGCCAACGAATTGAACTTCACCGGTGCGAATATTGAGGGTTTGCCCCATAAATTTGTAGCTTCCTTGCATAACTTTGATATCACCAAAGAGCAGTGGAGGGCGAAATGCCTGCTGCTGCAGCTTGAGGGTACCTTGCAGTTTTCCATTCAGTCCCATGCCATCAATTTTAAGATCGTTACCGACGTTAATATTCAGATCGGCGACAATGGCATAGGGGCTAGGTTTAGGTTCTGAAGCGGCAATCGAATCATCGAATACGACGTCTTCGGAGAGTGCGACACCGCCTTCAGCTAATTGCACAATTTTAATGTTACCTGAAGGCACATCGACTGTGCCTTTGAGTTCCAATTGTTCTTGGCTGAAGGCAATGGTCAGATCCGGTGAGACATCCAGCAGTGCCAAAGGCGGCTGGATAACGGCTAACTTGTCCCCCTTAATGGCAATTTCGCCGCTGAACAGCCCCTGAGGCCAACGCATGTCGCCACTGATCTGGCCCATACCATTGCCCATCATCCAACGTCCTTTCACGCTGGCTTGTTGGCCGCCTAACACCATCGACATATTCATTTTATTGATTAACGTGGGGTTTGCCGTGAGTGCTATCGCGGCTTGGGTCAGATCAATATTCCCCGCCACCTCGGGGGTTTCAAGCGAACCTGCAAAGGTTAGTCGGCTGGTGAGTAATCCCTCGAGGGTATTAATTTGTGGGAAGAATTCGCCCAAGGGTTGCAGATTGATTTGCTTGATATTGGCATAGCCAGAGAGGGATCTATCAGGGCTTACATTGATTGTCATTTCAGACTGCCAGCTGGCGACATTCTCGGATTCAAAATTAATGGTCGTCAGTAAACGTTTGGCATCTAAATCGAGCATTAATGCAAGCTGCTGATAATCAATAGTGACTTCACGTTTAGCTCGTTTAAGTTTGATACTGCCCGGACTAAATTCGAGGTTCACCTTGGCGGTGGGTTTCTTGCTGGCAGCCCATGCAACATTGGCGAGCATGGCAGCACTCCCATCCCATTTCATATTACGCGGCAATACAGGAATTAACAGTTTACCGGGACTGCCGTTATAGCTGATTTGAGCCTCTCCGTTTTTACCGAGATTAACGGAATTATCGAGACAGATTTTACTGTTGGGATTATCTAAGCAGAAAGGACTAATGCTGCCTTTATTCTTTGCTTGGTCCCAACCAATAAGAATGTCTTTATTTAACGACCATTTACCGACAGGGGTACTGAGGTTAATTCGATTTATTTGGGTTTGTGATAGGGTTTTTATCGGGTCGTATTGATTACTCACGCTAAGATCTAGTCCTAAATCCCCAGTCGCATTTAAGGTTAAACTTTGAGTTTCAATGTTGCCTTTCGCATCCAAGTTGGTTGTTTCTAAGCTTTGTGAGCTAAGTTGTAGGGCCTGTGATGCTAATGAAACGCTAAACTCATGTTTATCTAGAGGCTTATAGAGGGCTTTAAGGGTCGATTCGCGAAGTTTGATACTGCCATACATGAAGTCAACAAGATTGGAGTTGACCTCGACCTGTGGATGTTTTTCATCCCCACTGACATTGATTTTTGTCTGTAGTTGACCGCTAGCCTGTGGCAGCCAAAGTCCAAAATCGGGTACGGCTAATTCACCTGTGATTTGCCACGTTTTATTGGCTGTCCCTTGTAGGGTGAGCGTGGAGCCGAGTACCTTGGCATTAATGCCTTTGGTATCAATATAGAGTTTGTCATTCACACTAACATCGGCGCTGATGTCGAAGGGATAGCCATGCAGCGTGCCACTTAAAACGGTATTGGTCAGTGATACTTGCCAATGATTGTCACGGTATTCACCAGAGGTCTGCAGATGACCGCTGATTAAACTATCGGGCAGACCAGCAGTCGTTGTGACGCTTGATGCCGCAGGGGGGGTAACAGGTTTTGTACCTTTTGCATTATTAGTGCTATTAACTGCGCGAGTTGTTTGATGCGAGGCAGAAACGATATTGGTGCTATCAGCATCAGTTGTGGACTTTACAGTTGTGGTTGAGGTGTCTGCCATTAACTGTTTTTGAGTCTCTGATGTGGACTTGGATATAGCGTCTGATGAAGATATTGGAATGGTTGAGTTGGGATGATTTGTCATCAGGGGTTGAGTCTTTTCCTCTGTTTGGGTCTGACTCACCACTTTCACTGACGTAGTGTCCGCCGCTTTTGCGAATTCAGCCGTATTAGTGGCGTTGGTTTTATTCGCATTTACAGTATTTGAAACATGAGTCGCATTGGCTTTAGGAGGCGATGAATGCGCTTTTGCTGCGTTGCCGGATGCCGTTGTGGCTGACTGATTCTCAGCATCATTTGATTTGGGTAGGCTAATTTCCTGAAGCTTTAGGCCATCGAGTAGGACTTCGGCATTCCACGCAATCGCTTGGCTGTAATCGAGCTCCCCTTTGACGTCGATGATGCCAAGCTCGCCCTCGGCATTAAATTGTTTAAAGGTGAGTTTTTGATTGCCATGTTCAAGTTCACCATTAAGGGCCAATACCCTGTTAAAGGGGGAGGTGACATTGGCATTAATGCTGGCCGATTGCTGCTTAAGATTGCCTCGACTCTCAAGTTGTAAACTATCAATTTTGTATTCTGCATCCTTCAGCGGCCACTGAAGGCGTCCATCCTTAAGGTTTAGATGATAGACGAGCTCTGGGTCCTTCAAGGTAATGTTACCCTCAAGGTTAAAATTCGCATCACCCTGTGCTTTAGCCTTAATGCTAAGTGCCCCAAGACTGTCAGATAAAGTCAGCGACAGGCTTTGTTGGCTGAGATCGGGTAATTCGGCTAACTGACTTAGCTGGGCATCCAGTGTTATGGATAATGGATAATCCTTTTCGAGTGCTAATTTCCCCGCAAGAGTAAGGTGTCCGTCGGGGTGCGCTATGGCTAAATTATCCACTAAGAGTTGATGTTGAATAAAACTGCCCTTAAGGCTGAGATGATTAATCAACTCCTTACGTGGGCCGATCTCAATACTGGTATTTGTCAGCACAAATTCACTAACGCTGACCGGAAAGGGCATCAATACTTGGGGTAGATGGGCAAGCGGCCATTCATCGTCTCTCACTGCGGCTTGAGCGGTTGCGTTTTTCTCTTCGACAGGTGGCTTTAGGCTCTCTTTGGGCTTACTGTTTTTATCCGCAAATGCGGTATCGGCCGCAGCACTCATCTTCGGCGTTAAGCTGGTGTTGGATGATGGGCTACTAAGCTGATGCTCCATTGGAGCAGGCGCTGATGTATTTGCCGTTGTCGGGTCGAGATTGTTTTGCTGCACATCCTTTGAAGCGGTATTTGTATTCTGCTGCGCTGCTATCGCATCAGCGTTTGGTTCATCTAGCGGAATGAGTACTGATAGGCCTTCACTCGTCAGTGTTTCTACCGTGAGGCCCTTTGCAAACCAATTGGCTTTAGTTTCAATATGATTTGCACCAAAACGCATTTGATCAACGGTTATTTCGATATCATTCAAATTAGCTGAATCTAAAATAATGCCAAAGGGTAATACCAGTTCTTGGGACTCAGTGTTTACATCTTCTTCAGTTGGGTCTGGACTGCTATTGGCCGACAATGCCGCTGTATCAATATTAACGTCCACTTTAGTGGTTTCGAGCGCGTTAACGCATAACTGTTTTTGCAGTAGGCAGGTCGGCTGCCAAGCTAAGTGCAGCCCCTCGAGTTTGACGACAATACCTTGCATAGACCAGGCGGCACTAGTCAGTTTAAGATCTTTATTTAATGAGCCAGCTTGGTAGTTTATCTCTAGGTTAGGAACAAATTTATTCGCCAAACTGATGCTGATCCGCGCGCCAATTTCAGTCCCCAGTAGCAGTGCCGTCAGCACCAGTAGGCTTAATGGGAGGTAAACAATGACCCTAATGACCCACTTGGTGACTGGCCACAGTGTGTGTTTTAGCATCTTAGGTGGGCTTTCTACGTCTTGATGTTCACTCAGATCGTTGCCCTGTGGTGGAGAACCCAACTGTGCAGCAGATTCAGATGTTGCAGTGACGCCAGATGCTGGATTTTCTGGTGTTTTTGGGGGCTGACTCATAGCTCTGTCCCCATAGTGATGTGTATGCGCCAAGAGCGTTCAATAGTATCGGTTTCCTTCAAACCTACCCCTAAATCCAATTTAATCGGGCCAATTGGTGAGATCCAATGAATACCGCCACCGACTGAGACAACGGGTTCAAATTGATTGTTATCGAAGGCGTTACCCGCATCGACGAAGGTTGCCACTCGCCATGTGGGGGTTAGATAATATTGATACTCAAAACTGCCGACCATCAGGTAACGTCCACCAATGACCTCGCGGTTGGTATTGCCATCGTTGTCTATGTAGTCCAAATAGGGCCCAAGTTCTTGAAAACCATACCCCCGAACGCTTTGATCCCCACCTGCAAAATAGCGTAATGAGGGTGGAATAAAGGCAATTTCATTTTCATTGGCCACGTTAGCAGCTAAATCGATTCTAGCCACTAGCCTATGGTTATCAAAAAAGGTATCAATCCACTTAAAGTTTGCTTTTAAGCGGGCAAGACGTATTTCCGATCCTAAAAAGGGATCAGCATAATCAAAACCGTAAATCTGCCTAAAGCCAGATTTAGGATCAAGGGTGTTATCCCCACGAATGGTTTTGGAGAAATTCACGCCACCGAGCAAAAAGTTTGGATTGTAATCGATGTCGGATTGATTATATTCCTCGTGAATGGCGTCGAGCGAATAAGTCATTAGCCATTGATTTCCAAGTCCATGTTGCCTCAATGCACCGAGTAAAAACTTTGTCGATTCGAGCTGACCCGTATTACGAAAATCCCTTTCCTCGGGTTCATAGATTTGAGTGACCCCGTATTTATCCCGCAGAAGGCCAAAGCGTATTTTTAATTGGTCATTCAGTGGATGACTCATGGGGATCGTATATGTGGTTAAAAATTTTGGCCTGTCGGGTGACCATTCAAGGGTGGTTTCTTGCGAATGACCGTATTTATTGATTTGTGGAGTTCGCCATGTGACCCGTACCCTTGGCTCAAAGGTATTGCTTGCGCTTTGGCCAAAATCCCCCCCAAGACCTAACTCTATAGAGTGGCGGGCCTTATTGGTTAGTTCAACCTTCACGGGGATTTGCTCATCCTCAGCCAGATCTATTTGTGGGATCACTTTAATATTGGAAAAATACCCCGTATCTAATAGTTGGCGATTGAGCGCACTGACGCGCCGAGTAGAATAGGCCGCATCGGGTTTAAAGGGGATGAGTTGTTCGAGAATGTCCGGCTCAAGGGTGTGGCCCTCAAAGTTCACTTGGCCAAAGTGATAGCGCGCCCCGGAGTCAAAATGGAGACTGACTTGTGCCGTATTGAGATCACGATTGATTTTTATCTGTGCTTGAGTGTAATCCCCATCAAAATAGCCGCGGGCGAGGGCGAGAGTTACTAATTGTGACTTCACATCGGCATAGGTGCCGTGATTAAGCTTATCGCCGGGCTTGATATTGACCTCGGACAGCCATTTATCGAAGGCGCGGTCATCAAGCATCTCACCCGAGAAATTAATATCGACCCACTGAATGATTACCGGATCACCAGGGTTAACGTTAATCTTAAGTTCCCAAGGACCTTTGTCTTTTTCTTTTAGTTGGCCATCCACCTCACCGTGGTAATACCCCATGGATTTCAGTGCGGTGTTGACGTTTTCTTCGACATTAAATAAAAAAGCCCGCCGTTGCACTTCTGAATCTGGCAAGCTGCCAAGGTGGGCAATGATATTGCGTTTGAGGTTCTCATCCACGCCTGTAACTGAGACGGTTAAAAAGTTATCGGCGGCAAGCGCTCCTGAGCTTATGAGGCCCAGACCAAGGAGTAAATGAAGTCGAACAGCAGACGAAATTCCCAAAATTCGATGCACTTTATAATCCCTATAGTGTGACCACATTGTCCCCAGAAAAACTCAAACAGGCAAGGAGATGATTGAAATTAGTCATTGAAATGGTTACAAAGGCTCCTACTGTTTAAGGGGATGTAAATAATGAAAAATAAATTCGCCACCTTTAGTTTAATTCTCTCGAGTACACTTTTTATGACACTCAATGCTCAAGCCAATGATAAACCCTTTGCTATTGCTATCCACGGTGGGGCAGGCACTATTTCCAAGGCCAATTTAACCCCAGAACTGCGTCAAGCCTACAAAGACAAACTCAAAGAAGCGGTCGATAAGGGCTCAAAAGTACTCGAACAGGGTGGCGATAGTGTAGTGGCAGTGCAAACAGCCATTAATGTATTAGAGAATAGTCTACTATTTAATGCCGGTGTGGGTTCAGTGTATACCTATGATGGTGGACATGAGCTCGATGCATCAATTATGGATGGCAAAACGATGAACGCAGGTGCGGTCGCGGGCGTGCGTCATATTGCCAATCCCATCGATTTGGCACTGGCGGTGATGAATAAGTCAGAGCATGTGATGTTATCTGGCGCTGGTGCGGAAGAATTTGCGTTGACTCAAGGTTTTAGCTTAGTACCAAACAGTCATTTCGATACGGATGCCCGTTACCAACAATTGTTAGATGCGCGCCAAAAAATCAATGCGGCCGAAAAATCCGAGCAAATCGCCGGTATCGAGACCAAAGTTGAGATGAAGGATCTGGACTATAAATTCGGCACAGTTGGCGCTGTGGCCCTAGATAAAAATGGCAATCTCGCGGCGGGAACATCCACGGGTGGCATGACGGCTAAGCGTTTTGGCCGGATTGGTGATTCGCCCGTGATAGGTGCGGGCACCTATGCGGAAAATGGCGTCTGTGCGGTATCGGCAACGGGGCATGGCGAGTACTTTATTCGCTACCAAGTGGCTGGAGATATCTGTGCTAAGGTCAAATACCAACAAAAATCCATTATCCAAGCCGCCGATGAGGTTATCAATCAACGATTAATTACCGCTGGCGGCTCGGGTGGGGTGATTGCCGTTGACCACAGGGGCAATATCGCAACGCCCTTTAATACTGAAGGTATGTACCGTGCAACCCGCAGCAATGGTGAACCTGCCCAAGTGTTTATTTGGCAGGACCAATAAGCGGCAGCAGAGTAGAGACGTATCTTCTTCACTCCGCAACACCTAAACAGTCAGCGAATGGCAGTTCAAATTGGACTGCCATTTGTGTTTATTCATTCTCTGAGCGTGTGCTTTTCAGTCGTCTTTTCTTGAAGTTTAACAGCCAACACAAGTATTTTTGGGTGAACTACACTTTGTGGGTTATGACGATTGGATCGTTTGGCGATTCAGCTAAACCAATTAGTTAACACAAAGCGTGTTCAGGAGGAAATGCTATGGCAACCTATAAAGTCGGTTATTTCGTGGGAAGTTTGTCTTCTAATTCAATCAACCGCTTGCTAGCAAAAGCATTGGCTAGACTGGCACCGCCGGATCTTGAATTGATTGAAATCCCGATTAAGGATTTACCGCTGTATAGTCCTGATTACGATGCTGACTTTCCGCCTGTTGCGCGGGCGTTTAAAAAAGCCATTGCTGAGATGGATGGGATTTTGTTTGTCACGCCCGAATATAACCGTTCAATTCCAGGCGGATTAAAGAACGCTATTGACTGGGCAAGTCGTCCTTGGGGACATAACTCCTTTACTGCCAAGCCCTCGGGAGTGATTGGTACATCGCCTGGTTCAATCGGTACGGCGTTGGCACAGCAGAGTCTTCGAAGTGTGCTGTGCTTCTGTAACTCGCCTTTGATGAATACCGTAGAGGCATACGTCCAGTTTAAACCAGGCCTAATTACCGAAACGGGCGAGGTTACGGATGAACATACCGCAGCTTTCCTAACTAAGTACATGAATGAATTACATGCCTTTATTGTTCGTGTACTCACTGTATTACCACGTATTCCTCCTTCTGCAGATTAAGCGGTTCGCGAGTAAAAATGATTCAAGAAGGACAAGGCGTCGTTGATGCTGGACGACGAAATGGGGTAGAGCGAGCCTCTGGGCTCGCTTTTTTGGGGAGCAATTGCAAATGGGATATTTATATTTTTTAAACTGCCAAGATAAACGGTTGGCAGTCGTTTAAATTTGGTTCACGACAAAGTGAATCGCCACGGCATTGTCCGTTTGGCTATCGATATCTGACCATGCCTTCATTCAGTTTTCCAATGAATTGGTCATCAAATGGAATATCCTTTCAGATTCACCAATGACAAATTCCCCAGTAATGTGAGCCTATCTGGTAAGAAAATTTACTTATCTTGGATGGATGCTTTGGAACAGTGCCAGACAAACTAAGGCGTGTTTAGCATACCCTTTGTATTTCGCTGCTGTGAGACGTTGAAAGTTAAACATTCGACCCTTCGGTAGCCCTATTTGAGTGTTAACCTACTCAAATAGGGCAATAAAGTAGCTGTTTAACTGTTTGAGCGCTGATGAGTATCAGATTTAATACTCTAATGTTAATCTGATTGAATTGATACACACTTTCGAATGGTCAAATTTAAGCTTTTTTAAAGTGCAATACGCGGTTATTCGCGGGCATTGCGACATCTTGGTTAAGTGACAGTCGTTGCTGCTGTGCAAGCTCGATGATCCACTCAATATCTCGAATCCCGCTTTGGCTATCGCGCAGCTTTAAAAAGGCATCGAACTGACGATTACTGTCGCTGGTGAATTGGCCTTGATAATTGAAGGGGCCATAGATGCACAGTGTACTGAGATTATCGAGTTGCGAAAGACCGTCAAAAAATGCCTCAACCATGGTTTTACTCATGATATGCAAGGTATTGGCGGTAAATACCGCATCGATTGATTTAGCAATGTCTTTAACCGGCCATGGTTGTGTGACATCAAGCATCAAGGGTAACCTAAGGTTGTCGAGCCCAAGAGCCAATCCTTCCTGCTGACATCTCGCTATAATCCCAGCTATGTAATCGGTTTGATCACTGGTTTGCCACAATACATGGGGTAAGTGACGGGCGAAATGCACTGCATGCTGCGCAGTGCCACTGCCGATTTCAAGTACATGCTGTGATTGACTAAACGCCTGCAACAACACATCAAGGATCGGGCCTTTGTTATTTTCACAGGCTTGGGAAAAGGGGAGTTCTATCGAAGGATGTGCAGAATGGGTCATAGCGGTCGTGTTTAATCTCTTATAGAAAAACTGATAAAAAGACGTAGATGGACTTAAAAATGGGATTGTTCAAATTTTAGCAATATCTAAAGCTAAGTAGACTTTTGTTAGAATATCCCATTGAGACATGAATAGTAACTTGTTTCGGTTAACCACCAACATCTCCCCATCGGCGCAATTGACCCAGCTTGAATTGTTAACAGCCTTACTCTTATTCGGACGCAGCGCGACGGCAAGAGTTGACCTTATAAGTAACTTCGTTATACTCACAAATTCTGAACATTTGTAAAATATATCAAACATATCATTTGCGAAAACGTATTCGATTGAATGGGTTATCAAATGAGCTATGTTTTCAAAAGGATTGCCTATGTCGGCTCTGCGCTGCGCCTCCTATTACAACGCCACAATCAACCAAGAATCCAACTATCCCACCCTTGAGGATGACATTCGTGTCGATATTGTCGTAATAGGCGGTGGATTTACTGGTGTGGCAACGGCGCTAGAGCTTGCCGAAAAGGGTTATAGCGTGGCGCTCCTTGAAGCGAATAAGATTGCTTGGGGCGCAACGGGTCGCAATGGCGGCCAAGTCACGGGCAGTCTTTCCGGCGATGTTGCCATGACCAAACAATTGCGCCGCCATTTAGGCAATGATGCTGAAGACTATGTGTGGAATTTACGCTGGCGCGGCCACGATATTATTAAAAATCGGGTTGAAAAGTACTGTATTGACTGCGATCTCAAGTTTGGCCATATCCAAACCGCCTATCAGCCTAATCATATGCAGGATCTGAATGCGATGTTTGAGGAGGCGCAGCGCCGCGGAATGGGCGAGTACATGACCTTAGTTGAGGCTAAGGACATGGGCGCGTATTTGGGGTCGCCCTTGTACCATGGCGGTTTAGTCAATAGGCGCAATATGCACCTGCATTCAGTGAACCTGTGTCTGGGCGAGGCGAGGGCCGCTGAATCCCTCGGTGTTCAGCTTTTTGAGCATTCTGCGGTACTCGATATCCAAGAGGGCGAGCGGGCAAAAGTGATGACCGCCAAGGGCAGCGTGACCGCAAACAGCGTGCTGATTGCGGGTAATGCTTACCATAAACTGGGTAGACCAAAATTACGCGGCATGTTATTTTCCGCATCCCTTGGCAATTGCGCCACGGCAAAATTGCCCGATGAAATCGCACTACAAATTAATCCACAGGATTTAGCGGTGTACGATTGCCGTTTTGTATTGGATTACTATCGCCTCACCGCCGATAAACGACTCATGTTTGGTGGCGGCACTAACTACAGTGGTCGCGATCCTAAAAACGTTGCGGCAGAACTTCGCCCCTCTATAGAGCGCACCTTCCCGCAATTAAAAGGTGTTGATATTGAATTTGCCTGGGCAGGTATAGCGGGGATTGTGATTAACCGTATTCCGCAGCTGGGTAAGATTTCACCTAACGTCTTTTATTGCCAAGGTTATTCCGGCCATGGGGTGGCGACCTCGCATATTATGGCGGAGATCATGGCTAAGGCAATTGATGGTCAGCTGCATGAATTTGATCTGTTTGCGGCCATGCGCCATATCCGTATTCCGCTGAATGAATGGTTCGGAAATCAGGCGCTGGCACTCGGTATGCTGTATTACACGCTACGAGAAAACTGGCGCTAATTCAGTGCAATAAGTGAGTAGAAAACTCAGCGGTTGAAAGCTTGGCTATTTCTCTTCTATAAGTTTTTCTGCAAGGTAATCGACCAAGACGCGGATTTTGGCACTCAAATGGCGGTTTTGTGGATAGACCGCCCAAATCCCTTCTTTAGACTCACGGTGGGCATCAAGAAAAGAGATGAGTCTTCCCGCCTTAATATCCTCCTCAATGTAATAATCCGGCAACTGCACTATGCCGATGCCCTTTAATGCGGCATCGCGCAGGGCGTAACCGCTGTTACAAATTAGGTTGCCGCGCACTTTTATATTGCGCTCGCGACCGTTTTCAATAAAGCGCCAGTAATTGTGATTCCCGATCAGGCAATTATGTTGGCTCAGTTCCGATAAGGTATGTGGCTCGCCGTATTTTTCAACATAGCTTGCCGAGGCGGCAACATAGTGGGTGCGGCTACTTAAGGGTTTCGCCATAAGACTTGAGTCGGCCAATTTACCGAGACGAATGGCGAGATCGTATCCGCCCTCAACCAGATCTAAGGTTCGATTGGTTAAATCGACACTGAACTCAACGCTTGGATATTGCACCATAAAATCATTCAGTAGCGGCATCACAAACTTTTCACCGTAGGCCACGGGCGCCGTAAGCTTAACGAGGCCTTGGGGAGAGTTCTTTAAATCGGAAATGGCACGCTCGGCTTCTTCTAATCCCGTTTGTAATTGGCGGCAGTGTCTATAATAAATCGCACCTTCTTCTGTGAGTGACACCTTGCGGGTGGTGCGGTAAAAGAGCTTAGTGCCGAGGCGATTCTCAAGGGCGCCGATTTGACGGCTCACATGGGCGGTAGAGACGTTTAATCGCTGGGAAGCGAGGGTAAAGTTTTCGAGTTCGGCCACGGCAACAAATTCAGAAATGCCATCCCATAAATACATTATTGCTACTCAGTAAAAATGAATTGTCAAAATGGTAGATTATTAATCATTGAGGAACAAATACAATTTATCAATTCCACCGCCCAAGTTATGTTTGGGTTATTGTGGCTAAGTTTCTTTGCAAAAATCTCTTAGCAAAAAGCGATGGCGTAATCACGCAACACGTTAAAAGGAATGACAAGTATGTCGAACGAAAAACCACAGTTTATTAAATCGAAGGCCGCAGTGGCCTGGGGACCGGGTCAACCACTTAAGATTGAAGAAGTGGATGTGATGCTGCCGAAAGCGGGTGAAGTGTTAGTACGCATCGTGGCAACCGGTGTTTGCCATACCGATGCTTTTACCTTAAGCGGTGATGATCCTGAAGGTGTATTCCCGGCGATTTTAGGCCACGAGGGTGGCGGTATCGTTGAGCAAGTGGGTGAGGGCGTGACCAGCGTGCAGGTGGGCGATCACGTGATCCCACTTTACACCCCAGAATGTGGCGAGTGTAAATTCTGTTTATCGGGTAAAACTAACCTGTGCCAAAAAATCCGTGCGACCCAAGGCAAAGGCTTAATGCCAGACGGCACCACCCGTTTCTATTTAGACGGTAAGCCAATCTTCCATTACATGGGCTGCTCGACTTTCTCTGAGTACACAGTATTACCTGAGATTTCATTGGCTAAGGTCAATAAGAGCGCGCCATTAGAAGAAATCTGTCTACTGGGCTGTGGTGTGACTACCGGCATGGGCGCGGTGATGAATACCGCCAAAGTGGAAGAAGGCGCAACCGTGGCGATTTTTGGTCTCGGTGGTATTGGTCTGTCGGCCATTATCGGTGCCACTATGGCCAAGGCGAGCCGTATCATTGCTATTGATATCAACGAGTCTAAATTCGAATTAGCCCGAAAACTCGGCGCGACCGATTGTATCAATCCAAACAGCTTCGATAAGCCAATCCAAGACGTAATTGTTGAAATGACCGATGGCGGCGTGGATTACTCCTTCGAGTGTATCGGTAATGTCAACGTGATGCGTAGCGCCCTAGAGTGCTGCCACAAGGGTTGGGGCGAGTCGGTTATCATCGGTGTCGCAGGCGCTGGCCAAGAAATCTCTACCCGTCCGTTCCAACTCGTTACTGGCCGTGTATGGCGCGGTTCAGCCTTTGGCGGCGTAAAAGGACGCTCGCAATTACCTCAAATCGTTGAGCAGTACCTCGCGGGTGAATTTAAGTTAGATGACTTCATTACCCACACTATGGCGCTCGAGCAAGTGAACGAAGCCTTCGATTTAATGCACGAAGGTAAGAGTATCCGCAGCGTTATCCATTTCGATAAGTAATGGCCATTCAGCCCCAAGGTGTCGCCCTTGGGGTTTTATATCTTAGTGCTTAAAAGCTAATTGAGCTTTAGGATATTTGCCAAAAGGGACTTGTATGACCATAGAAAATATCAGTTGTAACAAGAGCTTTGGTGGCTGGCACAAGCAATATCGTCACCATTCACAGGTACTGAACTGTGAGATGCGCTTTGCGATCTATTTGCCGCCCGAGGCCGTGAATAAGCCCGTGCCAGTGCTCTATTGGTTGTCGGGCTTAACCTGTACCGATGAAAACTTTATGCAAAAAGCTGGCGCCCAGCGTATGGCGGCTGAGCTCGGCATGGCGATTGTGGCGCCTGACACTAGCCCAAGGGGTGACGGGGTGAGTGATGCGCCGGATAATGCCTATGACTTAGGCTTAGGCGCAGGCTTTTATTTAAATGCCACCCGTGCACCTTGGAGTCAGCATTATCGGATGTATGACTATGTGGTACACGAATTGCCGGATTTAATTGAAGCAAACTTCCCTGTGACCAGCCAGCGCGCCATTTCGGGCCATTCGATGGGCGGCCACGGTGCATTGGTGATTGGTTTAACCAATCCACATAGCTACAGCTCCATTTCGGCCTTCAGCCCGATTAGCAACCCGAGCAATGCGCCTTGGGGCATTAAAGCCTTTACCGAATATTTGGGTGAAAATCGTGAGCATTGGCGTCAATACGATGCGAGTGAGCTGCTTAAGTTAGCGGTTACCCAATTGCCGATTTTGGTTGACCAAGGCGATGCCGATAGCTTTTTAGATAGTCAGTTGATGCCGCAATCCTTAACCCAAATCGCGGAGAGTTCGGGTTATCCACTCGATTTACGAATGCAACCTGGGTACGACCATAGTTACTACTTTATCGCCAGCTTTATTGAAGATCATTTGAAATTCCATAGCCTGTATTTCAAGTAGTCTTAAGGCGTTAAGTCAGTGCTAGAGAGATAGAAATGCCGCGCTTTGATCAATACAAAGTGCGGCATTTTGTTGTCTAGATTGCGGCGTTAAGGGATTAACATTCTACGATATTTACCGCGAGACCACCTTTGGCGGTTTCTTTGTATTTGCTGCGCATATCTCTGCCTGTATCCATCATGGTCTTGATGACTTTATCCAATGATACCTTGTGGTTACCGTCACCGCGAAGCGCCATGCGAGAGGCGTTAATCGCCTTGATGGCGCCCATGGCGTTACGTTCGATACAAGGCACTTGCACTAGACCGCCCACCGGATCGCAGGTTAAGCCTAGGTTGTGTTCCATACCGATTTCGGCCGCGTTTTCAACGTGCTCGACTGTGCCGCCCATAATTTCTGTGAGCGCGCCAGCCGCCATCGAGCAGGCAACCCCGACTTCACCCTGACAGCCCACTTCTGCGCCCGAAATCGAGGCATTTTTCTTATATAAAATACCGATAGCGGCAGCGGTTAACAGGTAACGAGCGCAGACATCAATATCGACTTCCTGCACAAAGGTATCGTAGTAACACAAAACTGCAGGGATAATGCCCGCCGCGCCGTTGGTTGGCGCTGTTACCACGCGATCGCCCGCGGCATTTTGCTCATTGACCGATAGCGCGAATAAATCCACCCAATCCATTGCGGTTAAGGGGTCGACGTTATTGCGACCCTCGGCCTTTAGGCGACGGTAAAGCGCAGGGGCGCGGCGACGTAGTTTTAGACCGCCAGGCAAAATACCTTCTTTCTGATAACCACGTTCGATACAGGTTTTCATGGTTTGCCAGATATTCCAAAGCTTAGCTTTGACTTCTTCTTCGCTGGCAAGGCTTAGTTCGTTAGCCATCATCAATGATGAAATGCTTAAGCCGTGCTCGGTGCAAAGTTCCAATAAATGGGCGCTGCTGTCGAAATCAAATGGTGCCGATTTAATATGTGAGGCGGGTGAGGCATTGCGCTGGTGGATTTCGTCTTCATCTAAGATAAAACCGCCGCCGACAGAATAATAAGTGCGCTCGTAAATACATTCGCCGTTGGCATAGGCGTAAAGCGTCATCGCATTAGCGTGGGCAGGCAGGGTTTTACGTCTGTGGTAGGTAATGCCGTCTTCACGGGTAAATTTCACGACTTTACCGCAGTTTAGGCTAAGGGTTTCTTGCTTAGAAACGCGATCTAAAATGCCGTCTATGCTGTCGGTATCGACCGTTTCTGGGTCTTCCCCCATGAGTCCTAGGATAACGGCTTTGCCAGTGCCGTGGCCTTTACCTGTTTGACCTAGCGAGCCAAATAGCTCTGAGCGTAATTCATCCACCTTCGTAATCATGCCCGTATCAGTCAGGTGCTGCATAAAGATTTTGCCCGCTTTCATTGGGCCAACGGTATGTGAACTTGATGGGCCAATGCCTATCTTGAACATATCAAATACGCTAATCATGATTGAGGTCCTGTTATGTCTTGATTTTTATTTTAGTATGGGTGCATGGAGAGGTGGGGAAGTTGGCAGTAAAAGCAATGGTATTTCGTCATAAAACACTGGCAAACTACAGCCCAACAACTCGCAAAAAAGGCTTGTGTGATACACTTTATGTCAGTATCCCATAGAACGGCATCAAGATTCACATTAGTTTTTTTGATTTAACTGACTTCGGATAAGCACAACTTAAGTGGGTCGGTGTTGATGGCGCTTTTATCGGCAGATAATCTGAATTTAATCGAACTGAGATAGCGAAAGTGGGCGAAATTTGCGATGTTAGCAAAGCTGGGATATCGAAACTTCGCTGGTTATTTTTTGGCTATGAATAAGAATTATTAGGGAAAATTATGAGCTATTTAATGTTGGACTTATTGTCAGTTGAGGTCAATGGGGCCGAAGTCGAGATGTTGCGCCATCCTCAGGTGGGCGGTCTCATCCTGTTTTCCCGTAACTTCACGAGTCGCGAGCAATTAGTTAATTTAGTCAAACAAATTCGCAGTATTCGCCCTGAAATACTCATTGCCGTCGATCATGAAGGCGGTCGGGTGCAGCGTTTCCGTGACGGTTTTACCCATATCCCAGCCATGGGCGATATTCTTCCCGCAGCCAAGGGCGACATTTCCCTCGCTAAGCGTTGGGCACGAGAACTCGGTTTTTTAATGGCTATCGAGCTCTTAGCCTGTGACATCGATTTAAGTTTTGCCCCAGTACTGGATTTAAATGGCGTGAGCCAAGTGATTGGCAAGCGAAGCTTTAGCGCCAAACCCGATGAGGTAATCGCCCTAGCGAGCAGTTTTATTGATGGCATGGCTGAGGCGGGGATGGGTGCGGTCGGTAAACATTTCCCAGGCCATGGCAGTGTCGAGGCCGATTCCCATATCGCGCAACCTATCGATGAGCGTGAGGGCGAGGCGATATTTAATCAGGATATCCTCCCCTTTAAGGCGCTGATTGCGAAGGGCAAGTTGACGGGTATTATGCCCGCCCATGTGATTTATCCAAAGCTTGATGCAAATCCCGCAGGATTTTCAGCCTACTGGCTGCAACGCATTTTGCGCCAAGAAATGGGGTTCAAAGGCGTGATTTTCTCCGACGATCTTGGCATGAAAGGAGCAACCTTTGCTGGGGATTATTTAGGCCGCGCGAAAGCTGCCTTGGATGCGGGCTGCGACATGATTTTAGTCTGTAACGATAATCCGGGCGTAATGACCTTACTCAATGGTTTTGAGTGGCCAACAACTGCGCCAAAGTATCCCGCGAGTCTGTTAAAACCTAATGTAGGCCAAACCGCGTTAGCCCTTGAAAACGGTGTCCGATGGGAAAATGCCAAACAACTTGCTGAGCAAATTAATCTCGCTCAGCACGCAAAAATTTGATGCAGCGCAGAGCATAACAAATAAATTTTGCTAGGGTTAGTCTTAACTTGGCGTGTTAAGTAACATGTAAAAGGGATGACGATGATTTTCTATCTCCACGGTTTTGATGCAACTAGCCCTGGCAATCATGAAAAAATGCGCCAATTGGCCTTCATCGACCCCGATGTACGGCTCATTAGTTACAGCACCCTTCATCCCAAACACGATATGCAGCATCTGCTTAAGGAAGTCGCCAAGCAGATGCAATTTACCGATGACCCAGCTCCTTTGATGGTTGGCGTGGGCTTAGGTGCCTACTGGGCAGAGCGCATTGGATTTCTTAACGGCTTAAAGTCGGTACTGATTAACCCTAATTTGCACCCTGAAGCCAATATGGAGGGCAAGATTGACCGCCCCGAGGAATACACTGACATTGCCAGTAAGTGTGTGACCGAATTTAGGCTTAAGAATAGCCACAAGGCACTTTGCATTTTATCCCGTCAGGATGAAGTGCTAGACAATGTGCAAACTGCAGCGGAGCTTTGTCACTATTACGACATTGAATGGGATGAAACCCAGCCCCATAAATTTCCTCAACTTGGGACTTACCTGCCCAAGATAAAAGCTTTTAAGTCAAATCGTTAAACATCGAGCTTATTAATATGTCGTCGCCTTCATGGCGGCTTTTTGTCGTTTTTATTTTAACCAACACTCCTAAGTAAATCATTAAGCGTTTTGGGGAGTTAAAATTTGCCAATACCGCACAGAAAACTGTTTAAGTTGTTGATTTGTAATAATTCAGATGTGTGAGTATGAAATTGAGATTAAGTTTACGGCAATTGGCTTTCTCGACTTGAAATTATCAAATTTTGCTGTAAAGTACCGCCCCGTAGCCTTGCTACAAAATGCTACATATTTGTAATGCCATACTGTCCACTTGGACGACCTTTTGCGTATGTCGATTGACACAGCTAACTGCGTTATTGTTAGCTGTCTTTTTTTCCTCATTTTAATTCCTGACGATAAGTACTAACGCACCAAATCCCTTCTATTCACCAATGGCTTAAACATATCCCTTTGCCATAACAGTCGAAATTCGGACTATGCTTATCTCATGTTTGGCTTGGGGGCAGCAAATGAAACGAGCGCTGATAACACTTAAAGGAAAGGTCCAAGGGGTTGGTTGCCGACACACTGTGATGACAAAAGCTAGAGCCCTAGGACTTACTGGCTATGTGACTAATTGCAGTGATGGCAGTGTTGAAATTCTGGCTCAAGGCAGTAGTCAGGTAGTCGATAGTTTGATTGCATGGTGCCACGTTGGCGTGCCTGTAACCGAGGGGCTGAGTGTCGAAGTGGGTGAGGACTTAGGGGATGATATCTATTTGGATTTCTCGATTATGCAATCCTAGGGATAGTGTCATTTCAGAAGTCTTAGGATTGGTCATTCGAGTCCGATATGAATTGATGGATTAGACTCTTGCGTTAGCCGTCGCTTATCCCTATCAAATGGCTTAGTGCTTAGACTCACGGTCACTCATTGCTAGGAAATCTGTTGCTCTCTTTTCAAACAATAATGCCCAGCGTAATAAATTGCGTCTGGGCATTTTTTAAGGCGCTTAACTGAGAATTACATGCTTGGTTGGGCCATCTTACGAATTTGGATCACCATTCCCATTTCGGGATGATCTAAGTAATGGATCTCGTCACTTTTTACCCTACGGTTCTGTTCTAATGGAATCGACATCAAATAGGGTGTCATGACCTTCGAAGGTTCTACAGTTGTTGATGAACTCGCTCCAGCGTAACTGGTTGGCATGTCATCTGTTTGCGTCGACATCATTTTGCGGCCCTCCTTACGCAGGTTAAGGGCAGTTTCGATATACAGATAGTGATTAAGATAGATATTAATTGTACCGTCTAACTGCCACACGGGGGCGTTAGGCTGCATTTGACCTACGCCGCCATCGGAAATTGGCGTGCTAGTGTCTTGCCCTTGCGTCAACTGACGACCATCAAAGCTGTATCGGCCAGAATAGTCTCGCCCTGAAAACAGTCTGATTGGCACTGAACCACTTTTGCTAGTCATGGGTTGCTGCCATGTCATGTGTAGCAGGCTACGATTACCTGGCTCCCGTGAAAGGGCTGAAATAATACTAGAAAATTGCCCCTGATTGGATGACAGCAGCACAGCACCAGAAGTGTTTTGGCCATTACCGCTGATTGTAGAAGGAATACTAGCGGGATAGCGGTAAGTAGTACTCGATGCTGTTGAAGGAGCATATTGATCCCCAAAGCTGCTCGAGCTACTTGAACCTGTTCCTTCGGCGCAGCGGCTATTGGCATTTTCATCATAAATTAAGGTACAGGGCTGCTCTGTTGCCACAGTACTGATTGCTTGGCCAACGACAGGGGAGATCAAATCGAGAGCCCGCTCTGTTTTAGTGGCAATGGGCGCCATCGGCCATTGTTCGGTTGAATGTGTTTGACGCTCAAAAACATAAACTTCAACCTCAAACCACGTCTGTGCCCGAGCAATTGAGCTGTGTGAAAGTGCAATAAGTGAAGCGATTGAAACCGCAAGTTGACGTAACACTATTTATCTCCAAGACGATGTTGCGATAATTGTTCAAGCAAGAGTTTGACGAGCGCGAGTCTGTCCTTTGCCGTTTCGGCGTTTAAGATGAACTTTAGCTTATTCGGCCCATCCATACGATAGATTTGTGGTTGGCTTTGCAGCAATCCAATGATAAAGCCCGGATCAACCACATGATCTTGGCTAAATTCAATGCTGCCGCCCTTGGCATGCACTTCAATTTTAGTTGCCCCTAGCGCTGTTGCCTGATGTTTATACAGGGTCATTTCCATCAGGTTTTTGGTGGCATCGGGCAAAAGACCAAAGCGGTCAATAAGTTCGACTTTGAGTTCATCGAGCGCCGCTTCGCTGTCGCAACTCGCAATACGCTTATAGAGTGACAGACGGATATTCACATCACCCACATAGTCCTCGGGCAGTAGCGCCGGAATTCTCAGTTCCATCTCACACTGCTGATTGAGCATCTGCGCCAGCGACGGCTCTTTACCTTGCTTGAGGGCTTTAACGGCCGATTCCAGCATTTCCATATAGAGGCTAAAGCCGATTTTGGAAATATGGCCGCTTTGTTCATCCCCGAGCAGCTCACCTGCGCCGCGGATTTCTAAGTCTTGGGTCGCTAACATAAAGCCTGCACCTAAGTCTTCAAGGGCATCGATGGCTTCTAAGCGCTTGCGGGCATCGGTTGTCATGCGTTTAGGATGCGGCGTCATCAAATAGGCATAGGCCTGATGGTGTGAGCGGCCTACCCGGCCACGCAATTGGTGTAACTGCGCTAAACCAAAGGTATCGGCACGCTCAATAATAATAGTGTTGGCGCTGGGGACATCGATACCGGTTTCGATAATAGTGGTACAGACTAAGACGTTGAATCGTTGATGATAAAAGTCCGACATTACCCGCTCAAGATCCCGCTCACGCATTTGACCGTGGGCGACCACCACCCGCGCTTCTGGCAGCAAGGTGCTGATGTCTTGAGCGCATTTTTCGATGGTTTCGACATTGTTGTGCAGGTAATACACCTGGCCACCACGGAGAATTTCCCTCAAGATCGCCTCGCGCACCGTGGCGGGATCGGACTCACGCACAAAGGTCTTCACCGCTAAACGCTTCGCGGGCGGGGTGGCGATAATGGATAGGTCGCGCATCCCCGACATCGCCATATTTAAGGTACGGGGAATCGGTGTTGCCGTCAGGGTTAAAATATCCACGTTGGCGCGCAGCGCTTTAATCTTTTCCTTTTGACGGACACCGAATCTGTGTTCTTCGTCGATGATGAGAAGCCCGAGGTTTTCAAACTTCGCTTCAGATTGCAGCAGTTTGTGGGTACCAATCACGATATCCACTTTGCCTTCTTCAAGCTGCTTTAATACTTGGTTTTGCTCTTTGGCCGTTCTAAAGCGTGACATCACTTCAGTCACAACAGGCCAGTCGGCAAATCTGTCCTTAAAGTTTTCATAGTGCTGCTGGGCGAGTAGGGTGGTTGGCACCAAAACAACCACTTGTTTACCCGCATTGACCGCCACAAAGGCGGCGCGCATCGCCACTTCGGTTTTACCAAAGCCAACGTCACCACAGACGAGTCTATCCATGGCAATTGGCGATTTCATGTCTTCGAGCACGGCTTGAATCGCGGTTTCTTGATCAACGGTTTCCTCGAAGGGGAATCCTTGGGCGAACTGGGCATATTCTTCATCGTTAATTTCACAGCTCTCGCCTGGTCGCGACTGTCTGCGGGCGTACACGTCGAGCAATTCGGCGGCGACATCGCGGATTTTTTCGATGGCTTTATTCTTCGCCTTAGCCCAAGTGTCGTTACCGAGTTTATTAAGATGCGCTTCACCGTCGGCGCCGACGCTGTAGCGGCTGATCATGTGCAGATTAGATACAGGCACATAGAGTTTATCGCCGCCCGAATATTCGAGCTGCAGGTATTCGGCAACTATCCCGCCGGTATCTAAGGTGACTAGGCCTTGGTAGAGCGCGACGCCGTGCTCGAGGTGAACAATAGGCTGACCGACTTTTAGTTCGGCTAGGTTTTTGATCAGGGTATCGTTACTGATCTGACGCTGTTTTTCGCGCCGGCGCTGCTGTGAAATACGCTGCCCAAAAAGCTCGGTCTCACAGATAATGCTGATTGCCGTTTGTTTGCCTAGGTTAAGCAAACTGCCGCGGGACAGCGGCGAGACGATAAGGCCTAGCTTGGCATCGCTTTGAATAAATTCATCGAAGTGAGCAAATAGGGTTGGTTTTAACTGAATTTTGCTTAAGAGTTCGAGCAGGGCCTCGCGGCGACCTTCGGACTCGGCGCTAAATAGCAACCTGGGCGCGTGCAGGGCGTAATCCTGCAGCGCAATTAATGGCTGTTTTAGCTTATGGTTAGCGCTGATATCGGGTAATAGACTCGCATCTATCACCACCGCCTTGCTTTGATCCTGCTCTACTGTTGGGCTAATAAGCTGATAGCGCGGCAGCGGCTTGAAGGCAGCAAAAAGCTCTTCAATTAACAGGTACAACTCTTTGGGGGAGAGTAGCGGCCTTAGCGGATCGACCCGTCTGTCTTCATAGCGGGTTTCGACTTCATGCAAATGACTGCGGGCGGACTTTTCAATATCCCCAAGGGTAACAAGCTGCGTTTCTTTTGGCAGATAATCGAACAGGGTCGCAACCTCATCGAAAAACAGCGGCAGGTAATTTTCGATACCCGCAGGCATCAGATGACGGCTCACTAACTGATAGACGGATTCCGGCTCTTTTACAATCACCTCGAAGCGGCGACGGTATCTTTGTCTAAAGCCTTCGATGGCCGCACTGTCGGTCGGAAACTCCTTAGCAGGCAATAGTTTTACAGCATCCACAGGTGTTGATGAACGTTGGGTTTCAGGATCGAAATGGCGAATGGTTTCGACTTCATCATCAAAGAGTTCAATCCGCAGCGGCTGGTTTACGCCCGTTGGGAAGATATCGAGAATTGAGCCGCGGATGGCAAACTCGCCGTGCTCATAAACCTGTTCAACCAAGTGATAACCGGTATCTGTTAAATGCTGACGCACATCATGCAGCTGATATTTATCGCCTTTTTTAAGTACAAATACGTTAGCGCTCAAATAGGCCTTGGGTGGCAGACGCATCATCAAAGTACTGACGGGGACTATCACCACACTGTGTTCGGCTTGTGAAATCTGTGACAGGGTTTCTAAACGCTGTGAGATCAAATCCTGATGGGGTGAAAAACTATCATAGGGTAGGGTTTCACGGTCCGGAAATAGCCGCACCTTAATCGCTGTTTTGGCGAGTAAGTAATTCAGCTCAGATTCTATCGTTAAGGCACTTGGGGTATCGCTAGTGACAATGAGTGTGGTACCTGAATGCTGCTTAATAAGGCTTGCGAGGGTGATGGCTTGGCTAACCCCAGGAATACAGGACAGGGTTTGCATCTGATTGCCATTTTTTACCACGGGCGGCGTGAGGGCTGAAATGTGCGTCATTGGCTAGAATAAACTGTTTTGGTTACAAAGAATTGCAATCATTGTAGTGACTTGAGCGCCTAGGTGCCAGTGAAAACTCAGGAGGATTGCTGCTCGTCCCTAGCTTGTTTGCGGCGTTTTAACTGTTGCTGTTGTACATTAAGGCTTGCCTTTACTAGCTGCTCGACATCTGACTCCAAAATTTGGTTAAAGCTTAAATCGATCTGGTATTGTTGATCCTGTGGGGCGGGTTGGCAGGCAGTCACTTGGGCAAAACAGAGAATCGCCACCAGTTCATCGTGAATAAAGAGGGTGACTTTATAGGTTTGGTTAAGTGCCATGGGGGTATCACTGATGATCCGAATGCCACTACCACCAAATTGACTGCCGGTGTATTTTTCGCCTTCTTGGGTTTCCTTTTCGAGTACGTGCTGAAGCACTAAATCGACCTTGCGGGATTGCAGTTTTAAGAAGTCGACGACCACCTTAGCTTCGTTGTCCAAGTTACGTAGTTGCAGCAGACAATTGGCCTCCAGTGCTTTGACCTCGCTTAAGAGCTGTAACCCTAGGGATTGCATTGATCTTAAGACAGTTTCACTGGGAATCGCTTGATTTTCGTCCCAAAGGCTAAGATAGGCCGTGAAGGTATGAGGCACACTAAAATACGGATTGCTGTCGTTGAACAAGGCTTGCCTCTTTATTTATAGGTCTCAAAGCCCTATTATCGTGCCCATCTTAATGATTTAGCAAGTTCAGTACACAGGACGCAGCCCTCTTTCAATGGATCTTCGATTTCCTTTCTACGTTGGTTACCGTTATTGGCGGGCCAGAAAAGCAAACGCATTTGCTTCCTTTATTACCCTTTTTGCCGTTTCCGGGATTTTTTTAGGTGTGGCTGCGCTGATTGTGGTCAGTTCGGTGATGAATGGCCTCGAAGGTCAGCTAAAACAACGGATTTTAGGTGCGGTTCCCCAGTTAACTGTCTATAGCGACGTGCCTTTTGCGGATTGGAAAGTTCAGGCTAAATCCCTCACTGCCTTAAACGGCGTACAAGGCGTGGCGCCAAGTGTGACCACCCAAGCTATGGTGCAATCGGTCGCGAATATTCGCGCCGTGCAAGTGTATGGCGTGTTTCCTGAGTTAGTTGCGCATTTATCTTCCGTTGCAGAGCACACCTATTCGGGGGCATTTAATGAACTCGAAAGCGGCCAGTACCGTATTATTCTCGGGGCGGAATTGGCGCGAGTCCTTAAAGTCTCCCCGGGTGACACCATAAGGTTATTAAGTGGCGATGGCGTGGTGTATTCGCCACTCGGCCCAGTGCCGAGTCAACGTAAATTTGTGGTATCGGGGATTTTTGAGATGGGCTCACAGGTCGATGGCGCTGTGGCATATATCCATTACCAAGACGCAAGGCGGTTAATGCGCCAAAAGAGTGATGAGATTGATCAGCTTAGAGTTTATTTAGACGATCCCTTTAGCGCGCCGATGCTTGCAAATTCAGTGCAGAAGATTTTTACCGAGCAGGGTATGAAGGTGCATACCAGTGACTGGCGCGATACCTATGGTCATCTTTTTAGCGCGGTGAAGATGGAAAAGAACATGATGTCGCTGATGTTGAGCCTGATTGTTGCCGTAGCCGCCTTTAATATTGTGTCGGCGCTGGTGATGATGGTGGTCGATAAAACCACGGACGTAGCTGTGTTAAAAACCCAAGGCCTACGAACTTATTCTGTGATGGGGATTTTTGTGGTGCAGGGCTCACTCAATGCCATTTTAGGCCTAGTGCTTGGACTTGTGGTGGGTATCGGCCTAACCCTGAATTTAAATGGGATTATGTCATCCCTTGGGATTTCAATTCTCGGGGCAGGGCAAGTGTTACCAGTCAAACTGGAATTAGCACAGCTGTCGATGATTATCATCGGCACCTTAGTGGTAACACTGCTTGCGACATTGTATCCCGCACTTCGCGCTGCCAGAGTGCAGCCTGCCGAAGCGTTGCGTTACGAATAGTTAAAAAGAGTGACTAATTGATAGTGATTTATCTTTAGTGGTTTTATTTTGCGATTAAGCCTGAGTGACAAAAGTTACGAATAGTTGAGTGCCCGCCACTCACAAACATCAGAATTGATAGAGAGAGTCTCAATGCAAGACGTATTACTGCAAGTACAGGCGGTAAGTAAAAGTTATCACGACGGCGCCGTGACGACCCAAGTGTTATCCAATGTGGATTTACAGGTGTTTAAGGGCGAGCAGTTGGCAATTGTGGGAACATCAGGCTCGGGTAAGAGTACCTTACTGCACATTATGGGGACCTTAGATAAACCCAGTGAAGGCAAAGTGTTTCTACAGGGTGAAGACCTTTATCAGGTCAGCAGTGCCCGTCAGGCACAAATTCGTAATCAGGATTTAGGCTTTATTTATCAATTCCATCATCTGTTGCCGGAATTCACCGCCCTTGAAAACGTCGCAATGCCTGGTTTTATTCAAGGAAAAGATCGCAAACAGGTATTAGCCGATGCCAAAGTTTTGTTAGCGCGTGTCGGGCTTTCACACCGCTTGGCACATATTCCTGCCGAGATGTCGGGCGGCGAACGCCAACGTGTGGCCATTGCCCGAGCACTGATCAATAAACCCAAGCTGGTATTGGCCGACGAACCAACGGGAAACCTCGATGCTAATAGCGGTGAAGCCGTGTATGAGCTTATTCGTGAATTAGCCAATCAATTGGGAACGGCCTTTGTGGTGGTTACCCACGATCCCAAACTTGCCGCGCGCATGGACAGACAACTGACGATGAAAAACGGCTTCCTACAAGTCGCTGCGGATGCCGCCCTATGAAAGGACCGTTAGCACTTTCCATTGGTTGGCGTTTTTACCGCGCAAGACAATCCAATAGTTTTATCAGCTTTATCTCCTTTGCATCGACGGCGGGGATAGCGTTGGGTGTTGCCGTGCTGATTGTGGTCTTATCGGCGATGAACGGTTTTGAGCGTGAGCTTGAGCAGCGGCTTTTAGGGGTGATTTCACAGGCTGATGTGGTCGGGGTGAATGAGCCGATTGCCGATTGGCTTGAGGTTGAAGGCATTGCTAAGCAGATTGAAGGCATTAATGCCGCCGCGCCCTTTATTAAAATGCAGGGTCTAGTTCAAAAGCCCGGAGGATTTCAGGGCCTTGCGGTGGTGGGTATCGATCCTGAACAAGAAGCCAAAGTCTCAACATTATCGCAATTTATGAGCGAAGAAAGTTGGCAGAGCTTAAGTGAGGATGAAAACCATATCGTCCTTGGTAAGACGCTACTTAACAAACTGGGACTCGAGGTGGGCGATACACTGTCGCTCTATGTGCAGAATCTGGATCCTGAGCAAGCAGGGGATTTACGTGCCGCTAAAAGTCACCGTTTTGTCGTGTCAGGTGTATACAACCTTGGCGGTGAATTAGAACTCACAACGGCCTATATTCCGATGCGCTATGCAGCAGATATTTTGAATCTGAAAGATGGCGTTAGTGGGGTTCGTATTAGTGTGGCGCAAGTGTTTGATGCCCCCGCTAAAATCCGTGAACTGGGTTATGCCCTAAAACAGTCGGTCTATATCAGTGATTGGACTCGCACCCAAGGCCACTTATATCAGGATATTCAGCTAGTGCGTACTTTGATGTACTTAGTATTAGTGCTGGTGATTGGGGTTGCTTGCTTTAATATTGTCTCGACCTTAGTGATGGCCGTGCGTGATAAGGCGAGTGAGATTGCGATTTTAATGACCATGGGCTTAAGCCGCGTCGCGATTATGGGCATTTTTATGGTGCAGGGCGCGCTTAATGGTTTATTGGGCTGCTTATTAGGTGGCGGTTTTGGTATTTTACTGGCACTTAATTTAAGCAATATTGCCCGCTACATCGAGCAATTATTTGGTATTGAGTTACTATCCGCCGATGTATATTTTGTGGATTTTCTGCCTTCAGAGCTACATATAACGGACGCCATCTTAGTGATAGTGACAGCCTTTGTGATGAGCCTTATTGCTACACTGTATCCCGCGTGGAAGGCAAGTCAAATAGGGCCAGCTCAGGCATTAGCGGGGCGATAATCCACTATTTGCTAAGTGTGTGAAGCTGAGATAAAACAAAGGCCAGTGATAGTTAACTATCACTGGCCTTTTCAATGTTTAACTTGTATTTAGCGAGTTATCGCTCAGATTAGCGCTTTAAACCTTCGTTCAGTAAAGGACGCATGATTTTCACTAACTCAGAAGTTACTTTAGGGGCACCGGCAACGATGTTACCTGAAATCAGGTAATTATGACCGCCAGTAAAGTCGGTAACAGTACCGCCTGCTTCACGGCAGATTAAGTCGCCTGCTGCAATGTCCCAAGGTTTTAAACCTAATTCGAAGAAACCGTCCATACGGCCAGCAGCAACGTAGGCTAAATCCAATGCTGCAGAACCCGCACGACGCAGATCAGAACATTGACCGAACACTTCACCGAAAATGGCTAAGTAGCTCTCAGTATGTTGACGAGACTTGAATGGGAAACCCGTACCGATAATGGTTGATGTCAGTTCGGTAACATTGGTCACACGGAGACGGAAATCGTTTAACTTAGCGCCTTTACCACGAACGGCGCTGAACAGTTCTTCACGTACAGGATCGTAAACAACGGCAACTTCAGTTTTGCCTTTGTACTGTAGCGCGATAGAAACCGCGAAGTGGGGGATGCCTCTAACGAAGTTGTTAGTGCCATCCAGAGGATCAACTATCCAGATATAATCTTTATTTTCACCGCGGTTTTCGCCTTTCTCTTCACCCACGATAGTGTGATCTGGGTAAGATTTGCGAATTTGGTAAATGATAGCCGCTTCTGCTTCCTTATCTACACTGGTAACAAAATCATTGATACCTTTTGGACTGACCTCAACACGGTCAAGTTCTGTATAGGCGCGCATAATAGTTTGGCCGGCCGCGCGGGCAGCGCGAACAGCAATCGTCAGCATCGGATGCATTGCAATCCCCTGGATGTTAAAGAACGTTAAAAATAGCGGGCGTAATTATACTCGAATCGCAGATTATATCAAATGCAGATTTTCATATAAGCATTCAGCGACGCCTGTGATAGTATTCACTCCCTGTGTTTTATGAATTAAATTAAGTCTTTTCATGCTAAGTAATATTCGTGTGATTTTAGTGGGGACATCGCACCCCGGCAATATTGGCTCGACTGCCAGAGCGATGAAAACCATGGGGTTATCGACCCTTTATCTGGCTGAGCCAAGATGTGAAGTTGATGGTCAATCCATTGCGTTGGCCGCAGGTGCCTCTGATATTTTAAAACATGTGGTCAAAGTTGACTCCTTAAGCGATGCGATTGCCGATTGCAGTTTAGTGATTGCGACCAGTGCCCGTAGCCGTACCTTAGACTGGCCAATGCTGGATCCCCGTGAAGCCGGACAAAAATTAGTGACCGAAGGCTTAAAAGGCCCCGTTGCCATCGTATTTGGCCGTGAAAATCATGGGCTTTCCAATGAAGAGTTGCAGCAATGCACCTACCATGTGGCCATCCCTGCTAACCCTGAATACAGTTCGCTAAACCTTGCTCAGGCTGTGCAGATTATTTGTTATGAAACCCGCGTAGCCCATTTAGCGCAAACTGAGCAGCCACAGGAAGTGGAAGAGTACCCATTAGCGACTGATTTAGAGCGTTTCTTCGTTCACTTAGAAAGCACGCTGTCTTCAACTGGATTTATCATTAAAAATCATCCAGGTCAGGTGATGACAAAACTGCGCCGCCTTTTCAGCCGAGCGCGTGTTGAAAGCCAAGAGATGAATATTCTGCGTGGTATTTTGACATCCGTTGACAAAATAGTTGAAAAAGTCGTTGATAAAAAAGAACAATAGCTAAATTCTGTTTAGTAAATTATTGGTCATTGCGAAGGATTGAATATGGGTGTGATTGCTAGGCTGAAAGAAGATATTGAGTCTATTTATCACCGCGATCCAGCGGCGCGAAACGCCTTTGAGATCCTGGTGAACTATCCTGGGATGCATGCCATTTGGCTTCACCGGATAAGTCATAAGCTGTGGAAAGCTGATTGGCGTTTAACAGCCCGTTGTTTATCAACCTTTTCGCGCTGGTTAACTGGGGTAGAAATTCACCCTGGCGCGACCATTGGCGATCGTTTCTTTATCGACCATGGCATGGGCGTGGTTATCGGGGAAACCGCAGAAATTGGCGATGATTGTACGCTTTATCACGGTGTAACCTTAGGGGGTACAACGTGGCAGGCGGGTAAGCGTCACCCAACATTATGCAATAACGTGGTTGTGGGAGCTGGGGCAAAAATCTTAGGTCCGATTACCATGCACGATGGTGCGCGTGTCGGGTCAAATTCTGTTGTCGTAAAAGATGTGCCTAAAGACACCACGGTGGTTGGGATCCCTGGCCGCGTGGTGACAACGCCCTCACCACAGTCGAAGGAAAAAACCGAGCGCCGTACTGCGATGGCGAAAAAGTATGGCTTTGATGCCTATGCAGTTTCGCCGGATAACCCAGACCCTGTTGCGAATGCTATCGGTCAGATGCTGGATCATATGCACTTAATGGATTCTAAGGTGCAGGAAATGTGTCAGGCGATTCAACGAATGGGTGGTGATGTTTGCACTGAGCGCTTACCCGAGCTTGATATCGGTGAGTTTAATGATGTTGAAAAAGCCGCTGCTGATAAACGCCAAAATGTGGATGATGGCTTTGAGCCTAAAATCTAGCTAGTGAAAAGGAGTGGTCATTTGATTAATGTCCACTCCTTCTAGTGTTTTTTGATAGAGACAATCGGTTAATTTCCCTATGAACATGCCAATTATGCCTAGCTTTTGAGCATCGTTGACATCGTTCATCTTCATTGATTACCAGATAGTGCGCTAGATCTCGATATAGATGGGATTTGGCCGATTAATTGCGGCATTGGCATTGAATCTTAGGGCAGAAAAAGGTTAAATACCCCACCAAGATGAAAGGGTATTGTCAGGCGAAGTAAGGCAATACTTGAGCAAATCAGTAGGATTTATAGTTGACCATTTTACTCGGGTATGATGAAATAACCACATACCTGTTTGGGAGCATTTGGTAGTTATGAAACTTACATCTAAAGGTCGTTATGCAGTAACCGCAATGCTCGATGTGGCTATCCACTCGGCTTCGGGACCGGTTCCCTTAGCGGATATCTCTGAAAGACAAGGGATTTCGCTTTCCTATCTGGAACAACTCTTCGCAAAGTTAAGAAAGCACGGCCTCGTTGCTAGTGTGCGTGGTCCAGGTGGTGGTTACCGCTTAGGGCTCGAAGCTAATGATATTTCAGTTGGCATGGTCGTTCATGCCGTAGACGAGTCTGTTGATGCGACTCGTTGCCAAGGATTAGGTAATTGCCAGAGTGGAACTCGCTGCTTAACGCACTCGCTATGGGGCGACTTAAGCAAACAAATTTCTGATTTTTTAGACGGTATCAGTCTTGCGGGCTTAATGCAGAAACGAGATGTGCAATTTATCTCGCTGAAGCAAGACTCAATGCAAAAGGAACAAAGAGTCAGCTTATAAGCTCTTTGTTATACGATAAAATTTATTATTTGTACGTTGTATGTAGCCTCGGCAGAGACTGCGAAGTACGGAGTGTGTTATGAAGCTTCCTATCTATTTAGATTATGCCGCCACCACGCCTGTTGACCCACGTGTCGCAGATAAGATGTTCCAATACATGACGATGGACGGCATCTTTGGTAACCCTGCGTCACGTTCTCACCGTTACGGTTGGCAGGCTGAAGAAGCCGTCGATGTGGCCCGTAGCCAAGTGGCAGAGCTTATCAATGCAGATCACCGTGAAATCGTGTTTACTTCTGGCGCGACCGAGTCAAACAACCTAGCAATCAAAGGTGTAGCGCATTTCTACAATAAGAAAGGCAAGCACATCATCACCAGCAAAACCGAACATAAAGCGGTTCTCGACACCTGTCGCCAACTTGAGCGTGAAGGTTTTGAAGTCACTTATTTAGAGCCAGAATCAAACGGCATTATTCCGATGGAACGTTTAGAAGCGGCGATGCGTGATGACACAATCCTTGTGAGCATTATGCATGTGAACAACGAAATCGGTGTGATCCATGATGTGGACGCTATCGGTGAGTTATGCCGTTCTAAAGGTATTATCTTCCATATGGATGCTGCCCAAAGCGCGGGTAAATTACCTATCGACGTGCAAACTACTAAGGTTGACTTGATTTCTATCTCTGGCCACAAAATGTATGGCCCTAAAGGCATCGGTGCCCTGTATGTTCGCCGTAAACCGCGTATCCGCCTCGAGTCGCAAATGCACGGTGGTGGTCATGAGCGTGGTATGCGCAGTGGTACGTTGCCGACTCACCAAATCGTGGGTTTAGGTGAAGCTGCTGCGATTGCAAAGGCTGACATGGAAACCGATAACGCACGTATCGCTCAGCTACGTGACAAGTTATGGAATGGCATCAAACACATCGAAGAGACCTACGTGAATGGTGACATGACTCATCGTGTGAGCGGTAGCCTCAACGTTAGCTTCAACTATGTTGAAGGTGAGTCTCTGATGATGGCATTAAAAGATTTAGCGGTTTCATCGGGCTCTGCCTGTACTTCAGCCAGTCTTGAGCCTAGCTACGTATTACGTGCATTAGGTCTGAATGATGAAATGGCACATAGCTCAATCCGTTTCTCAATCGGCCGTTTCACGACAGAAGAAGAAATCGATCACGCTATCGAAACTATTACACAATCTATTGATAAATTAAGAGAAATGTCTCCATTGTGGGAGATGTTCAAAGATGGCATCGACCTGAATCAGGTTCAATGGGCCCATCATTAATCAACCATTTTCAATAGATAATTTTGGAGCAGTACCATGGCTTACAGTGAAAAAGTAATTGATCATTACGAGAACCCACGCAACGTTGGTTCTTTCGATAAAAACGACCCTTCAGTAGTGACCGGTATGGTGGGTGCACCCGCCTGTGGCGACGTGATGAAGTTACAGCTGAAAATCGGTGCAGACGGCATCATCGAAGACGCTAAATTCAAAACCTACGGTTGTGGTAGTGCCATCGCATCAAGCTCACTAGTGACTGAGTGGGTGAAGGGTAAAACCATCGAACAAGCAGCGGCTATCAAGAACACCGATATCGCTGAAGAATTAGCCTTGCCACCGGTGAAAATCCACTGCTCAATCCTAGCAGAAGATGCCATTAAAGCAGCTATTGACGAGTACAAAGCCAAGCAAGCTAAGTAACATCTGGAGTTAAGATGGCGATTACAATGACCCCAGCGGCAACTGAACGCGTCAGATCATTCTTAGCAAATCGAGGCAAGGGCATTGGCCTTCGCCTCGGTCTTAAGACGTCTGGTTGTTCTGGTATGGCTTATGTGCTTGAGTTTGTTGATGTCCTAAACGATGACGATGAAGTCTATGAGATCGACGGTGTAAACATCATCATCGATGCAAAGAGCTTTATCTATCTCCAAGGTATCGAGCTGGATTTTGTTAAAGAGGGCCTGAATGAAGGTTTCCAATTTAACAATCCTAACGCAAAAGGTGAGTGCGGTTGCGGTGAGAGTTTCACCGTCTAATTGCCGAAGTGACGCATGAATTATTTCGAGCTGTTTAAGTTTCCCCCTGCCTTCGATATTGACACCGCAGTGCTTGCAGAACGCTACCGCGAACTGCAACGTGCGGTTCACCCCGATAAATTTGCCAATGACACTGAGCAACAGCGTTTGTTATCGGTTCAGCGTACCGCTCAGGTCAATGACGGATATCAAACCTTAAAGGATCCCATTCGCCGAGCCGAGCATATGCTAGCACTGCGTGGTATCGATTTAAGTCACGAGACTACCACGGTTAAAGACACTGCATTTTTAATGCAGCAGATGGAATGGCGCGAAGCCCTTGAAGATATCCGTCATAGTGACTCTCCTCAAGAGAGCATCGATGAGCTTTATGATTCCTTTGCCGATTTCCGGGCTAAGTTGACCAAACTTCTGACCGCCCAATTAAGCAGTGGCACAAATGAAGATGCCTTGTTAGCGGCAGATCAAGTACGCAAGCTAAAATTTATGGCAAAATTACACGATGAGCTGACGCGTGTCGAAGACGCTCTGTTAGATTAATTTTCCCGTTGCAGTTATTTAGCCAACTCTTTGGCTTGAGTTGGCCCTATCAAGTTGGATAAATATGGCCCTTTTGCAGATTGCTGAGCCCGGACAAAGCGCCGCGCCGCACCAACATAGACTTGCCGTAGGTATCGATTTAGGTACTACTAACTCCCTCGTCGCCGCTGTGCGCAGTGGCGTGACCTCCACTTTGCCCGATGAGCAGGGTGAACATTCATTGCCATCGATTGTGCGTTATACCGCTGACAGCATTGAAGTGGGCAATGTGGCGGCCTTGAGTTCGGCTATCGATCCACAAAATACCATCGTTTCAGTTAAGCGTTTCATGGGCCGCAGCCTTGCTGACGTTCAGTCAGGCGAGCAATCTTTCCCGTATCAGTTTGAAGCCAGTGAAAATGGTTTGCCACTGTTTGTCACCCCGCAGGGGCAAGTCAATCCGGTGCAAGTGTCTGCCGAAATTCTGCGTCCGCTTATTGAACGTGCTGAAAAAACATTAGGTGGCGACTTACAGGGCGTGGTGATTACGGTACCTGCGTATTTTGATGATGCGCAGCGTCAGGGTACTAAGGATGCAGCTGCATTACTTGGTGTTAAAGTGCTGCGCCTCTTAAACGAGCCGACTGCAGCGGCTATTGCCTATGGGTTAGACACTAAGCAAGAGGGGGTGATTGCCATTTACGATTTAGGTGGTGGCACCTTCGATATTTCTATTTTGCGTTTAAACCGCGGAGTCTTTGAAGTGTTAGCCACGGGCGGTGATTCGGCCTTAGGTGGCGATGACTTCGATCATCTATTACAGGCGCATTTGCAGCAAAAATGGCAATTAGCCGATGTGGATGCCCAAACTGCTCGCAAGTTACTGATCGAAGCGCGCCGCGTAAAAGAAGCCTTAACAGATGCGAGTGAAACGCAGGCGCGTATCACACTTGCCGATGGTACAGTGTTGACGCATGCGGTCACAAAGGCCGAGTTTAATGAATTAATCGCGGCACTGGTCAAGAAAACCATTGCCAGCTGTCGCCGTACCCTGCGTGATGCGGGTGTAAGCTCTGATGAAGTCCTCGAAACTGTCATGGTAGGTGGTTCTACTCGTGTGCCGTTAGTGCGTGAACAGGTTGAAGCCTTCTTTGGTAAGGCGCCATTAACCTCAATCGATCCAGACCGTGTGGTTGCAATTGGTGCGGCTATCCAAGCCGATATTTTGGTCGGTAATAAGCCCGAATCTGAATTATTACTGCTCGATGTGATCCCACTTTCCTTAGGGATCGAAACCATGGGCGGTTTGGTTGAGAAGGTTGTTTCTCGCAATACCACGATCCCTGTGGCCCGCGCCCAAGAATTTACCACTTTCAAAGATGGTCAAACGGCGATGGCCTTTCACGTTGTGCAGGGTGAACGTGAATTAGTGGACGATTGCCGCTCGCTTGCACGCTTTACGTTAAAAGGTATTCCGCCTTTAGCGGCAGGTGCTGCGCATATTCGCGTGACCTTCCAAGTGGATGCCGACGGTCTTTTGAGCGTGACCGCGATGGAGAAATCCACTGGCGTGCAATCAAGCATTCAAGTGAAGCCGTCATTTGGTTTATCGGATACCGAAATCGCAACTATGCTGAAGGATTCGATGAAACATGCCAAGGATGATATTACCCGTCGTATGCTTGCTGAGCAGCAAGTTGAAGCGGCGAGGGTACTTGAGTCATTAAATGCGGCACTTACAAAAGATGGCGAGTTACTGACAAGTAATGAGCGTGCGCAAATTGAGGTCCATATGGCCGCGCTTGCACAAACCGCGAGCGGCGATGATGCCGATGCAATTAAAAAGGCGATTGAAGTCCTTGATGAACAAACTCAGGATTTCGCCGCTAAACGTATGGACAATTCTATTCGAGTGGCCTTTAAGGGTCAGTCAATCGACAACATATAGGTGATGTGATGCCCCAGTTAGTCTTTCTTCCCCACGCGGAATTATGTCCAGATGGCGCCGTGTTGGAAGCCAAGGTTGGTGAAACCATTCTCGATGTCGCGCTGCGTAACGGTATCGATATTGAGCATGCCTGTGAAAAATCCTGTGCATGTACCACTTGCCACTGTATCGTGCGCGAAGGTTTTGACGAGTTAGAACCAAGCGATGAACTCGAAGATGACATGCTCGATAAGGCATGGGGTCTTGAGCCTGAGAGCCGTCTGTCGTGCCAGGCTAAAGTAGTGGATTGCGATCTCGTGATTGAGATCCCTAAATACACAGTGAATATGGTAAGCGAAGGCTAATTGATTTACGCTTGCTATATCACCAAAAACCAGTCCTCGTGACTGGTTTTTGATTTCTGGCGCATAGCAAATATCCAAGTGCTATTCGCCGCGATTGATTTATCCCTTATCCGGCGTATTATGCGCTCAAAATGAAAATGGTTGTCGGAGACCAAAATGAGAATCGCGATCCTATCGCAAGGGCCAGAGCTGTATTCAACTAAGCGAATCGTTGAGGCTGCGACATTACGTGGTCACGAAGTACAAGTGATCAACCCGCTAGAATGCTACATGAACATCAATATGCGTCAGTCGAGCATTCATATTGGCGGTGAAGAATTACCGGCATTCGATGCGGTTATACCGCGTATCGGCGCATCGATTACTTTTTATGGCTCAGCGGTGCTACGTCAATTCGAAATGATGGGCGTGTATGCGCTCAATGATTCTGTCGGCATTTCCCGCTCCCGCGATAAACTGCGCTCGATGCAGTTAATGTCTCGCCGCGGTATTGGTTTACCTATTACCGGTTTTGCCAATAAACCGAGCGATATACCCGATTTGATTGATATGGTCGGCGGCGCGCCGCTAGTGATTAAACTGCTTGAGGGCACCCAGGGGATTGGTGTAGTGCTGGCTGAAACCCGCAAAGCGGCCGAAAGCGTGATTGAAGCCTTTATGGGGCTTAAAGCCAACATCATGGTGCAGGAATACATTAAAGAAGCCAATGGTGCGGACATTCGCTGTTTTGTGCTCGGTGATAAGGTGATTGCTGCGATGAAACGCCAAGCAATGCCGGGTGAGTTTCGCTCTAACCTCCACCGCGGCGGTACGGCGAGTTTGGTCAAACTCACGCCAGAGGAGCGCTCAGTTGCCATTCGCGCTGCGAAAACCATGGGTTTAAATGTGGCGGGTGTGGATTTACTGCGCTCAAACCATGGCCCTGTGGTGATGGAAGTCAACTCTTCGCCAGGTCTTGAGGGCATTGAAGGGGCAACCGCTAAGGATGTGGCGGGTGCGATTATCGAGTTCGTCGAGAAAAATGCCGCCAAGGCGAAAAAGGTCATTCAGGCTTAAACTTTCCTAGGACTGATACTTCAGTGACTGAGTTATCATTATTGGCGGTGCCTAAACGCATCGCCAGTAATGGACTAAACTCTATTCATTTGATGCAGTTGATTGTCCTTAAAGGGGATGGTAATGACGCTTAAGTGGATAGATTCCTTAGATATTGCCCTAGAGCTGTTAGAAGAACACTCAGATGTGGATCCCCACAAGCTGCATTTTACCGAACTCTACGAATGGGTGTTGGCGTTGGAGGATTTTGACGATGATCCTAAACACTGTAATGAGCGGATTTTAGAAGCGATTCAGCAATGCTGGATTGAAGAAAAATAAACTGAAACAGTTATCTATCACCTTATCTTTGATGTCAAATTCTGTGATAATCATCACATTTTAACCCGCTTTCTTGGGGATTGATGTTGTTAGTTGATCCTTATCAATTCCCCCATACTCAATTCACGTACCTTGTTATTCAGTCTTTAAGCATTTACGGGCTTAATGTTATTCACAGTATGCAAGGACGTTGCCATGAAACTTTTGTTTGCGCTAATGAGTTGCTTATTACCCTCACTCGTCTGGGCACATTCTGGACACGGCGGTGTGGGATTATTCCATCATTTGTTAGATTTTGCCCCAGCTATGGTTTTAGTGTTACTGGTTGTTTGGGTAGGGATTTGGGCCAAAAACAAAAAATAAACCCAAGACATTCCACCTAGCGGTGTGCTCGCTCAAGGTGGATTAATCAAATTGATTGACCAGTACCGTAAAATACGCGGTACTGGTGATTTTTTGCTAACTAAAACTGCTTATAAATCCAGCCAATGTGTGCAATATCGCAGACTAATTTGCAATAGAGATAGGATTTAGATTTTAAATTTCGTATAATCCGCGCGAATTTTTCAAACTAGCTGACAAAGGAAGCTTGTTATGGCGATCGAACGCACATTTTCTATCATTAAGCCTGATGCAGTTGCTAAAAACCACATCGGTGCAATCTACAACCGTTTTGAAACTGCTGGTCTGAAGATCGTTGCAGCTAAAATGTTACACCTGACTAAAGAACAAGCTGAAGGCTTCTACGCTGAGCACAGCGAGCGTGGTTTCTTTGGTGCATTAGTTGCATTCATGACTTCTGGCCCAATCATGGTTCAAGTATTAGAAGGCGAAAACGCTGTTTTAGCTCACCGCGAAATTTTAGGTGCGACTAACCCAGCTCAAGCTGCTCCTGGTACTATCCGTGCTGATTTCGCTGAAAGCATTGACGAAAACGCTGCTCACGGTTCTGACGCGTTAGAATCAGCTGCTCGCGAAATTGCTTACTTCTTCAGCGCTGAAGAACTGTGCCCACGTACTCGCTAATCCGAGTATGAGGTCATTAAAAGGGAGCCTAAGGGCTCCTTTTTTATTGGCTGCGATTTCAATATTTATGATTAATGAATGAAGCTGAATATCTAACACATTAATTTTATTAAGATTTAACTCAGTTTAAAAAATTTTAAAAACCTTCCTTGAAATCTGATTTCCCCATCCTTATATCTATTTCAGGATCGCTCGATGAGGATCCCAATCGATTCTGTGCCGCTAGGACAGAAGTTAATTTTGGCGACAGACAGGTTTAAATGCCGTATTCAGACAGTCATTTAACACCGTCAAAGAGAAAGTCAGTCTGCCAATTTCCCATATTGCTTAAGACAAGGATATGAATATGCGTAATTTTGACCGTAACTATGATTTAGCCCCACTTTACCGCAGTGCCATTGGTTTTGATCGTTTAGCCCAAATGGCTGAGCGCGCCGCCGCCAATAACGGCAACTCAGGTTATCCTCCCTACAATATTGAGCTCCTCGGCGAGAATCGTTACCGCATCACGATGGCGGTTGCTGGATTTTCGATGGAAGAACTTGAGATCAGCAGTGAAGGTGAAAAACTCTTAGTCAAAGGCGATAAAGCTGAAAATCAATCTGAGCGCCAATATCTGTATCAAGGCATTGCCGAGCGCGGTTTTGAGCGTACCTTCCAGCTCGCCGACTATGTAACTGTACTGGGGGCCAACCTAGAAAATGGCCTTTTGAATATCGATCTAGTGCGTGAAATCCCAGAAGCCTTAAAACCGCGTAAGATTGAAATTACCACATCACGTATCTTAGACAGCCAATCTTAATTACGGGCCAATTGACTTAGCTATATGAATTTGTTTGATAAAAGCTAAGTAGGCAGTGATGGAGAGTTAAGTGAATGAAAAAGGGGAGCTAATTGCTCCCCTTAGTATTTTGAAACTCAAAATAGATCAGGCTCGCATTGCCTTTTCACCGCGGGCAAGGCCCACAACACCCGAGCGGGAAACCTCAATGACTTTGGTCACCTCCCCCATGGAGTTGATAAAGGCATCGAGTTTTTCTGTCGTGCCAACCAGCTGAATGGTATAAAGATTGGCGGTGACATCTACGATTTGGCCACGGAAAATATCCGCAGTACGTTTAATTTCTTCCCGCATTTCACCTTGGGCTTTTACCTTCACGAGCGCTAATTCACGCTCGATATAGGCAGATTCAGTGATGTTTGACACTTTGAGCACATCAATAAGCTTATGAAGCTGCTTTTCAATTTGCTCGAGGATCATTTCATCGGCCACTACGGTAATGTTGAGGCGCGATAGGGTATGATCATCGGTTGGGGCAACAGTTAAACTTTCAATGTTATAACCGCGCTGGGAAAACAGGCCTACGACACGGGAAAGAGCGCCGGATTGGTTTTCCAATAATAGGGATATGATTCGACGCATTAGCATTTCTCCGTTTTGCTTAACCACATTTCGTTCATCGCGCCGCCGCGAATGAGCATAGGATAAACGTGCTCAGTTTCATCCACCATAATGTCGATAAACACCAGTCTATCCTTCATGGCGAGGGCTTCGGCCATCTTAGTTTCAAGCTCTGCGGGATCGCTAATCGTCATGCCGACATGGCCGTAGGCCTCGGCAATTTTGGCAAAATTAGGCACAGAATCCATATAGGAGTGGGAATGGCGACCCGAATAAATCATGTCCTGCCACTGTTTCACCATGCCGAGGAAACGGTTGTTTAAGTTGATGATTTTAACCGGTGTGTCGTATTGCAGCGCGGTCGAAAGCTCTTGAATGTTCATTTGAATGGAGCCATCGCCTGTCACACAGACAACGGTCTCATTCGGCATTGCCATTTTTACGCCCATTGCTGCGGGCAAACCAAAGCCCATGGTGCCAAGGCCGCCCGAGTTAATCCAGCGGCGCGGCTTATCGAAGGGATAATAGAGCGCGGCAAACATTTGGTGTTGACCCACATCGGAGGCTACATAGGCATCGCCATTGGTGAGTTTGTATAAGGTTTCAATCACTTGCTGCGGTTTAATCCGAGTCCCCTCTTTATCGTAGGCTAAACATTGGCGTGCCTTCCAGCCATCGATATCCTGCCACCACTGCGCTAACGCTTCCCCATCATTTTTTTCATTCGACTCTTCGAGTAGGACTAGCATACTGTCGAGCACAGTATCGGCTGAACCTACAATCGGGATATCGACACGCACGGTTTTCGAAATCGATGAAGGGTCGATATCGATATGCAAAATCGTGGCATTAGGACAGTATTTTTCGACGTTATTGGTGGTGCGGTCATCGAAGCGCACACCAATACCGAAAATCAGATCGCAGTTGTGCATGGTCATGTTCGCCTCATAGCGACCGTGCATCCCGAGCATGCCTAAGCTGTTTTTGTGGGTGCCAGGAAAAGCGCCTAAGCCCATTAAGGTGCTGACGACAGGGATATTTAACTTTTCGGCTAAGGTGAGAATTTGCTTTTCACAACCCGAAATAATGGCGCCGCCACCCACATAAAGAACGGGCTTTTTCGCGGCTATTAATGCCTGCAGACCACGGCGAATTTGTCCCTTATGTCCCATGGTCGTTGGATTGTAGGAACGCATCTTAACGGATTCGGGGTAAATGTAATCGTGCAGCAGTGCAGGATTCAGGCAATCCTTAGGTAAATCGACTACCACAGGACCTGGACGACCCGTCGAAGCAATGTAGAAGGCTTTTTTAATGATCTCGGGGATTTGAGTCGGATCTTGGACTAAAAAGCTGTGTTTCACGACCGGGCGTGAGATCCCTATCATGTCGCATTCTTGGAAGGCATCATTACCGATAAGATTGCTCGGTACTTGGCCTGAGAGCACAACCAGTGGGATTGAATCCATATAGGCGGTGGCAATACCTGTGATGGCATTCGTAGCACCTGGGCCCGAGGTCACTAACACCACGCCCACTTTGCCTGTAGCGCGGGCATAGCCATCGGCCATATGCACGGCCGCTTGCTCGTGACGTACCAGAATGTGTTCAATACCGGGGATTAAGTGCAGGGCATCGTAGATATCTAGAACTGAGCCGCCAGGATAACCAAAAATGTGCTTAACACCTTCGTCAATCAGGGAACGCACAATCATGCTGGCGCCGGATAACTTCTCCATGTGTAACTCCTATTGCATAGTACCGTTACGGTAAACAGTATCTCGTTACAGCGACGGTAATCGCTCTAAAAACAAGCCTGAAGGGTAATTCAGGCTCCACTAGCTGACTTAAGTCTTTGCTTAAGCGTTCATCCTTTATGATGCAGCCACTGTTGCAATGAACAGAAAATCATCATATTCAAATTAAAGAACACATATCAAGGGTTTTTTGTAAAAAATAACTAACATGAATGAAATTCATCATTTGGACGGAGTAAATCAGATTGTGTGCTGAAGTGGTGAGATGAATAAAATATGAATTAGGGATTTTTCAATTAATTGCAATTCAAAGATTAAAAACGGCTCGATGGCGCCGTACAAATGAATAAGCGGTTTGATGTGTGCTCCAAACTAGCTAGTGGGTTTCGCCTTGTGGGTCGGACGGTTAAACTGACAAACACCAACTAACAGCACGGCAGTAAGCATTAGCGCCGAAAAGGGCACGGCAGTGCCATTGTAAAAAAGTGCGAGCAGGGGGCCTGCAATAGCGCCGCAGCCAAAACGTAGCGTGCCAATTACCGCAGTGGCAGTGCCCGTTTCCTGTTTAAATTTCATCAACACTATGGCATCGGCGTTGACCGACATGATCCCCAAACTGCCCATCAGTGGAATGAGCATCAACACAGTGAAATGGTAACTCAGGCCTAATAGATTGACAGTTAACAGGCCAAAAGCGGCAATGGCCCCACAAAAAGTCGCCACATGCAACATACGCAGTGAACCGAAACGGCTCACAATGCGAGTATTGATGATATTGGCGAGCATTAGCGCCCCGACGTTGGTACTAAATAGCACTGCAAACATTGATTTATCTAAGGAAAACACTTCCATATAGACAAAGGGTGAGGCGGTAAGGTAACAGAAAAACGCAAAGGAGGTCAGTACACCGCTGGCGATATTAAGTTTAACATTTGGGCGTGTAAACACAGTCCCATAGGCACCAAGAAAGGATTTTTGGCTGCGGCTACTTTTATCTTTATCACTTGGCATTTTTAAAAACAGCAGCACTAGGCAGAGTAGAAGGGCTGCGTAACCTGACTGGATAAAGAAAATCAGATGCCATTCACCGAGCGTTAAGATTAAACTGCCGATACTCGGGGCAAGTAGTGGCGCTAACATCATGATTAGACTGACATAAGACATGCCCTTAGCGGTATTTTCACCGTAGACTTCTTTAATGTAACCCGGCACCACTACGGTTGCCGCGGCACCAATAAAGGCTTGTAGGAATCTTAGGCCTAAAAATACTTCAACTTGCTGGGCAAGCCCGAGCATAAAACTGGCCAAAGTGAAACCCGATAAGCCTATGATCGCCAAAGGTCTGCGACCGATGCGATCGGCAAGTGGTCCAAAGCACATCATACCAAGGGCATAACCGCCCAGATAAATACTCAAGGATTGCTGAATGGTGGTGATGTCGCTATTAAAACTCTTTGCTAGGGTCGACATGGCAGGCAAATACATGTCGATAGCCAAGGGCGTAATTGCCACTATGGCTGCAAGCATTGGAATTAACATAACCAATCGTGGTATTGCACGTGCTTGAGCAGAGCCAGATGATTGCGATTGTGAGTCCACTATTACCTCGGGTGGCAAAATATTGTGTTAGCGCAGGCCGAAAACAGCCAATTGGCTATCTAACGATTTCAAGCTGGATATTGAAGGAGTATAGGGCGAAATCTCAAAGTTGAAGTATGCAATACTCACCCCTCGAAAAAGAATTTAGCCCGCGAATGGTAATCTCCTTACTCGAATTAGCCAAGCCACTTTATGTAACTTTAAATTTACTCATGTTTGATTAACCCTGTAATAGCTTATGGTTAGAGATAAAATGTAAACAGTTATGTAGTTGCCAATGTCATTTTCTTGTCATGTTACTTTCATCGCAGCGTATTAAATCCCCATTAGTTTGTTTGGCTTTACCTCATTCAATCATTGGGACAAAAGATGAAAACAAAACCCCTAGGACTGGCAGCGTTACTCACAACGATAATACTGAGTGGCTGTAGCGATGGAGATGATGGCCAGAATGGTCAAAACGGCGAAAAAGGTGCCGACGGCATTGCTTCGTTAGTCAATGTGACTGCATTGGTTATCGGTGATGAAAATTGCCCCGCAGGGGGGAGTCGCATCGATACGGGATTAGACACTAATCAAAACGGTGTGCTCGATGTAAATGAAATCGATATTACACAGAGCCAATATCTTTGCCAGTTAGTATCCGGTGGGTTGAGTGCTGAACTGATTGGTCGTCATCAAACCCATGTCTACGGCTTAAGTGCGGCTGAGATTGTCGAATTCCATCGTCCATCAAACCGCATTTTTGTTGTCAATGCCGTGAGTGGCAAAGTCGATGTGCTCGATGGCAGTGTTTTGGCGTCAGCCGGCAATGCAAGTGATCCCTTGAGTCTAAATAACCTTGAGAAAGTCGCAGAGCTTGATGTCGCCAAGGATGTGGCGATATCCAATTTGGGCAGTGTTAATAGTGTAAGTGTATCGGGTAATTTACTCGCCGCTGCCATCGAGCGTGGCGATGGTGCGGGAAATAACACTCAACGTAATGGATATGTTGCCTTTTATCAGTTAGATGCTGAGCAGGGCGCCGAGTATATTGGCGCCATTGAGGTGGGTGCATTACCCGATAATCTAGTGTTTAGCCACGATGGTAAGAATCTACTTGTCGCCAATGAAGGGGAGCCTAATCAGGATTACAGCTTAGATCCTGAGGGTAGTGTGGCACTTATCAAGATTGAAGATGGAAAGCCTGCTGCTACGGCGACCATCATCGGCTTTACAGACTTTAATGTTGGAGGGGCGCGTCATAGCGAAATTACCAAAGACATTAAAATCAATGGCCCAATGGCGAGTGTTGCCCAGGACTTAGAGCCTGAATACATCAGCATCAGTCCCGATAATGCCCGCGCCTTTGTGAGCCTGCAGGAAAATAATGCTATCGCAATTATTGATATTGCAAACGGAGCCGTAACAAGCATTTTACCGTTAGGATTTAAAGATTACGGTCTTGATGTGAATAAAATTGATGCCAGCGATAAGGATGATGGCATTAATCTTCGCCGCTATGAAGGTGTGTATGGCATGTATCAGCCAGACACTTTGGCAAGCTTTAGCTGGAACAAGATGGATTTTATTGTGACGGCGAATGAGGGCGATTCCCGCGATTATAAAGGTTTTTCTGAAGAGGCTCGTGCAGGGGATTTAACCTTGGATCCTAACCACCCCCAATACGCTGCAGCGAAGGATAAGACCCAGTTAGCCCGCCTTAAAGTCACTACGAGTATGGGCGATGATGATAAGGATGGCGACTATGACAGAATCGTGGGTTTCGGCGCGCGGTCTTTCTCTATTTGGACCCGCGACGGTCAGCAAGTGTTCGACAGTGGCAGCGATTTTGAACGTATCACGGCAGCACTCTTAGGTGATAATTTCAATAATAACAATGAAGAAAACAAAGGTGACAGTCGCAGCGACGATAAAGGCCCCGAACCAGAGGCCTTAGCGATAGGGCAGATTGGCCAAAAGCGTTATGCCTTCATCGGTTTGGAGCGAACGTCAGGCTTTATGATTTACGACATTACTAACCCATTTGCGGTGCATTTTGTCGATTACGTGGTCAATCGTGATTTTGACGCAGATTTTGTGATTGATACCGATACGGGTGATGTCACTGGCGATGCAACCTTAGCGGGTGATTTAGGGCCTGAAGGAATGAAGTTTGTGAGTGCTGAAAACAGCCCATCGGGTTGGCCGCTGCTGATTATTGGCAATGAAGTGAGCGGCACCACCAGTGTCTACCAACTTAAGCAACATTAATCCTTTGCTTTGGGGACAATACTAAGTGCTAATGGGGGTAATCAATTAGCGCCTCGAAACCGTTAACGCCAGAGCCATGCTCTGGCGTGTTTATTTTTATCATCCAGTCATTGGCAGCTTACGTTTTTATTGTGTTATGGTCTGTTCAAGCCCTCATTGGTGTTGCATTTTGTGAAACATCTTTACAATTTTCAACGATGTCATCGCGGTATAGGATTGGCTTTCGCCCTTAAGCAACTTAATATGGGCGACTTTTTTAGTTGCTGAGCTTTTAGGAACTTACCTAAGCTTCGTTATACTTTATTACCTCAAGCGTGCATGTATAGGCTGCCGTGGAAGTCTTAATAGGGAGGTTACTGCGTGAGGTTACCAAGTCTTGTGTCTTATACGCCGGGTCTGGCGCAGATGCTGCAGTATGAGCGCCAATGGCTTCGCGATGATGTGCGGGCGGGGCTTTCTGTCGCCGCAGTCGCCTTACCTGTCGCGATTGCTTACGCCCAATTAACCGGAGTGAATGCTGCTGTAGGACTTTATTCCTGTGTGCTACCTATGTTGGTGTACGCCTTGTTTGGCACCTCGAGACAATTGATTGTCGGGCCCGATGCTGCTACCTGCGCCGTCATCGCGGCTGTAGTCACGCCACTTGCGGCGGGCGATAGCATGAAACATTGGCAACTGGTCATGACCATGACCGCCATGACGGGCTTTTGGTGTTTAATTGCCAGCCGTTTTCGCCTCGGTGTGCTCGCCGACTTTCTCTCTAAACCGATTTTAATGGGACTCCTTAATGGTGTTGCTATCACTATTATCGTGGGACAGTTTTCAAAAATATTTGGTTTTACCTTTGACGAGCGTTACCTTATCGAGCGTTTGAAAGGGACACCTTCCTACTTGAGTCAGACCCATTGGCCGACATTATTGTTGGGAATGGTAACCCTAGTCACTTATATCGTGGTTAAGCGTTATCGTCCGCAGTGGCCTGCGTCTTTGTGTGCGATGGCCGTGGCGGCCATATTAGTTTGGGTGTTTAATCTGACCAGTTTTGAGATTAGTGTTGTGGGCGAGGTAACCTCTGGATTACCGCCTTTTCAAGCGCCGGCCTTTGATATAGGGATTGCCCGAGAGCTGGTGGTGCCTGCACTTAACTTAGCGATGGTGAGCTTTGTGAGTATGATGCTTACCGCGCGCAGTTTTGCGGCAAAAAATGGCTATGATATCGATGCCGATAAGGAGTTTAGGGCACTCGGGATTGCTAACATTGCCTCGGCCATTTCCCAAGGCTTTGCAGTGAGCGGCGCCGATTCGCGTACAGCGGTCAACGATGCCAATGGTGGTAAGAGTCAGTTAGTCTCGATTATTGCGGCGGTATTAATTGCGCTGGTGGCACTGTTTTTTACCGCGCCACTAAAATACATTCCAAGTGCGGCGCTGGGGGTGGTGTTGGTGATTGCCTCTCTTTCGCTGATTGATTTAAAGGCGCTGTGGAATTTAAGGGTTCGCGACCGTTCAGCTTTCTTTTTGGCCTGTACTACCTTGTTTTCAGTGCTGTTTATTGGTGTTATCCCAGGCATTACTCTGGCAGTTCTTTTAGGTTTATTCCAATTTTTAGCGACCGTGATGCGGCCGACGGATCAGGTATTAGGGCTGGATCATAAAGGGGTGATTCGTAGCGTCGATGATTCGGGTAAAGCGAAATCTGTGCCAGGCGTCTTTATGTATCGTTTTAATTCGCCCTTAACTTACTTTAACGCCACTTATTTTAAACGTCGTTTATTGGAGAAGTTTATCCGCGAAACTGAGCCTGTCGATTGCATTATCATCGATGCGGTGCCTTGTTTCACCCATTTAGATTTGAGTGTAATGGCCATGCTGGCGGATCTCCATCAAGTGCTGAAAAAGCGCGGGGTTCGTTTGGTGTTGGCGGGGCGTAAACGGCAGATGCTCGGTTGGTTTGAGCAGGCGGGTATGCATGCAGGCGAGGGCGGCATTTTAATTCGTCCAGACATGTACCTCGCGCTCAAGATGAATCAAAGCTATAAACAAGCCCTTGCCGAAGGGCAGGCACCTGTGATTAAAAAGGATCCGGACGATCTGGTTTTACTCCACAGCCATTTATAGTGGTGAAATGGGAATAAAAAAGCGCGATTGAATCGCGCTTTTTTAAGTGATTATCGATTTTGATTTATAAATAAGCTTTAGCCTAACGGCTTAGTCCTGCGGCAGTTTGTCTAAGGGGATCAGCCCTTGGTACCCATAATAGCCTATGGGGCCTAATAACAAGCTGAGGAAACACCAAACACATTTTTGCTTACTGCGAAGTTTGGCATCAGTTTTAAAAACTTTGTGCGCAAATAAGCAATGCAAAATAATTAAGCCAGTTAACATGGCGATGATTTCAATGTCCGTATTGTTCAAGTATCTAATCCTAGAGACTATTTATTCGAATGGTTTTAGCCCGATAGGGCCTTTGAGTTAAGTCCCACACTCAACTCAATCACTTAAGTGTATAGCTTAAGTGGTGTAACTTTACTCGATTTATATACCGATTGCTATTGGGTAAATAAAATAATCTGTTAGCTTTTAAGATGTTAGTTAGTTTTGGATAGTGTTTTTACTCTAAATATATTGCCACTTGTCCCTGTTCCCACACGGGGTATTTTTCCATTGCCCTGTGAAAGACTGTGCTTTGGATAAGAAGTGTTAACCACTGAATCAGCCGAGGAAAGTGAAGGTGTAAATCCCGCTTGCTATCCACGGCAGTAAACTGCCGAATAAAAGGGACAATAGCGTAATCGGCAAGACTTAAACTGTCTCGGACAAGAAACTGATGCCGATTAAGTTCAGTTTCTAGCCTCGCTAAAAACTCAGCAGCCCTAATGAAGTAATCCTCCTGAGTGAATTCGGGATGCCTATCAGCGTATTTGTACTTATCAAGCCAAGGTTTAAATTGTTGATCATTAAGGGTGATAAGCTCATCGATGAGCGTTTTCTCCGATTGGCTTTGTCCGAGAAGTGGATGTATGGTTTGGCTGTAGGAGCCTTGCCTTAAGGCCCAATACATAATTTCTAAGCTTTCACTGATCACCTGACCATTGCTTTGTACTAATACAGGCACCGTTCCCCTAGGATTTGCCGCTAACATTTCACTGGGTTTCGCTTTTAGGATGATTTCCCGAATTTCGACCTTAGCTTCGCCCAGTAATAATCCAAGGCGAGCACGCATGGCATAGGGGCAACGGCGAAAGGTATAAAGTATCGGTAAAGGCATAGCTACGCTTCTCAACAACTTGGGGATTTAGATGACAATCACTGATTTTTTGGCATAGCTTAACCTAGTTTGACCTTCAATTAGCGACAATTTTAGCGAATCCTTGGTCAATTTCATGTGAGTTAATTAATTTCTAGTGTTTATTCTGATGTGACTCAGGTAAAATTCGGCGCGATTTTTGCGATCCAGATAAGGTTTTGGATCATCGATAGCTAATGCACTGGAAATTAAGTTCCAGCCAGCAGTTGAGGATGTTATGTCAAACGTAGTTGTATGTGCTTTATATAAATTTGTTTCTTTACCGCACTTTGAGTCATTACGCGAACCATTATTAACTATGATGGAAGAGGCGGAGATTAAGGGCACTTTACTGTTAGCGAGCGAAGGGATTAACGGGACTGTTGCAGGGTCTCAAGTGGCAATCGATGCGTTGCTCGCGTGGCTTAACAACCAAAATGGCCTCGAAAACATCGTTTATAAATTATCTTTCGATGATGAAATGCCGTTCTATCGTACTAAGGTTAAGCTTAAAAAAGAAATCGTGACCATGGGCGTTGAAGGTATCGACCCACTCAAAGTGGTTGGCACCTACGTTAAACCCCAAGATTGGAACGCACTGATCTCCGATCCTGAAGTCATCCTCGTTGATACCCGTAACGACTACGAAGTGCAAATCGGCACATTCAAAAACGCCATAAACCCTGTGACTGAAACCTTCAGAGAATTTCCTGAATACGTGAAGCAGAATCTTGATCCTGCCAAACACAAAAAAGTGGCGATGTTCTGTACTGGTGGTATTCGCTGCGAGAAATCAACAGCTTACTTAAAAGAGCAAGGTTTTGAAGAGGTGTATCACTTAGAAGGCGGTATTTTAAAATACCTCGAAGAAGTGAAACAGGAAGAAAGTCTCTGGGAAGGTGAGTGTTTCGTATTCGATAACCGCGTTGCGGTTGACCACAGCCTGAAAAAAGGCCAATACGACCAATGTAACGCTTGTCGTATGCCGATTACCGAAGAAGAGAAACTGTCTCCTGCCTATGTGCAAGGCGTAAGCTGCCCACACTGTATTGAAAAAATCAGCGACGAGCAGCGTAAGCGCTTTATTGAACGTGAGCGTCAGGTGAACCTCGCAAAATCACGTAACGAAGCCCATATCGGCAGCGACGTTAACCAAGTGATTGAAGCCCGTCGCCAGAAAAAAGAAGAACTCCGTAAGCAATCCGCTCAAAAGAATAAGGCGAATCAAGTGAAGGCCTAAGCGGCAATCATTTCGTTGATTTGATGTTAAAGGCTCGGAGATCCTGGGCCTTTTTTATGGGCGATTGTTATTTGAATTAAATTGAATCTTCTAGTGTGTTAGTGCTAACGTGCTGAAAAATATATTTTTACCATTTTGAGTTTTTAGCTTAGGCAATCATCTATCGTGTTGTGTCCAGGATTTAAAAATACTTCTAGGAAAACAGTGATGATAATACGTATCAACCCTTTAAGCTCCTTGTTGCCAATTACACTCATTATGTTAAGCCTTACCTTGTCTTCAACTGTGACAGCGAATGAGGTTAAACTCAGCGAATTAACCAGTGAAATTACGGCCATGGATACCAAGTTATTCGCCGCCTTTAATCATTGCGATATTGAGACCATGGGGCAGATTTTTGGTAAAGGGTTAGAGTTTTACCACGACCAAGGGGGACTGACCAATTACAGCCAGACCATGGCGGCGACTAAACAGAATTGCGATCGCAAACTGGGATTAACCAGGACCTTAGTGCCTGGTAGCTTAAGTGTGTTCCCCGTGCCGAACTTTGGGGCCATTCAGGAGGGGCGTCATCAATTTTGCCATTTTGAGAATGGCAAGAATGACTGTGGCACTTTTAAGTTTGTCCATGTGTGGAAAAAGCTTAGCGAGAAATGGGAGTTAGTGAGAGTTGTGAGTTACGATCACTAAGCCTATTTGAGAAAGCCAAAAGGCGCACTAAGCGCCTTTTTAGTTGTGCAATAATACCGCAGTTGTTACTTCTTTATCTCAGCGTCTGAATCACTATCAGTAGGCGGTGTTTTGTCGGGAGCACTAGTTGCTTGCTCTGCTTCAGGTTCTTCAGTTCCTGACGTTTTGCCTTTAAGTGATGTATCGTGTCCCTTATCTTGACCAAACTGGGGCATCTTGAATTTGGAGCTGTACTTCAGCACGGCAAGGTTACTGACAACCACACCGACCACCAAAATGATAATGATCCATGCTTCGAAATTGGACATGCCTTACTCCTACTTCAATATTTACAGTAATGCTTAACCAGTCACTCATATTCAATGACGGGTAAGAGTAGCCTTAGCGTGTAGTTTGCAGCGCTAAATATTCCTCACACTTACGGATATCGTCGGGTACGTCCACTTCAACTGCGCTTGGCTCGGTAATGGCGATCTTAATCTTGTAACCGTGCTCAAGTGCGCGCAGTTGCTCCAGTTTTTCAAGATCTTCGAGGCGACCGAGGGGCAACTTAGCAAAGGCATTCACAAAACGACGAGTATAAGCATAAATACCTAAGTGTTTGTAAACTGGGTAGTCATTGGTGTCGCGGCCGAAAGGAATGCGCGCACGTGAGAAATACAGGGCGTAGTCGTTGTTGTCGAACACCATCTTCACGTTCATTGGATTGTCGCGCTCTTCTTGAGCCTCAAGCTCAAAACCTAAGGTTGCCATCTCGAACTCACCCGGTTGATTAGCAAACAGTTCAATCAGTTGTTCAATTGCGCGGGGGTTAACTAAGGGTTGGTCGCCTTGCACGTTAATGATAAGGTCGGTTTCAGCTAGGCCTAATATCTCACTGGCTTCGTTGATGCGATCGGTACCTGAGGCGGCGTTTGAGTCTGTCATTACGACTTTACCGCCAAAGCCTTCAACTGTGGTTTTAATGCGTTCATCATCGGTGGCGATATAGATGTTAGTCACGCCTTGGGCAAGTGATGCGCGTTCAAACACGTGCTGGATCATCGGCTTGCCATTGATGAGTGCCAGTGGCTTGCCTGGAAAACGGCTTGAACCGAAACGCGCGGGAATTAATACAGTCACATTCATTTAATTATCCTACCTTTATCGACCCATAGGGTTAGCACAACGTTGAGCCGCATAAGATTATCGGGCACCGTTCGTAAATGCTTGGATTATAACTGTGTCGCATTGTGCAAGCGATGCTTAAATGGGGTAAATGCAAAAGAAAAACCTGCCAGAGGCAGGTTTTATCGAAGGATGCTGCGGGGATGATAGGGATTAACCTTTAGTCGCTAAACCCTGTTCACGGTCGATAGTCACATCCAGATCGGTTAATAAACCATTGTCGATGCCGTAAATCCAACCGTGAATTGCCAGATCCTGACCACGGGCCCAAGCTTCTTGCACGATAGTGGTGTTAACTACGTTTGCCACCTGCTCGATAACGTTCAGTTCACACAGGCGATCAAAACGTTCGGCTTCATCTAGTTTGAGTAAGTCTTGCTGATGCATACGATACACATCGCGAATATGACCTAACCAGTTGTCAATTAACCCTAGGCGTTGATTGCCCATAGAGGCACGTACACCGCCACAACCGTAGTGACCTACTACCATAACGTGCTTCACTTTTAGCACTTCGACCGCATATTGCAGTACGGATAAGCAGTTAAGATCGGTGTGGATCACCATGTTGGCGATATTACGGTGAACAAAGACTTCACCCGGCATTAAATCGATGATTTGGTTAGAAGGCACACGGCTGTCGGAGCAACCAATCCACAGATACTCAGGGTTCTGTTGTTTGGCCAATTGCTCGAAGAAATCAGGGTGCTCTTGGCTAATGCGTCCAGCCCAGCGGCGGTTATTATCGAATAAGGGTTTGAGAAGTTTCATTTTAACCTATTGTTTTATCGTAATATTAAAATGTGGTATTGCCCTATGAAATGTAAGCAGCACGTTTCGCCAATGAGTATACCAGTAAATTATCTTTCTCTGGTCTATCCAATCTATCAAGTTGACAAAACATAATCTAAAAAACAGCACTGATCTTTTATGTGGATTATTGGTGGATGCCAGTGTTCCCTAATAGTGTAAGTGTCTAATTTTATTGAATCTAAAAAGCTCTAGTTCAGGCGGGCTAAAAAATCACTGATTTTAGCGCTAACGAAGTCTGACTGTTCTAGATTCGAGATATGACCAGCATTGGGGATATGTACAAATTCACTGCCATCGATGGCATCGTGCATTAGGTAGCTTTCCAGTACCGTGCGGGATTTATCCTCGATACCCACCATGATTAAACAGGGTAGGGTGAATTGCTCGGCAAAATCCATCGTGTCACGACGGCTAAACATTAGTCTGCCAAGGTCGATTAGGGGGCCTAACTGCTCTGCTTTTAATGACGCGAGATATTGCTCAAACTGTTCAACGATTTGTGCTGAGTCAATCGATGCATTATCGGCAAAAAACAACGGTGAAATTTGCTGAATAAGCGGGGTACTGATGTTACCTTCGGCTTGGATTTTATCTAGCATAGCCAAGTATTTAGTGCGGGTAATTTCGGGCTCATATCCAATAAAGCTGTCTAACATGACGATGGATTTGACTCGATCAGGGGCTTTAAGCACTAACTCGGCGCCCCACATAGCCCCCACAGATAAACCAATCAGGTTAAATTCGGCTACGCCTAAGCTGTCCATCAGCTGAAGCATGTGCTCGGCAATATCGAGTAGGCTTTTGGTATTTTCCGGCATGCTGTCGGATGCGCCGTGCCCCCAGAGATCGGGCACAATACAGCGATAATGTTGACTCAACATTTCGATCTGGGGCGCCCACATGAGGCTGTCCCAAAGGAAACAGTGGCCAAATAGCAAAACTGGACCCGAACCGATATCAAGATAACTTAACTGTTTATTGTCGATGTTAACTTGTTGACGATATATAGAAAAATCCATAACACCTACTTTAAATGATTGATTGTGACGGTTTAGCATCTTCAACATTGTGATGAGGTTGCCATTGAAAATGGTTAAGGCTGTGCTACCCGTCTTACGTATTCATTGACTAATTCTGTTAATCGAGCCAGCACGGCATCTTTTAATCGCATGTCACTATTTGCGATAATTTGAGCGAGTGCTTGGGTATCGAATTGAGCTAATAAGCCCTGTGAGTGTGGAAAATAACTGATATGCCATGGCTCAGGGCTCACACCACTTAGGTTAGGCTGAAATGGGAAATAAAACCCAAAGTCTTTGGCATGGGTTTTGAGCCAGATATGCAGTTTAGCGCAGGGGCCAGATCCTGTGTATTCGGCCTCGACTAAACCCAGCGAAGAAACTTCAATTTGGTTAGCATCGAATACATCGAGATCCGTTCCCCAGTGGTGCCGAGAGGCGCCGGGCAGGGCCGACCATAATAGTATGGTGTCGACGAGTTCAGTGTCGCTCAGACCTAAAATATCTACAGGTAACTCTTTTTTATCGAGAACGACTCGTTTACCCGAGGCCTTAGCATTCCAAATCGCCAATTGCCTATCGAAACTGCGATAGGCAGAGCAAATGCCCAGTTTTATACCATCCTCTAACGCCCTTGCCGCCATTGCATTAAACGCATTGGCTGTTTGTGCTTCGAGGAAAAAACGCGTGTGGTCAGCGTTGTTAGCGGTGCCGTGATACGGGCTGATATAGTCGACTAAGCCTTCGGACGCGAGCCCGTAGAGCTGGGGATTATTAATATTCAGCAACTCAGCCGTTTCATCGCCGGTATTAAGGCATTTGCCATTTAGCACAATAGTTGTTCCAAAATCACCTCGTAGCAGAGGGCGAGTTGCTCAAGGTCATCGATGTTCACACATTCATTTACTTTATGAATGGTGGCATTAACCGGCCCTAATTCCAGTACTTTGGCACCCGTGGGTGCAATAAAGCGACCGTCAGATGTACCCCCCGTGGTTTGTGGATCGGTATCGTAGCCCGTGACCTGACGAATCGCATGACGGGTCGCATCCAGCAGTGGGCCTTCCCCAGTTAGGAAAGGTCGGCCATTGAATATCCATGCGATATCATAATCCAATTCATGGGCTTTGAGCATCGCTTCGACACGCTCAATTAACATCTCAGCGGTCACTTCGGTGGAGTAACGAAAGTTAAACATCACTTCCAGTGAGCCAGGGATCACATTGGATGCGCCCGTACCGCCATTGATATTGGCAATTTGCATGCTGGTGGGCGGGAAGAACTCGTTGCCGTTATCCCAATGGGTTTTACTGAGCTCAGCTAAGAAGGGGGCTGCTGTATGAATCGGGTTGAGTGCAAGGTGCGGGTAAGCAACATGCCCTTGAATACCTTTGACAGTCAAATTGGCAGTTAAGCTGCCGCGGCGACCGTTTTTCACTACATCACCGAGTTTCAGGGTCGATGAAGGCTCGCCCACTAACGCCCACGTGATTTTTTCATTGCGCGCCTCTAAGGTGTCAATTACACGTGTCGTACCGTTAATGAACGGACCTTCTTCATCGCTGGTGATGAGGAAGGCAATAGAACCAGGATGATTTGGGTGTTTGGCCACAAAACGCTCGGTGGCGATAACCATTGACGCCAATGAGCCCTTCATATCCGCAGCGCCGCGACCATAGAGATAACCATCGATGATAGTCGGCTCAAATGGTGGAGTATGCCAGCGACTGATATCGCCAGCAGGGACCACATCGGTATGACCGGCAAAACAAAATACGGGACCATCGTTGCCACGGCGAGCCCACATATTTGTGGTGTCTTCAAATACCATGGGTTCGATGTTAAAACCGATGGCAGATAAGCGCTCGGCCATCAGGGTTTGGCAACCTTCATCTAAGGGCGTGACCGAGGGACGGGCAATCAGCTCCTTGGTCAATTCGGTTACGGGGTACTGCTCGTTTGTATTGTCGTGGGTCATAGTGCGAAGACCTTTTTATAATCTGCTTCTTTAAAGCCAACGAGCACTTGCTCGCCAACGACCAATACTGGGCGTTTAATAAGGGTAGGGTGAGCTAACATCAGGGCAATGGCTTTAGCTTCATCGATATCAGTTTTATCGGCATCAGAAAGCTCACGAAAACTGGTGCTGCGTTTGTTAAATACGGTTTCCCAGCCTAGGGTGCTGCACCAAGTGGTGAGCTCGGCTGCTGCTAAGCCATCTTCTCTAAAGTCGTGGAAGGCCACGGGTAATTGGTGTTGCTCTAGCCATTTACGGGCTTTACGCACTGTATCGCAGTTTTTAATGCCAAATAGGGTCAAGGTGATGCTCCTGATGAAAGGCGTTAGGGCACGCTTTGATTTTGCTCGCATTGTGGCATTGTGAAGTGATTGTCTCAAGAAGAATGGAAGAAATATTGAGAGTAGATTTAAATCTTGGAGAAACAAAAAGCCGAAGCAATTTGCTTCGGCTTTTAAAATTCAGATTTAATTTACCCTTAAATTAGAAGGTCATTTCAACTGACATATAGTATTCGCGGCCTACGTCATTGTAGTAGGAACGTGAATAGTGTGGCCAGCTGTTGTATGTCCAGTCCACTTCTGGGCCTTCATTGAATAAGTTATTCACCCCGCCTGATAGTTTAACTCCATCGGTTAAAATGTAACTTGCTGCAAGGTTAACTTCTGTATGGCTCTTCACAGTAACTGGATAATCTTCGTTGTAACCCTTCTCAATGAAGTAATCCATGTTATATCCATTCATACCATCAATATACTTGATTAGGATATTGCTACTAAAGTCATTATACGCCCACCCCAAGTTTAGATTTGCACGCAGTTGTGGTGCAGAATCTTCGCCATCAATCAAATCAAGAGTTTCTGAATCAGGCGTCAGTTGCTCATCCCATTTCAACATGTAAGAGCCTTCGAAACGCGCACTTAATTCACCATAGTTAGTCAGTTCGTAGCGATAACCTACAGAGAAGTCGATACCTGAGGTTTCTCTAGAGGCCATGTTTATCGCCTGAGTGTTAACTAATAATAACTTTCCATTTGCATCGCGGAAGACTTTATCAGCATAGGCATCTTCGTGGTCGAGGATATATTGAGCAGAAGGGCTGCTGACTATGTTGCTGATATCAACAATCCAGTAATCCATAGTGACGTTGAAGTTATTGTAGTCCCAAACAAAACCGAGGTTATAGTTTTTGCCTGTCTCAGCATCCAGCTCCATGTTTGAGCCAACGGTAATATCTAAAGATTCAATTTTCTCATAATTGTTTTGAGGATCGAGTACGGTAGAATACGCAGATGTTGGGTCACCAAACAAACGTTGCATATCTGGTGCACGGAAGGTTTCGGCGTACAAGGCACGTAGCAGTAGATTTTCTACTGGTCGATATTCGACAGCCACTTGCGGACTGAATTGGCCACCCACATCGGATTCGTCATCATAGTAGTCATAACGACCTGCTAGGGTAACAGTTAAATCATCGATAACAGGAACGGCCAGTTCGGTGTAGCCAGAGTATTGCTCTCTTTCACCCGCTGCACTGCTACCACCTTTACCGATGACTTTACCAGCGGATGACATGCTATCAGAACGGTCGTAAAACCACTCTTTGCCGTATTCAATACCTGCAGCGTACGCTACTGCACCAGCAGGTAATTCAAAGGCTTCGCCATTGATACCTGCGTTGAAGGTAGAAAGTGTCGATTGACCGTCTTTAGATAGTTGATAGTCAATTAATTCAGCATCTTCTGCACTGATAATATCCAGTAAGGATTTCCCATCTGTGCCTGAAGTGAGATAATCAAACATACTTTGATACGTAGGGAAGCCTGTACCCAGAGTCGTGACTTTTTGACGAGCAATAGCCCAAGACGTATCATATTCAATTTCTTCAGTTAAAGCGCCTTTTGCACCAATAACGAAAGAAAAGTTGTCGGTAGTGAAATCTGTTGCGCGAGGACCCAGTTCTGACATACGGCGCGTGTAGTAGTAATCACCATCCTCTGCATCGGCAAAGTCACCACCAAATGCCGTTGCCTTATTATAAGTGAGAGAAGTGCCGAGGTCTGCACTGCTAATGGTTACATTATCACCAGCTACATTAAACATGTAATCAGTGCCTACCGTTGATGATTCAATCTCTGTATAGGTGGATGCATGGGTATAGTCGATACGCGAATACAGTTGATGATTGTCGTTTAATTCTTTTGTCAGATTGACCATGGTTGAATAACGCGTTTGCTCGGGTGAGAAATCACGTTGCTTAGAGCGGTCAAAACCACATCTCCCACCTGATAATATTTCGTAACCGCGTGATTGACAGTCGTCTTCACTAATACTCTTAAAGAGCTTATTGCCGGTAAATAGGTTTGCTCCATAACTACTAAATGTGGCATATGGATGACCTTCAACTGGGATATCGGTACCCCAATCTCTATCGGTGCCTTTTAGGGCTTCACGGTCTTCGTACTCAGCAAAGAATGTTAGGTTAGCAGTATTGCTGCTGACACCTGTCATAAAGGAGAACTGATTAGTTTGTAATCCGCCATCATCGGTATCTGATATTCGATATTTAAAGGTCGTTTGTTCAACGTCCTTCTTCAGAATGAAGTTAATTACACCGCCCATAGCATCAGAGCCGTAAATAGCTGAAGCGCCTGATGTTAAAATTTCGATACGGTCAATTGCGCCTAATGGGATATTTGCAGTGTCTACAAAGCTGCTTGTACCACCCGCCCCAAAAGGATATTTAGGTACGCGTTTACCGTTGATAAGCGTTAACACGCGACCTGCGCCAACGCCTCGTAAATTGACCGAAGAAGCTGCAGGCGTAAAACCGTGTACTTCTTGCTGCGTCATTGAACCTCCAGCATTTTGTGATAAGTTGCCTAGTACATCTTGTACTGAGTTAAAACCACCTTTTTCAATGTCTGCAGCACTGACTACAACGATAGGTGCGGCGTTTTCCATATCTGTGCGTTTAATACGTGAACCAGTTACCTCAATACGTTCTACTTTTTCTTCATTAGCTGCTGATTGTTCAGCGGCTACTACAAATGGAGTTACTGATGCTGATGCTAAGGCTAACAAGCCAAAGCGAACCGCTTTTGCTACGGTTGATTGCGTTGTCATTATCTTCATTCCCATATATTTATTATTAATAGCTTTGGTGAGATTCAAATAAATAATCCTATCCAAGCGGCTTGAATTTATCATTAAATAAAAATATGACAATAGAGTTTAATGTTAAAATTGTTGTATTAATGTTTGTTTTTTTGGGTGTGACATTTCATTTAAATACTCATCTGTTGAATTGGCGAGGTTCTTAGTGAGTAATTACGCAATTGAAATATACAATTTTGCAACAACTGGGGCGTAAAAATAATGAATATTCAATTAAGAATATTCATTATTTGATGTTAATGAATTAAATGTTTAAATTTTACCCAATAGCCTTTCTGTAAAAATTTACGAATTAAATTGAATGATTATTGAACATTTTAGTCGATTATAGTCAGTTAGAGAATATCACCAAAACAAAATTATAGATTTTACTTGTAAAGTTATTTAATTAACCTGATATGGTTAAAAATATGGTTTCACTGATACTTTATGCTAAATACACGTCATAATATTTTTGCGTGTATATAAATGAAAATTTATCAAACATGGCATGAATCTTAACAACAGCGAACAGGTATATGTGTGGTGCGAAGCGTTTGAAGTGCAGACTGAATATTCTGAAGTCATTATGGTTATAATGATTACCATAATGACTGGCTGCAAGTACTTGCGTTATATTTGTATATTGGCGCCTTAACACGCTGGAATGTTCGATTTATTACATTTGAACAGTAAAGATCACATCTTTACCAGCTTCGACACTGCCCTGCGCCTTGTCGAGGTATTTCACATCTTCCATATTCGCCAGCACGACAGGAGTAAGTAAGCTGTCTACTTGGTCTTTAAGGTATTCAATATCAAAGGATAAAATGGGATCGCCCACTTTAACCTGTTGTCCTTCTTCGGCAAGGCGGCTAAAGCCATTACCCCGCAGTTCGACTGTGCCTACGCCAAAGTGCACGAACAGTTCTAAACCTTGGGGGGACTCAATGCTAAAGGCGTGATTAGTTTCGAAAATCTTTCCAATGGTCCCATCGATTGGTGCCACGATAGTATCGCCTTTTGGGGCGATTGCGATGCCATCACCGACAATCTTTTCAGCAAATACCACATCGGGGACTTTTTCAATCGCGACAATTTCCCCGTTGACAGGAGCGTAAATCTTGACCCCACCGGTTAAATTGGGCTGTCCTGAGACGAGTCGCCTAATTCGGCTTAAAAAACCCATATTCTATTGCCCCTTTCGCATATTATATTTTGTCATTAGCGCGTAAACCCAGCATAACCAATAAGTTCTAGGATTTATAGCTTGTTATGCATTGCTGCAGTGCCGAAATGCGATCTAGCTTCAATGCTTTTTCTGCTAAAGCCTTGAACGATGCCATTTGCCCCTGACAGATCGTCGCTTTGACCTCAAGTAACGCATTTAAATTCACGCTCAGTTCATCTAGCCCCATCCCTAACAGCAGCGGCACCGTATGCGGCGCACTGCCAAGTTCGCCGCAAAGAGAGACTTTAACCCCAAACCCTTGGCATTGGCTTATCGTCATCTTAATCAGCTGTAGTATGGCGGGGGATAGCGAGGGATAATCCCGCGTCAGTTTGGGATTGGTTCTATCCGCGGCCATCGCGTATTGGGTTAAATCATTTGTACCAATACTGACAAAATCGAGTTTTGGCAACATGGCGCTAAGATTGAGCACTGCCGCAGGGGTTTCGACGACGATGCCATAACTCAATTCGCCATAGCCCTTTTCTTCATCCTCGAGGGCATCCTTACATTCGCCGATGAGTTTGAACACCTCATCAAGCTCCTCTACCTGATTTACCATAGGGAACATTAAACGGATGGGTCCATGGTTGGCCGCCCTTAAAATGGCCCTTAGCTGCGTCTTAAACAATTCGGGATTGGCGAGCGTATAGCGTAATCCCCTCAGCCCGAGTGCGGGGTTGTCTTCCGGTTCTTGGCTAAGACAGGGGAGTTCTTTATCGGCGCCAATATCCAAGGTACGTATGGTAAAGGTTTTACCGCCAAGGGCATGCAGTGCTTCACAGTACAGATTGTACTGCGCCTTTTCATCGGGCAGGGTGCTGGTGTGCATCAGCATAAATTCAGTACGAAAGAGCCCGATACCATCGGCGCCTGCCTCGCTCACATGGGTAATATCGTTAAGATTACCGACATTGGCCAGCAGTTTAATGGGATGGCCATCTTGGGTTTGGGTCTCAACTTCCCTAAAAGCCTGAAGGGCAACTCGTCTTGCGCGTTCCTGCTCTAAAGTGTGATTTAACGCATTTTGCTGCTCGCTATTCGGGTCGATATGCAATTGACCCGTTAGGGCATCGAGTACAAGGGGGGTGCCGTTTGGGATGATCTGCGCATCGAATTGACAGCTGAGGAGCGCCGGTATCCCCGCGCTTCTGGCTAAAATCGCGGTGTGGCTGGTCAGTCCGCCAGTTTTAAGTACAATGCCGCTGATCTGTTCTTTTGGCAGCAGGGCAAATTCGGCGGGGGTGAGATCCTGTGCTAATAAAATCGTGGGTTCATTAAGGTTCTCTAAGCTTTGTTGTAAATGCCCTTGAATCGCACTGACTAAGCGATGCCCCAAGCAGCGTACATCCTGGGCGCGATTAGCAAGGTATGGATCATCTAAAGCTTCAAGTTCGTTGGCTTGGTGAGCAAAAATGCGCTCCACCGCAACACTTGCAGATAATTGTAAGGTGCCGATGGCATCCTTAATTTGTTCACTTAAGTCTTCATCTTCCAGTAGCAGTAAATCCGCCTCGATAAGCTGATAATTTTCACTCTCTGGTGCAAGGTTTGCCTGGCTTAGGCTTAATTGTTGCTGCAGGTTTTGCAGGGCCTTATCGAATTGGCGTTGTTGCTCTGGGATCCGAGAAAGGGCAATAGGACGATAGTCGAGGTGTGTTTCGCTATGGTTTAAGTGCAATGCCTTTCCAAAGGCAATTCCCGATGACACTATGATCCCAGTGATCGACATATTGATTCCTATCAACGATGTATCGCAACAAATTAACTCAGGGTGATCAGCAGTTCGGATACCCTGTTGACGGCGAGTTCTGCCTGCTCACCTTCGGCAAACACCCTGACGGTAACGCCATGGTAAAGGCCAAGTGTTTGCAGTTTGAACAGGCTTTTCGCGCTGGCCTGCTTACCATTACATTCGACTAACACATCGCAATCAAAGGTCTTTGCCTCTTTTACTAATAAAGCGGCAGGGCGGGTATGAATACCATGTTTTGCGGTGATAGTGACAGACTTTTCGTACATACTGGCTTGACTCATAAGCAAATTAGTTCGCATCACTCGATTCAATAATCTGGTAACCTGCTTTTTTTAGGGCGGCAATGGCGTTAGTGAGGCGATTTTTTTTAACGAGAATATAGTCGGTATCGAAGGTTGATAGCGCAAATATACTGATCTGGACATCGGCTAAAGTGCCTGAGACTTTTGAAAGGATCCCCGTCATTGAAAAACCCAAAGGACCTAATACTTCCAAACAACACCAATCGGTTTCCTGTTCCAGACTGTCTAATTCAACTTCGCTCGAGATGACTAAAGTTAATCCTTCTTCGGTTTTACCAATAAAATACACTTCTTCAGCAAAGACTTGGCTCGGAAGCTCGGCATTTGGGCTGAAACTATGAATAGTATACTGCCGTGAATGAACGGCTAAGGTCATGCGCATTGGCGCTCCTTAATCGGCAATAACGTATTTGTCGGATTGCACCATACCTTATAGCATGAATCGACGGTCGGTGGGATGATTTACCCATTCTGTGGCGAGGTCTTTTTCAAACCAAGAATGGCTTAAATACGCTCATCGCCATCCTTTTTGGCGAAACCGTGCTTAGGTCTGAGGCTAGACTTTGAACTGGCCTAGTGTGCTGGCTAGATCTTGGCTTATTGCTCGAAGAGACTGCGCCGCATGCTGATTAGTTTCATTCGAATTTACCGCTACTTGCGTAAGCTCCGAAATAGTGCAGATATTACGGTTAATTTCTTCCGTCACTAAGCTTTGCTCCTCAGTAGCGCTGGCCAGTTGGGTGTTCATATCACTGATATGGGCAATCAGCTCGAGAATCGTCGCCATCGCTGTGCCTGCTTCATGGGCTTTTGCCTGTAACTGAGCCGATTGAGTTTGCGTGGCCGCGTTACTCGTCATTACCGATTCTACGCCTGATTGAATATCACTAATGATGGTTTGAATTTCATTGGTTGAGTCTTGGGTGCGATTAGCTAGGGCACGCACTTCATCTGCTACTACCGCAAAACCACGGCCATGGCTGCCAGCCCGAGCCGCTTCAATAGCGGCATTGAGAGCCAGCAGATTGGTTTGATCGGCGATATTACGGATCACATCTAAGATGCTGCCGATTTGCGTCGATGCTTTTCCCAGATTTTGGGTGATCAGTTCTGACGCTCTCAGTTCCTGAACCAGCTTTTCGGTATTTTCGACCGTGTTATCAATCACAGCCTGACTTTGTTGTGCCTGCTGTTTAACACTTGTCGCCGCATCGGCCGCTTGCTGGGTATTCCGGGCCATTTCATGGGTAGTCGAAAGCATTTGGGTGACAGCGGTGGCAACACTACCCGTTTCTCGGTGAATGTGTTCTGCACTGCGGTTTGATTCTTCAACGGAATGCATTAATTGTTTAGCATCAGTATCTAAGGTATGGCCAAGGGGCTGAAGGTGCCCAATCATATCGCCAATTTTTTGTGCGAACAGGTTAAACGCGACGGCGAGGTGAGCAATTTCATCTTTACCCTTGGGATTGAGCCGTTGGCTTAAATCACCCTCACCTTGGGCAATGTCTTTAAGGGCGTCAATGGCATCATTTAACGGCGCGGTAATAGAGCGATTAAGTACCAAAAAGAAGACGAAAATCGGCACGGAGATAAGCAACATTATAATAAGGTAATCGATGATAACCTCTTTAAGCCCTTGCTTTACATCGCTTAAATAGGCACCCGTTAGAATCGTCCAACCCCATTGAGGGTAATAGTGTGCCTCCGCTAATTTATCATCCATTTCGTGGGTCATTGGATTTGAGATGGGATATTGTAGCTGGGTTTTACCTGCTTGACGTGCAAGTGGCAGCATGGTGGCCAGTGGATTGCTGCCATTGGGAAGCTTAAAGGACAGGGCAGAAGTCCCAATTAAATCCTGGCGTTCACCGTAGGCAAGGATTTGGTTATTGTCGTCAATCAACACAAAATAACCGATACCCGCATAGCGCAGTTGATTAATCATCTCGGCAGCTGCAGTTTTGGCTTCCTGTTCACTGTATTTTCCCTTGATGACATCCTGCTGATACACATTGAGTAAACTCATTACGCTGCCCAGTTGTCCATCAATTTGAAGCCATTTTTGATCGATAAGATGGTGATATTGTTCTTTGATGGAGAAACTGGCAAAGCAAACAGTACCGATGGCGGCTAACAGCAACATCATCATGAGGCGTTGCAGGATGGTTAATTGGCGCAATAAGGGGATCATAATCTTCCTTAGCAGGGAATTTTGCGCATCACTATAACCCAGCAAATGAATTTAAGAGAATTGCAAACGGTTAAATCTTATGTTCAGAGGTTAACAATATTTCAGATATTTGATCTTGAGCAGAAAATACAGCCCAACAACCCAAAATGCGTATCCTAAGCGACTAAAATGTGGATTGGTCTATCCTTACTACCCCCTGTCGAACGGTGGTTTGTAGTCGCAATAAACATGGGTGAACAAGAAGATGCTAATCAATTGTTTTATTTGATTTAATGCCTTTTATTGCGCAAGATAAGTTTAACAACAGCTTCGGGAGTGCAATATGTCAACAAATACGATCGTAAGCTCCGATGATATTTTATTGAAGTTATGCCATTCGGTATCCCACGTGCTATCAAACACGACTGGGAGCCTAGTGAGTCACGCAGGCATGGTACAGAGCATTAGTCGCACTCGCCTAAAACCTGACTTAGGTTGCTTCTCGATTTTTGATGGTGGTTTTTCAGGATTGGTAGTGATTAATTTCTCCTCCGAGGCCGCCATCGAGCTCTATCGGCGCTATATGTTGAGCATGGGCATGCCCGAGGCGGAGTTGGCGTTTTCACATACGTCCGATGAGGTCGGAAATGTGATGGGTGAGTTGATGAACCAAATTCTTGGGGACTTTATTAATAAGGTATCCAAGGAGTTGCAGACCTCAATCAGCCAAAGCCAACCAAAAATGTTAACCATCAATAAGGAAATTACCATTTCCATCGATGCCAATCTCGATGACGCAGTTGCCAGAAGAGTCTCATTCAAAACAGAAAATAACCATGTGTTTTACTTAGAATTTGCCATGGATAAAACCGAATTTATTAAACTTGATGAGTTTGAATTTGATGAGGAGTTTGATCCTGATAGTTTGCTCGAGCTCCATGGTGTGAGCACACAGTCTGCGGCAAGCGGGTATTCAATAAAGCCACAGACAGATGGCAAACCCTGTGTGACAAATGGCATGACAAATTTGGATGCAGATGATTTACTCGATGAATTGGGTATTTAACGGAAAAATGAAGGTATGGTTGTTGTGACTTAATCAGCATCCCTTGGGGGGACATTTTGAACGTTTCTTAATGGAGCGAGCTGTTCCCCAAGGAAGGTTGTAACTCAACTTACAGTTTAATTAAGTTTGACCAGCGAACGGGCTCAAGCTGCGTGTATACAAGGCGTTATAACTGTTTTAGTATCGCCCCAAATGATAAATATGGTGACCTCAACTATGGCATCGAAAGCGACCTCGATTGATATTGCTTATCGTGCTGGTGTATCCCAGTCAACGGTTTCACGGGCATTACGTAACAGTCCATTGGTGAATTTAGAGACCCGGCAACGTATTCAAGCCATCGCCAAGGAGCTCAACTATAAGGTTGATAAAAACGCCAGTAACTTAAGGACTCAAAACAGTCATACCTTGGCGCTGCTTTTGTGTGAAGATCCCACTAATGATGACTCACTTATTAACCCCTTCTTCCTGTCGATGCTGGGGTCTATTACGCGGGCAACGGCGCAGCAGGGTTATGATTTATTAGTGTCTTTTCAGCAGTTATCCAGTGATTGGCATGCCGATTACGAGGACAGTAATAAGGCCGACGGTATTATTTTGCTCGGTTATGGCGACTATATGGATTACGAGCAAAAGCTGGAAAAGTTATTGGAGCAAAACACCCATTTTGTGATCTGGGGAGCCGAGCATAACCATAAGTCGGTTTTGTCTATCGGTTGCGATAATCACCAAGGTGGCTTAATCGCAACAGAACATTTGATATCCCTTGGACGTAAATCCTTCGCCTTTCTTGGTGACGCCTCGAGTCATAGCCCTGAATTTCGCGATCGCTACCTAGGCCATGTCAAAGCACTGGAAACCGCCCAGCTTGAGGTAAACAATTTTAGGCAGGTTGATGCGATTAGCACCGAAAGCTCAGGCTACGATGCGGCGATGACCCTGATTGAGCGAGCCGTGACATTCGATGCAATTTTTGCAGCGAGCGATTTGATTGCCATTGGGGCAATTCGAGCACTAAAAGAGAAGGGGATAAGCGTACCTGAACAAGTCGCGGTAGTGGGGTATGATGATATCCCTGTCGCCAGTTTTGCTAATCCACCGCTCACGACGATTAAGCAAAATACTCGCCTAGCGGGAGAGATTTTGGTGGAAAGTGTACTGAAGTTGATTCGCGGTCAGTCAGTGAGTCCGCAGCTCATCCCGACTACCTTAGTGGTTCGCAGCTCTTGCGGCATCGATAATCCACTTAGCCTATAGTCCTTGTAATGCCCGATGAGCCGATACATGTCGGCCCATCGTTCACCCTACGCTATCCGTATTATGCTTAAGGCTTAATTCTGTGCTTCCCTTGTGTTAGCCCCTTGCATATTGGCGCAAAAAACGACCCACTTCCGTCTTATTCTTAGTCGCAATTCTTTGCATCAGACTAAATGGCGGGTTCTCAATGCCATACTCGATCTTAAGTTCATCAAGCATGCTTAGCCATAAATGGGCGGTCATCTGTGCATCGGCCAGAGCCCTATGAAAGGTGCCATCATTGGGCAAGCCTTTGTATTTGACCAGCGTGCCTAATTGATGATTCGCCGCACCTTGATAGAGACGCCGTGCAACCAATAAGGAACAACTGAATTGTCCAGAATACTCATGACCAAAGTGGGCGAATTCTGCCTCTAAAAAACGTCTATCAAAGGCGGCGTTATGGGCAACTAAATGGTGACACCCCATAAATTCGGCAAAGCTTTGCATCACCTCCTTACAGGGAGGTGCATCCTTAAGCATCTGGTTATTGATGCCAGTGTAATCTTCGATAAAGCTACTAATCCTAAAACCTGGATTCATTAACTGTGAAAACCGCTTGGTAATCACGCCATTTTCGATGAGCACTGCACCTATCTCGATGGCACGATCGCCCTGATTGGGGGACAGTCCTGACGTTTCAAAGTCCAGTACTACAACCGTGTGGGCTGGGCTATGGGCAGGGGATTTTAGAGAGGCAATTTGGGGCATAGGCTCGATGTGGTGAATAAATATTTGTGATAGTAGCTCAAAATTTTAATCGATAATCAACTCTGTGGTTGTTGGTGTGATTGTTAAATCAAAAATTTTGATAATAGATTTTTAATTGTTATTAAGTTTGAATTGTATTAGATATTGAGGTATTGGGAGGGGATTTAAATTTTTTCTTTAAAAATCAGATGTAAATCGAGTTGTGTGAACGTGAGTCGGGCATTTGATTGCGATAAAATGGTTTTTATCGCAATCAACATCAGCTTAGGGGCGTAATTGCTCAACCATGGCGACAAATTGATTCACACCATTACCTACATCGGCTAAGCCTGCGGCGACATGGTTGATACTGTCTTCCCCATGTAGGGCAACATTAGTGATTGAGCCGAGTTGCTCGTCAATATCTTTAATTAAATCGGTATTTTGCTGCACAACCGCCGCGATTTCGCTGGTGGCACTGGCGGTGCGAGAAGCCAGTTTTCGCACTTCATCGGCCACTACGGCAAAACCTCGACCTAAATCGCCCGCCCGTGCGGCTTCGATAGCAGCATTGAGGGCAAGTAGGTTCGTCTGCTCGGCAATCCCGCGTATGGTAATAACGATATCATTAATGTTTTTCGACTGAACCAGCAACTCGCCGCCAATTTCCGAGGCATTTTTAACTTGCTCTGCAATTTGATGGGAAGTACAGACTGCTTCGTTAAGTACTTGCACTGCATTAGTGGTGATCTGTGAGGTTTGCTCAGATGTGGCAGCCGCCATGTCCACGGCCTGTAGGGCGGTATTAACGCGATAGGAGATATCGGAGGCAAACTTAACGATTTTATACACTTTGTTCGATGAATCGAGGATAGGGTTATAGGTCGCCTCTAACCAAATAACATTGTTATTGGAATCTAGCCGTTTAAAGCGCCCGGTAAAATGCTCGCCATTAGCTAAACGTTTCCAAAAATCGGGTTTGGTGCGATAAAATTCGTTATCACAGAATATCTTATGGTGTTTTCCTCTAATTTCATCTAGCCGGTAATGCATAATGTCGAGGAAGTTTTTGTTTGCGGTAATCACAGTACCATCGGGTTCAAATTCAATCACAGCTTGGGAAGTGTCTAGGGCATCAAGTATGGCATTCTTTGCCATTAGTTCTACCTGCGCTTGAGTGACATCATTGGCAATTTTGATGATTTTGATAACATCCCCATGGCCATTTTTGACGGGAAAATAACTGGCTTCGAGATAAACCGGGGAACGGTCTTTTTTAAGCCTCATAAAAGTGCCTTTGAAGGCTTTTCCTAAGGCTAAATCCTGCCAAAATTGTTGATATTCTAAGCTGTTACTGTAGTGGTTAGGGCAAAACATCCTGTGATGTTTACCCAGGATTTCCGCTTCTTGGTAGCCAACAACATCCAAAAATAACGGATTGACCTCCAGAATTTTTCCATCGGGTGAGAAGCAAATATAGGCTGTGTAGGCACGGATAGCCTCGAGTTCGTGATCACTATTCTGGCGTTGATTGGGTGATGATTGAGCTGTTTCATCCGTGTTTTTCGATTTGGATTTCCACCAAAACATAATGTCATTCCTATATAAATTAATATGTTACTTTAATAGAAAACATCATTACGGCTTTGTGTTGTCTACCTAAGAAAGGGGCGACATAACCCCTCTAATTCTTATACCTTAAATAAACATATAGCAGTCGCTAAGGTTTATCCATCTGATAGATATTAATAATTTCATCCACCAAGCATAAGCTATGAGTTTTGTCGACTCATCGTGGTTGAGTACTGGCATGATTTTACCTCAATGCACGCAATCGGCTGCGTCATTGAGCTCATCTGGTTCATCCGTCATTGGCTAACTAGCACCAAAGGCGCGTGGCGAGCCCCGATGCTCTCTGGGTTGCCTGACTGCTTGCACGTTCAAATACCTCCTGGGTGCCCAAACAGGTGAAATGTGCTTTAGCGCGGGTGATGGCGGTATACACTAACTCCTTGGTTAATAGCTGCCATTGAACTGGACTTGGCATTGGTGGCAATACTAAGGCAACGCGGCTAAATTCACTTCCCTGACTCTTGTGTACTGTCATGGCATAACAGGTTTCGTGACTGGGCAATCGTGCGGGAAGCACTTTTAGTAAGCTACCATCTGCCTTAATAAAGTGTGCCATCAAGCGCTCTGGTTTTTCTTGATCCTGTAAAATTAAGCCGATATCGCCGTTAAAGAGGCCCAAGTTATAGTCGTTACTCTGGATAATGATGGGCCGCCCTAAATAAAATTCCTGTAAGGGATTGATGAGTTTTGACGCGGCCAGCGCCTTTGTCACATGGGCATTTACCCCTTCAACGCCGTAGTCGCCAGTGCGCGTAGCGCAGAGGATCCTGTATTGATTAAAGCTGGCAATGATTTCGCTCGGTGTAGGCAGAGGACCATTGTGCAAAAGGCTCTGTTGTAATTGACTGAGGTAGCTACCGTACTGTTGGCAAGCTTGTTCAAGTAAAGCGCTAAAACCGCTATTGTCGGCTAACTCGGTAAAGCTAGATTGGGTTTGGCCATGGGTGCGGCTATGTTCAAGCCATTTGAGTTCGGCAAGACCTTGCTGCCATACCTGTAAAATTCCTGCTAAGTCAGAGCGATTAACGGCATTTGCCAGTATGCCAATTCCCGCATCCCCCTTGAAGCGGTGACTGTGGGTCAGCATACACAGACTGTCGCCTATCTGCGGTTCGATATCCTGGTATTGATCTAAGTTAAAGCCTGTTAGGGCGGATAAATGAATGACCTGCTCAGGGCTATAACGCATCTGCCAAAAACTGCCATGGTTGGCATCCGTCACCTTAAGGCCGGCGCAAATGTCGGCGAGAACTGCGCCTGCTTCAACCGATGCAAGCTGATCCTGATCCCCAAGGAGAATAATGCCAGCTTCCTCTGGTAGGGCGCTGAGTAGCTTGTGCATCATAGGTAAATCAACCATTGAGGCTTCATCCACAATCAGCAGATTGAGCCTTAAGGGATTGTCCTTGTTGTGCCTAAAATGTGGCGAGTTGGGGATGACGCCCAGCAATCGGTGCAGGGTCGAGGCTTCCTCAGGCACCTTTGCGAGTGCTTCTAGCAGCACGGTTCTATTTTCTGGTGTGAATTCGGCGATATGGCGAGTCTTCAGCTCATCGGCCAAGCGCACCTTAGTGGCTTTAATGGATTCGCTGAGCCGCGCCGCGGCTTTACCCGTTGGCGCCACGAGGCGAATCGTGTAGGTGGTCATTGTCTGCGACAATAACAGCAGCTTAGTCACTGTGGTAGTTTTGCCCGTGCCTGGCCCCCCTGTTATAACGGAGAGCTTACGACCAAGGGCTGTTGCGGTCGCGACCTTCTGCCAATCAATGGTTTGGTTGGGATTGGCGGGAAACAGTCCTGCCAACAATCGTTGAATATAGGCTCTGTCATCGGGGTGAATGGTTTTGGTTTGTTTGGACAACGCACGCAGTTTATCGGCCACCTCGGTCTCAAAATGGTGGTAACGCTCAAGGTACAGTCTGCCGTTATCTAGGATCAGTGGCTTGTTGCTGCCCGCTATGCCAACGGCATCAAAGGTTAATATTTTCTCCTGCAGCTCACTCAATCCTAGGGTGATCTTGCAGTGGCTCTGGGTTTCTGCCATGGGATTAAGCGGCACAATATGCTCGAGTACCAAACAAGTGTGCTGGGCAGAAAGCTGCTGACTGAGGAGTGCGCACAGCAAAATAAACAGGGGATCCTGACCATCCTCAAGATGGATGGCTGCCATTTCGAGGGCAAAATGCCTGTCTAGGGCGGTGATAATTCGCTGCTGCTCCCAATGTTTTAACAGTTCGGTCAGCGGCTGTCTCAGTTGCAAAGATCCTAAATCCTGCCAATTAGCGGCAGTTAACGCGTGTTGATTAAGGCCAAGGGTTGAACGCATCATGCCAAGGCTCCTCGTTGTTCGATGATGTCTGACTCTTGAAAGAGAGCATCAAGTGCTAAAATAAGTGCCTTTGGCGGCTTATCATAGTACACACCAGAACCCTGGAACTGCGCCGACATTCCCCGCAAAAATAAGTAATAACAGCCGCCAATATGGGCGTCATAGTCGTAGTGATTAAGCCTTAGGCTTAAATAGCGGTGCAGTGCAAGCGTGTAAAGAATGTATTGCAGATCGTAGTGATGATCGCCTATCGCCGTCTTTAATGCGATGTGGCTATAGGCGGTAACGTTGTCGCCAAGGTGGTTAGACTTATAGTCGGCAATATAAAACTTCCCCTTATATTCAAAAGTTAAGTCGATAAAACCCTTAAGCATGCCCTTGAGTTCTTCGAAATTAAGCGCAGCGTTATAGCCATGTTGCTGTAATAGCTGGTTGAGCTGCTGATCCTTAAGGCGACTGAGCGGCAGGTAAAACTCCATCTCAACCAAGGTTTGGCTTGGGGCTAATTTTGCAAGGCAAAGGTCGGCATTGACACTGTCGTCCGCGGCAAACGGCGTCCTTAATACATCGAGATACCAATCTTGAAGTACTTCCAGCCATTCCTCGCCAATACCGTATTGCAGCATCGCCTTAGGTAAGGCTGCAGGGAGCTCAGTTTCTGCGTTGGTAAAATCAATGAGTTCCAGCACTAAGTGCATAAAGCTACCCGCATTGGCGCCGCGCTCGAAATTAAAGCGATTGAGCGCAGGTGTGATAGAAAGATCAGTTTCTATTTGGGGCTCAACAAACTCACCTAGGCTTTGGAAGCCGACCTCAACGCCAAAGGCTTCAATCCCTTCATCGTCGGCGCCGGGTGCGGCTTTGCCATGGCCAGCGTTTTTAATCAGCCCAGAATAACTGCCGACTCGCCAGGGTGTGGTGTATTTGCGGCTAACCACTTTAGCACCAAGTGCCGCGTGCTCAGACGCTGCGCTTGGCAATTTAGTGTCAATTGCGTGGATATCAATCTCGCTTAGGCTAATTGCATCCACCCCGTTAATGAGGGATTGTGCGGCGTTGGCTAATCTGGAAAAATCACAATCCTTATCATCGATGCCAAGCAAATAGCCGATGGCGGTCTCGTGGATAAAACTTTTAATGCCATCCTTGAGTTGACGGCTGTGGTTAGCAATATAGAGGTAACACACATACACGGGGCGGGTTAGCGCCACATAGAGCAGGCGAAGATCCTCGGCGAGGATCTCTGCCTTCGCCAGTTCATAGCCTTCATTAGTGCCTTCAATATCCCAAACTAATTGTTGACTGCCATCGTCAGTCGTTCGGTGATACAGCATAGGCGTTGGCTTACGACTGCTGTCCCGTGCAAGGCTGACAAAGGGGATAAAACAAACGGGATATTCAAGCCCTTTACTCTTATGGATGGTGACGATTTGCACCAGATTTTGCTCACTCTCGACGCGAAGCTGCTGCTCGTCACTGCTGTTACCGTCAATCAGTTGCTGCTCAAACCAATTGAGTAGGGCATTGATGCCATCGAGTTCGGTGGCTTTTTGTTGTAGCAATTCGGCAAGGTGACGAAAATCCGTTAAGCGGCGTTCACCGCTGTTTTCGTTATCGCAGAAAAGTGCGGGGTCATCATAGGTTAAACTTGCGGGCGCCGTGGGCTTTAACAGGCGCTCAATCATCTGGGTTTGCTGGGCAAGGCTTAAGAGTGCGGGCATGATGCCGCGTCGAAGCCAGGTTTGGTTAAGTTCAAAAAATTGCTCGAGTAACCCTTGTCTGCGTTCTTCATCCTGATTGAAGGCATGAATATCTTCGGCGTTAAAGCCAAGGAGTGACGTGGCGAGGGCACTTCGCAGGGCGCGCTCATCCTTAGGATGAGCCAGAGCACGGAGGATCAGCGCCATCTCCTGTGCCTCTAGGGTATTGAATACACTGTCACGGCTTAAAAATACTGCGCCTATGCCTCGCTTGCTTAAGGCTGCCTTCATAATGGCCGCTTCATTGCGATCGCGGACTAGAATAGCAATGTCCTTGGCTTTAAGTGGTCCTTTTGGGGTAAAGCACTCGCCATTGGCCGCCTCAGTCAACAGACGCGTGATTTCACTCGCCGCATCCTGTGCCAGTTGTTGGCGCGCCGTGGTCTTGTTCAGGCCACTCTCACCTTCACTTAACAGCTTTAACCTTAGCGCCGAGTTGTCGCCGCTTGCTTCAACGAGGCACTTATTCGCGGCACTTGGCGGCGTGTTAACCCGATCGAAGGGAATGGCCTGACTGATAAAAGGATTTGGATGCTGGGCAAATAGATGATTCACCCCAGCCACTAAATTCGCATTGGAGCGATAGTTAGTATCGAGGAAATAGTGCTCCTCGGTTTCCTTACGGGCTTCGATATAGGTATAAATATCGGCACCACGAAAGGCATAAATGGCCTGCTTGGGATCGCCAATCATCAGTAAGCTGAGTTTAGTCTTAGGATCGCTCACTTCATCGAGTTGATGTTTGCTCTGATAAATCGTTGAAAAAATGTCAAACTGCAGTGGATCCGTATCCTGAAACTCATCGATGAGCGCCACGGGGAAACGCTTGGCTACCGCGCTTGGCAAGGTGGCGGCATTTTGAGTTAAGGCGGTGGCGAGCGTGGTCAGCAGATCGTCGGGCGTAAGCACATTCTGTTGCTGTTTTTGCTCGGCAAAACGGCGGCTTATGCCCACTTTGGCACTGTATAAAAAGGCGGGCTCAATATCCTCGATAAGGAGGGCGAGTTGCTCCATATGATCCAGCAGCGGTGCTTCCTGCGCGCTAGGGATAACGCCACCCTTATTGAGTTTAAGTTGCGATAAAGACAGTTTTTTGAGTACTTCAACGGGGGGCAGACCGAACCCGAATGAATACCAGTTATCAAGCGCATCAAACATGGCGGCAAGTTTAGGAAAATTGTCGCTTGCTTTACCAAAGGTCACGCCATTTAACGGCAGGTCGTGGAGTAACGCGAGTAGGCCGTCACGGCCACGGGGCCAGGCGAGTTTAAAGCGCTCTAAACTTTGGCTTAACGATTCGGCGAGCTTTTCAAACGCCGGCACGGGCTTTAAGGGCTTGGCGGTACTTGCGCCAATCAGCGGGCGCAATTTCTTCACCACACCATCGGGCTCACCAAAGGCTTTAGCAACAATCTGGGCTAAAAAACCCGGTAAGGGATAACAGGTCTCACGCCAAAAATCCCGCACCGCATGGTGCAAAAATTCGCTGTCATCTAAGGTAAAGTCTGACTCAAATAGCAGTGATGACTCAAAGGCAAGATCCGATAAAATTCGCTGACAGAAGCCATGAATGGTGAAAATGGCCGCCTCATCGAGGGATTTTAGCGCTAAATCGAAGCGGCGCAGGGCAATGCCGCGCTCAGACTCAGGGGTGTTATCAAATAGCGCTTGAACAAAGGGATCGTCGATTTGCAGGCCTAAAAAGCATTGGTAGGCGAGCTGAATACGTTTACGAATTCTGTCCCTGAGTTCCTCTGTGGCGGCATTGGTAAAGGTGACCACTAGGATTTGTTCGCAGGTAAGCGGCGCGCTTAAGCCATCACCGAGGAGTAAACGTAAATAAAGCCCTGAAATAGTATAGGTTTTACCCGTACCCGCACTGGCCTCAATCAAGCGACTGCCGCCAAAGGGCAAGGTCAACGGATTGAGCGGTTGTGCACTGATGTCTTTGTTGTTTGCAGTACTCATGCCGATACTCCTTTGCCGCCATTCACATCACTTAAGGCTTGTATCTCATCGGTCGAAGGCGTGTGAGCGGTACTATTGAGCACAAAATTCCCCAGTGCATCGAGTTTATCCTGGTGTAGCAGGCTTACCATTGGCTGATAAATCCGCTCTGCAATATGTCCAAAGCTCGCTTCAGTAAAGTCTTCTGGAAAGCGGAATAACCGTTGGTAATGGGGTTCTAGGCCTTCACCTTTTTCACCCTGTTCATCTAACCATTCGGTTTTGGCTTCTAATAAGCGTTCAAGATGCTCACCTTCGGCCTGAATGTAGGCAAGGGCGGTTCGCGGCATAAAACACAGGGGCGAGTGTTGTCCCTGATAAAACAGCAAAAATAATTCGGTTAACAGCTTGTGGGCTTCTTTGGGGGCAATCGGAGCCAAGGCATGGAATGAGCGCATATCCAGCAAATAACTGGTTTGGCTATAGCCTGTTGCCATTAAGCACAAGTGGCGCAGGTATAGGGCAAGAATATCCCTGCCGTGTGCCGTGCCGGGGCGATAACTGACCAGTCCCTTAGCCGAGATATCATCGATTCGCCCCTCAAGACAGATACGTTTGGCTGGCGCGCTATCATCTAGATTTAAGGTAAAGTTCAAACAGATATTGGCATCGAATGTGTCCTGTTCACCGCGGAGAAACAAGGTCCGCTCTATCATGGGCGCAACATCTTTTGCGTAACCTCGAAGCAGCAAATCATCGAAGGGGGGCATAGGTAAACTGCCACTGGCTTTTAAGCGCTGCACTAACTCGACACTGGGTTCGTTGGTGTTTCTGTCGAGCGCATCTTCGATGAGTTCGGCCTGCAATTGATAGCGCTGTAATCCATCGAGACTGAAGGGCTCGTCGTTATCGTCGGCTTGAATATTAAGTTTTAAATCAACCTTTAAAGTGCGATTGAAAAAATACTGCGCCGGATTGCGAAAGAAGCGAATGAAGGCGGAGAGGTCGATGAACTCATCGCAGTTGGCGTCAAAGTCGCTGTCAGCTTGGCTAGCCTCCAAGACAATCTTACTGCCGGGGGTGATAAAGCGGCTCTTAATCTGCGAGTCAGAGCTGATTTGCAATGTCGGCGGGCACCACTGGGTGGAATAACTTTGTTTAACGCCTAAGTCGTTTGGATGGCCATCGGTTAGAGCCGCTACTTGATACAGTTTAGCGTCGAAGGGCTGCAGCGGCTGATGGCGCAAGATACGAGCCAGTAGCGCTTCTTTCGCTTGTTCATTATTAACATTGGGAAGCTGCGCTTCTAGGGATTCAGGTAGATAACATAGCTGACAATATTCAATCAGTTCTGAGACTAACATGGATGCGATACGCTCGGAGTTATCCCGCTCGCTGCGGCCTATAAAGCTGATGTAAAGCTGCTGGCGCGCCGACAGCAACGCTTCTAAGAAAAGGTATCTGTCATCGAGGCGGCGTGAGCGATCGCCCTTACGGGCACCAAAGTGCGCCATTAAATCAAAACCCACTGGATGTTGAACCCTTGGGTATACGCCATCGTTCATTCCCAGTAAACAGACGACTTTGAAGGGAATAGAACGCATTGGCATTAGGGTGCAAAAGTTCACACTGCCGGCGAGATAGCGTTGACCTACTCGGGATTCCGTTAAGCGTTGATTAAACCATTGGGAAAGCACATCGATACTGATTTCGAGCCCATTGTTTTCTAAGCTATTGCGCTTAAGATCAAGGTTTGTAAGGTGTTGCTCCACCTCGGACGCTATGGGGGGCAGGGATTGCGCTTTGGCCGCAGATAACAGCTCCTCTTCGAGTTTTACGATGGCCTCACGAATTTCCTGGATTTGCTCGCGCTCTTCTTCATCACTCTCAAAAAAGGCATCGAGTAGCGCGGTTAACTCGGCTAAACGCACCTGACTGTTTTGCCGAGTTTGCAGGCGCTTGGCGGTCTCATCGAGCACCTCAATAAAATTCAGCAACTTGCCTAGCGCCTGCGCCGATTGCCCCTCAATCCCCGCGACCACTAATTGGTCATGGTACAGCGGCGCGTCATCGCGCATGGCATAACCCAATATCAGTCGTTTAATCCCATAGGCCCAGGAGTTCTGACTAAAGGCAGGTAAACCTTGTTTCTCACGACTGTGCTCATCGCGGCCCCAACGCACCCCCGCATCGTCGAGCCAGCGGCGGATCAGCCCAAACTCATCATCGTTTAAACGAAAGCGTCTGAGCACGGCCGGCACTTCGAGAATACTTAAGATGTCGGTCAGACCAAAGCGGCTCTGATTAATCTTGAGCAGATTTAAAAAGCTGTTAATGAGCGGAGATTCCTGCGCGGCGCCGCGGTCGGCAATCGCATAGGGTAAAAAGTTAAGTCCTTGCTTTGCTGAAAATACCGCATCGATATAGGGCGCATAGGCGGCCACATCGGGCATCATCACTACAATATCCTTTACCGTGAGCGAGCTGTGTCTATCGAGTAAATCCAGCAGGTGATCGTGCAGAGTTTCGACTTCACGTAGTGGGCTGTGGCAACTGTTGATTTGGATGGACTCATCGGTTGCTTTTAGGATGCGGCGATGACTGACGTCTTGGTATAATTCGGCGTCGGGACCCAGTACCCGATCCAATGTTTGCATCTCGAGGATATCGTACTGCACTCCTTGGAGCATGCTGGCATTGCTGTGAGCATCGTTGGGATCGGCACAGGGAGCAAGGTAAACATCATCACCAAAGTCACAATGTTCTTCAGGGAGTTCGAGCAACATGTCTAAGAGTTCGCGGCCCATCTTGCCGTTATTGGCAAGCAGGGGATTACCAACCTCGAGTTTATCTTCCCATTGCTCCGCTAATTGGCGCTTGCCTGCGTATTGCAAAGCCATCCGCGCCCGATGACGTGGGTCAATAATATCGCCCCAATAGTGCTGACAGGGACTCAAGCTCAGAATAATCACATCGATGCGCCCAGCAAGTTGATGCAACACATCGATGGTTTGCGGCGCCATGGATGAAATCCCAAACACAAACAGCCGTTTAGGCAGTTTACTTATCGAAGTGTGTGGATTTTTCAGGGCGTCAATCAAATCACGATGAAGATTCGCCCTGTGGTAGCGGCTTTGGCCTAATTCAGTCGCGTTAAATTCAATCAATGCCCGCCAAAGGATGGGTTGCCATTGCTGATCATTATTCAGCTGAGGCGCGTTGTCGGTATCTTGTGCTTCCCAGGCTGCAATCCAATCGGGGCGGTAAACTAAATATTGGTCGAAAATGTCGGCAATGCGTCCGCAGAGCTGATACAGCTTTACATCATCTTGATCGTTTACGGGGTGTGACTCGTGTTGATTTGGCGTTTTCGAGTCAAGGGTATCCAGGTTAAGGTAATGCCTTAATGGACCGAAGGCGTCGTGCGCTAACAACCTTGGCAGTAATTGCATCAGCTTCCAAGTCATTGACGGCTTAGTAAAGGCGTTTTCCTTGGGGACATTGGGCAGTAATTGGTGGCAGAGTTGCCAAATAAAGCTTGAGGGCAGAGGAAACTCAAGCGCCGCCGCAATGCCATTTTGCTGTGCAATTTCAAGGCGTAACCAGGTCGACATGCCGGGACTCTGAACCAGAATATGTTCGCTCTGTAAGATACTGGCGTGGGGTAAGGGCGTGCGCAAAAAGGCCGCTAGGTGGGCGCAGAGCACTTCCATCTGATTTGACTGGATCAACTTAAGCATATTCGACTCTTGATGTTAGGCATGCAAAGGCGTTATCGATTCTATGTGTTTGATTTATAAGATTCAATAATCTTATTTAGTGTGATGATTTTTGCGGCTATTTCAGTTTTTCCCGTTGGCGAAATAGCATCCAGTTAAGTGCTTTCGCGGCGGCATTAAAGGTACTTAATTGCTGCCGATAATCCCTATCGTTAAGGTTTTGATATTTCAGCGCGACATAACTTTGGCTGAAGGCTGAAAATAACTGGCAAAATTGCGGCGCTTTAGCCTGATAATCCCGTTGCAATTGCTCGGCAAATTGACTTGGTCCCAAGTGTTCGCTGCGGTTAATGCCATAGCGGGGTAATTGCTGACAAATTTTTTGATAGCGAGCACTCAAAGGCTCCGTTTTTTTTCCTCGCTTGAAAAGGCCGACACTATAGGCAATGTAAAGCCCGATAAGACTAATGCAAATGCTCATAAAGACGGCGACCTTGGTTTTGGTGACCTCGCCCAAGATGCCACTTAAGAGGGTATTTTGCCGTTGATGATTAAAGCCTAACACCCATTGACTCCAATAGTAATCAAGGCTCGCAAAGCGATATCTCAGTTCATTCAGCCAGGGAATGGATTTTAGGCGCAAGGTGCTAAAGGGTCTGTCCAATAGGTAACTTTGCTCGGGGGAAAACTCGGCATCGAAGCCCTCATTGATCCGATTAGGGGCGATCATCGCCGTGGGGTCGTAACGTACCCAGCCACGGTTTTCAATCCAAACTTCGGCCCACGCATGGGCCATATACTGATAAATGCTTAAGTAATTGGCTTGGCTATTGAGTTCCCCGCCCTGATAGCCAGTGACCATACGTGCGGGTAAGCCGCTGGCCCGCGCCATAAAAATAAAGGCCGAGGCATAATGCACACAAAATCCCGCTTTGTTTTCAAATAAGAAGTCATCGATTTGCTGCGGCCCGAGTGGCGGAGGCGTCAAGGTATAAAAATAGGGTTCATGGTTGAAGTAGCGCATCATGGCGGCAAGGCGCTGCTGTGGCTCTGGGTATTGATGTGAAAACTCAAGCCCGAGTGCAAGGGTTCGGGGATTGCTATTGGGGGGAAGCTTAAGATTTTGTTGACGTTGTATTTCTGTGAGTGTAAGGTCCATGGTGGCCGTTGGCCAAGAGGTGGCGCGGTAACTCATGCGTTGATCGACATTTCTCAGGGCGTAGAGACGATAGTCAGGCAGATTGACCACATTGGGATCTTGGCTGTAGGCAACATCCAAACCGTATAGCCAGGGCTGGTGGCTGGGTTCGGCAATTACCTCATAACGATATACCTTGGGCTCAGTATCTGTTTGTTGGTTTGAGCCGCTAGGCGTAGAACGGGGCAGCAACTTTGATGGCTCAGGCCGTGTGGGTGAAAAGATAAACGCTTCGCGTTGGCGTTTTTTTATACCTGCTTCCTGGCTCCAAGTCTTACCATCGTAATCTTCAAGTACAATTGAGCGCCAATAACGCTCAGGCTGGGTAGGAATTTCCCTATCGAATGACACCCTAAAGGCCAGTTCAGTCGAGCGGGTTAATTTGCCAATGTCTCCAATTGCGACAGTATCTGAGAGCCCCGTTTTGGTTTCCTTCATATTAGGTACTAACCAAAGTGGGGCAAAACGCGGCAGCACGATAAAAAGCAGTAGGGCGAGGGGAACGCTTTGTAACAGTAATTTAGCCCCGATGAGGGTAGTATGCTGCCAGCGATGCCGGCTTTGGTACAAGGTCACCAATACGCAGGTATTGATTAAAGTCACTACCATTAAATGCAGAGTACTTAACATCGATTGATGGTCTATGAAGGTGAGGGCAATCAAAAAATAGCCGACAATCACCACGGCCCGCACATCCCTAAGGCTTCGCATTTCAATGTATTTTAAGGCGTACCCCAAAATCAGCAGGTTGATGAGTGCATTGAGTAGGCCGATTTCCGATGACACTAAGGCGAGGGTGATAGCAGCTCCTATCGCAAGGCTAGTCACCAAAAACCGTGGCGGTTTTGCGACTTTGCCAAAGTAAATGCCTATTCGCCAGACAAGGCAAATGGCACAGATCCCTAAGGTCCAAGGCGTGGTTTTATCAAATAAGGGGCTGAGCACTGCGACATTGGTGAAGAGTAACCACATCAGGGTTTGGCGACTGATATTATCCCCAGTTTGCGGGCTATTGAGGCCTTGGGATAGACAGGATGACTTCACCTTTGTCATTGACGAGTCTCCATTTTTAAATCGGTGTTCGTGCCCGTATTGAGTACGCCCTCAAACAGGGAAGATCCGCTATTTGTCCAGCGGGTTGTTGGTGCATCCTTTTCTGGATATAGCGCCAGCGCCCGTTGGCAGGCGATACGATGAGGATTGCCGATGGCGGGAGCAAGAATAATGTCGTCGCCTTTAATTGTGTTTAGCCACAATCCATAAATTTGATCCTGCTGACTTAATTTGTCCACCTGCCAGCTTAAATGACTTAGTTGCAGTTCTAATTGCTTGGGATCTGGGATTAACCTCAGCCAAATAGGCTCCCCTTGGGGCTGCTCAAATTCCTTGGTTAACATGCCGCGCCCTTGGGCCCATTGTTTCCAGGCCACCTGTTTAAGGGATTCCCCTAACACATGGGGTTTAAGCCCCTTAAATTCATCAATACCCGCAACGTACTTGCCCGCCCATAGCGGTGGTTCCTCATCGCCGGGTTCTTCAGCCGATTGCAGTTGCAACGGCGATTCGATAGGCCTAGCAAAGGCTAAATGTTCGGTGGCCAAATCCACATTTGACCAGGCGCGGCAGAGACCTAAGGGATAAAGCGACTCGATTGTGAGCCTACTAGGCCTAACCCAGCCGCGCTTATGTTGCACAAAGGGAACCAGTGCTTGAATTTCATCAGCACCGACGCGGTTAATCAAATAGGCAGTATTTTTTGGATATTTAAGCTGCACATTGTGACTCTTATGGGTAGAGCTTAGATCGACGGGAAAGGTGATGGTTTCCCCCGCGTAGACCTCGGGTGGCGTGACAGCGCGAAGCCTCAATCCTGCTAAATTTTTATAGCTGTAGAGGATGCAGGTATTAAACAGGCTTAATAGTAAAATACTTAAACCAATCACAAGGTTGTTTTGATAATTCGTTCCAAAAAGATAAAGCAGCAGCACTAGAGCAAGCCAGACGATCCCAAAGCCACTGGGAAAAATAAAAATGCTGCGATGGCTCAAGGTGATGTCGGTGCTTGGCGGTAATCGCCTTGCTAACCATTTTTGCCATAGGGGAGAGAACAGCGTTTTCACCTAATTTGGATCTCCGTATTGGGAGGCGATTACATGATGGGATTGACACTTGCCAGTATTCGCTCGGAAATGGCTTCACCCTGTAATTGGCTGCTGGTTCTGAGACGATGTTCCGCCACACTGCAAAACACGGCTTGCACATCCTCCGGCACTAAGTACTGCCGACCCTGTAAAAATGCCCACGCTTTTGCCGCCTGTAATAATGCCTTAGTTGCCCGTGGTGACAGCCCAATGGCCTCGGGTTGAGTGCGTGATTGCTTCACTAGCGCCAGAATATAATTGAGTAGCGCGTCTGATGCGTTGACATTATCGCACTGTGCTTGAAGTTGAGTGAGCGCCATAGGGGTCAAACATTGGGGCAAGTCATTTACATTGATGGTTTTATCGCCCTTCAGCATTAATAGCTCGGCATCGTGGCTGGGATAGCCAATCGAAATGCGCATCATAAAACGGTCAAGCTGTGATTCTGGTAAAGGAAAAGTCCCTGATTGATCCGTGGGGTTTTGAGTGGCAATCACAAAAAAGGGATTGGGCAATCGATGGGTGACACCATCGACTGAGATTTGTTGCTCTGCCATGGCCTCAAGCAAGGCGCTTTGGGTCTTGGGGCTCGCGCGGTTGATTTCATCTGCGAGCACCATCTGTTTGAAAATAGGGCCAGGGTGAAACACAAATTGCGTTTGATGTTTATCAAAAATACTCACCCCAAGAATATCTGCGGGTAACATATCGCTAGTAAATTGAATGCGTTGATAACTTAGGCCTAAACTCTGCGCCAGCGCATGGGAAATGCTGGTTTTACCCATGCCGGGTAAATCTTCAATCAGCAAGTGGCCCCTTGCCAGAATACAGGCTAGGGCTAAGCGGATTTGCCTTGGTTTCCCTAATAAAACTTGCTCCAGTTGGAGTAATAATTCATTTATCCCAGTCTGAACCACATGTGACTCCTGTAACCGTGATGGGTGATGCCTTATCACTGTGGCAGAATCCTCGGCGCTTAGCCAGCCTCTTTTTTACTTTCAAATTAATTACTGTGCTTGATATTAACCCTGATGCTTTAATCGATTAGATTGCGATTATGCGAAAATTCTAAGGCAAAAATTTGGCGTAGAAGGGTGTTTTATCGAATCAAGATGGGGAAAAAGAAAGGTGGCTAGATGCCACCTTTGTTTTAGTTCGGAGCCTGAGAACACTGAATGTGACGAGCGAATTAGTATTTAAAACTCAATTCGGCTTCATTAAATAACGGCTGGGGCTTTTGTTTCTGTGCCTCATAAATTAACCGATAACTTAATACTGCTTGCACATACTCACGGGTTTCTGTGAAGGGGATAGACTCGATAAAGCTTATCGCATCGAGTTTGCCCTCGGATTGCGATAACCAGCGACGAACTCTAGACGGACCAGCGTTATAGGCTGCGGTAGCCAGAATACGGTTTTGGTTAAAGTCTTTTAGCAGCTGTGAATAATAGGCACTGCCGAGATTAAGATTGAGCTCAGCATCATAGAGATCCTTAGGATCCCGATATGTTGCGCCGTACTTTTTCGCTGTCGCTTTGGCCGTTGTGGGCATAATTTGCATTAGGCCGCGAGCACCAACTCCTGAAGTGGCATAGCGAAAAAATGCACTCTCGCGGCGACTGATAGCGATAATCTCGTTGACGTTCACATTGTGTTTTTTACTGGCATGCTCAAAACCTTTGGTATGAGCTAAAGGGAATCGAAGCGGAATATCGTCCCATAATTTGCCCTGAATACTGGCTTCGACCCCGAAGTCATACCAGCCTTGATCGTGGGCAAAACGGCCATACCGTGCACGCATGTCATTATTACTGCGTTTAAGCAGGGCGACCCATTCATAGCGGGCATCAAAGTAGCGGTCTAAGGCCATTAATTCTTTTACCCGAACAAAGCCCAAATCGTCCTCGAGTTTTGGGCTTGCACTATTAACGACAGGCTCGGGGCTTTGATTGAGGGAAATGGGTTTATTCAAAAGCTGCGAGGCCGCAAAACCATAAAAGTCACGCTCATTACTGATGGTGGCTAACAATTGAGTTGATTTTTCTTGAGCTTGTTTCGCGCTGACCCTTGCTTGCCAAAACTGCCAACGTTCTTTTGCTTGGCTCTCTTGACTCAACAGAGGAAGATACCGCGCAAGTTGCTCAGTATCTTGTTCTCTTATTGCCCAGCGCAAACGACGTTCAATCATTTCGTCACTCTTCATCATAGGCAATCGTTGATCGGCAAAGGCTTTGTAATCATCGTTTTGCTCGATTAACACTCGGCGAACTAAAAATGTTTGCAGTATCTCATCTTGCGCTGGGGTGAAGCGTTTATTTTTGTGATACTGGGTATACAAATTAATTGCTTGATCTAAATCTTTGCGGGATAGGCTTTTTAGGCCTGCGAGTACGATATCTCCGACGATGGGGTTTTTATCTCTAAATTTCTCAGTATGACGCAGACTGTTTGGGTCCTTATAAACGGCGACCAAACGCTTAGCGTCGTTACTGTGGCTGGTCATTTTTTGGGATAAATAACTCAGTAAGCTAGATTCACCAGCATCGAAACTTAAAAGCATACGGGCCCAAATCACATCTTGGGTGCGTTTCCCGGCCTTAGTCCAGCTGTTGAATAGGGGATCACATTCCTTAGGGCGTGAGCCCCCATACACCCAGAGGGATTGGGCCGCAGTATAGGCTGTTTGGATTTCACCCTTCGCGAGTTTGGCTTCGTAAAAATAACATTGCAGACGCACGTCTGTCGGAACATCTTGTGCAATGGTTAAAAAATCATTCCAGCGTTTCTGCGCGCCAGCGTTGAGCAAATATTTTGCTCTTAAACGTTGATACATTGGGGTTGTTTTGTACTTGTCGATCATTAGCTTAGCCTGCTCACCTCGAAGGTCATTGAGCTTGCCAATATCGATATCATGATCGAGGTAAATTGCCAGCGGATAATTGCCTAATTTCGCCCTAAGGGGCTTATAGGTATCATAATCTTGTTTTTTCAATGCCTTTTCAGCATCGAGAAAGGTTTTTTGGGTTGAGGTTAAGGCGTATGCAGCAGAGGCACTGAATGCCCCAGCTAATAAAATTGCGCTAGATAACACCATCTTCATAAATGGCTTGCACATGCGAAAATTGCCTCCCGGCATCAGGGTTACAATCGACCTATCCCTGTCGATTAAGGCTACTGATAATCATTTAGGTAACGCGCTAGTGGTTAAGTTTAGTTGGCTTGGCGAGCGTTGCTATCCCCTATATCCGTTGAGCTTGAGCTTGAGCTATTGGCATAAAAGTCAGCCATGTCAGCCTCATCGAGGCTTTCGTTTAGCGCTTTATCCAGCAATATCTTATCGAGTTGTTTACTGGTATCAACCCCCAGTTGCTGCATTAAATGGGCTTGGCGGACTAAGTTGCCCTTGCCAGAAGATAATTTGTTCATGGCACTATTGTAGGTCTTCTCGGCATTTTCTAGTGCGCGGCCAAGTTTATCCATATCTTCAAGGTAACCGCAGAGTTTGTCGTAGATACGCCCCGCCTGTTTAGCAATCGTTTGGGCGTGCTGATTTTGATATTCGTAGCGCCAAATATTGTTAATGGTTCGCAGTGCCACCAGCAGATTCGTGGGGCTGACTAACATGATGTTTTGCTCGAGGGCGAAACTGACTAAACTCGGGTCGTGTTCGAGGGCGAGGAGGAACGCTGGTTCAATCGGGATAAACATCAGCACATAATCTAAGCTCTTAAGCCCATGCAAACGTTGGTAATCCTTTTGGCTTAAACCTCGAATGTGATTACGAATTGACAGCACATGTTCATTAATTGCTTGCTCACGTACTAAGGGGTCTTCGCTGTTGAAATAGCGCTCATAAGCAACAAGCGACATTTTGGCGTCGATAACCACATCTTTATTTTCTGGGAGGTGCACAATCACATCAGGCTTAAAGCGTTTACCCGAATCATCCTTTAAATCCTGCTGGGTATGGTATTCGTGTCCCTCACGGAGCCCACTCTCCTGCAGCACGCGATCTAAAATGACTTCGCCCCAGTTACCTTGTTGCTTATTATCGCCCTTGAGAGCTTTAGTCAGGTTGATGGCATCCTGACTCATCTTTAAGTTGAGCTCACGCAGGTGTTCTAGTTGGTGTTTTAGGGCACTGCGCTCAGACTGTTCGTGATTGTATGATTCACGGATTTGTTGTCTAAAACCTTCTAATTGTTGTTTTAAGGGTCCTAAAACGCCCTCGAGTTGGCTGCTGTTTTGATGCTTAAATTTCTCACTGCGTTCTTCAAAAATGCGGTTGGCGAGATTTTCGAATTGGGTATGCAGACGTTTTTCTGCATTTTCGAGGGTCTCGATTTTTTCTTGCAGCGCACTTTGCTGCGCCTCAGCCTTGGCTTGGATACTCTGCTGCATGGCATTGGATTTCGACAGTGCCAGTTGTAACTCTAATTGACGTCGTTGACTCTCGGTTAATTGTTGCTCAAGGTTAGGCACGCGTTCGGCAAGGGCATCAGCCTTACCAAGTTGCTCAATTTTTTGCTCCAAACGCTGTTGATATTGGCGAAGCTGAGCGTCCTTATCGTCAACTAAAATCTGCTGCTGGGCGAGGGAAAGCTCGGCATCCTCGTTTACTTGGCGCATTTCCTGTTCAAGTTCATCTTTAAACTGTTGCCAACGTCCACGGGTTAACCTTTGATTGAGTAGGGCGCCGATAAGCAGACTTAAAAGTGCAACGGCGACTAAGGTGACGATAGTAGCGGGGGAAAATGTAGGGGAAAATGGCATATCAGCTGCACTCCTTTAGCGATTATGGTTAGGGTCGCATGCTCCTAATAAGGCTTCAAGTGCTTTAAGCAACAATCTGTTAGGCTGTTCAGCTAAATGAACAACTCTTAGTCGTTGGATAAAGTTGTACACGATTGAAAGTTTTTTTTTAACGTGCGTGTCTATATCTGCACAGGCAATTTTTCATTGCGTTTTTCAACCAAGGAACGCCGTTTTTTCTTCGAGGTGACAATTGGCTAAACATTCACGTTTCACGCAAGGGATTTTAAAGCGCCCGCGGTGGCATATCAGCGAGCAACATAGCACGCCTGAGGCGGTATTTAAGGCGCGGCGACAAATCGTTAAAGCCCTTGGGCTGGGGGCAATTGGGGCAAGTATTCCAGGATATGTGCAGGCGGGACTGTTCGATCTCTTTGGGGAGCAACCCAAGCAGCGTTTTATTACCACCCCCTTAAGCTTTAGTGTGAATGCAGGCTTTGGTCAGAATGAGGTGCAAACCCCGCTTGATAAAGTGACAACCCATAATAATTTCTATGAATTTGGCACCAGCAAACAGGATCCTTTCGAAAACGCGCAAGGCTTCAAAACTTCCCCATGGCAAATACGAATTGAAGGGGAAGTCGAGCGACCCATGACTTTAGATATCAGCGAGTTGATTAAGCGCTTTCCCCTTGAGGAGCGAATCTACCGGCTGCGCTGTGTAGAGGCTTGGTCGATGGTCATTCCTTGGGTGGGATTTTCGCTGGCGGCATTACTCAAATCAGTGGGTGTGACCAGTAAGGGTAAATATGTGGCCTTTGAAACCGCTTTCGATCCTGAGCAGATGCCAGGACAACGAAATCGGCTAATGGGGGGAGGGATTCATTACCCCTATGTTGAGGGGCTGCGCATGGATGAAGCGATGAATGAGCTAACGCTGCTCTCGGTTGGCCTTTATGGTAAGACCTTACCGCCACAAAATGGTGCGCCACTTCGCCTTGTCGTGCCATGGAAGTACGGATTTAAGAGCATTAAATCCATAGTACGTATTCAAGTCATGGAAAAACAACCACCAACGAGTTGGAATCAACTCGCGCCACATGAATATGGTTTTTATGCCAATGTGAACCCCGCTGTTGATCATCCCCGTTGGTCACAGGCCAGTGAGCGACGAATCGGGGCAGGCGGATTATTCTCGGCGACAAGAATCGATACCCAACCCTTTAATGGCTATGGTGAATTTGTGGCATCGCTTTATGATGGCATGGATTTACGTCAGTATTATTAGGCACTTTTTGCCAGTTCGGGAGTCAATCGAAGGCCCGAGAAACATGACAGAAAATTAGGAACAAGATGTTGAGGTTAACGACAAAACACCTGTTTTGGTTAAAGTTGCTGTTCCATCTTATCGGACTGCTCCCGATAGCCTATTTAGTGTGGAGCGTGATGATGGGGCGCGCGGGTGGCGATCCTGTGCAGCACATTATCCACTTTACCGGGATAGGTGCGCTCAATGCGTTGGTGGCCACGCTGCTAATATCACCCGTGGCGAAAACATTTAAGCTTGGGTTGTTAATCCAAACTCGCCGATTGGTAGGGCTTTATGTGTTTGCGTATGCAAGTTTACATATCCTGGCATTTTTCAGTTTGGACTTACTGTTTGCTTGGCATTTGCTGTTAAGTGAAGTGATGAAACGACCTTATATTTTGGTGGGGGCAACCGCGTATGTTTTGCTTACGGCGCTCTCTATCACATCGTTAAAGTCAGTGATGCGTAAAATGGGACGACATTGGCAAACTTTGCATAATGGCGTGTATTTGATTGCGATTTTGGGACCTATTCATTTCTATTGGTCGGTTAAATCAGAAATCATTGAGCCGAGTCTCTATATCCTTGGCTTTTGTTTGTTACTGCTGTGGCGCGTGCCCACTTGGTATCGCAAGAAGAGGATACTGCCTAAGTCATTGGAAAAGGGTCAAGTGATTAAGCAGACTGCGATAACGCGTTCTGCCAATGAAGTGGTGAAAGGCTAGATTAACGAACAATTGTTTAAAAAAATGGCGTTTAAGTTGCTCTTAAACGCCATTTTTATAACTTATGAAGTATGAATCAAACTTAAGGAGTTAACCTAAACCCTGAGTTGCCGATTTCATTTGGATGAATTCAATTTTGTATCCGTCAGGATCTTCCACGAAGGCAATTTCAGTGGTGCCACCCGCGACAGGGCCTGGGGCACGAATCACTTTACCACCCGCAGCAGCAATGGCTTCGCAACGGGCATAAATATCTTCATCGCCAATGGCAAGATGGCCAAAACCTGTGCCTAAATCGTATTTCTCAGTGCCCCAATTATAGGTGAGTTCAACGACGGCTTGGCCAGTGGACTCTTCACCAAACCCAACGAAGGCGAGGGAATATTTGTATTCTGGGTTTTCAGAGGTGCGTAAAAGCTTCATGCCTAACACTTCGGTGTAAAAGGCAATACTGCGCTCTAAATTACCAACACGGATCATAGTGTGTAACAGTTGTGACATAGGGTATCTCGGTAAATAAGTTTCCGACCCAGTATAACAAACTATTGTTGGGATTTGGCACTTACAACATTGAAGATGATGACATGCCATTGTTTGCGCAGGCAGTTGCGGCTATGGCAACACTATCATGGGCTCGAGGCGCGGGCACTACCGATAAGTCTTACTTATCTTGCACAAAAGACTTAAATTCTTCCGAAATAGGGCCTCTGAAGCAGGTTAGTCAATGGGAGTCGCGGGTACTTTTCGATGTTAACTCGCGCAAAATCTAAAGAATTATTTGGTTGTTGCTCACAAAATTGACTAGAGAAAATAGGCATTCGTCTGTGCCGTTATCATAATGTAGCCACAACAGATTAGGAGAGTGAAATATGTCAACCGAACTCAAAATGGCTCTAGGTACTACCGTTGTTATCGCGTTATTTTTCAGTGCTTTTTTCGTATCTATTTTCTAGTTTTTCCCTTCTTAATTAGCACTCAAGGTGAACTGTTCGGACAGTAACCCCTGAGTGTTATCCTCCTTTGCTTATTTTTACTCATACTTAAAATCCTCCCTCATTCTTGGATTTTTATCTCTGATAAGACATGCGTTCTTCGATCTTTATTGCTTAACATGTTAGTGAAAATGGCAGAGTAACCAGTTCGATGTTGTGGAATTTTCGGCTAGTTGGTTTTGCGATTAGTCTAAAGTCTTCACTATGGAATATGTTGAAATTAGGTGTGGCCTTTATTTGATGAAGTGCTTTTGGACTAGAGTTTAGGCAATTAAAAATTAGTAACTTTGACATCGTCAAAAATCTAAATTTTTGGGTTTAATTCAAGTTCATTCTGAAAATTAGTTGGCGAAAACTTATCAATGATTAAATTGATTTCGATTAATTTGTTATATTTGAGCAGTTAATGGTTAAGTAGTCAATTAAACAACATTTATGCAATAATGGATATTTTTTTGACTGTATCAGTATTGAGTTTGCAGTTAAAATTTTGACGCTTTTATTTTTTATTTTATTAAAAATAAACTTGATAAAACAAGAGTGGTACACTATCTATTTAATTGGTCAAAAATAGATTGCAGCTGACCGCTTGAGAGTTGATTGTTCAAAGTGGTTTGTTTGATACTGCGCTTTTAGGTTCGAAAAGACCATTAACGGGTTTTAATTGATGCATGCAGCATAAGCACTGAATATAAATTATCAAAATTTTAATAAATTAAAGATCGATTGCCTAAATTAGATGTGGGGGTAATGGTTTTTTAAAATCATAATGAATAACGTTATTTTATATTCTTAATCATAAGATTTATTCGATTTTTTATTTTAAATATAGATTGTGAATGCATTTTAGTAAGCTGGTTCATGGTTATTATTAGGTTTTTATTTTTATTGTTTTTTAATTCCTTTTAAACTCTTATGGATTTATAATTGCAGGATAAATTGATTAATCCATCAAGATAATTAACTAATACAAAGCACGTTAATAATAAATTGATGCGTCCATGTCAATTTTGGTCAAGGACGCATTTTTAGGAATTTTAATTATGGAGAAACCATTATAGGACTGATGAGTCTGTCGATTCTGAATATTAATGATCTTGTGGTGTTCTTATTGATATAACGTCTTAATTTTTAACGTCCTAATTTAGTCAAGTTGTTAAGTATGTCATCTTAGGTGTACTTGCTAACTGAATAATGGCGTTTAGCAATAACAGTGTATTTCATGCGGTATCTGTCAATTAATTTGCAATCGAGTTAGCAACAGCCTAACGAATCATGTTGCACCGTTCGCTGACAGTAAAGCCAATCTTTGCGCACTGACTTAGTGCTGTTATTACACCTCAAGACAAACAAGTTACGACTTGAATTGCTCATGTCGAGTAATTCATTAACCCCGTAACAAAAGGAAAATAAGTTATGAAAAAGTCAATTCTTGTTGGCGTAATAAGTTCAGTGATAGCAACCGGCGCATGGGCAGGTGCGCCGGGCGCAAATACCCATGGTAGTACCACGATTTCAGTATCGGAGAATCTGGATGATGCAAAGCTGTGTATGACGTCAGCGCCTGCGAGTGATTCTGATACAGCTAGTTCCGATTCTGCCCATGCGTGGGCTTTTGCTGAGTCTTTGGCAGAGTCTTATATCAATGTTGGTTATAGTGGAGATGTATACGTTGATTTGACAAGGCACGGTAATAATGGCGCGGTTCATCAGGTTGAGTTAACTGCAGGCATGGGAAGTGGGACGATATTTGCTCAAGTTGCCAAGGCAGGGGCAGAGGTGAATGTCGATGCACAGGCGACTACCAGCGAAGAAGTCCAAGCTACTGCGATGATGATAGCGCAAGCTGTAGCAACCTTGTTTGTTGGGCCGAATTGGGAAATTAATGTACTCGATCTGGTCGACATTACCATTAAGATTGGTGCCGAAGCGAAAATCGAAGCCATCGCTTCCGTTGAAGGGACTGCTCAAAGTATCGCCGAGTCTGATGCGCAAGCTGCCGCCGAAGGACAAAGTGATGCCCAATCCACAGCAGCAGGTGCTATGGGGGGAGTTAACGGTTCACATTTCTATGTCCAAGGAGCCAATATCGAGCAATTTGAAACCCATCTTGCAACAGCTAGCGCTGCTATCGTTGATGTTCAAACCGAAGTATTAGCTAAAGTGTATGCGGATGCGTTTGCAACTTCATTGGTCTATGCGCTGGCTGAGGCTTCCGGTGATGCGATGTCTTCTGGGCAATTAACTTTCGAGTATGATTTGCCTATTATCGGTTCAGGTTCTTTGCCCATAGTGACCGACATCGATACTGCGTCGGCTGCGGCTCAGATGATAAAGGGGGCATCTGCTGACATCGGCGCATTTGCCACCGCGAGCGCCACGGCTGCGGCAGGCACATTTGCCAGTAGTAGCTTAGCAATGGGCATGACCGTCACGTATGAAAACCTTCCAGGAACGGAAGATTTTCTTGAAATCACCAAAACGGGCAATCTTGAGTTGGATTGTGCTTATGTGAGTGCTAATGCTGAAGCTCAGGCTGATGCATCTATGGAATAGTGTTGTAATCCTCGTGTGTTAGATTACCACTGTGAAAGCCTTCTATTGATGTGGTCCGATATTTTCCGAGTGGTTGTTTTAGTTGGCTTTCTACTTATTTGCATTGCCATATTTCTTCAAAAAGAAATTAGTTTGATATTTAAATATTTTGAAAATCAAACTAAAATAATCCGCAGTCTCTACAAGGTGTATCACGCCAGCTAACTGCAGGATAAAACAATGAAAATGGCATCAACTAATGGGCAACAAGTGCAAGATGCAGGTCTTGGGCATTCAATCAGCCAATGGCAACATTCCCATAGTTTCTCGAGTCAAAATAGTGAGGGTGAAAAAAACACTCGCTACGTACTGTATCTCACCGTTTTTACCATGATTGCCGAAATTGCTGCGGGGACCATTTATGGTTCTATGGCACTGCTGGCCGATGGCTGGCACATGGGCACCCATGCCGCGGCTTTTATGATTACTTTGTTTGCCTATCGCTATGCCCGTAAGCATGCTAACGATCCCGCCTTTGCCTTTGGTACGGGAAAAGTAAGTGTGCTTGGCGGTTACACCAGTGCGATTGCCTTAGGTTTAGTTGCGTTGGTGATGTTAGTGGAATCGGGAATGCGGTTAATTAGCCAGCAGGAAATCCACTTCAACGAAGCCATTTTTGTGGCGCTGATTGGTCTAACCGTTAACGTGGTCAGCGTGTTCCTTTTGAAAGATCACCATTCACATGACCATGGCCATTCGCACGGCTTCGGCCACAGTCATTCACATGATCATGATGAACACGATCATCAGCATTGCGACCATAGCCACTCCCATTATGCTGCTGACCATGACCATGACCATGACCATGACCATGACCATGACCATGACCATGACCATGACCATGACCATGACCATGACCACAGCCACTCACATGGCCATTCCCATGGACATGACCATAACCTCCGTGCGGCCTATTTTCACGTGATGGCCGATGCTTTAACCTCTGTGCTTGCCATCGCCGCGCTACTGTTCGGGAAGTACATGGGCTTAACTTGGCTCGATCCGATTATGGGGATTGTCGGTGCCATTATTATCAGTCGTTGGGCCTGGGGATTGATGAAGCAGACGGGGCCGATTCTGCTCGATGGCGGTGTTAACCCGTCACTGCAACGCAAAGTCAAAAAAGCGATTGAAGCTGTGCCGGATCATCAAGTGGCCGATTTACATATTTGGCGCGTGAGTGCCGATCACCATGCGATGATGGTTTCGATTGTGTCTCACCAACCCAAAGAGGCGAGCTACTTTAACCAGTTACTGGCCAAATTCCCTGAGCTTTCCCATATTACGGTGGAGCTGCATACCTGCCGCCAGAGCGAGTGTTTAACCAAGGACGCACATGTTGTTAAGGGTGCACAATGAGTGCGGCCAATCGTGGTAATGCCGCGGAAGTCCTACGTCAGCCTGAACCATTAAATGAGGGCGGGGCAGACATGTCGCACATTCATGCAGAAGACCAAGCAAAGAATCAATCACTTGATCATGCCATAAATCATGTGATTATCGAGTTCTATGAAAAGCTGACTTCCTGGGAGCATGCGATAGTACGCGATCAGGGTTTTAGTTTGTCACAGGTGCATACTATCGAGCTTTTAGGTGTACATGGCCCCATGCGGATGAAGGAACTCGCGGATAAAATTGGTGTCACTACCGGCACCTTAACGGTACAAATCGATAAGATGGTCGATGCACAGTGGGTGTATCGTTTACCACATGAATCTGATCGACGCTCGATTCTGGTGGCATTAACGGAGAAAGGCCAGGCATTGTACCTTGAACATGACGCACTGCATTTGCAACTGACCATGGACTTAACCGCGCAGATGACAAGCGAGGATCGCAAAATGCTACTCGATCTGTTTACCAGAATGAATAAGGCTTTTTAGCCCTAGCTGCGACCGAGCAACACACAAAAAATGTCACTGCGAAGATAGATAAAAGCGCCCTGAGGGGGCGCTTTTTTATTGGTAAATTCTACCAAGTCGGCCGAAGTCATTCATTACGCACTAGGTTTTTTCTTCACATTTGTTTAATTACTTAGGATTAGACTTTGGCAGAAACTTTACCCAAGGGATTGAACTGGCTCGAAATTAGGGTAATGTTGTTCAATTACCAAGGAAAGCTCAAAAAGGAATCCCATGAAGCGCACTTTTCTTCCATTGTGTATCGCTGGAGCACTCTCTATGGCAGGCCCGCTACAGGCCCAAGAAGATAAATACCTATATCTTGAGGATGTTGAGGGCGAAGTGCCTATGGCCTGGGTCAAGGAACAAAATGCTGTCTCTAAGGCGGAAATTAAATCCTACAAGGGCTTCGATTCCCTCGTCAGCAATAGTCTTGCCGTGCTCAACGATAAAGAACGTATTCCCTACGCGACCCACATCGGCAATAAACTCTATAACTTCTGGAAGGACGAAACCCATACCCGCGGTATATACCGCCGCACGACCATGGAGGAATATACCAAGGCTGAACCTAACTGGGAAACCGTGCTGGATATTGACGCGCTCGGCAAAAAAGAGTCGGTAAATTGGGTATTTAAGGGCATGGATTGCCAATATCCACAGAATGAGCGCTGTCTAGTGTCACTGTCCCGTGGCGGCGCCGATGCCGTTGAAGTGCGTGAGTTTGATTTAACGACAAATGACTTTGTACCTACAAAACAACAGGCATTTTTCCTGAAAGAAGCCAAATCAAGCTTAAGTTGGATTGATAAAGACCAGCTATTTGTGGGAACCGATTTTGGTGATGGGAACAGCATGACAGACTCGGGCTATCCCCGAGTGGTGAAATTATGGCAACGTGGCACGCCACTCAATGAGGCTAAAACCATTTACAGTGGTGATAAAACCTCAGTAGCGGTTCAGGGCTGGGTGCTTTTTGATGATAAAACCCCGCTCAGCTTAGTGACCGAGGCCCACACCTTTTTCACCTCGAGCCATTATGTTTATCTGAATGACAAACTGACTAAATTACCCATACCAGAAGATGCTGAAATTAAAGGGTATTTTAAGGGTAATTTGTTTGTTGAACTGAAAAGTGCATTAACATCTGAGGCTGGTAATTTTAATCAAGGGGCGATTGTTTATGCACCGGTAGATGATTTAATCGCCCAAAAAGTGGATTTCAAGGTGTTCGTTAGCCCGACACCCAGCGCCTCAATCAGCCAGGTAAGCTTTACTAAGAGCGCGGTGTTTGTAAATTGGCTCGATAACGTTAAAGGTAAATTAGTGCGTTATCAGCAGGATGCTAAGGGTGAATGGCAACACACTCCTGTGCCGTTTGACGCTAATGGCGCCTTGTCGGTGGTAGATAGCGGTCAGGATAGCGATGATCTGTTTGTGAATTACACCAGTTTCCTTGAGCCGCCAAGCCTCTACTCGGTCAACAGTCAACGCTTAACACCGAGCAAAATTAAGGGCATGCCACAGCGCTTTGCGGCGGATAAGTTCACCACAGAGCAGTATTTTGCGACCTCTAAGGATGGTACTAAAGTGCCTTACTTTGTGGTGAAGGCAAAAGACCTGAAGTTAAATGGTAGCAATCCTACGTTACTCTCCGCTTACGGTGGCTTTGAGGTGTCAAGAACGCCATCGTATTCTGCCATCATTGGTAAAAACTGGTTAGAGCAGGGCGGTGTATATGTGCTGGCTAATATTCGTGGTGGTGGGGAATATGGCCCTGCGTGGCATCAGGCGGCGATTAAGGAAAATCGTCACAAGGCCTTCGAGGATTTCGAAGCCATTGCAGAGGATTTGATCGCCCGTAAAATTACCTCCAGTCAACATTTAGGCATTCAAGGTGGCAGTAACGGTGGTCTGCTAATGGGCGCAGCCTTTACCCGTAGACCGGATCTCTACCATGCCGTGGTGTGCCAAGTGCCATTATTAGATATGTATCGTTATAACAAATTATTGGCTGGTGCGAGCTGGATGGGTGAATACGGTAATCCAGATATTCCTGCTGAATGGGATTACATTAAAACCTATTCGCCTTACCATAATCTGCACAAAGATGTGAAATATCCTAAGGTGTTTTTTACCACCTCGACCCGTGATGACAGGGTGCATCCAGGGCACGCCCGTAAGATGGTGGCTAAGATGAAGGAGATGGGGACCGATGTGCTGTATTACGAAAATATCGAGGGCGGACACGCCGGCGCTGCAGATAATCAACAGGCTGCGGAACTAAATTCGATGACGTTTGCCTACTTATTACAGCAGCTAAAAAAATGATCAAACAATGGCGATAACGGGGAACTGTTAACGCCAATAACGAGCAAATCCCTATAGGTTGGGGAGCAAAACGGTCGAATTCATAGTGATTCGGCCGTTTTTTTATTGCTCAACCAAAGTGTTATTGTTAATAAATTGTTTAGTTTGGTGCTGCATACTGTTAAAGTTGGTGGATTCAAGCATAAGATTATCTTAAGAAAAATACGCTAACTTCGATTTACTTTTGATTTGAGAGACAGTAACCCGTGTTAAAGAGATTTAAAACGCTTACCCTTAATCGCTTCAGTTTCATCATCGCCTTATTCTATGCCTGCGTTTTCAATGTCCCACTTTTTAATGTCATCAAGCACGGTATTGATAAGCAGCCCGATGTGGATCCTCTGTTTATTGCCTCAATGCCATTGTTTTTAACCTTGGCTTTGAGCTTTGTATTTTCATTGTTTACGGTGAAATACTTGGTTAAACCTTTCTTTATTTTACTGACGCTGTTGTCATCGAGTGTGTTCTTTGCCGCGCTGAAATATAACGTCGTCTTTGACTACGGCATGATTGAGAATACTTTCCAGACTAATGCAGCCGAAGCCATGATGTATGTGAATTGGGCATCGATACTGAATATGCTGTTGACGGGTTTACTGCCTGCCTACTTGATTTATAAGGCAGATATTCAATATCAACCTTTTCTTAAGGAACTGCTGCACAAGATAGTGTTTATGTTAGCGATGTTGGCAGGTCTAGGGTTGATAGCCTTCGTTTATTTTCAAGACTACGCCGCCTTTGGTCGCAACAATACGCAAATTAAGCGTTATATCGTGCCCACCTATTTTGTGGGAGCGGCGGCTAAGTACATTAATAACCAGTACCTGCAAAAGCCGCTTGAGTATCAGAATCTTGGGCTCGACGCCAAGGATGTGAGTCCAAATGCAAATAGTAAACCCAATCTATTGGTGTTAGTGGTTGGCGAAACCGCTCGTTCGATGAACGTTGAATATTATGGCTACGATAGACCGACTAACGCCCATACCAAGGGCATGGGGCTGATTGCGTTCATGGATACCCGTTCCTGTGGCAGTGCGACGGCAGTGTCCTTACCTTGTATGTTTTCCCGCATGGGGCGTGAAGATTATGATGCCCGCCGAGCCTATGCCCAAGACACGGCTATCGACGTTCTTAATCATGCGGGGATTAAGGTGAAATGGTTAGACAATGACTCTGGCTGTAAAGGCGTTTGCGATCAAGTTGATAACATCACCATTGATTTACACAGTGATCCTAAATTGTGTACGGGTGAATACTGTTACGACCAAGTCCTGCTAAATCAACTCGACAATGAACTTGCTAATGCTCAATCCAAAAACACTGTGATAGTGCTGCACATTATTGGCAGTCACGGTCCGACCTACTATTTGCGATATCCGCTAGAGCATAGGCACTTCGTTCCCGATTGTCCCCGTAGCGATATTCAAAACTGCAGCGCCGAAGAGTTAATGAATACCTATGATAATACCATTCTTTACACGGACTATATTCTGAGTGAGGTGGTCAATAAGCTTAAAAACCAACAGGATAAATTCGATACCGCCATGCTGTACCTGTCGGATCACGGCGAATCCTTGGGTGAAAAGGGGATGTACCTGCACGGTGCGCCTTACAGTATCGCGCCAATCGAGCAGATCAGTGTGCCAATGTTAGCTTGGGTGTCAGAGGATTTTAGCCACGATAATCACTTGGATATGGCCTGTCTAGCAGATGAGGCCAGCAAAGGTGGATTCTCCCACGATAATCTGTTCGATAGTCTACTGGGCTTAATGAATGTGCAAACCCAGGATTATCAGCAGCCGCTAGATATCTTTGCCCGCTGCCGTCGATAGAGTTTCACTCTGGGTGAACAAAAGGGATGCTGGCATCCCTTTTGTGATCTAGCACCTAAAGAATAATGATTTTGCCCCATACCCAAATGAATCCACTTAGGGTAATTTATTGATACAAAATAATAACAACTCACGGGTGCGCGATTTATGATTGCTGCTACAGAAAATAAAGAGCTGGATTTTGCGGCGCAGATTTTGCGCTTGGCGGTGCCACAAATGTCTGCCCTTGGTATTCCGGTGACGCCGGAAAATTACACCGTGTGGTATGAATATTTTGCCAAGAGCAACCTTGATCTTAACCGAGCTATCGATGGTTTTCTGACTAACAATGTTGCCTTTACTAAGGAAGTGAATACCAGTCTGTATAAAAATTTTATCCAAGAGAAAACCCCTGAAATCATTGAGAATGTTCACTTAGAAACGCAAATCTTAATTAACTCCCTGATCAGCAAGATTGCCCAAATTAATCATGGGACGGCGTCTTTCTCGGCGAGTTTGGTTGATTTTGGCCACCAATTGCAGGGCGCTTCCGATGTGACGACACTAACCCTGTTAGTCGATGGGGTAGTGGATGAAATGCAAAATCTGCTCAGTAATAACCAGACCATGGAAGACAGTCTCAATGCCATGGGGCAAGAGGTACGAAACCTTAAGTCAGAACTTGAGAATCTCAGTATGGCGGCACTGACCGATCAGCTTACCTCCTTGCACAACCGCCGTGCCTATGAGATGGCGATTCAAGATCATATCCATCGCGCTCAGGAGCAGCAGAGTCGCTGTAGTTTATTGTTAATCGATATCGACAGGTTCAAACAATTCAACGATACCTATGGTCATCAGGTAGGGGACAAAGTGTTGGCCTATGTGGCATTAGCTCTAAGGCAAAGTGTTAGAGGCGATGACTTTGTTGCCCGTTATGGCGGTGAAGAATTTGTGGTGCTCTTACCTAATACGCATTTTCACCATGCACTGCAAGTCGCTGAGAATTTACGCGAGCGGGTGTCGGAACGTCGGTTAACGGTTGGCAAAGACCGGAAACAATCCTTAGGGGCAATCACAGTGTCGATTGGCCTAGCATCCCTGCAGGAAGGAGATGATGCTGAAACCCTTTTTAATCGTGCAGATAAGGCCCTTTATGAAGCCAAATCAGACGGTCGAAACTGTGTAAGGGGTTAATTTTTAGCCAAAAGGCTAAATACACGATAATCCAATTCGAAAGGACTTTTCTCTTAGTTTAAATTGGGCGGGCATTTTGCTTAACGTAGCATTTAGCACAGTGCTACTAAGATCTTAGATGTGCCATATAACTCACTCAAAAATGAGGGCGCCATTATCTATTTAACCCTGATTTATTCTTTCACTATCTATTTATCTCTTTTTCTATTCGCTTGTCCTTACTAGGTCATGATGTTGATTGAATGATTTAGTCATTGATAACCTAAACGAGACAAAATATTGCAACAGTTGATTGCGAAAGCCCATACATTGAGGACGTAAGCGTCCTGATGTATGGGCCGATGTGACATTGTGCTTATTGACTTTGCTTTAAATCCATATGCATTTTGATAAGATGCTCCTCCATATCGAAGGTCACCTTAAAGCCGAGGTTTTTAGCAAGGCTTGCCATATTGCGATTCTCAAACATGGTAAATCCGGTTAATACTGGCGTGTCATTGTTACGGTAATACTTAATGAGCTTCTCGAGCAGTAACTTCCCTAAGCCAATGCCTTGGTGATCGCCACGCACTGCCATTGCAAATTCAGCCTCGGTATTGTCGGGGTCAATGGAGGCCCTCACTGCGCCAAGGGTGATATCGTCACCATCGGCACCTTTTGCCGTTGCAATAAAGGCCATTTCACGGGCGTAATCGATTTGCGTTAACACTGCCATTTCCTCGTGGGTCATTTTAGAACGAACCCCAAAATAGCGTTTATATCTGTCCTCATCGGAAAGGGAATTATCGAAGGCCAAATGCTTAGGTTCATCCTCGGGCAGAATTGGCCGCAGCATGACCTTAAGGCCATTTTTAAGGACTGCGTATTCCTCAAGCTCTTTAGGATAAGGCATGATGGCAAGGCGGCTGGCGTTATCTGTCTGACCGTCGTGCAGGCGAATATTGACATCGAGCAGGGTGATATTTTCCCCCGCCGCCAGCACTGGATTGAAATCTAGCGAGGCAATCTCTGGGCAATCGATAATGATGTGGGAGATTTGAGTGAGCATCACACACAGGGCGTTCATATCCAGCCCAAGCGGTAAATGCCTGTCTTTGAGTTTATGGGTTTTGAGAGCTTGGATCACCATGTAACGGGCCAGCGCCATATTTAGCGGCGGCAGGGCAACAGCGGCATCGCGGGTTGGATCCCACTCTGAACCTCCTTCACCTAAACAAATAGCTGGGCCAAATACGGGATCGCTAATGACAGCAACCCGGATTTCCTGTGCTCCCGCCGTCAATGCCATCTTCTGCACTATCATGCCTTCGATAACCGCATCGGGATCTGCCTGATGTACCCTTTGGGTGATTGCTTTGGCGGCGTGGCGAATATCTTCATCGGAGGTTAAGTTCAGCATCACCCCATGGACATCACTCTTATGCAAAATGTGCGGTGATTGTACTTTTAGGGCAACAGGGAATCTTGCTTGATTGGCAATATCGACCGCTTCATCAGCATCCTTGGCAAACCAAGTATCGATCGTGTTTAAGCCATAGGCGCGCAGAATCGGACTGGCTTCGTGGGTTTCGAGTACAAATTTGCCCTTCGCTTGTGCGGCCTGCAACAATTGGCGAGCTGTTTGGCTGTCGGTCGGGATATTGTCTGGGATAGACTGCGGCACTTCCTGCAGCAGTTTTTGGTTACGGCGATATTCCACCATATGCATAAAGGCACCCACGGCGCCTTCTGGGGTGCGATAGGTCGAAATGCCGCCCTTAGTGAAGCGTTTTCGGGCTTGATAGGCTGAGTCCTCACCACTCCAGTTCGTGAGAATATTTAAACGATTCTTCTTTGGATGGGCATGGATGACTTTGACTAGTGCATCGGCAATCTCCACACTTTCGCCTAATGCCGATGGCGAATGCAGCACCAAAATCGCATCTAAGTCACCGCTGTCCATCAAAATGTTTAAGGCTGCGGCATAACGGTCGGCATTCGCATCGCCAATAATATCGATGGGATTTTGCCGTGACCAAGTATTGGGGAGCTGTGCATCGAGTTTACTGACAGTGTTCTCGGAAAGCTCAGCCAGTTTGCCACCACGAAGGATAAGTTCATCGACGGCAAGTACCGCGGGGCCGCCGCCATTACTAATGATCCCAAGGCGTTCACCCTGCAGGGGATTGGAGTGGGCAAGACTTTCAACTGCTGCAAAGAGTTCAATCAAATCATTTACCCTGAGCATACCCGCACGCCTAAAAGCGGCTTCGTATACCGCATCGTTACCACCTATACCACCCGTGTGAAGGCGGGCTGCACGGGAGCCCTCGGCGCTGCGGCCAGACTTGATCACTAAAATGGGTTTATTACGAGAGGCTGCGCGGGCAGCGGACAGGAAATGGCGTTTTTCATTCACTGAGTCGATATACAGCATGATGGCGCTGGTGCGGCTATCACGGCCTAAATAATCGAGGAGTTCGTCAAAGTTAATGTCGGTTGCATCGCCCAGTGAGATAAAAGATGAAAAGCCAATCCCCTTATTGTTGGCCCAATCTAAGACCGTAGTGCAAATGGCGGCCGACTGCGAAACAAAGGCAATTTTCCCGGGCAGGGCGCTGGCATGGGCAAGACTGGCGTTTAACCCCAAGGGCGGCAGTAACATGCCAAGGCTGTTCGGGCCGAGGATACGCATGCCATAACGCTTGGCGTGTTGCATGGCAAGGTCGAGCAGACTGACGCCATCGTCATTGCATTCCTGTGCCATACCCGACGCCATAATAATCGCAACCTTGCAACCAAATTGAGCGAGCGTTTCTACCAACGCGGGAACGCGGCTGGCGCGAGTACAAATGATCGCCAAATCGGGTTTAATCGGCAAAGACTCGATATTAGGATAAGCAAGTACCCCCATCACAGCGCGGTATTTTGGGGTAACGGGCATGATAGGGCCAGAAAATCCACTCGATAGTAGATTCTTCATTAACACATTGCCTGCACGTTTTTCCCCGTTGGAGGCACCAATAATGGCAACGGATGTTGGTTTGAAAAGCGAATTTAACGTACGTTGACTCATAAGCGAACCCAATTAAGTCGAAGTCATAGCCAGTGTAACTTAGGAATGTAAAGCTGCACAGCTAACTTTCTGTATCTGCTAGACAATATGCAGAGTAAATCAGCAATTGATGATGAAGAAAACACTTGCCATCGTGTTTACGACTAAATGCTAAAGGTAGCATTCAAAAATTGAGAACAACGCACCGTTTTGGGTAAATATTATCCAGTGCCCGTTTGAAAACCCCTGAATATGAAACTACTTTTTAATCACATAACAATTTTTGTGAAGTCGCTATGACATACAAGGATGGAATGGTTGCAGTGTTGGCTGTGGCTATCGGATATGCGTTCGGAACCTGGTTCAGTTTTACACTGAGCTCGCTGGTTGCAGTAGTGACAATGCTTATTTGGCAGAATTACCGACATATTGCTGGCGATGAAACGGCCCTGAATTCATCTGCGCCTCGTCACGACCCAACCGTCTCTTTCTCTCACTGGGAAGAGCAGCGAAATTTTTATCAAGAACTTTCAGTTTCACTTAACGGCTGTGAACAAAGCATTGGTGATGTTTTGTCTGTGCAATCCGATGCAGTGAATTTATTAGGGGAATCATTCGATGGACTTAACCGTTTAATGAGTGAACAAAGCAGTTTTATATCTGATCTGGTTCATAGCGCGGATGATGAAGAGATATTTCACTCAGCACAGATGAAGCTGTTTGCCCACAATACCTCTGTAACTCTTGAGCGGTTTATCCAGTCGACCATTGAAATGTCGGCATCGAACATGGAATTACTCGAAAAAGTCAACCTTATCTATGAGGCCATGCCCCAGGCAATGAAAGCGCTTAAGGACATTGACCAGATCTCCTCACAAACTAATCTGCTGGCGCTTAATGCGGCAATTGAGGCTGCCCGTGCGGGTGACGCAGGCAGGGGCTTTGCCGTTGTGGCTGACGAAGTACGTGCGTTGTCGAATCGCAGTGCAGGCTTTAGTGACAGTATTCAAAAGCAATTGAGGTCGATCCAAACTCAGATTGAGCAGCTAACTGAACAGGTGAGCAAGGTGGCGGCTCAGGACATGTCATACATTATTGATGCTAAAAAGGATCTGGATAAGGCACTCGAGCAAATTATCGTTAAAGCTGAAAAGGATGCCGCTGTTATCGACAGAATTGATGCGTCTGCACAAGAGCTTGAGGCGGCCATTGCAGGTGCTATTCGTGGTCTACAGTTCAGTGATATCACCTCCCAAAGCCTCATGTATACCAACCAAACATTGCAGCAGCTTATGGCGTTCCTAACCCAAGCGGCTGAGATGTCTCAAGAGGAATTTGGTAAAAACTGTGAAGGGTTGGTGAGTGAAATGAATGTGAGACGTCAAAGCAGTCATAATCCAGTCTCAGCCAATCAAATTAGCTGCGGTGAAATTGAACTATTTTAAAGAGGGAATGATGGCAATGGCGAATGTGATAGTAATTTCTTTGCCAGAACGATTCGATTTTTATTACCACAAAAAATTTACCAGTGATTATCAACGGGCATTCACTGATGTGGGGGTTAATCAGTTAGTCCTAGATTTTAGCAGGGTGCTTTATATAGACAGTTCTGCGTTAGGAATGATGGTCTTGCTGCATCGAAAGGCATTAGAAAAGAAAATTAGTACCAGTATTCGTGGTTTACATGGCCAAGCGGAAGACATTATTAAAATCGCGAATATGGAGCGTTTATATCGAATAGAAAGGGAAAAATAACTTTCCATGGGGCCAAGGTATATTTTAATCGTCGAGGACGATTTAGTTATTAATCAGATTATGACGGCCTTTATTCATCAAAAGGGATGGAATGTTATTACCTGTTGTAATTTAGCCGATGCACAACAGGAAATTCATCAAGTTGGTATAGAGTTAATCTTGCTGGATTATTATTTGCCTGATGGTACAGCGTTATCAATGCTAGACACATTAAAAAAATATAGGCCATCAGTACCCGTTATTGTGATCAGTGGCGATAACGAACCTCAAACTATTCTGTCTTGTTTTAAGTCTGGCGCATTGGATTATATTATTAAACCGGTGAACTTGGAGTTGTTTTGGCACAAAGTAGAAGGTCTATTAGCTCGCTTCTCATTAGAAAAAAAGGTCAAGAAACAACATAATATTCTAGAGAAATTGTTGCTCGAAAAAAGTCATGAAGAGCAAATAGCCCGTCGTTTATTCGATCATTTTATTGAAATTAATAGCGTGGGCTATGAGTTTGTTAAGAGTTTTACTCAATCTAGCACAAGTTTTAGTGGCGATGTTGTAGTGAATGCTATCGCCCCTAATGGCAATTTTTTTCTGATGATTGCCGATTCCACCGGCCATGGACTCAGTGCCGCAATGCCAATCCTCAGGGTGGTGAATACCTTTCGCGCCATGGTGGCTAAGGGATTTGACCTTATCACCCTTGTCAGTGAGATAAATACCAATATTTACCATGAGATCCCAGGCGATCGCTTCGTCGCCGCTGTAGTTGTCGAAGTTAATTTCAATAGAAATCAAGTTTTTATTTGGAATGCGGGTATGCCAGATGCGTTATTGCAACTTGAAAATAACGAATCACGGACTGTGTCGAGCCATACCACAAACGACTTAGTGCATTACAAGTCGAAGAATTTAGCGCTGGGTATCATGTCACCCGATGCCTTCAGTGCCAATGTGGAGGTGATTGATCTTCCAATGGCGGGTTGCTTGTGTTTGATGAGCGACGGATTGATTGAGCATAAAACCAAGGATGGAGCATTTTTAGGTATGGAAGGCGTAATTTCATTATTGAGTCTTTACGGTAAAGACTTGACGGATTACATGAGGGAAACGCTGAATCGTCAGTTCTTCGATGATATTAAAGATGATGTGGCAATTTGTGTGCTCGATTTTGATTTATTACATCAATGGTATCAGCATCGCCCTGCAGAATTTTGTATCGGATGTAATAAAGGCGAGTTCACATGGCATATCAATATGTCAGGCCCCATGTTAATTGGTGCCGAATATTTAAACTCTTTAAACCATTTTTTGAAAATTTTCGGTTTCCCAACTACGTTTAGTCAAAAAGTATTTACAGTTGTGTCTGAGTTATTTACCAATGCCGTCGATTATGGGGTACTTAAACTTAATCCTGAATTGAAAAATGATATTGAAGGCTTTGATGTGTTCCATAATTTACGAGAGAGAAGTGCCTCGCAAATTACCATGAAAGATTGGGTTGAAGTCGAATTGCAATGGTATTGTCTGGCCAGTGAATTACATATCACAGTATCGGATAGTGGTGAGGGTTATTGTCCGAAACCAACGTCAGAGTTAACAGATGTGCTACAACTATCTGGTAGGGGGCTAAATTTAGTTCGATCCCTTTGCAAGCGCTACGAGTGGATAGCACCGGGAAATATTACAAAAGTCATAATGGAACTATAAATGAGTAAAAAAATATTAATTGTTGATGACTCCGCTGCAATACGGCAGATGGTTGAGGCAACTCTTAAATCCGCTAATTATCAGGTTGTCTTAGCAAAAGATGGCCAAGAGGCTCTCGACATTTGTAAAGGGCAAGGATTCGATTTTGTTTTGACGGATCAAAATATGCCGCGAATGGATGGCATCACCCTGATTAAGTCGTTAAGAACCATGTCGGCTTTTATGCGTACCCCCATCATAGTGTTAACCACTGAAGCGGGTGACGATATGAAAAATCAAGGTAAGGCCGCAGGCGCCACTGGGTGGATGGTGAAACCCTTTGACCCGCAAAAGTTATTAGCAATTACAGCTAAAGTACTGGGTTAATTTAGGTCGGGGTGCGCTATGTCCATCAATATGGCAGAGTTCCATCAAGTCTTCTTCGAGGAAAGCCATGAACACCTTGAGAGTATGGAGCAGCTCCTGCTCGCGTTAGATTTAGATTCCCCTGATCCCGAAGAGTTAAATACAATCTTCCGTGCCGCACATTCCATCAAAGGTGGAAGTGGTATTTTTGGCTTTACTGCGCTCACTAGTGTAACCCACGTGATGGAGAATCTTCTCGATAAGACCCGTAAGGGCAACTTCGAATTAAACTCATCGGTGATTGATCTCCTACTTAGAACCGTTGATACCTTATCGCATATTTTGAATCTCTATCGAGAAGAAGAGCCTATCGATTGGCAGGAAGTCGAATTTTCTAAAAATCAATTGGTTGCCGCTTTAAATGGTGAATCCTTTTCAACGGCCAGTGCAAGTTCAGGGGCTGCTGTAGTAGCGTCCCAAGGAGACGTAGAATCAGCCGTTACTTCAAAAACGGCAGTGGAAACACCACCTGAATCTAACACCGATGAAGGTTTTGGATTTTTTAAGGATGATGTTGAACTTGCGCTTGCGACAGAATCTGATGGGTATGGGTTTTTCGATGAGGCCTATATTGCCAAGGAGATTACGGTAGACGATTTGCATCCAAAGGGCAGTGAAAGTGCTGTGACAAAGGCTGATGCAGAACTCAGTGACGATGAATTAGGCTTTGGCTTTTTTGAATCCTTAACCCCAGAGGCAGAGGATACGCCATTAGTAGATGACATCTCCCAATCGGCCGCAGAGGCAAGTGTTAAGGCTAACGGCAATGATGATCAGCCAACTGCGACAACTAATACAACTAGCACGACAAGGACGACCGCTCCGAAAACACAGACGGCAGAAGTCGAAGCCAATAAAACCGATGGGGTGAAAGTTGTCACTGCAACAACCACTAAGACCGATGTGCCCGTTAAAACACCCGCAGCGGCGAAAAAGGCTGCTCCGCCAAGCTCGGATTCGACCTTAAGGGTCGAAACCTCAAAAATTGATAGTTTGGTTAACCTTGCTGGCGAGTTGGTCATTACTCAATCGATGTTAACCCTTATTGGTAATGAGCTAGGGGGCGAAGTGGGTGAGCGCCTTAAAACGGCACTCAATGAGCTTGAACGTAACACCCGCGAAATGCAGGAAGCGGTGATGTCGGTACGTATGTTGCCAGTGTCTTTTGTGTTTAACCGTTTCCATCGTTTGGTGAGGGATTTATCCGATCAACTGGGTAAAAACGTTAACCTTGTAATTGAGGGCGGTAACACCGAAATCGACAAGGGTATGATTGAAAAGCTGGTCGACCCGCTCACTCATCTAGTGCGTAACAGTCTCGACCATGGCATCGAAAAACCGGAGAAACGAATCGCCGCGGGTAAACCTGAAATGGGGACGTTATCCCTTAAAGCTAGTCAACGGGGCGGCAGTATTGTGATTGCTGTCCACGATGACGGCGGTGGCCTAAACCGCGATCGCATCCTGCAAAAGGCCCGTGAAAATGGCATGGCTATTTCGGATAACTTGCCCGACAAGCAGGTGTGGCAATTAATTTTTGCCGCAGGTTTTTCAACGGCGGCAGAAGTCACCGATGTATCAGGTCGTGGCGTCGGTATGGATGTGGTGCGTAAAAATATCGAAGCGCTAGGTGGGCGTATCGATATCGATTCGGTGACAGGCCAAGGCGCGACATTCGAAATTCAGTTACCACTCACCTTAGCTATTGTTGATGGCATGAGTGTTAGCACCGGTAATCAAATTTACATTCTTCCCCTTGTGCATATTATTGAATCAATTCAGCCACAAAGAGATCAACTTAAATTCCTTGCTAATGAGCAGCTTATAAAGGTAAGGGAAGAATATTTACCCCTATTAAACCTTCACGAATTAATGGAAATTGATTCCCATGCCCAAACTCCTGAAGAGGGCATAGTGGTCCTGCTCGAGAGTAACAATAAACGCTTTGGGCTGTGTGTCGACGGTTTAGTCGGCCAGCAGCAAGTGGTGATTAAGAGCTTGGAGAAGCATTATCGCAGGATCCCTGGGGTATCGGGCGCCACCATTATGGGTGATGGCAGCGTGGCCTTGATTCTGGATGTCGAATCACTCGCCCTGCATGTGAACAATTAACCGAGGAAGTTGTTATGGATAGTCGCACGAATACGGCGAGCAAACAGGAATACAGTGTCCACGATGAGGTTGAGTTCTTAAGTTTCGTGCTCGGGGAGGAGCATTACGCGCTGGACATTATGTCGGTGAAGGAAATTCGTGGCTACGAGCCGGTCACTAAAATTGCCAACGCGCCGAGTTTTATAAAAGGGGTACTCAACCTGCGTGGTGACATAGTGCCTATCGTCGACCTTAGGATGAAATTTGGTGTCGGCAGCGCCACTTACAACGAATTTACTATTGTCATTATGCTCAATGTGTACGAGCGAATCGTCGGTATCGTGGTCGATGCGGTATCCGATGTGATCAAACTGACGACAGAAGAGATCCTTCCACCGCCCGAATTTGGGGTGGCTTTTGATAGCCGTTACCTCAAGGGGCTCGCGACGGTGGAAGATAAAATGATCATTTTGGTAAATATACAGGCTCTGATCAGCAGTGATGAGCTCGGGTTAATTGATGCAAGTAATCACTCTGATCAGGAGTAATCATCATGGGTATTTTCAATGTGTTTGGAAATAACAACAATAATGTTGAGGCGCGTCAGCAACAGGACGTAGCCCTGCAGCAAAAGGAAGAAGAGCTGCAGCTGTATTTCCAACTCTTAGACAACAGCGGGAACAGCTTTATGATCGCCGACAGCGATCGCAACATTATCTACGCTAACAAGGCGGTGATAAAAATGTTGACTGAGGCTGAGGCGGATATCCGTAAAGAACTGCCACAATTTTCGGTGGCGAGGGTGGTTGGCAGTAATATCGATATCTTCCATAAAAATCCCGCTCACCAGCGTAATATGCTTGAACGCCTCAATCAGACACATACTGCGCAGATCACCATCAGCAAACGCACCTTTAAGCTGATTTTAACACCCATTATATCTAAGGATAATAAACACTTAGGTACAGGTGTTGAATGGATTGACCGCACTGAAAGTATTGAGTCTGAACGGGCGACTCAGCGGATATTAGAGGCGCTTAATAACACCAGTACCAACGTGATGATCGCCGATGCTAACCGCAATATCATCTACATGAACCGTTCGGTTGAAATGATGCTGCGTCAATACGAGGGAGAATTACGCGCGGTATTGCCGCAATTTTCGGTGGATAAAATCCTCGGTAGTTGCATGGACATCTTCCATAAAAACCCTGCTCATCAGGCTAGTCTGCTTGATAAACTCGACCGTAAATACGAATCCCACATCAAAGTGGCCAGCTGCCACTTTCGTTTAACCGCAAGCCCGATTGTCTCCAAATCCGGTGAGCGATTAGGTTCAGTGGTCGAGTGGCTTGACCGTACCATTGAAGTGCAAATTGAGCAGGAAATATCAAGGATTGTTGATGGCGCGGCGGCGGGTGATTTTTCACAACGCGCAGCGACTGAGGGAAAACAGGGCTTCTTCCTGATGCTGGCCAACAGCTTGAATGCGTTGATCGAAACGGCAGATCGTGGTCTTCAAGATGTGGCAAGGGTGTTGATGGCGATGGCGGATGGGGATTTAACCGCGCGTATCTATAACGATTACGAAGGCACTTTTGATGATTTGAAAAACTATTCAAATCAAACCGCGGAAAAGCTTTCCTATATGATCAAGGAAATTCAAGGCGCTGCGGATACCATTAATACGGCGTCTTCTGAAATTGCTCAAGGTAATGCGGATCTGTCTAGCCGCACCGAAGAGCAGGCTTCAAGCCTTGAAGAAACCTCAGCGAGTATGGAGGAGCTTACAGGTACGGTTAAACTGAACGCCGATAATGCGAGCCAGGCGAATGCGCTGGCATCGAAGGCTGCGGGTGTTGCCGTTGATGGTGGCGAGCTCATCCAACAGGTAGTGCAAACCATGGCTTCTATTAATGAATCGGCACGTAAGATTGCCGATATTATTGGGGTTATTGATGGAATTGCCTTCCAGACTAACATTTTAGCGCTTAATGCAGCGGTAGAAGCTGCCCGTGCGGGTGAACAAGGTCGGGGTTTTGCGGTGGTGGCATCGGAAGTACGAAGCCTTGCGCAGCGCTCGGCAAATGCCGCGAAGGACATTAAAGCGCTGATTTCAGATTCGGTCAGTAAAATCGAAAGCGGTAACACTTTAGTCGGAAAATCCGGTGATACCATGGAAGAAATTGTGGTCGCCATTAAACGGGTGAACGACATTATGGCCGAGATTGCGGCGGCATCGAATGAGCAAGCTGTTGGTATCGATGAAATCAGTAAAGCCGTGGTGCAAATGGACGAAATGACACAGCAAAACGCGGCCTTAGTGGAACAGGCTGCCGCTGCGGCCGAAAGCATGCAATCCCAAGCGCAACAGCTATCCGACAGCGTCGCAAGCTTTAGGGTCGATGGAGACGATGCACCGCGTGCCAATGCGCCAAGAATTACGGCTCCAAAAACCAATGGTGTTAAGGCAAAAGTGGCCGCCACTAAGGCAAAACCTGCAGCAGCTAAGGCCAAACCCATGAGTTTTAAACCGCCAAAACCGGAAGAAGATGAGTGGGAAGAGTTTTAATAGAGCGATGTCGTGCCTATGGACAGGGAATTTACCTTCACCAACGCGCATTTTAATACGGCACGGCAAACGCTGTATCAAATCGCTGGAATAAAGCTCGCCGATAGCAAGGATGCGTTAGTGTATAGCCGGTTAGTGAGACGAATACGTTCTCTAAAACTTGCCGGCTTTAACGAATATTTTAATTATCTTAATGATCATGAGAGTGAGCATCAGGAGTTTATTAACGCCCTGACCACCAATCAAACCGCCTTTTTTAGGGAGCCCCATCATTTCGACATATTAAAGCAATACTTGCAGGCAAATCCGCAAACACGGCGTATTTGGTGCGCGGCCAGTAGCACGGGGGAAGAACCCTATTCTATTGCCATGACGGTGGCTGAACACTTTGGCACTTTTGATACACCCGTTGAAATCATCGCTTCGGATATCGACTCCGTTGTGTTAGGTAAGGCGGAAACAGGCATATATCCTATCGATAGGGTCAGTGCCATCAGCGATAGCCGCAAACGATATTTCTTTCACCGTGGAGTGGGATCGCGTAGTGGCTATGTACGGGTAGTGCCGGAACTGAGGCAGATGCTTAAGTTTGTGAGAATCAATTTGCTGGACCAAAAGTGGCCCATTAAAAGTCCCGTGGATGTAATTTTTTGTCGTAACGTAATGATTTATTTCGACAAGCCAACTCAGGAAGTGATTTTAAAACACATGATGTCGACACTCTCGGGAACGGGGTTATATATCGCGGGACATTCTGAAAATTTTAATATGTTCCCCGAGATAGTGACGCCGAGTGGCAATACCACCTATAAGCCCAGTAAAAGGAGTTTGAGTGGTAAACAATAAGGAATTTGGCATAACAGAGCCGAATCGATATTACGATCGCTACTTTGATCGAGAAGCGGTAAAAATCCTACCAGGGGAGTACTTTGCTACCCGTGAAAATAGCATGATTGTCACTGTATTAGGTTCATGTGTCGCTGTCTGCCTCTATGATCCAGTTTTAAAAATCGGTGGTATGAATCATTTTTTACTACCAAACGACAGTAATCCTACCGCAACCTTGATGACGGACTCAGGTCGTTATGGGGTATATGCAATGGAGCTGTTGATAAACCACGTGTTAAAGCTAGGAGCACGTAGGAATGCGTTGGAAGCAAAGGTGTTTGGAGGGGGCAATGTGTTAAAGGGATTTACCGTGCAAAACATTGGCGAGCGTAATGCGGAGTTTGTTCTTGAATACTTACAGATGGAGCAGATCCCTGTGGTGGCCGCCGATCTGCTGGATATTTATCCGCGCAAGGTTTATTTTTTTCCTGATAGTGGCAAAGTGCAAGTTCGCAAAATTAAAGCCATGCACAATAGCACCATTATTGATAGGGAAAGCGAATACCGTCTTCGTGTGCGCGATCTGCCAACTGGCGGTGACATTGAATTGTTTGGTGATTAATCATGACCATAAAAGTACTTGTTGTGGATGATTCGGCGCTTATTCGCTCTCTGCTCGGAAAAATGATCGAGTCCGATCCCGAATTGACTTTAGTAGGCATGGCGTCCGATGCGTTTAAAGCCAAAGAGTTAGTGAATCTTCATCGTCCCGATGTGATCACCTTGGACATTGAAATGCCAAAGGTGGATGGCCTCACGTTTCTCGACAGATTAATGAAGGCAAGGCCCACCGCGGTGGTGATGATTTCTTCATTAACCGAAGAGGGGGCCGATGCGACCTTTAATGCCCTAGCGCTTGGCGCAGTGGATTTTATCCCTAAACCCAAACTCGACTCTCCCCAAGGTTTTAACGAATATCAGTATTTGATCCTTGATAAAATCAAGTCGGCCGCGAATGCAAAGCTGTTCAAAACCCAAAAAATGGTGCCGACTCTGCGAAGTACCAGTCAACGTCAATTATCCCCTTCGGTCTTAAACAAACACTTGCTTGCGATTGGCTCATCGACGGGGGGCACCGAGGCGATATTGTATTTGCTTAAAGAACTTCCAGCACTGATGCCACCGATTGTGATTGCCCAGCATATGCCCCCAGGCTTTACCCGTACCTTTGCCGCACGACTTGATAAACTCACTGCACTGCACGCTAAACAGGCTGAGGATGGTGAGCGTCTGATGCCGGGCACTGTATATGTGGCACCTGGTGATCAACACCTCGAAATTGTGAAAATGGGCTCAAACTTTAAGGTCCGATTGACAGATGGTGAGAAGGTGAGTGGGCATCGGCCATCGGTGGACGTACTGTTTAATTCCCTAGCCATGTCCGCAAAGAAAAATACCACAGCCGTGATATTAACGGGCATGGGTAAGGATGGGGCCGATGGTATAGAGCTGCTCCATGACTTGGGCTGTACCACCTTTGCCCAAGGTGAGCAGAGCTGTGTGGTATTTGGTATGCCGCGAGAAGCAATCAAACGTGAAGCAATTGATTATGTCGTGGAACTTGAGGATATGGCGGATAAGCTATTGAGTCATTTTGCCAAAATTTAAGATATCCACATTCCAATAAGCGGTTAATTGAACACCTTTCTTTATGATTAAGTGGTGCAGGCTATTTTTGATGGGGATCTTCAGCGTGCGAGGCGTGACTCACAAGACGATTTCGGCCGCCACGCTTTGCCTCATAAAGGTTTTTATCCGAGAGTAGCAGGCAGTCTTGGAACTCATTGCAATAGGACGCAAACGCGAGCCCACCACTAAAGGTGACGCTAAAGTTAATCCCATCCTCTAAAAACACCACGTGACTAAAACTCTCTCGAATGGCATTGAGCTTCTTAATTGCCTGCTCCTCGGTGATATCGGGCAGCACCAACATGAATTCTTCACCGCCATAACGGCCAACAAAGTCTGTTTGCTTAAGTGATTGTTGCAGTAAATGGGAAAAAGCTAAAAGCACCTTATCTCCACCAGCATGGCCATAGGTGTCATTCACTTTTTTGAAATGGTCTAAATCGAACATGGCGATACAGACGTTGGTTTTCATTTTTTTTGCCAGATAGAAGCATCGTCTTGCTGCGACTAAAATTTGGGTGTGATTCAACAGCCCTGTGAGGCTATCGCGGCAGGCGGAGCTGCGAATATCTTGGCCGCGCTGGGCCCGACTGATAATTTGAGTGACTAATAACCCAGGTTCGGTTTGTTTAGAAATAAGATCGTCTGAGCCTGCCTGAATGATATTCACTTTGTTCTGCATGGTGTCGTCGGCACTTAAAATCAGAATGGGGCTGGAACTGTATTTATCGAGTTGACGGATCATCCTCGCCAGTTCTAACCCATTTACCTCTGGCATATAGAGGTCAAAGATAAACAGATCCGGCTCAAATAACTCAAGGGTTGGCAGGACCTCCTCAGGATCCGTCATTCCTTTCACCATCAGGCCTTGGCTTTGCATCAATTTACTAAAATAGTCGACCATAGATTGCTGATCGTCCACCAGCAAAATTTTAAGCGGCTGTTTTTCTGACATTTTGAGCCACTGGTGAATTTTGCGCACCAACAAGGTTGTCTCCGCGGGTTTGACAAAATATTCACTGACGTTGGCGCGAATGGCCAGTAATCGCATATCGAAATCACTGCGGGAGGAGAGCACAAATACCCGCGTATTGGCCTTTTCAAATTCGGTGGCAGCGGCAAAAAGCTGAGGCTCACTGTAATCGGGCAAAATCAAATCCAGCAAAATCAGATCGAAAGGATGTTTATCTTGTTCGGTTTTAAAACTCGTAAAGTTTAAAAACAGTTTTACGTTGAAGCCGAACTCATGCAATTGCTTGGTGATGATGGTGCCGACATTAGCATCATCTTCAATGACGGCGATGCGGTATTGATGCTTTGCTTTAGCGCTTTGATGCAAATAGGCATCTTCCTGAGCCCGTGTACATTGGCGAGTCAGACTCTGCAGTAGCTGGTGGAAGAGATTATCGAGCAGTTTAATGGTGTTAAGTTCGGGCGGAGCGAGGTTGAGTAAACGAGTTAAATCGCCATCGAGTTGGTCGACCAAATGCTTTGTGTCGGTTAAGCCAAAGGTATCGCAGGGACTCTTTAGGGTATGGACTTCACGGTGAAGCGCCGAGAGTAAAGGCTCCTGCCAATTCTTACGTAAGGACACCCATAGGTTTGTAATTTTTTTATTTTTATCAGGTAGTGACTGTAAATACTGACATTTTAGCAGTTCTAATGACTCTTCAAAGTTCATCGTTTATCACCATTAAGGCTACGTAAGAGGCAATTAGACACGAAACACACGTATCTAGAGTGTGAAATTGATAAGTGAATATCTTTTCTAGCGCTACTTTAAAGGCAAGTATACGTCACTGATATTAATCACTTATATTAGTTGAATTAAGTGTAAGCTAATTTTTAATTTTTGCGGTGTAATTGGCGTTAAATTGGGATGAGGTAAGTAAAAAGTAGCAAATCAGTTTGGCAGTGCCAGTTTATCTCAAACTAGAAAGACAAGAAGCTTATTTTTCCATCGTTGTGTTTTGCGATAAAGCCACTTTTAAAACTCATATGCCTGCTAATGTTATCCATGAATCAGAGTTGGTCGCGTATATTAAATCATTCAATCTTGTGCAAAATAGGTTTTTTGATGACTTGGAATTCGAACGTTTATCTTCTGAGTTTGAGATTGCTCAGTCATTTTCTCATCAGGAGGCAAAGGCGTTACATTTAGCGCTGCTAAATCACAGACGATTCGAACCCTCAATTTCTAAACTTGCGGATTAGGCAATAATTTCCAGATGCATATTTAATATGTTTTTAAGAGGAATTTTAAATGTCAGATAATGTGGAAAAAACAGGCAAAGTCACTTTGCACCGCGTTTTTAAAGCGCCAGTTGAGCGAGTTTATAGGGCTTTTACCGATAAGGGGGCGCTGGAGCGATGGATCCCACCCTCGGGTTTTATCGGCACTATTGATGAGTCTATACAGGAATTTAAAGTCGCCGTTGGGGCCGGTTATGCCATGAGTTTTACCCAGTTTGCGACGGGTCACAGCCATTCCTTCAAGGTGACCTATACCGAACTCATTCCGAATAAGCTTATCCGTCATACCGACCAATTTGACGATGCAAATCTGCCCGGCGTGATGCAGGTAACGGTTGAACTGGTTGAAGTCTCCTGCGGCACTGATTTACATATTACGCAGGAGGGGATCCCCGCAATTATCCCTGTAGAGATGTGTTACCTCGGTTGGCAAGAATCGTTGCAGCAATTAGCCGCATTGGTGGAGGCTAAGACAGAGTAATGCTAATTAGGTTGAACAACTTATATATGTTTAACCCAGTTAAATTGAAAAGTGTCTGGATTGATGGTTTTTACCGTATAAATACTGAATAGCTACACCGCTAAACGCTTAATGTATGACACTTTAGCAAAATATCATCATTTTTAATGAGGTAGTTTTTTCATCGTGATGAGATAAGCTTTAAAAATAACCGTGATGGCGAAGGGGAAGCGCGATGTGTTTGAACGGATGTATGCGATATCTATTACTATTGGCCGTATTGTGTTTTACAGGCTGCGAAAGACATCATAAATCCCATTATACGGTTGATTATTTGCCTCCCGCACTGTCCATTCCCGTGACAATAAGTAAGAACCCAGACGCCACAAACGGGATTACCTTAACTTGGTCTTCCATATCCGTCGCGCAAAGTTATCAAATTTATCGCTGTGAAGTGCCTGACGGTGTCACACAGGACCTAACAAACGCGATTGCGTTTGAGGATTGTGGGGAACCGATTGCTGTCTCAACAACCCCCAATTATACCGATGTACCGCCTCGAACCGCTCCTCAAGCTTATGTCTATCACCTAAGAGCATGTGTAGATGTAGCAGCTACACAATGTGGAGATGTTATTGCTTCTATCGCTGCCGCGCAGGCGGCACCTGCTGCATTACCTCAAATGACAAGCCGTATTGGGGATGAAGGACGGCAAGTCATTTCAGGTTTAACGACGACGTTACACGCTTTTAGCACTAATGCGGAAGGGGATGTGCAATGGCGTTGGACACAGGAAGGTGGGCCAAAGGTATCACTGTTGAATGCCGATACCCCAGAGCTGACATTTACGCCGCCGAATGTGTCTGAAAATACGTTGCTCTCCTTTGAACTCAGAACATCAGACGCCAATGGGATAGGTCGACCCGCGAAGGTGGCCGTTACCGTTGTTCCCGCGAATAATGTCAGCGTTAAAGCTGGCGCACCATCTCGTATTGCCTGTTCAGGTGATGAGGTTTCTTTACACGCGCGTGGCAGTGATGACAAACTGATTTATGAATGGAGGCAAATCTCGCCGGAGTCTCCTGCGGTCACGTTGATAGATGCTGACACCGCGAATCCACGCTTTACGGTACCAGAAATGCCACAGGGCGGTGTGTTACATTTTGAAGTCATAGCGAGCGATCCGGTGACAGGGCGCAATGCCAGTGCCCGTACATCAGTAGCGGTACAATATGCAGTACCTTCGCCAATGCCAGTACTTGAACCATCACAGACCCCTCAACAGGTGCCAACCCCAATCCCCTTGGCTGCACCGTTACTGAGTCCTCTGCAGATTGCGCAGCCACTTCAGTTACCGTCTGCGCAGCAGTTGGTTCCTGTTGCAAATCCCATTTTAGTACCTCCAAAAATTCCGCCCCAGGCATTAGTGCTTAGCGCACAACCGCCAGAAGTGGCAACGGGTGGAACAGACGTCCAACTCAGCGCAACAGCGACTGGCGGGCGGGAGCCATATCAATGGCAATGGGTTCAGACAAGTGGTCCAACGGCAACACTTACTGATATGACAGAAGCCGTGGCCATGGTTACCCTGCCTGCAGTGGAATCGATACAAACGCTGACTTTTATGGCCACCGTAACAGATGCTGATGGGGCAACACGTACAGCTCAAGCAGAAATTCAGGCAACCTTGGTTCCAAGCGCGTCTTCGGGCGAGATTCCAACGCCAATAACGCCCGTCGAACCTCGTCTAGTCATTGTGAATGAGACTGTCCCCATTATTAATCCCCAATTAACCGATATGAATGTCGTCCAATTGGCTGGACCTAAGTTACAACTCACTGAACAACCCGATATTTCAGGGGGACAAGTGATGGTTACGGCTCCGTTGCTCAAGGAGCATTCGGCCTATGCGACTGTGGCGGTGACCGGTAAAAATACAAAAGGACAGCCAGAACATTACATTGTCCCTATTTTGATAATACGCCCACCGTCGCAGTTACCCGCAAATGAGGTTCCACCTCAGGTACTTCCCCCTCAGGAAATCCCCAAACAAGACGATCCGCTTGTTATTGTGGCGGGGACATCAGGAGTGATTGCTAAAGAGGGAGACAGTAGAGCGTTAGGTGTGGTGGTGCAAGGAGGTAAGGGACGGGCGAGCTATCAATATCAATGGTCTTATTTGAAACAAGAGGGCGATCCAGATATTGACTATATTGGTGAAAATACTGCGAAGTTAACCTTGACTATTCCCGCCGTCGATAGGCCATGGTTACTGCGTTTTCATGTTGATGTGACCGATGGCGCTCAAACGGTTAGCCGAGATGTGTTAGTTCAGATCAATGATGTGGCCGACAGTTTTGTGGTTGGGGCGATGACGCCAATGACAGTAACAAGTGGCGACCAAGTTATCTTAAATGCACCACAACCCACAGGAGGCGTACTCTTTGCGACATCGGAGCGATATCGTTATTCGATATCACAGATTAGCGGCTTACCCGATGTCATTTTAACCCCCGTTGGTGATGCAATAGCTAATCAAGCCAGAAACTGGCGTTTTACGGCTCCCACACTGCCGCCAGGTGCTGCTGATGTGGTGTTGCAGTTTGAATTTACCAGCTATGACCGTGTTGATAATCAAGTAAAGGTGACTCAAGACATTATCGTGAAGGCGCCGATAGGGACACCAATGGTCCCGAATATATCAGTGCCAAGCAGCATTGCTCTCGGGACGTCACTGCGTCTGCAGGGGGATGTAACAGGCGGCACGCCACCCTACAGTTATGAATGGCAAATCGAGCCTGAAGTACAAATGATAGCGGGTAAAGCGGCTTTAAGTTTATCGACTATCAACGAGGTTGGACAAAACCCCAGTATTACTCCTGATAACCTAGGGTTACGTCGTTTAGATGTGGCAAGCTATCGACTCGCCATTAAACTGCGGGTAACCGATGCACAACAGCAGGTCGCCGAGTCTACAACAGAAACACTTGTCGTGTTAGTCGAGGCCCGGCGTAAAGGTACTCAGGCTATGGTGTGTGGCGACATCAATACGCAAACACCGTGTACGGATTTGGATTTGGTGTTAGGCATGACCCAAGAGTGTGAAGACTATCAGCCTTATGCACTGAGTGTGGTCGTGAAGACGCATGAACAGTCATCCGGTTCTTCTAACCTATCTAATTTTTATGAATATCGTCGCTGCGCTGATGCTTCTACCGCCTACAACTTATTTATTGTGACTGGCGATAAAGATAATCCGCAATGCAGAAACTACACCCCCACATCACCAACGAGTGATTTTACTTGTCACTTTGCATGTTATGGCGATGGCTGCAATATCAATACAATTCCACCCGATGCGACGTTGATTGGCCCCGTCGGCAGTGATGGATTCTTAACGATAGGCCAGTTGCCTTTTAACAATTAACCATAATGAATATCGCCAATGACCTTGCCTGCCCGGCAAGGTCATTGTTTATGGGATGATTGTTGCAAAATTTAACTTATAAGCATTTAATGCAAGCAAAGCTGGCGACTTTGGTAAAGCGACCAAAATAGCGATCATGGCTTTCACTCAAATCGCTAAGCCTTGTTAAGCACTGGCAAGGTTTGCCAGATACTCATCGAAGGTGCCTTGGAAGTTAATGAGTTTTTTATCGCGGATATCGATAATGCGGGTCGCGAGGGATGATACAAACTCACGGTCGTGGCTGACGAAAATCAATGTGCCTTCAAAATCTTTGAGGGCATTATTTAACGATTCAATCGCTTCCATATCCATGTGGTTTGTCGGTTCGTCCATAATGATGACGTTAATATCTTGCATCATTAACTTACCGAAAATTAACCGGTTTTTCTCACCGCCCGAGCAGTTTCTGGCTTTTTTATTGGCATCATCTTCGGTGAAGAGCAAACGACCCAACATGGCGCGTACCATCAAATCGTTGTGTTTTGGCTGACGCCATTGGTCCATCCATTCAATAATAGTCAAATCATTATCGAAATCGCTGCTGCTGTCCTGCGGGCAGTAACCAATAGAGGCATTTTCCGACCACTTGATCACGCCCTGATTATGAATTAACTCATTGACTAAACAGCGTAATAGGGTGGTTTTACCGACACCGTTTTCACCGATGATGGCAAGCTTTGCGCCCGCTTCAAGGATGAGATCGCCGCCTTCGAACAGTAATTCACCGTCAAAACCGTGGGCTAAGTTTTCAAGGATAAGCGCCTGACGGTGCATCTTCTTACCTGGCGCAAAGCGAATAGATGGCGCGATACGGCTCGAGGACTTCACTTCATCCAGCTTGATTTTGTCCATGCGCTTAGCGCGCGAGCTGGCGAGTTTTGCCTTTGAGGCGTTAGCCCCAAATCGGTTAACGAAGTCCTGCAGCTCTTCAATCTCGGCGCTCTTCTTAGCATTGCTCGACAGCAGCTGTTCACGTTGCAGCGCCGATTGCTCGAGGAAGTACTCGTAGTTACCGGGGTAAATACGCAGTTCACCGTAATCTATATCCGCCATATGGGTACAGACTGCGTTCAGGAAGTGCCTGTCGTGGGAGATGATGATCATGGTGCATTTGCGTTTATTGAGCTCAGTCTCAAGCCAACTGATAGTGTGAATATCCAAGTTGTTGGTGGGCTCATCAAGCAGCAAAATATCGGGGTTGGCAAACAGTGCCTGTGCTAACAGTACCCGCAGTTTCCAGCCGGGCGCGACCTGTGACATTGGGCCGTAGTGAAAAGACTCTTCAATACCGGCCTCAATCAGAATTTCACCGGCGCGGCTCTCGGCGCTGTAGCCATCCATCTCGGCAAACTCACTTTCCAAATCGCCCACGCGCATGCCGTCTTCTTCGGTCATGTCGGGTTTGGCGTAGATGGCATCGCGTTCCTTTTTGATTTTCCACAGCTGAGTGTCACCCATGATCACCGCATCGATTACCGTGTATTGCTCAAAGGCGAATTGATCCTGACTCAGGGTACCGACCTTTAACCCTGGGGTGATAGACACGTTGCCAGAGGTTGGGGCGAGGGCACCACTTAGGATTTTCATAAAGGTGGATTTGCCGCAGCCGTTAGCGCCAATCAAACCATAACGGTTGCCGTTGCCAAATTTTGCCGAGATATTTTCAAATAATGGCTCGGGGCCGAATTGCATGGTGATATTAGCGGTAGAAATCAAAGCGATGTCCTAGGGATAGAGTCGGTAATAAAGGGCTTAATTCGCCGCAATGACTTAAGGAGCGTGTTGAAAAACAGCGCAGTAGATAAGTGTGCGGTTGACCAAGATGATTTGGCCGCGGAGTATAGCGATTTTGTGCTTAAGATGCGAGTTACAAACAAATTACACTTAGGTAGAAAAGTAAATAGAGGAGCATATAACAACCGAGCCTTGCATTCCTAGGACGCTTTCAGGCTCGGTTGATTGTGTTTACTCGTTGGAGTTCATGCTTTGCCGTTATCCGTTATCCGTTATCTGTTATCAGATTTCGGATAACGACAAAGCTTGCATCACGCTGCTCCAGGGTAACCATTTAAAGGACTGGTTGTTATCCGGCAGATGATTATGGCCGTCCTGCACCACTAGCATGCCTTGTTGCCATGGGCCGTTGCCCACACTGAGGTGAGTCACCGCAAGACCGTCGGTTTCGCTACTGCCATCGATACTGCCCCCATGGCCATTCTCCATCCCCTGCAAATTGACGCCAATTCTAAATCGGCCCATTTGCTTATAGGGCGGCGCAGCTTGATAAAGCAGATAACTGTGGTTGCCTTGGCTAGATACCACCAGCAAATCCTGCTGTTTACCGTTGATTTGTGCGCCTTGGTAGAGTGAAATCCCTTCGACATCGGGCACTAAGTCGCCGCCTGCCTTAATGATAAGTTCGCCCTTTGTACTGCCATCGGCCTTGGCATCGAATCGCCAAATACCCTTATCCTCTTCACCGATAAAGAGTGCATGCTGGCTTTCATCGACGACACAGCCCTCAACTTGGCTGGGTGTGTGAATATCGCGAACGAGCTTGATAGTTGGCGCGTTATCTTGCCAATCGATACGGTACTGAGCGATGCGGCCAGACTTTTCATTGGCAAACACATAAAGTTTATTGGCATCCTGAAACAGGCACATGCCGTAAATATCCACCATATTGGTGGGCTGATTTGGGTATTCCCTAATCTTGCCATTAGTATCGATTTCATAGAGAGCGAGGCTGTCATTATCCCTTAGGGTTGCGACTGCAATATCGCGCTTTTTGCCACCTAGCATCACTTGCTGGCGTAAATCGACGTTATTAATTCGCCCCGACGGCAGGGCTTGTACCTGCTCGCCACGCATATTAAAGCTTAAGAGTCCCCAACGCTTATTGGTGCCAAGCACGAGACTCTGCTCAGGGTGTGTTGGGTGAACCCAAATGGCGGGGTCATCCATGGTATCACCGGGTCTGTCCGATGGGGCACTTTCAACCCAAGCCGGAATTTCAACAATACTTTCCTGAGCCTCACTTTGGGATGAGGTGAAGGACGTAGGCAAAGCGAGCTCACTAAAGAGATATTGATCGCTTTTATCATCATACACAGCCAGTTCAAGCGAGGGCTCTGCGCCTAATGCTGTGTTTAACGCTGCGCCATGAAGATAGCTACTAAATCCCTGCACTTTAGCTAAGTTATAATCGGCTATTTGTTGGTGATTGAGGCTGATCTCCCCCTTCTTACTGCTAAGCAATAGCTCACCATTTATGACCTGCATGCCCGCGATATCATTGTTAAGAGAGGCCAAAATCAACTTGCCACTATTATCGGCAAAGGGACTGGCATCAAATTGCCAGACGCCCGATTCAGGCTCACTCACGAGCAGCTTGTCGCCATCGATGGCGCAGCCGGTGCTGTTAACCGGGATCGGCTGGCTGCGCATTTTCTTTGGCACAAAATGTTCAGCATCACCAAGGAGCCATTGCTCGCTGTGGCCATCTTCGCCGCCAAACCAAGCATAGATATTGCCGTCCTGCGACCGAGGCTGAATGCAAATCCAGTTGATTTCAAAACTGCCCATAGGCAGTAGCGGCAGCACATTGGTGGCAACTTTCCCTTCGATATGTTTAAGCATGATAGGGCGAATGCGATCGGCGCGGCGATCCAGCGTTAACGCATAAGGATCGCTATAGGCGAGGAGTTCAAACTCACCTTTGACTAAATTTTTGGCGCTCGGCAGCTCGGTGTCATTATGCTTGATACTTTGGAGCATTAGCCCTTGTTTTTCGCTTACCCACAGCCAATCGGGTGTTGAGCTGGAAATGGTGTTAGCGGGCACAGCCTCTTTAAACAGTAAAGGTTGTGCTTGGCTGCCCTTATGGGCAACAACCCTATGTGTTAAGACGCTTTCGGCCTGTGCAAATGCACTCAAGGACAAGGGCATAGAGATGGAGATTGCACAGAGCAGCGCAAGTCTGCGCGGGTTTAAACTGCGGCGTTTATTTTTATTCGCCTGCACGCCAAACTTTACTTTCGGCGTTTGCGGCAGACTGTTTATATGTTGGTTTATCATGGTTTTTATGGTCTTCATCTTATTCAATGATTAACGTCTCGTGTATAGCTTGTATTAGCGCACGCCTAGTAATTGCTGTATTGCACACCAAGCTGGAAGGTGCGGCCATAGGCTTCGTACTGTGCGTTATAGGCGTTATTTCCCGTGTAGCTGTAGTAGGGCTCGTCGGTTAGGTTCACGCCTTTGAAATACAAGGTTAAGCTGCTGGTCAAGTGCGCCTTGGCGACAAAGTCCCATTGCAGGTGATTGTCTTCATAGAGATCGTATCTTTCATCATTTAACTCAGTCACTTCCTGCAGGTACTCGGACTTATAGGCCGCCGATAACCACAAACTGGCGTAGGTGTTTTCATAGCCAAGCGACAAATTAGCAGTGAGGTCCGATTGACTTGGCATCGGAATATCACGGCTATCAAGCTCACCATCATCAATCCAGCTGATGCGGGCGCTGGAATCGGTGTAGGTCAGATTCGAGTTAAGTACCAATGCATTAAAGGGTTCGGGCAGAAAGCTAAACTCCTGTACATAGTTAAGCTCTACGCCATAGATATCGGCATTATCGCCGTTCACAAAGGTTACGGCGCTGTGGGCATCGACATATTCACCGCGGCCAGCGACGTCGGCCTGATAAATAAAATGGCTGATGTCCTTATAGAACATCCCCGCCGATACTAAGCCGATATTGCCAAAGTAATGCTCGAGACTGATATCAAGGTTCATCGCCTCGAGGGATTTAAGCGCAGGATTACCAAAGGTGAGATCGATATCGCCATCCTCCTCCTCGAGTAGATAACCTGGGGCTAGTTGGCCGAAGGTTGGGCGCACTAGGGTGTTAGTCCATGCGGCGCGCAGTACCGTGTTCTCAGATTGACGGTAGGTGAGGTGCAAAGCGGGCAGCCAGTGATCTTCATTGCGGTCATGTGTGATGTCGATAAACGCATTTTGCGCGCCATCGAAGCCATAACCTTTAGCATCCCATTGAGTTTGTTCGAAACGAAGTCCGGTGAGGACGCGTAGTTTGCCAATATCCATATGCCCCATCAAATAGGCGGCATTAATGTCTTCGCTGATATCAAAGTCGTTAATGGTCGACTCGATATCATCACGATTGTTTTCAGCATCCAAGCTGTCTATCAGACTCCAAAGAGGCGAGGCATTGATGCCTTCACCGAATCGACCAAGACTGTAGTCAAGCTCGCCTGTTGCGTATTGGTTCATCAGCAGCGCATCGTCTGCAACACCTTGATCGCTTAGGTCACTGTAAATCCACACCTCCTCGCGATTTGTCTTATCGCGTCGACTCGCCTTAATTCCCGTTTTGAGCTCAGTACTATAACCCCCGAGGGTGAGTTGACGGCTTAAATCCAGTTGCAGGCTGTTGATGGTATCGTCGGCCTTTGATGTGGCAATTTCGATTTCATCGAGCTCAAAGTTTTCACTTAGGTAGTAATCATTCGGTGCAATGATCTGCGGTTGCTTGGTATTGCTAAAGCCTGTGTCATCAATCTTAGCGACAAAGTTAGCACCTGCGATATCTCGGGGTTTATCGGCGGTGGCAGTGCTGTGACTTGCCTGATAATCGAAAGTCCAGCGGTCGAAACGGGTTTGACCGCCTAAAACGAAGGAGGTGATATTTTGATTCTCGGTGCGCGATTTGAACGAGCGGGTCGTTTTACCTTGGCTTAACTCATCTTCCTGCTGCGCCGATTTCCACTTGGTTTTGGCGCTGCTGCGGCTCTCTGTATCGTCAAATTCGCTGTAAAGGCTGCGAAGATACCAATCCGTATCATCGCTTGGACGATAATCTAAGTTGATACCAATGCCTAAACGCTCGCGGTTAATCTCATAATCCCGCGCATCGATGGATTCTAAAGCCGCATCCTCATATCCCCCATCGCCTGCATAGGCCCACTTCCCCCCCGTTTCAACGTTATCCGACCCAAAATCACGGTTATACCAACTGGCAGCAATAGCTAGGCCAAGTTGGTCGGCGAAGATGTCGCTGTAACTCGCGGCTAATTTCGGATTAGTGTTATCGGTGAGACTATCTTGGCTCACCTCGGCGCTCAGGCTTAAGTAAGTATCATCCCTATCGAAAGCTGATAGGCTTTTCACTTCAATGGCGCCGCCTAAGGCATCGGCGTCCATATCTGGGGTGAGCGTTTTGCTAACCTCCACCGATTGCAATAAATCCGATGGCACCACATCGAGTGCTACTGCACGTCTATCACTCTCGGGTGAGGGTAAACGGGTGCCATTCATGGAGACTGAGTTATAGTCCGGCGCCATACCGCGTACGCGGACAAAGCGGCCTTCGCCTTGATCGCGCTCGATGGATAAGCCCGGCACCCGTTGCAGTGATTCACTGATATTGCTGTCGGGGAAGTTGCCCAGCACATCGGCGTTAACCACGTTCAGCACATTGTCGGCGCCGCGCTGGCGGTTCATCGATTTGCTTAAGGCGCCTTGTTGGCCCATCACGCGCATGTGCTCAATTTCTTGGCTATTTATGCTCACGATGCGCTGGGTGGTTTGTCTGTCTTGAATGGTTACGTTTGTTTCAACTGTTGCAGCCCCTAAATAGTTGACCACTAAGGTGTAATCGCCATCCTTAACGCCGACAAAGAAGAAGCGGCCATCGCGGCCAGCCTGTTGGCTAAGGTTAAGCTCCTTTAAAGTGACTGTAGCCCCCGCAAGCGGTTGACTCATGTTATCGCGAATTTGACCTTCCAACTTACCGACGGCTAATGAGCTGCTACTAAATCCTGCAGCCATTAACGCAAGACTTATTACGGATAAGGGAACGCCAAGGTGGGGACGAATGATCATGTTAAGTTCCTATTTTCTACGGCTAGTTTTCTGGAGTCGGTTTGTAATGAGCTCCATGGATGGCGGCCAAGTTAGGGGAGCTTAATGTCAGATTTGTGACGGTAAGTGATAGTGAGCTGGTGTTTGGGGTTGAAAAGGGGATATTTAAGCGTTTTTGTTGGGGTGTGAGCCAAAATGACTCTTTGGTCATAAGTAAGCCTGTTCTTAACTGAATGCTTTAATCTGTGCGTATTGGCCTGCTGCTCCTAAAGCGTAAGGCGGTTAAATCTTCGCGGTATCGCGAGCAGTCAGTTCAGCATGACTAGGTCGACGTGAAAGGTGGGGGGGCTTTAGGTTTGCTATCTACAAGGATCAGGTTTAGCGATAAATCGATGAAATTTAGCAAAGCATGCAAATTGGCTGAGCTAATTTGCCGCTTTACCATTGTGCTCAAGCCTTGATGCATTTGGGCGAGGTTCTCATCCCGCTTTCCCGCCATTGGCACATTTGAAATCGTCACCATATTGTCATAAAGCCAAGTTAACTTGCATGGCCATTAATGGGCCTAACTTTAGTCTTTTTTGTTTGTTGATTTGCCCAAACGAATAAGTAAAAAGAAAAACAAAAGGTATGCATGGTGGAAAACTCGGTCAAATCATTACGTTTAGCTTTTACCTACAGTTTGAGTTTATTCATCGTATTTATTGTGCCGATATTACTTTGGCAAACGACTTTGGCTAAAAACGCGCTGCAGGTGGATTGGCTCGATATAGCCACCGAAGGCGCGTTATTTATCTTAAGTATGTGCTGGTTGATGGTGATTGTGTCTGTGCGCCCGTCGGGGAGTGTCACTAATCTTTTGATTGCAGGGCTATCGAGCTATTGTCTCGGTTGTTATTTGGATCTCTTGGACGAGATATTTATCGTCAAAACCCTTGGTATTTATCACTGGTTTGAGAAGATGCCGACTCCGCTTGGGTTACTGGTATTAACCTACGGCCTGTGGCGCTGGCGGGATGAACAGGCCGTGGTGAACCGCCAGTTACAGACGCGGGAGCAGTATCACCGTGAGCATCATTTAACCGACAGTTTAACTTTGCTAAACGATGCTAAGGCCTTTGAACATCACTTAACCAAGGCGCTGAGTCAACATCAGTCTTTCGGTCTTATCATGTTGGATATTGATCATTTTCATCGTATCAACCAAAAGCTTGGCATGGATGAAGGGGATAAATTACTCACCCAATTGGCTAACTGGTTAAGTTCGGTACTGCGTAATCAGGATATTGTTTGTCGCTATTCGGGCGATAGATTCGTGATTTTACTGAGGGATGTGATCCCTTCGTTTGTCGGTGTGATGGCCGAGCAACTTGAGCATGGTGTGACTCGCTCTAGCGGCGTTGATTGTAGTGCAACCCTAGTATGGATGCTGCCTTCACCAAAAATGATGACAAATAACGACACTGAATTAACCTCTAGGGATGAGGTATTGATGCTACTGCAATCTTTGAATCAAAAAATGTCACAGCAAAAGGCCTCTCGTCCGTCTAAGCAGTGGCAACGTGCGAGTCATGTCAATCAGAGTGAGCCGGCGTAAATGCGCGTCTATGCCAGTTGGCAGGATAAATGTATCGATAGTCAATTACTAGTAGCGAGTATCGTGAGTCTGTTTAAACAGCGTCAATTGAGTCTCGACAAACTTTTAACGGGAACGGGCATTTTTATTGCGGACATTCGCAAACCCAGTCATCAAATCAGCCCTAAACAATTATCAAGACTATTGGATAATGCCTTATCCCTTTGGCCGAGCGGAGATTTGAGTTTTTTGCTCGGGCAGCAGTGGTTACCTTCCCAATCTGGCGTACTGATCTCGGGAATATTTTGCGCCCAGAATTTATATCTTCTAGGGCAGTTTTGGCATAAATATCATTGGCTAACACAGCCTTGGTTACAGACGTGGCGCTGGCAGGGTAAAGAGGAATGGCATTACCTATTGAGCCTCGATTTAGGCATGCAGCGCCATCAACGATTTTTTATCGAGCTGACGCTCTCTACACTTACGGCTTGTTGTAAGCAGCTCTCGGGACAAGTTTGGCAAGGGAGTATCAGTTTTCCCTATCGCGCTCCCGATAATCTTGCCCCTTATTATAAATATTTTGGCACGGATCTCAGCTTCGATGCGCCGCTGTGTCGGGTATCTATGGCAAAGGATGTTATGCAACAACCTTTGTTATTTGCCCGCCAAAGTGTGGCACCAAATCATCATATTGCTAACACTGCCCGGCGTTTACTGATGGCTCAGCCATACCAATTAGGGTTAATGGCCGCGATCAGGCGTCAACTGATGTATGCCAATCTGTCTTTACCCGAAGCGGCGAAGCGTTTGGGTATGAGTGGCGCAACCCTTAAACGCCGATTGGGAGAAATGGGGGTAAGTTATGGCCAGCTGGTGGATGAAACCCGTTTGATAAAGGCGCTTTATTGTTTAGCCCGTCCCGAGCAGGATGCCAATAGTATCGCAACCATGCTTTGCTTTAGCGATGCCAGTAACTTTCGGCGCTCCTTTAAGCGTTGGACGGGGCAATTGCCAACCTATTTTAGGTATTGGTTAGCCTAAAATATTTGCGATCATAACTAACTATTCATTTATTTGCATAAGGGTGAGGAAAAACTCGGGGTTTATACTTTTTTGCATGCAATTTGTTGAATGGTTATTCAATTTAATAGGTGAAAGGGTGATAAGGTATAAACCGTAGGTTACGAGATCCTGTAATGTGTTCAATTGTACAAGCTCAGACCTTATCTCACAGTGTGGTCCACTGATTAAGTTGCTACTGTTATGCTCTTAAGCTTCGTTTGTGAGTATAAATGGCAAGGAAATGGCAAGTAGAAGGGGCGTAAGCATTGTTTCGGTGTTTAAGTCGTATCCCAGAGGTTGATTTTCGCCTAAAATATCCCTCCATTTTATTTTCATCTTCAGGGATGTCGTGTTAATCCATCAGCATTACCATCGCAACGGCCCAGATTATCGCATGGGCGAGCAAATGACTTTTTTGGAGGTAAAGCAAACCTTTGGTTTTAGTCATGTGCGGGTGGGCAGCTGGGTTACACGGGAAGAATCCCTCAAAGCGGCCAACTTAGTATTTGATTCCCTCGCCGATCTCGCCTTTATGTTGAAACTGCCGCCATTGACCTTAGGGTTACGCCAGAGTTTGAGTCTTGCCTTTGGCCATGGAGGGCAAAAGGGGGTTCAGGCGCATTATGCCCCAGCAGCTCGAGAATTGGCACTGGCTAAAAATGCCGGTGCTGGCGCACTTGCCCACGAGTTTTGGCACGCGTTTGACCACTATATTGCGGCCAAGGCCTTTGATGGCAAGATAGGGCGCTTTCAATGCGCAAGCGATCTGTGGCTGGGGGATGCGCGATTAGTTGCCCATCCACTCAATGAACGTTTGTCGGAGATCTTTAGGGTAACGCTGCTGAGTGAAGATAATCAGCAGCCAAGTGACTATGTTCGCTGCGCAATTGTGCTGGATAAACAACATGGTTCGCGCTATTTTGCCAAACCTACCGAAATCATGGCGCGGGCTTTTGAGGCCTGTATCGAGTCCTACCAAGGGATAACCAATCCCTATCTCGTCTCAGGCACGTTGCAATCATCGCTTGCGAAGGAGGGCGCTTATCCCGATATCTCCCACCGAGCGCGAATTTGGCAGGCGCTGATTGCCTATTTTGAGCCTTTAGGGTTGGCGTTATCCAAATAAAAGTGCCGAGGCGGCTGGTGGCCTTTAGGGGGAGATACTGACGCGGCTAAAAATTAGCCCCTCAACAGAAAGATTGACCTACTGAACCCTGCGCTTCTTCAGCATTCACTAATGCAGGTGTTGGTGATGATGGGCAATTATTTTTGTGGATTAGATTGCAGATAATCAGATTAAACGACATTTCGTATTGATAACAATTCGCATTAGCTTTAAAATCGCCTCATTCGAACAGCGGTAGGAAGCCAATAAATGGCAAAAATGAGTAATCGGTTCTGGTTTATGTTGCACGGCTGGGTATCGCTCCCCATCTGGTTAGTGTTTAGCTTTGTGTGCCTAAGCGGTACTGTGGCCGTGCTCAGTCATGAAATTACTTGGTTAACCAATCCTGCGGCCCGTGCTGAGAATCCCGACAATCGTCCTGCTAAGTCCATCGATGAATTGATGCGTGCGGTAGAAGAGGCTTATCCCACGGCTCAGGTATTGAGCGCCATGAATTATGAGCCATACCTCGTTAACTCTATTACCTTTACCGATGTAGATAAGCCCTATGCGATTGCCTATGTGAATCAATACACGGGTGAAGTGCAGCAGGTGAACGAAGGCCTTACCTTTATCGATTTTATGCGTTCATTACACGGCTGGTTATTATTCCCTTGGCAAAGCAGTTACAGCATCGGCTATTACCTCGTCTCTTCAATGGCAATTATGATGCTGGCCTCACTCATTACCGGTTTGGTTGTCTATAAGCGTTTTTGGCGAAGCTTCCTCGCGCCTAAATTACGGTTAACCCAGGGCAAAAAAACCTTGCTGTCGGATCTACACAAATTATCCGGTGTGTGGTCAATTTGGTTTATCGCGCTGATGAGCGTGACGGGCTTGTGGTATTTAACCCAAGCCATCTTTTGGCATGCCGATATCGATATTGAGCCCCATGCCCCATTAGTGGCGATAGAGCAACTGCCACTGTCAAATCAAACTGCTAGTGATGTCGTGCCTAGCGCGCCAGTGAGTTTGGCCGAAGCCCTTAACACGGCTAAGGCGCGTTACCCTGATTTTGAAGCAAGCTATGTGATGCTGCCCGAGCATCAGCGTGATATGTATCATCTAATGGGCAGCGGCGATCATATCTTCTACGATCGCTATTCCTACAGTGTGAGTGTGAATCCTTGGACGGGGGAGATTGCGATGGAATCATCCCCTGAGACCATGAATACCCTGCAAACCTTAACCCATATTGCCGATCCGCTGCACTACGGCACCTTGGGCGGTATTTGGACAAAACTTCTGTGGTTTTTCTTTGGTTTGATCCTATCGGGTATGTCGATTACAGGTTTTATGATGTGGGGACTGCGCCATGTGCGCGCCTTTAAACAGGCGGAAGATCGCGATGTTGTAGCTGAAATGGTCGGGGAGGCCTAATCATGTCGATGTTTAACTCCGTTTTTTGGCTTAAAAATAAATACAAACTGAGTGGTTTAATTCTGATCCTTCCAGCGATATTTTTATATCAGTCTTTGAATCCCACCTTCCCACCCGCATGGCAGAGTCAGCAAATGGGCGAATTTAAAATCGCGCCCATGCCGCTGGATTTAAAGGCGCCGTATTTTCACCACGAAGCCTATGTGAAAGACTTTATGTTGATATTTGAAGCCGGAGATGTGGCTAATATCCGACAGGGCTTTGTGAATATTGGCCCAGAAGCTTTGCCCGTAGAAGCCATGCAAGATGGCGAGAATGGTATTTTACACGGTAGCCGACACGGACAGCATGTTCATGCGATTTCTAATGCAAAGATTGCCGCCAGCGACAAACTTTGGGTGTCTTTACAAAACTGGCAGGGTGAATGGCAGATCAGCCAATGGGCGATTCCCGAAAGCGCATTAGTGATGTAATCCCTAAACATCTTTAACTGCTTAAAGACACAAAATCCCCCTGATAATGTGAGTTACAGGGGGATTTTTATTGCAATCAAAATGCAGTTGAAGCGTTAAAAGTGGCTTACTCTTCAGGGTACACTTTATCTTTATACTCACACAAATCTTCAATGATGCATGAGCCGCAGCGGGGTTTACGGGCGATGCAGGTGTAGCGGCCGTGGAGAATAAACCAGTGGTGCACATCGACCTTAAACTCGGCGGGAACCACTTTTAGCATTTTATCTTCGACTTCAACCACGTTTTTGCCGGGCGCAAAATTAGTGCGGTTTGCCATGCGAAAGATATGGGTATCAACGGCGATGGTCGGCCAGCCAAAGGCGGTGTTTAATACCACGTTAGCGGTTTTACGGCCCACACCCGGCAGTGCCTCTAAGGCTTCTCTGTCCTCTGGCACTTCACCATTGTATTTCTCAATCAGGATTTCACAGGCTTTGATAACGTTAATTGCTTTGTTGTTATAAAGGCCAATGGTTTTGATATATTCCTTTAATCCGTCAACGCCTAATGCGTAGATACTGTGGGCAGTATTGGCGACAGGGAACAGCTTATCGGTGGCCTTATTAACGCTCACATCCGTTGCCTGTGCCGACAGGGTTACCGCGACCAATAATTCGAAGGGGCTTGAGAAGTTCAGCTCGGTTTCGGGTTTGGGATTGTTGTCGCGAAGGCGGGTAAGGATTTGAATGCGTTTATCTTTATTCATGGAAATTCCTGTAAGAGGGTGGGTTAAAACCCACCTCACAGTGATTTGTAGCGTAAATGGTGTTTATCCCACCTTGGTAATACGTGCTCGGGTAACGCTAGGCTCTTGCACAGGTGCTGCTTCACGTTCTTTAAGTTTTTTATCAATCACGTTTTTAAGGGCGATTAATAGCCCCATCACGATAAAGGCGCCCGGTGGCAACATCGCTAGCAGAAAATGGGTATCCACATGCCAAATATGCACCTTTAATGCGGTTGCCCATGGGCCGAGTAACTGCTCTGCGCCATCAAACAGCGTGCCTTGGCTTAATAGTTCACGGCTTGCTCCCAGTACGGCAAGCACTAAGGTAAAACCTAAGCCCATCATTAAACCGTCAAAAGCAGCACTCAGCGGATTGTTGCGTGAAGCAAAGGCTTCGGCTCGGCCGATAATAATGCAGTTAGTCACAATCAGCGGTAAGAAAATCCCGAGAGACAAATACAGGCCGTAGGCGTAAGCGTTAATCAGTAGCTGAACCGCCGTCACCAGTGCGGCGATGATCATCACAAACACAGGGATACGAATTTCCTTGGGGACAAAGTCGCGCACCAGGGAAACCAGCACGTTAGAGCCAATTAACACTAGCATAGTGGCAAGGCCTAAACCGAGGGCGTTAGTCAGGGTGGCGGTTACCGCAAGCAGCGGGCACAGCCCTAATAATTGCACTAGGCCTGGGTTGTTTTTCCAGAGGCCTTGCCAGGCGATATCACGGAAATTAGTCATGGTTGGCCTCACAATTAAGTGGCTGGTTGAAAATCTGCTTCTGATTGTTATTAAAGTACCAAACCGCACGTTTAACCGCTTTCACGTAGGCTCGTGGGGTGATGGTGGCGCCAGTGAATTGGTCGAAATCACCGCCGTCCTTTTTCACTAACCATTGTTTATCTTCTTCACTGCGCACAAATTTGCCAACAAACTGCTGTACCCAATCGGATTTGCGTAAATCGATTTTATCACCTAGTCCTGGCGTTTCTTGATGGGCGAGGGTGCGTACACCGAGGACTTCGCCTTGGGTATTTATGCCAATAATGAGTTTGATGTTACCGTTATAGCCGTCGGGTGCGATGGTTTCAATAGCGATGGCCACAGGCTTATCGGCTTTGGTGGCAATATAGGCGGGCTGGGCATCTTCGCTGCCAAACACCTCTTTATCCTGCAGCAGGGTGCACTGGGCGGTAAGATCGTTATCGTGAATGTCATCGGGGATCAGTTGGTGCAGCACGCGCATTAATTCCTGCTGCTCTTGATGCTTAATCTGATCTTGGGTTTGTTGATTCACAAAAGCCACGAGCCCAGTACATAGCAGGGCAAAAAGAGCCAATAACAAACCATTTTTAATCATTGGGTTATTCAATATTTGTTCCTCAATTCCGCATCTGGCTTAGAGTGCTGAATGACCATAGGTGCGCGGACGGACGTAGTAGTCGATAAAAGGCGCGCACAGGTTGGCCAATAAGACGGCAAAGGCGAAGGCATCGGGGTAGCCACCCTCGATGCGAATGATATAAACCACGACACCAATCAGGACACCGAAAATGATTCGGCCACGTGGGCTGGTTGCCGCGGTCACAGGATCGGTTGCGATAAAGAAGGCCGCTAACATGGTTGCACCCGAGAACAGGTGAAATAATGGACTCGCTTGGGTATCGGGTGAGAGTAAAAAACCTGCGCTTGAGGCGACAAAAAGCCCAGCTAAAACACCAGTGCTGATATGCCAGCGAATGGCTTTAAGCTTTAACAGCACCAAACCGCCGGCAAGATACGCTAAATTCACCCAGAACCAACCCACGCCAGTGCTGCCATCAAATATGGCCTTAGACAGGCTTTCAGTGCTGGTGAGTCCCATGGAGAGATCGGTTTTTAGGGTATCGAGCGGCGTTGCCATCGTGACACCATCGATGCCAAGCTTGAATTGTTCCATGGTCAAATTGGCATTGATTTGGAAAATCATCTGCAAGCTATCGATAAAACCTGGGGTGTGTTGGGCGATGGTCGATGGGGCAATCCAACTGGTCATTTGCACTGGGAATGACACTAGCAATAGCACATAAGCGGCCATCGCTGGGTTAAACAGGTTATGGCCCAGACCACCGTAAAGGTGTTTGACAATCACAATAGCAAATACGGTACCCAGTACTATCATCCACCAAGGTGCCAGCTGCGGAATCGCAACCCCAATCAGCATGGCCGTTAACATAGCGCTGTTATCGCTAAGGGCTGACTTGATACTGCGATTGCGCAGTTTCATCACCGCGGCTTCACAAGCTAAAGCAACCGCAATTGCAAGTAGTACTTGGATAAGCGTGCCCCAACCAAAGAAGGCACATTGCACCACAAGACCGGGTAGCAAACATAAAATCACCCTTTGCATCACCGTTGAGGTCTGCAAATTGCGTGTCACATGGGGTGATGAGGCTATCTTAAACGCCATCCTGTTTCCTTTTTAAATGCTTTGAACGTTAAGCTATTTAGTTGCTTAGTCATGTTCTTTACTGTTGATCTTCATTTTGAGCCGTCTTGGCATCGCGCTCGGCTTTTTTTGCTTTAGCTCGGGCAACGGCGAGGGCAACTTTTGCCTTTTTCGCTTCTTCTGCACTCAGCTCTATAGGTGCGCTTTGTTCAGCTTCAGGCTCAACTTTTGTTTGAAGTGTTGCTTCCTCGTTTTCAACCAGTACTTCGGCGACTGTTTCGGCAACCTGCGATGACGCTTCGGGCACGGTTATCGATGCTTCAGCATGCTCTTCTGCAGTCGCTTGCTGCGCTGCTTTCTTCGCCTTAGCACGGGCGACTGCAGCGGCAACTTTGGCCTTTTTGAGATCTTCAGGGCTGAGCTCTTCTGAAATGAGTGCTTCTGAAGCACCTTGTGTATTCGAATCTGTGTGTTCCGGCGTTTGAGGCGAGGCTAGATCTGTTGCTGCACCTTCAGTTTCTGCCTGTTGGGCAGCTTTCTTGGCCTTGGCACGGGCAACGGCCGCAGCAACCTTGGCTTTTTTGGCATCCTCAGGACTTAACGCTGTGTCATCGACTGTACTTCCTGCGGGTGACGTGACTGAAATAGTCGGCGTTTCATCCCCTTGAGTCTGCACCAATTGGGCCGCTTTCTTGGCTTTCGCCCGAGCTACGGCTGCCGCAACTTTGGCTTTTTTATCAGCTTCGCTTGAAGAGGACAGAGCTTCGTCTGGTGCGAGGGTGTTAGCTATTTTTGTATCCTCAGATACTGACTCTTCAACACCATGAGTCGATTGCCTTTGCTGCGCGGCTTTTTTAGCTTTAGCGCGGGCGATGGCTGCCGCGACCTTATCCTTTTGACTCAAAGCTTCGCTTGGTGCGTCGACTTGTTCAGCAGTGTCGGTCTCTTGCGAGTCACTCGTCCCGGAATTTGATGGCGTGTCAGCACCACCACTCTGCAATGTAGCTTTTTTGGCCTTAGCCCGAGCAATGGCAGCCGCGACGGCCGCTTTACCCTTAGGAGTGTTGGATTCAGCTGCGCTGGTTGTATCAACCACAGTGGTGTCTGATTGCGCCTCTGCCGCCGCTTTTTTCGCGGCAATGCGCGCCATGGCTTCAGCTACTGCATTCTTATCGGTTGATGTCATGCTCGCCTGACGACGTTCTGCAGCCTCTTTTGCCTTGGCTTCGCGGGCCAGCTTTTCAGCTTCAAGACGCTCGATACGCGCCTCGAATCTGTGTTTAGCACGCTCCGCCCGTTGTTTTTCTTCGGCGGCTTGTTTCAATGCAGATTTGGCAATGCGGTAATATTCAACCAGTGGAATATCACTCGGGCACACATAACTGCAGCAACCACACTCAATGCAATCCTTAAGATTAAAGCTTGCGGCCTTATCGTATTCTTCAGCTTTAGCGTGCCAAAACAGTTGTTGGGGTAGTAGCAGTGCGGGGCAGACTGCAGCACATTCGCCGCAGCGGATACAGGCCTTTTCTTCTGGCGTTTCGCCGATTTCAGCAAGGCTTGGCACCAGAATACAGTTAGTGCCCTTTAAGACGGGCACCTTCACCGTCGGCAGGGCGTGTCCCATCATTGGGCCGCCGATAATGACTTTTTGGTCGGCTTCTGCGGTGAAGTCAGTTTGTGCAAGCACATGCTCAACGGGCGTTCCGATTGGTAGCCAATAGTTGCCAGGTTTAGCAACACTTTGGCCTGTGACTGTGACGACGCGTTCGACTAAAGGTTTGCCCAGAGTTACCGCTTGGTGAATCGCAAAGGCGGTACCGACGTTGTGCACCACAATGCCAAGTTTGGCAGGGATGGCACCCGATGGGACTTCTTGTCCGGTGATGATTTGAATAAGCTGTTTTTCACCGCCCGATGGGTATTTAGTTGGGATAACAGTGACCCGAACCGTTGATGTAGGGAGTTCTGACTCCTTAACGGCTTGCTGCATGGCCTTAATGGCTTCAGGTTTGTTATCTTCAATCGCAATGACAATACGCTTTGGTGACAGTAGGCGGTGGATAATACCAATCCCAGAGAGGATATCTTGGCTGTATTCCCGCATTAAGCGGTCGTCGGCGCTGATGTAGGGCTCGCATTCCACGCCGTTGATGATAACGAGTTCAATTTCACTGACAGGATTTAACTTGATATGGCTTGGGAAGGCAGCGCCGCCCATGCCCGCGATACCCGCCTGATGGATTTTAGCCACCATTTGCGCATTGGTAAGGTCATCAATCTGATTCGCGGTTAGCTCACACCATTGATCTTCACCGTCAGCGGCAATGACGCAGGTGTTAACTGGCAGTGCTGAGGCGTGGTTACTGGCTCTAGGTTCAATTGCAACCACTGTGCCCGAGGTTGGCGCATGCACGGGAAGATGCCAAATCGAGGTGCCTTGGGTAAGTGGTGTGCCTTTTAATACCTTCTCGCCGACCTTTACGGCAAGGGTGCAGTTTTCACCGACCTGAGGCACAGGGACAAAATATTCCTGTGCTAAAGGTAATTGGCCAATCGGTGTCGTATTGGAGAGGAATTTGACTTCGGGTGGATGAATGCCACCGAGAGAGCGCCAAAGGGTTCCTTTATCTAATTGATCTAATAAAGTTAGCACCGCTTACTGTCTCCCCACTGCATCGCTTGTGTTATTGGTATCGTGAATTTGCGTCACTGGGATAGCATTCAAACGCCAATTCCAATTTTTAAGATTTTGACCCACAGGGATCATGTCGATACAGTCGACGGGGCAGGGTTCAACGCAAAGATCGCAGCCCGTACAATCGGCGGTGAGCACGGTATGCATGAGTTTTCCGGCGCCGATGATCGCATCCACAGGGCAGGCCTGAATACACTTAGTACAACCAATACATTCATCCTCACGGATATAAGCGACTTTTTTCACTTGGGATTGGGCTTCAGCATTGAGCGGCTCAGGCTCGACCCCCATTAAGCCAGCAAGTTTTTCCATCGTAGGGGTGCCACCGGGAGGGCATTTATTGATTTTATCGCCATTGGCGATGGCTTCTGCATAGGGCCGGCAACCGGGATAACCACACTGACCGCATTGGGTCTGGGGTAAAATGGCTTCTAATTCATCAACAATAGGGTTGCCTTCAACCTTGAACTTAAGCGCGGCAAAGCCTAATAGGACCCCAAAAAATAGTGCAAGTAGGGTCAGCAGTATGACTGCAATTAACATGGTGGACATCTTACTTAACCAATCCTGTAAAGCCCATAAAGGCCAGTGACATTAGGCCTGCGGTGATCATCGCAATCGCGCCGCCCTTAAACGGCGTCGGCACATCGGCGGCGGCCAAACGTTCACGCATGGCGGAGAAAAGAATCAACACGAGGGAGAAGCCGACCGCGGCGCCAAAGCCGTAGATAGCCGATTGAATGAAATCGTGTTTTTCGTTGACGTTTAACAGTGCGACCCCTAATACCGCGCAGTTTGTGGTGATTAGCGGCAGATAGATACCTAAGGCGCGGTGCAGTGCTGCACTGGTTTTTTGCACGACCATCTCGGTAAATTGCACCACAACAGCGATCACCAAGATAAAACTCATGGTACGTAAATAGCTGAGGTCAAAGGGTAATAATAGATATTGATTCACTAGGTAACTGAGAATTGAAGCTAAGGTCAACACGAAGGTGGTAGCCATAGACATGCCGATAGCGGACTCCAATTTACTGGAGACCCCCATGAAAGGACATAAACCTAAGAATTTCACTAAAACGAAATTGTTGACCAACACAGTACTGATCAACAACAGGAGATATTCACTCATCTCAATACTTGTTTAAACGGATCTTGGCCGTATTATCGACTTTTCCGTTTCTATAAACAACATATAGAATGCAGGGTTAACTATCTTTACGGTAAATTTACCGCTTAAGTTAACCCTGAGTTGACTAAATCTGATCTGTGTTTGTGATGGGTTGTGGCTGAGCGATATAAAATCCCTGTAAACCATCAATGAGTAATTTCTCGAGGGTAAGTTTTTCCTCTTGGCGTTCAACACTGGTTGCAATAACGCGAATATTTAAGCGTCTTGCAACATCCACCATCATACGCACGAAGAATTTATTGTTGCTGTCCTCATCGATGGCCGAGGTGTAACTGCCGTCGAGTTTGATGTAGTCGGGGCGAACTTCACTGAAGAATTTAAATGAAGTAAAACTCATCCCAAAGCGCTCAATGGAAACTCTAGAGCCCACCGAATGGATTTCTCTCACGAATTTATAGCTGGCACCCAAGTTTGCCTGCATACCCGATTCGTTAATCTCAAACACCAAACGCGATGCAATGTATTTTTGTCTGTCGAGAATATCACCTAACCAGGCCACGAATGGTTCTTGATGGGCGGAGAAGGCGCTGATATTAATACCAAAGTTACCTTTAATGGATGGATTATCTTTAATCAACCTGATGGCACTCAGTACCACTAATTTATCAAGTTCGGTACTTAATCCATGGCGTTCAGCCATGGCAATGACCGTCGTGGTTGGCAGGAATTTACCATCGCTATTATAGAAACGTGCGAGTAGCTCGCGGTAGGCTTCGACGTCATGGCGACAAGGTTGAATGGGCTGTTGATAAAACTTAAGGGCATTACGATCGACTATATCGTGGATTGCCACCTTCCAATTGTCATCACCAAAGTGCTCATTCCCATCCACTTCTTCCAATATATGGTAATTATTCGGGCCTAGGGTTTGCGCGATACTCACTGCGGTGTCACCCACCATTAATAAACTTGCAGGTTCCATTCCCTGACGATAGGGCGTAAGTCCGATATGGGCGATAGACTCGAGTTGAGTCAACTTTTGATACTCGTCTAGATTTTGTTTTAACTGCTCAAGGAAATCGGTGGCATCCCTTAGCAATACATCGGGGATGAACACGGCAAAATCGGCACTGGATAATCGGAAGCACTCGGCATCGGCGTATTTAGTACAGGCCTTGCGGATGCAGGTTGAAACATTCAGCAGGTAATCGTCGCCGGCGCTCCGTCCTTGAAGTTGATTTACGTGGGCAAGTTCGGTCGCCTTAATTGTCGCTAACAAACCAAATTGGGGGATTGCCTTATTACTGATGCTCTCTAACTTATGGGAGAAGGGTGGGCGGCTGCCAAAACCGGTAATTGGATCTTGGAATGCTGCTTTTTGCAGCGTTTCATTTTCTAGATTGAGTTTGTCGAGCTGTGTCTTTAGGTTGAAACGGCAGTCCTCTAGCGCATCGACTATGGGGGACATGTCCCCGCTCAATTTTGAAGATTGAATGGCTGAAAAACTAAAATCGGGAATATGCTTAATGTACTCGGCGGTATAGCGAATGCCCGCTTTGAATCTGGCAAACAATAACGTAAAGAGGATGATAAGAATAAGGTAAGTTATCGCGAGCATCATAGCCCATTCTTGGGTGGTTTCGATGGCATCCTCTATGGCATCACTTGCACTTAGCTTGACTTGCAGTCGACCGGTACCCACTTTTTGTGTGTGATTTAAATCGAGGGAAAAAAGACCTGCGAACGCATTTGGATCCTTAAAGGTTAAACTCCCTTCGGTGAAATTACGTAATCCGTCAGTGTCATCAACGAACTGAAAAAATAAAAATCCATAGTCGGCCGTCATGCTTTGATATAACTCAGCACCGTTCCCTGACCACTGAGTATATTTATCCAAATAGGTTTTAAAATGTTCAAGCTCTTGCTGTTGCTCTGACTGTAAGCGGTGATTTTCGTTTTGATAAACCCAGCCAAACAAACCCAAAAATACCACCAGTAGTAAGATGGGGTAAGATTTTGACATCGTCATAGTACATCCATTTTCTGTTGTTCTGAGTCCATATTAGCACTTTGCGGTTTGTGGCTATCTTTGTGAAGATACTCAGAATTTTGTTGATCAAAGTTAACAGAGTTTAACTGTATTTGGTTTAAAACAGAAATTGATGAATAAAAATATTAGAAAATAACGGGGGATAACAATGAGGTGAAGCTAAGAAAATGGCTCCCCTGACTGGACTTGAACCAGTGACATACGGATTAACAGTCCGCCGTTCTACCGACTGAACTACAGGGGAGTAGAGGTTGCGATGATACTAAGAGTATATCGACTTAGATTTGACATTAAACTTTAAAATGGCTCCCCTGACTGGACTTGAACCAGTGACATACGGATTAACAGTCCGCCGTTCTACCGACTGAACTACAGGGGAGTAGAGGGTGCAAAATAATATCAACATTATACATAAGTGGCTCCCCTGACTGGACTTGAACCAGTGACATACGGATTAACAGTCCGCCGTTCTACCGACTGAACTACAGGGGAATCGTAATGCGATATTATATCGACTTAATTTAAGTTGTTTAAGTGGCTCCCCTGACTGGACTTGAACCAGTGACATACGGATTAACAGTCCGCCGTTCTACCGACTGAACTACAGGGGAAACGTTACTTAACAACATTGAATAATTTAAGTGGCTCCCCTGACTGGACTTGAACCAGTGACATACGGATTAACAGTCCGCCGTTCTACCGACTGAACTACAGGGGAAACGTTACTTAACTTATTCTGCTCTAAACGACTGCAAGGTGAAAGTGGCTCCCCTGACTGGACTTGAACCAGTGACATACGGATTAACAGTCCGCCGTTCTACCGACTGAACTACAGGGGAATCGTTTCACTAAGTCTTGTAGACTCGCTGAGAACGGAGCGCATAGTAAAACGCTATCTGGGATGAGTCAACTCGAGTTACTAAAAAAAGTGTAATTATGCTGTTAAGTGCTCATCTAATGTGCATCGTGATGTAGAAATCATCGTTTTGATGAAGAAATAACTTATCTATTCGTAGGATAGCGTGAACTTGGTTCTTTGATTTCTAACCAGTTGAGGCTGAGTTAATGTTGGTAATTCGGCTTGTAGAGTCACATTTGAATGCTTGTCGTGAATTTTTTAGTAACATCTAAAGCATATTGATTTATATCACTATTGCAGTACTCACTTTTCTGAGTTTCTAGTGGTGAAAAACAGAAGTCGTTTAAAAGGACGGGGCGGCTCCGAATGACCTAGAAGTTTTTGATGAAGCTCAATCAGCGCTTTTGAAATACCTATCGAGTGAGTTTGATAGGTATTAGTCAGATGAGCTCAACACCGCAATCTCAACAACATGATTTGGCCCAATTTACTCGTTGGCTTTCCAATTTCCTGTTCAATATATTGCCTGCGTGTCCTTTTGTATTAATAGCCAATCTCATTTAATTAAGCGAAAGCAAGGCCTCTATTAAAGATGCCATGACAGAGGCTTCGCTAATGCGATGTCTAATCATATGTCAGTAATAAAGAAGAGGTGAATAAGGCTCACGTTATAACATCATTAGAGGCCATTGTCATAACGGTCGGGTAGCTAATGAAGGTTTACTATTGCGCTGAACGTTAACTGTCATTAAGGGTGATAATCGAAGCGGCTAGCAGTAGTTAATTAATGCAAGTAGCTAACAGTGGAAAAACTCTCATTTGTCTGTTTAAAAATCTTGCTCAAACTAATCAATACCTTACAACGACTGATTTGGCTAACCTAAAAACCTTTGTTTTTCACCTAGCATTAACATTCGAGTTTAGCGTGTGCTATGGCGAATTTATTGCACCAACGTGAAGCAGATCACAACCTAAATGGTGCAAGATTCGGTAAGCGCTGTCATTGTCTGTATGCAATTCACAAAACAAAGCTAACTTATTGTCATAGTTAACAATGTTAAATTTTATCTCGAAATAAATAAGTAGTTGCATTTATCAAATGTAATTAAATTACCAAATTTAATCACTCACTCGTTAGACCAGTAATTACCCCTCAATACCGCGTGGATTCTCGGTTATTTCGACTTATCAACAAAAACTGTGGATAACCCTGTGAGTTGTGTCTAAAAATAGGCGTCAAAGCCTTGGCATCTGGGGGCTGGGCTTAAATTGCACTATTTTGGCTTGGTAAAATTTAACCCTTAATATTCAACAAGATAATATTTGCAACTACTTTTTTGGGGTCACGTCAAAAAGGTTGCAATTTTGTAATGAAATGAAAGTCAATTCTTGTGCATTAAATTGGAGAACGGCCCCCATTTTAGGGCAATTTATCGACATTTAGGCTATTGAAAGTCCAAGTCAAAAAGTTTCATTAATAATTTAAGTACTCAGCTCGCTGGCAATCTAGGCCTCAATACAGTCCTGTGATTGAGTGGCCCATATCTGCTGGAGCTTAAGCTATGAGTTGATTAGAATGGTTAACTTAACCAAAAGGATATGCCTAAGTGTCAGAAACCGTATTCCAACTTGAATCTCAATTTGCCCCTGCAGGCGATCAACCCACGGCGATTGCCAAGTTAGTCGATGGCCTTGAATCGGGTCTAGCCTGTCAAACTTTACTTGGGGTAACAGGCTCAGGTAAAACCTTCACCATTGCCAATGTGATCGCCAAACTGGGTAGACCCACTATTATTATGGCGCCGAATAAAACATTAGCGGCCCAGCTCTATGGCGAGATGAAGGAGTTTTTCCCCAATAATGCAGTGGAATATTTTGTTTCCTATTACGACTACTATCAGCCTGAAGCCTATGTCCCTGCTTCCAATACCTTTATCGAAAAGGATGCCTCAGTAAACGCCCATATCGAACAGATGCGACTTTCTGCGACCAAGGCTTTGCTTGAACGTAAGGATGTTGTGTTAATTGCATCCGTTTCGGCGATTTATGGTCTCGGCGATCCCGACTCTTATATGAAGATGCTCCTACATCTGCGCCATGGCGATACCATGGGGCAGCGCGATATTTTGCGACGCTTAAGCGAGTTGCAGTACACCCGTAATGATGTTGAGTTACAGCGGGGGACATTTAGGGTTCGTGGTGAAGTGATTGATATTTTCCCCGCCGACTCCGATCGCTACGGCATTCGGGTTGAGCTTTTCGACGATGAAATTGATAATTTAAGTGAGTTTGACCCTTTAACGGGCAAGATTATTCGCCGCGTGGCGCGCACGACAGTGTATCCAAAGACCCACTATGTGACACCCCGTGAGAAAATCCTCGAAGCAACGGAGTTAATTAAGCAGGAGCTGCGCGAGCGTAAACAATATCTACTCGACAATAATAAGTTGATTGAAGCCCAACGTATCCACGAGCGGGTGCAATATGATGTCGAAATGATGGTGGAACTTGGTTATTGCTCGGGGATTGAAAACTACTCCCGTTATTTGTCGGGACGAGCGCCAGGTGAAGGCCCACCAACGCTGCTTGATTACTTACCCGCTGATGGTTTGCTGATCATCGACGAATCCCACGTGACTGTGCCGCAAATTGGCGCCATGTATAAAGGGGACCGTTCCCGTAAAACAACCTTGGTTGAGTACGGATTCCGGTTACCTTCGGCGTTAGATAATAGACCGCTTAAATTTGAAGAGTTTGAGCAGCTCATGCCGCAGACCATTTACGTGTCGGCGACGCCCAATCCCTATGAACTGGATAAGAGTGGTGGCGAAATCGTTGAGCAGGTTGTGAGGCCAACGGGCTTGCTCGATCCCGTGCTTGAGGTGCGGCCTGTCAGTATTCAGGTTGATGATTTGCTCTCTGAAGTGGCAAAACGCGTTGCTGTTAACGAAAGGGTACTGGTTACCACATTAACTAAGCGCATGTCTGAGGATTTAACTGAATACTTAGATGAGCACGGTGTGAAGGTGCGTTATCTGCACTCGGATATTGACACGGTTGAGCGGGTGGAGATCATTCGCGATCTGCGCCTCGGTAAGTTTGATGTCTTAGTAGGTATCAACTTATTACGTGAAGGCTTAGACATGCCCGAGGTTTCTTTGGTGTGTATTCTCGATGCAGATAAGGAAGGCTTTTTGCGCTCAGAGCGCTCACTGATCCAGACCATTGGCCGCGCTGCCCGTAACGTGAATGGTAAAGTTATCCTTTATGCCGACCGCATCACTCAATCCATGGCTAAGGCCATGGGAGAGACCGAACGTCGCCGTGAGAAACAACACGCATATAACCTCGCCAACGGCATTGTGCCTAAGGGCGTGGTTAAGCGGATCACCGACGTGATGGATGTGGATGATGGTAGAGAATCGCAGTCCTCATACAGTCAGGTTGCCGATAATAAACCTAGGCGTTATCAAGCCGATGCCGCGCAGCTTAGTCATGATATCGATAAACTTGAGAAACAAATGCATGAACATGCCCGCAATCTTGAGTTCGAACAGGCCGCCGCATTGCGTGATGAGGTAAAACGGCTACGAGAGTTGTTAATTAAAGCCTAAGCCTTACATGAGCCACATAATTAAAAAACCGCCCTAGGGCGGTTTTGTTATGTTTGATAGTCACGAGGAAGTGACACTCGTTGCTGGCTTTCGCAGCATAAACGCGAAGGCGCAGATTAGGCCGCAGATTAAGCCGATGAGGTGTGACTCCGTCGCGACCCGCGCACCAATCATGGCAGTAACATCATCGCTGGCACCAAACCATTGCTCGTGCCCAACTTTGATGATAACGCTTAGCAGCAGCAAATAACCTGATCGCATTTTGCAACGTATATCCTGCACTGCACCAAAGGTAAAGAGCCCATGGAGCATCCCACTTAATCCTACGTAACCTAACAGTTTAGGGAAACCAAGATAAAGTCCTATGCCCTCAAGTAAACAAAGTAACATGAATAATGCCGTTAAGCCGCGAACGTTATAGTGAAAGTGGTGCAAAAACACCACTGCCCACAAACCGCCTAAATTCATTATCAAATGCCAATGATTGGTGTGCAGCAAATTACCAGTAATTAAGCGCCACCATTCGAATTGCTCAATGCCACTGCGGCGAAAACTCAAGAGATGGTCAACCTCGGGCAACATCAATCCAGCGAGATAGAAACTGGTACAAATTACTGTGACCGCAAATGCGACCCAATAGGGGCCGTTTTTCATGCTTTTGGCTCAACGTTATCGAATTGGGCGTTATTTAATGAGGCCATAACCTCGGCTTTATTTTGCAGATAATCATCGAGTCCTCGTTGACGTAGATGACAGGCTGGGCAGTCGCCACAGCCATCGCCAACAATCCCGTTATAACAGGTGAGGGTGTGATTACGGACTAAATCGAGCTGTTGATATTTATCCGCCAGCGCCCAGGTTTGGGCTTTGTTTAGCCACATCAGCGGGGTGATAATGTCAAGCTTTCTGTCCATGCCTTGCACTAACGCAGATTGCATCGCTTTGACAAAATCATTGCGGCAATCAGGATAACCCGAAAAGTCGGTTTCACATACGCCTGTAATCACCGCATCTGCACCTAATTGATAGGCATAAATACCAGCCAAGGTTAAAAATAGAATGTTACGTCCAGGAACGAAGGTATTGGGCAGACCGTTCTCCATTAGCTCGTGGGAGACTGGAATAGCATCACGGGTCAATGCAGAAATAGCCAGCTCATTGAGTAAACTCACGTCCATCACTTTATGACTGGTGATTTTGAGGCGCTTAGCGAGGGCTTTTGCAACGTCAATTTCTTCTCGGTGCCGCTGGCCATAATCAAAGGTTATCCCATGGACTTCATCGAATTGGGTGAGCGCTTGAATCAGGCAGGTGGTTGAATCCTGTCCACCACTGAATACCACGACGGCTTTTGTTACCGCGGCTTTTGAAACTGACGATTGAGACATAGTATTTCGCTTAAATTTTTACATAAAAATAAGTACTAAGTTTAACTCAGGCACCTAAGCTTGAAAACTCTTAGCACGAGTGCGACATCGGCATTGGGGTGTAAATACTTGCAGCAGGCACTAAAATCCTCTATAAATGCCGCCCCATCGAATTGGAACGTCAGCATGAATTACCCAGTCAACGAAGTCTTTGAAACGATTCAAGGTGAAGGTGTCTTTACCGGAGTCCCCGCCATTTTCCTGCGCCTGCAGGGATGTCCAGTGGGTTGTGCCTGGTGTGATACTAAACAGACTTGGGAGTTGCTTGCCGAAAATAACGTAGCGCCGGAGGATGTGATTGCGCTAGACGGTTCAATTGGACGTTGGGCCAACCATACTCCATTGAGTTTGATCGCCGCATTTAACGCGAAGGGCTTTAACGCAAAACATATCGTTATTACCGGCGGTGAACCCTGCATGTACGATTTGAGCGAGTTAACCGACACTTTCCACCGTGAGGGTTATCAAACTCAAATCGAGACCAGTGGTACCTTTGAGGTGAAATGTGCCAAGGAAACTTGGGTAACGGTTTCACCGAAAGTGAATATGAAGGGCGGTTATCGGGTGTTAAGTCAAGCACTTAACCGTGCGAATGAAATTAAGCATCCGATTGCAACAGAGAATCATATCGCTGAGCTCGATGAGTTATTAAAAGACATCGATGTTTCAGCAAAAACCATTTGCCTGCAACCGATTAGTCAAAAGGCGAGGGCGACCGAGCTTGCCATGAAAGTCTGTATTGAGCGTAACTGGCGTTTATCGATTCAGACCCACAAATATCTTAATATCGATTAATTGATTGAGCCCCAGGACGATTTAATATCTGATACAGCAATAGCGCTCCGAAAGGGGCGTTTTTTATGTTTAGGCGCAATGGGTTAACAGAATGTAAACAACATCGAATTGTTAATTAGCTTATCGATTAAAATAAGATAAAAACTTATTAAATAGAGGGTCTTAACAGGTGGGATTCAAAAAAGTAAGAGAAAAGTGGTGGAGGGAGAAGGATTCGAACCTTCGAAGGCGGAGCCGTCAGATTTACAGTCTGATCCCTTTGGCCACTCGGGAACCCCTCCACATATTGTCTCGGCATTAGATGCCCTTAAATCTTGGCCGGATTTAAGTGTAACGCTGTAGCAATCAACTCAATAACATAAGATAAAAGTGGTGGAGGGAGAAGGATTCGAACCTTCGAAGGCGGAGCCGTCAGATTTACAGTCTGATCCCTTTGGCCACTCGGGAACCCCTCCACGAGTATCTTTTATTACTTAATTTTCTTGCAGTGCAAATGGTGGAGGGAGAAGGATTCGAACCTTCGAAGGCGGAGCCGTCAGATTTACAGTCTGATCCCTTTGGCCACTCGGGAACCCCTCCTCAATTGCGGACGCCATAGTAGTCAGATTCCCCCAGCATGTAAAGTCTAAATAATAAAATTTTCCTAAAGTTATGGTTCAACTGGTCGATTAACTAACAACGAATTGTTTTTATGTTGTTTTTTTATGCAAATCGATGTTCCTTTAATCAATGAAGTGCAAATTGGCCCACGCCTTAATGCTGCAATTGAGCATAACAGGCGGGGGGAATTCGCGTTGTTGCTGTCGCTTTTATCGGCAGACGCGCGCGATATGGCGCAATTTCAGTTTCAGAAGGAGCTCAGTACGGATGAAAAATTACAAAAGCAATTCGATTTACCCCCAAAACAATGTCTGATTGCCGATTTATCCGCTAAAGATATCGTGGTGGATAATAGCGCTGTCTTTAGTGAACAGGGCAAAACGGCATTTCAATTGCAACAAGCACTGCGCCCCGAAGCGTTGGTTATCCGCGGTAATGAATCCATGGCCATGACTGAAGCGCTCAGTAATTGCGATTTAACCACTCGGCTGCGTCAACGTGGTCAGTTGCAAAGTCCAGCAATGCAACCTATGCATTTTGCTGAGCAACTTGCCATACAGCGTCATCTAGTGTCGGTACTTGCTACAGCCTAAGTCAAACCGCTTGTTAGCTATAAATAAGCAGAATTAAGCCAGAGTCGTGATCCTGAGTTAAGTCCCAGGTTAACGCATTACCTATAATGAGTTGTACTGAATGGCAAAGCGTTAAAGCTAGTCGCGGATAAGCTTTCCTGCACGGTGAGCAAAAATGTGAAAGAAGAGGACATGAATATGAATGGGGTTATTAAAGAACAGTCACTGTTGGTCAACGATACCTGTACCGATTGTGGAAGTTTCGTCGATATTGGTGCGGTTATCGATGAGCAGGATACCATGCTCGAATTACAGTTTTACGGTGAGTCTGCTGCAACAGATGCCAATCGGATAGTTGAACTGGCTACGACTCGGTTTCCCAATACCCAGTCGCAAACTGAAACGGTAAACCAAAATGTGCAGGTTAAACTGACCTTTGAGGTTAGTGTTGAGAAAATGATTTTTCAGCTCGAGAATGGACTGTAACATTTTGTTAACTAGCTAATTTTCATAATTTATTTTCAACATTACCCCGTAATTGGGCTAGTGTATTCTGCATTAACATCGGATAATAATAACAATTCTTATCCCATTAATTTAGCTTGGGATTTAGGTGGTGTACTGTTCACCGCAGGCCGTTTTTAGGAATTTAAGTGAAGCGACTTCAATATCAACAGATTTTAGCGTTAGTGGTGAATTCGAGTGCCAAACAACGGGGTGATGTTGTCGAGACAGCAGAGCTTGTAACGCAGCTGCTAACAGAGCAACTCGATGGCGTAACGGCAACTGTCTGGCTATTTTGCCATCAAACCGACAGCCAAACCGCCGTTGCCAGCTGTGGTCCGCTACAATCTCGGGTATTACAACGGCCCGCTTCATTGCAATCGTTACCTCATTATCTTAATGAACTTAAAACCCACCGCCATATTGATGCCTGTAATAGTCAAATTGATCCGCGGTTATTCGAGCTTAGTGGCAACTATTTCGCTCCTTCAAAAGTGCTTTCAAGCTTAGATGTGGCCATTCGCATTAATGGTCAATTAGAGGGAGTGATTTGTATTGAACGCAGTGAATTGACCGAGCAATGGGGCGAGAGTGAAATGTATCTCGTCACCGAAATGGCCGGACAATTGGCGTTAACGCTTGCGACCAAAAACCATTATCAGGATGAGGAACGATTAAGTCTGTTTCGTTGTGCCACAGAGCAGTCCCGTCAATTAAGCATGTTCATCAATTTACAGACCCAGACGGTAGAGTATGTGAATCAGGCCTTTGAACAGATCACGGGTAGAAATCGCGTTGATTGTATTGGCGTACCTATGCGTGAATTAGCCTTTTTCAGTCAGCAGAATGCATTAGCAGAATTAACCTTAACCGATATCGAGCGAGGACAACAGGTTAAGGGGGAGACGCAGTTAAGCCGTGCTGATGGAACACAATACTGGCTTAAATATACCGTAAGTCAGTTTACGACTAATTTGGGGAATCAATATGCGCTGGTCACCGCGCAGGAAAACAGTGGCGAGCACCACTATAAAGCCCACTTGGAACGTTTAGCGTGGCATTGTAGTTTGACCGGACTTAACAACCGCAGTCATTTCAATTTAGCGCTGGAAGGCTGCACTAAAGGCTTATTGTTTCTTATTGATATCGTTGGCTTTAAACGCTTTAATGATACCTATGGTCACACAAATGGTGACAGTTTACTGGTCGAAATTGCAAGGCGTCTCAAGCACTTTGCTCAAATCAATCAGGCATGGGAAATCGCTCGACTTGGCAGTGATGAGTTTGCGATATTACTGTCTGATGCAAGCGCTTTCCCCGATTTGCAAACCTTTACAACCCAGTTATATCGTCACTTGGCTATGCCAGTGTTGATTGGGCGAGAGCGCATCGAACCCAAGACCGCGATTGCCGTAGTGGATCTCGCGGCGGTGGCAAATGTATTTGCGCCGCTTACCTGTGCCGATATCGCACTGCAATACGCCAAAAAGAAAAAAATCATGGCGATACAAATCTTTAATAGCACATTGCTGCGTGCTTTTAAGGAGGATGCACAAATCGAGCGTGATTTACACAATGCGATTCGTGGCAGACAGTTCGAGCTGTATTATCAACCTCTGCGGGATCTGGAGCAGCAATCTTTTACTGGCGCAGAGGCACTTATCCGTTGGCATCATCCACAGAAAGGGGTCTTGTACCCAGGAGCCTTTATTGATATTGCCGAACAATCGGGAATGATTAATGCCATTGGCAGTTGGGTATTAGAGGCGGCGTGTCGGCAACTTAACATTTGGCAACACCAAAACGCGAACTTAAGCCTGCATGTGAATGTTTCTGCTCGGCAATTTTTCAGTGGTAATCTCTTTGAAGAGGTGTGGCAACTATTAAGCCGTTATCAGTTAAAACCTAAATCGCTTATTTTGGAGATCACCGAAACCGAATTAATGGCCGATATTGAGCAAACAACTTTACTTTGCCAGCAATTGGCAGAATTAGGGGTTGGTCTTGCGATCGATGACTTCGGTACAGGTTATAGTTCGATGCGCTACCTTAAGCAATTTCCTATTACCAAACTCAAAATTGACCGCTCATTTATTTCCGATCTGACGGTGAGTCGTGAAAGCCGCGAAATTGTTTCAGCGATTATTGCAATGGCTAATGCGTTGAATATTTCACTGACAGCGGAAGGGGTTGAAACCCCAGAGCAGGAGGCATTTTTAGCGAAAAGTCTTTGTCATCAGGCGCAGGGGTATTTATACAGCCCCGCGTTAAGGGAAAGTGATTTTGCCCAATTTATCCATATGGCGGCACAATCGGCCACAGTGGGCAATAGACTCACTGCGACAGTCCATTAATCTGCTATTCATACTTTAGACAAACAAAAGGCAATCATCAGATTGCCTTTTGTTCTTTATGACATGTCCTGAAAATTGCCAATTACCTGAGGCAGCATTGCTTAAATTTTTTGCCGCTGCCACAAATACAAGGATCGTTGCGTCCTGGTAATTTGGCCTGCATTTGTTCACCAATGGTGTAGTACCAACGGCCATTTTCAAACACAAAATCAGACTTCTCAAAAATCGCATCGACTTCTTGGTCAAGCTTATACCAAGCCTTGAAGGTAACTTTGCCGCGCTGTACCCCTTGATTATCGGTAAAGCAATCGTCTTCGAGCACCTCGAGGGCTAACCATTCGGGGTGTGGTCCCTGTTCGAGTATCTTGAGCGTAAGATCGCCAATAAAATCCGCATGGTGAGTTTTGATAATGTAATCAAATTTTTTCAAGACAAAAGCGCAATAGCGAGAACGCATGAGCTGTTCAGGTGTAACTGCAACATGGGTACCTGAATCAAAGTGATCATGTAAGGGTTTACAACACTCAATATATTGGCGCTGACTACCGCAAGGACAGAAGGGTGCTTTTATCATTTCGATGAATTATAACGATTAATTGTTAGTTTTCTTACTGTTTGGTAAGGGTTCAAACTGGCGGCCATAGTACAAGTTAGGTACTGGCTTAGCATTGAGATAAAAACTTGGCTCGGCACGATTATTCATATCTAAACTCACAGACCAACGGTTGTTAGTTTCCTTTTGAGTGCCAATAACAAACTTGCCTGCAAATTCACTCACAGGTTCGCCTGTCTCTTTTGCAGGATAAAACCGTACCAAATAGTAACCTGTATCAATGGCGCTATTGCCATTTATCTTGCGGTTCAATACACGAAAGTCGACATCAATACGTGCCTTTTTACCGCGGATTTTATCAAAGAACTTTTGGTAGATAGCAATGATACTCTCGCGTCCGTAGTATATTTCCTTGTTTTGACTCTCAGAGAGGTAGCTGGCATCTTGAGAATAGATTTCGCCTGTGACTTCAGGAGAAAGCTCATTGAATGCTTTGATAAAGAGGGGATAGTTAGCATTGATTAATTGATCGGTTGTCGATTTCCCTTTGGATGATGCAAGGCTTGGGAACGATATAAGGCATATCAGGGCTAGCAGCAAAAATCTCATTACATTATTCTAATCAAGCAGTCATGGCGTCACTATAATGTAGACCCATACTGAACTAAAGTATTGAATGTTTACAAAGTGTGTTTCTGACGTAAAAGTGCACACTCAGGCGTAAAGTGGGAGGAACTTGCCATGCTGGATGATGAATCAGCACTGTTTTTTGAAGAAATGGCGGGGGTTGTGCCACTAAAAGGCGAAGTGAAAGCGGTTAACCTACAGCCCAAAGCATTAACGGCGGAACAAGTTCAACGCCGTATCGCGTTAATGCGTGAATCCTATCTTGCCCAAATGCCATTAGATTTAAGTCTTATCCCAGTGCTAAAGCCCGATGATATTGCCAGCTTTAAGCGTGAAGGGGTCCAAGGTGCGGTGTTTAAGCGCTTAAGACTCGGCGAATACAAACTCAATATGGAACTCGATGTTCACGCATATAGGCTCAGCCAAGCCCGTGATGCATTGCTGAATTTTTTACTGGCGGCGCAAGAGCATGGGGAACGTTGTGTCTTGCTTATTCATGGTAAAGGCCATCAAAGTAAGCCCTTCACTGGGGTGATGAAGTCGGCAGTGTGTCATTGGTTATCCCAACTGGACATGGTACTGGCCTATCATTCGGCGAAAACAGAGCAGGGTGGGACTGGCGCGCTGTATCTTATGCTCACTAAATCTGAACAACTTAAAATTGAAAATAAAGAGGCAAATCGCAAAGGCATGGGCTTGCGCTGATCTTAGTTTTCCAAATATTGGTTTTAAAATAAAATGCCCAACACAGCGTTGGGCATTTGCTAGCTCCACTTAGCCAGTAAAAATGAGTCACTGAATTAAGTGAGTCCCTAATCGCAACGGATCATTACCAGCCACATTGGCGATTAGAGGCTTTGTTTTGCTCATCTAGCCAAGTTTGCAGCGGCGCAAAGTAATCTAGTACTGCTTTAGCGTCCATCGCATCGGAACCTGTCACTTCCTTCAGTGCAACTTGCCAAGGCTGGCTTGAACCCAGCTCCAACATCTTATTGAGTTTGTCACCGGCAGCCTTATTGCCGTAAATACTGCATCTATGGACAGGGCCTGTTTCGCCTGCCTTATCACACAGCGCCTTGTGGAATTGGAACTGCAGGATATGGGCTAAGAAGTAGCGAGTGTAAGGCACGTTGCCCGGCACGTGGTATTTTGCACCAGGGTCAAAGTCGGTTTCGTTACGATCGATTGGGGCTTTTACGCCTTGGTATTTCTCGCGTAAATCCCACCAAGCTTGGTTATATTGCTCAGGTGTGATTTCTCCGCTGAAAACTTTCCAGCGCCACTGGTCAATCATCAGCCCAAATGGGAGGAAGGCAATCTTGTCTAATGCTTGTTTCAGCAGCAAACCGATATCCTTCGATGCATCGGGTACGTCTTCTAACAGACCGATTTGCTTAAGGTAGCTTGGGGTGATTGACAATGCGATAGTATCGCCAATGGCTTCATGGAAACCATCGTTAGCACTGTTCTTAAATAGGAATGGCTGCTGTTTATAGGCACGTTGATAGAAGTTATGCCCCAATTCATGATGAATAACCGTAAAGTCTTCCGCCGTTTTCTGGATACACATCTTGATACGAATATCATCCAAGTTGTCTAAATCCCAGGCGGATGCATGGCAGACCACATCACGATCCTTTGGTTGCACAAACAGCGAGCGATCCCAAAAGCTGTCTGGTAATGGCGCAAAACCTAGTGAAGTGAAGAAGGTTTCGGCTTGCTTAACCATTTTGTGCTCATCATAACCTTTATCTTCGAGCAGTTCGGTCACATCGTAGCCAGGATCGGCATTATCCGGTGCAACTAAGTCGTAAATATTGCTCCATTGCTGTGCCCACATATTACCGAGCAAATGCGCTGGAATTGGGCCACTAGTGGGGGCAACGGTATCACCGTATTCGTTGTTCAGTTCACCACGAACATAACAGTGCAGTGATTCGTAAAGGGGTTTTACTTGACCCCAAAGACGGTCTAATTCTTGAGAAAAGTCATCGGGCTTCATGTCGTACTGGCTGCGCCATAACTCAGATAGGTTGGCATAACCTAAATCTTTGGCGCCTTCGTTGGCTAGTTCCACTTCACGTTGGAACAGCGGGCGCATCGGTTTAGCAATTTCACGCCATCCTTTCCATGCTTCTAGAAGCTTGGCAGGATCGCGAGATTCGGCCATCAGGCTCGAAAGCTCTGGCTGCGTCATACACTTACCGTTTGAAAAACAGTATTTCCCTTTGCCATATAGACCATTTAATTCCGAGCTGATCTTAGCAAGTTCAGCATTTTTGGCGGGATCTAATGGTGCAGGTAACACTAAAGCACTGCGTAACATGTTAAGTTTACGTGCATTAACAGGGTCTAGGTCTACGTTGGCAAATTGTGCCGCTTGAGTGGCAAATTGTACCGATGCCGCACTGACTTTTTCGCCGACAGCGGCTGAAAGAGCGGCGGTATCATCGGTGATAAAATTGCTGTAAATCCATTCGGCGCGATTAGATTCGATAGAAAGCTGAGCCATCTGTGCTTCAGAATCCTTAATAAAAGCAATGGCTTCTTCTGATGTCGGTGCTTTTGCCGCAGTGGGAACACGTTCCTTAGTAGGTGGTATTTGTGAGGCTTCGTCGTTACATGCACTAAGACCAAGTGCAAGCGCGACGGTGAGCGCTATATAAGTGGGGCGATTGAGTTTTTTGGCCATAAAAGAGCAATCCTTTGTTGTTTTTGTGTTGCGCATTTTACCTAAGCCAAGAGAAATTTGCACAGATGGACATGAGATTTAACACTTTACTGCATCTAATGTGAGCAAACTGTTATCAATAGTCTTTGGATAGCGGCAATCTGGGGCATATTTCGTTTGACTTATTTGAAACCAATGTTTAATTTAAACGAGTGTTTTAAATTAACTCAGGGTCACGGAATGGCAAGTCGATCTGATACAAAAACGAGAATTCTTGACGCCGCTGAAAAGTTATTCGCTGAAAGGGGCTTTTCTGAAACGTCGTTACGTCTTATCACCAGTAAGGCGGAGGTGAATTTAGCGTCGGTGAATTATCACTTTGGCTCTAAAAAGGAGTTGATCCGAGCGGTATTAGCCCGTTATTTAGATGAGTTTATGCCATCTGCAGCAACGCAAATTAAGCGTTTGCATGCAGCACCCGCAAAGGCGTCCTTAGAAGAAATATTTTCTGCTTTGGTTGGCCCCTTACTCGACTTAAATGAGCTGCGCACCGACGGAACGACGATTTTCCTGCAATTACTTGGCCGGGGTTACATTGAGAGCCAAGGGCATTTGCGCTGGTTTATCACCACACATTATGGTGAACAGCTCAACATTTTTGTTAAAGCTGTTGCAGCCAGTGCTCCACATATCCCTCCAGCTGAAATGTTTTGGCGCTTACACTTTACCCTAGGCACTATCGTGTTCACTATGGCATCCGCCGATGCCCTGAACGAAATTGCTGCTGCGGAGTATGGTGAGCAAAATGACATTGAAGCGGTGATCCGTAAAGTGATCCCCTACATGGCAGCGGGCGTAGCATTGCCCATTGCTTCTTAAAATAAGGTCTTGAATATGTTAACTGTATTAATAATCGTCCTGATCGCCGCGATTGCAGTGTTTGCAATTAAAGGGATTCGGATGCAAGTCATCACCCAACCGGTTTTCCGTTTCTTTAAAAAGGTACTGCCGCCATTATCCGTCACCGAGCGTGAAGCGATGGAAGCGGGTGATGTATGGTGGGAAGGTGAGTTATTCCGCGGTAACCCAAATTGGAATACGCTCCATAGCTACGGCAAACCAACATTAACGGCAGAAGAAAAAGACTTCCTTGAAAACCAAGTTGAAACAGCCCTGAAAATGATTGACGATTTTGACATCGTTCAAAACCGTAAAGATTTACCGCCAGAGCTATGGGACTACTTCAAAAAAGAAGGTTTCTTCGCGCTGATCATCCCGAAAAAATTCGGTGGCCGTGCATTCTCTGCCTACGCTAACTCTACCATCGTGAGTAAAATCGCGAGCCGTAGCGTCAGCGCCGCGGTCACCGTCATGGTACCTAACTCATTAGGCCCAGGTGAGCTATTAACGCACTACGGCACGCAAGAGCAAAAAGAGCGTTGGTTACCTTCGTTAGCCAACGGCACCGAAATCCCATGCTTTGCCTTAACCGGCCCAGAAGCGGGCAGTGATGCGGGCGCAATCCCTGACGTGGGTATTGTTTGCCGAGGCATGCACAACGGTGAAGAAGTGATTGGTCTTAAGTTAACTTGGGATAAGCGTTATATCACCCTAGCACCTGTTGCGACTGTATTAGGTCTGGCATTTCAAATGCGCGACCCTGAAGGCCTGTTAGGCGACAAGAAAAACTTAGGTATTACCTGTGCGCTTATCCCAACTAGCCACGAAGGCGTTGAAATTGGTCGTCGTCATAACCCATTAAACATGGCGTTTATGAACGGTACCACTAAGGGTAAAGACGTATTCATTCCGTTAGATTGGATCATCGGTGGTCCAGACTATGCGGGAAAAGGCTGGCGTATGCTGGTTGAATGTCTGTCTGCAGGTCGTGGTATTTCTCTGCCAGCACTGGCAACCGCATCGGGTCACATGGCGACTAAGACCACCACGGCTTACAGCTACGTTCGTCACCAATTCGGTATGGCGATTGGCCAATTCGAAGGCGTTCAAGAAGCCCTAGCACGTATCATCGGTAACACTTACCAGTTAGAGGCAGCGCGCCGTTTAACCACAACGGGTATTGACCTGAAGGTAAAACCATCGGTTGTGACGGCCATTGCGAAATTCCATATGACCGAATTAGGTCGCTCAGTGGTTAACGATGCAATGGATATCCAATCAGGTAAAGGTATCCAGTTGGGACCTAAGAACTACTTAGGCCACGCTTACATGTCTAATCCGATTTCTATTACGGTAGAAGGCGCAAACATTCTGACCCGCTCACTGATGATCTTTGGTCAAGGTGCGACGCGTTGTCACCCATACGTGCTGGCTGAAATGGAAGCCGCAGCGATGGAAAACGAACAAGAAGCTCTTAACCGATTTGACGCTCTGTTAATGGGCCATATTGGTTATGCAACCCGTAACGCGGTAAGTGCATTGTTCAACGCATTAACGGGTAGCCGTTTCGCTAGCTCACCTGTCAGTGGTGAAACTAAGCAGTATTATAAGGACATGACACGTTTGTCTTCTGCGCTGGCTATTATGACTGACATTTCGATGATGGTGATGGGCGGCGATCTAAAGCGTAAAGAAATGCTGTCTGCGCGTATGGGCGATGTGTTAAGTCAACTGTACTTAGGCTCTGCTACCTTAAAACTGTTTGAAGATAACGGTCGTCAACATGATGATTTACCGACTGTTCATTATGTGATGCAACAACGTTTACACCTTGCAGCTGAGGCGCTGTCTGAAGTTATCCGTAACTTCCCAAGTCGTCCATTCGCATGGTTACTGCGTGCCTTGATTTTCCCAATCGGAAACAACTTCAATGCACCTAGCGATAAGCTGGCACTGAATTTGGTATCTGGTATGTTAAAACCAAGCCCAGCTCGTGACCGTATTACTTTCCTGTGCCCAGATTTTGAAGGTGATACCAGCGGTATCGCCGAAGTTGAGCAGGCATTCCATGCACAGTACGCTTGTAAAGACATTTTCAAGAAACTAAAAACAGCTCAGCGCGCGGGTCAATTACCAGGTAAAGTGCCATCACTTATCCTGTTTGAAAAAGCGTTGGAAGCCGGTGTGATCACCAGTGACGAGCACCAAAAACTCCTTGATAGCGATAAACTGCGTTTAGCCGCAATTAACGTAAACGATTTCGAAAGCCTGTAATCTACACTTCGTAATCGAACTGAGAGGATGCAACTTTCATCCTCTTATAAAAAAACCACCTCATAGAGGTGGTTTTTTATTGCGACTTAACAAGGCGCTAAGTATTGCTACTTAAGCAGACTACGCGATTAGGCAACGATCAACACTTTACAGGTGTTAGTGCCACCGATGGTTTCCATCGCATCGCCCTTGGTCATTAATACCATATCGCCACTGTTAAGATATCCCGCAGTGGTTAATGATTCCAATGCCTTTTGAGCCAGTTCATCGGCTGGGTATGCGGTAGAATCAAAGTAAATCGGCAATACACCGCGGTACAGCGCCATTTTAGCCAGTGTGGTTTCGTGGCGAGATAACCCTAAGATAGGTAATGACGAACTGATGCGAGACATCAGTTTTGGCGTTGCGCCCGATTCAGTCAGGGCAATAATTGCCTTCACGCCTTCTAGGTGGTTTGCTGCATACATGGTTGAAAGGGCGATGGTTTCTTCAACTGAGCTGAAGCGTGCATCTAAACGATGTTTAGACACTTTCACACTTGGGTGAGATTCAGCGCCCATACACACATTCGCCATAGCTTTAACGGTTTCTTCTGGGAAGTCACCGGCAGCGGTTTCTGCTGACAACATGACCGCGTCGGTACCATCGAGTACGGCGTTGGCTACGTCCATCACTTCTGCGCGGGTAGGCATTGGGCTTGAAATCATCGACTCCATCATTTGAGTCGCAGTGATAACTACTTTGTTTAACTGGCGTGAACGGGCAATCAGTTTCTTTTGCACCGCAACTAACGCAGCATCTCCAATTTCAACACCTAAGTCACCGCGAGCAACCATCACAACATCAGACGCTAAAATCACATCATCCATCGCTGCATCATCAGCAACGGCTTCAGCACGTTCAACCTTAGCCACAATAAGTGCATTGCTACCCGCCTGCTGCGCAAGAGAACGTGCGTATTCGAGATCGGCGCCGCTACGTGGGAAGGAGACAGCGAGGTAATCCACTTGGATCATCGCTGCGGTTAATATGTCCGCTTTGTCTTTTTCGGTCAGTGCCGCAGCAGAAAGGCCGCCGCCTTGTTTGTTGATGCCCTTATTATTAGATAAGGGACCTGCAACCGTCACTGTGGTATGAACCTTACGGCCTTCGACACGCTCAACACGTAATTGAACACGGCCATCGTCGAGCATCAAAATGTCGCCCACTTTCACGTCATCGGGTAATTGCTTGTAATCGATGCCGACTTGTGTTTCATCACCTTCGCCTTTACCTAACTCAGCATCCAAAATGTAGGCTTGACCTAAGCTCAACTGAACCTTTTTGTTGTCTTTGAATGTAGACACGCGGATTTTAGGACCTTGAAGGTCACCTAAAATAGCGACATGAACACCTAATTCTTTTGCGATTTTGCGAGCTTGGGTCGCGCGATTGAGATGATCTTCGGGGGAGCCGTGGGAGAAGTTTAGACGAACAACGTTTGCACCAGCCGCGATGATACGGCGTAAGTTATCGTCACGGTCAGTTGCTGGACCCAGCGTGGTGACGATTTTGGTTCTGCGGAACATAAGATACTCCGTTAAAGTTAAAAAAGCTTAGGGCTATATTATCATGCATTTCCAATTTATGTAGTAAAGTTACAACGAAATTGATCTGGGCTAAGGTGTAAAATATGTGAGGTATCACTGAAATTTGTCCTAAAAATGGCCATCCGGTGTGTACTGACGAACCATTTTTAGGAAAGGAAGAGAATTACAGTATCGGATCTTTATTGATACGAGACTCCTTCAGCACCTCTTTCACACGTTTTAAATTGTCACGGAAACGCGGTCCACGGCGAAGTGTAAATCCGGTCGCCAATACATCTATAGTCACCAATTGCGCTAAACGCGAGGCCATTGGCAAATACATGTCAGTATCCTCTGGCACCTCCATGGTCACCGGCAGAGTACATTCCATCGATAAGGGGGAATTACGCGCAGTAATGCCGATAACAGCCGCACCGTTTTCCCTCGCTAAGCGCGCAATTTCAATCAATGATTTAGTACGACCTGTATGGGAGATCAATACCACCACATCGCCTTCGTTACTGTTGATACAGCTCATGCGCTGCATAAGAACATCATCAAAACAAATGACAGGCACGTTAAAACGGAAAAATTTATTTTGTGCATCGTGTGCAACTGAGGCCGAAGCGCCCAAACCAAAGAAGGAAATCGTCTTAGCTTGAGTCAGAATATCAACGGCCTTATTTATGGCGGTTACATCTAAGCTTTGACGGGCAGTATCTAAAGAAGCCATTGATGATTCGAATATTTTAGTCGTATATGACTCTGGCGAGTCATCTTCTTCAACGTGGCGGCTTACATAGGGTGTGCCGTTGGCAAGACTTTGTGCCAGATGTAACTTAAAATCAGGGAAGCCTTTAGTATCTAAGCGGCGACAGAAGCGGTTTACAGTCGGTTCACTTACGTCGGCCATCTTCGCTAAGGTGGCAATGCTCGAGTGAATGGCTGTTTGCGGAGAGGCCAAGATTACCTCTGCAACCTTGCGTTCTGACTTACTAAAATGTGTGAGGCTTTTTTGAACCTTTTCTAGGGTGTTCATACGCGTATGTCCGCTCAATTGAGAATGTCATTTTATTTATGCTTGTCTTGATTGTTCGATCAACGTCACGTTTCCAAGCCAAGACACAGCTTAGTAATTTTTAAATACAAAATTGAAATAAGAATTTACTCGCATCAGTAATTTAAGCACAAAAAGCATACCAGATTTATGCGCTATGTGCCTAGATAGCGAAAATGCTAACATTGATAAAAGTAGATGCATTTAACTATTTCTGTTGTTATATTACAACAAAAGTGTAGATCTTCTCACTGAGGTGGGAGACACGACATACAAAGGAGAGCGTAACGCAATGGGCAAAACAACATCAGGCGCCAAAGCTTGTGACTTCGTACTCTTCGGTACAAAAGGTGACTTGGCGCGTCGCAAGTTGTTACCTTCTTTATACCAGTTGGATAAAGCTGAGTTACTCGATAAAGAAACAAAAATCATCGGTGTTGCAAAAGACGAGTTTGGTCAGGATGAGTTTAGAGAGTTAGTCATCCTTGCATTGAAGACCTTCGTCAAAGAAACCCTCAGTGAGGTTACGCTCCAACGCTTTTTGTCTCGTTGTCACTATATAGGTACCAATTTCACTGAATCTGCGGGATATAGTGCCTTCCATGAATTGCTCAAACCAGAAGAGCGTGTCATGGTCAGTTATTTTGCAACACCACCAGCGATTTTCGGCGATATTTGCCGCTGTTTACATGAACAAAACCTTATCCATAGTGATTCTCGCGTAGTACTCGAAAAACCGATTGGTTCTGATTTAGCCTCATCCCGTGTCATTAACGACCAAGTTTCTGCCTATTTTAACGAAAGCCAAGTTTATCGTATCGACCATTACCTCGGTAAAGAAACAGTACAGAATCTAATTGCCCTGCGTTTTGCTAACTCACTGTTTGCCTCTAAGTGGGATAATCGCACCATTGATCATGTGCAAATCACCGTTGCTGAGGAAGTGGGTATCGAAGGCCGATGGGGTTACTTCGATAAAGCCGGTCAAATGCGCGATATGATCCAAAACCATTTGCTACAGGTATTAACCTTAGTGGCAATGGATCCTCCGGTGAACCTCGATGCCGACAGTATTCGTGATGAAAAGGTCAAAGTGCTCAAGTCCTTGCGGCCAATTAATGCCGACAATGTGTATGAAAATACCGTACGTGGCCAGTACAGCGCAGGCTTTTTAAAGGGCAGTCCAGTTCCAGGTTACTTAGAGGAAGAGGGCGCAAACCTACAATCCCACACTGAGACTTTTGTCGCGCTGCGAGTTGATATCGATAACTGGCGCTGGGCGGGTGTACCATTTTACCTGCGTAGCGGTAAGCGTATGCCGTTCAAGAGTTCAGAAATTGTGGTGTATTTTAAAAACCCACCGCATAACCTGTATCGCTCAAGTTACCGCAATCTGCCACCGAACAAGTTGACTATTCGTCTGCAACCCCATGAAGGTGTTGAAATTCAGATGATGAACAAAGTACCAGGTTTGGAGCAAAAACAACGCTTACAAACCACTAAACTCGACTTGAGTTTCTCCGATACCTTCAAGAATGAACGTATCGCTGATGCCTACGAGCGTCTTTTGCTTGAAGCCATGTTAGGCAATCAAGCCCTGTTCGTCCGTCGTGATGAAGTGGAACAAGCGTGGACTTGGGTCGATGGTATCATCCAATCTTGGGAACAAAGCAACGAAAAACCAAAACCTTATCCTGCGGGAACTTGGGGCCCTGTGGCCTCAGTAGCCCTGATCACCAAAGATGGCCGTTCGTGGGATGAATAAGGGGGATTTATGATTAAAGAAACCGTATTTAAATCCTTTGATACACCATCGGCACTGGAGCAGCAACTGGCGAATAAAATTGCCAGTCAATTGCAAGAGGCGGTCGATTCCCGCGGTAAAGCAAGCCTAGTGGTATCCGGAGGTTCTACGCCGCTGAAATTATTCGAACTTCTTAGCATGATGTCCATCGATTGGAGTGATGTGTATATCACGCTTGCCGATGAGCGCTGGGTTGATGTTGAAGATAGTGCATCAAATGAACGTTTAGTGCGTGAACATTTACTGCAAAACCGTGCTGCAAATGCCAAATTCCGTGGTCTAAAGAATATGTTCTCTAGTGCAGAGGCGGGGGCTGAAATGACGGCAGAATCCCTATCCCATTTCCCACGTCCATTTGATGTGGTGATTTTAGGCATGGGTAACGACGGCCATACCTGTTCTTGGTTCCCCTGCAGCGCCGAACTGAATGATGCACTGTCATCAACGGCGTTATGTGTTGCTACTAATCCAACGACCGCTCCCCATGGCAGGATCACATTGACTAAGAGTGCGATCCTCAATAGCAGACAGATTTATCTGCACTTAGTCGGGGAACAGAAGTTATCCGTTTATCGTCAAGCCTTAGAAAATGATGATGTTAATGCTATGCCTATCCGAGCCGTATTAGCGCAGCGTAAAACGCCCGTTGATGTGTTCTGGAGCGCTTAAGGAGTCAAAATGCACTCAGTAGTTCAATCCGTTACCGACAGAATTATTGCCCGTAGCAAAGCGTCACGTGAAGGTTACTTAGCCGCCCTAAACGAGGCCCGTAACCATGGTGTTCACCGCAGTTCATTAAGCTGTGGTAACTTGGCCCACGGTTTTGCCGCCTGTAGCCCAGATGACAAAAATTCGCTGCGTCAACTTACTAAGGCCAATATCGGCATTATTACGGCTTTCAACGATATGTTGTCGGCTCACCAACCCTATGAAACCTATCCTGACTTGCTGAAAAAGGCGTGTCAGGAAGTGGGCAGTGTTGCCCAGGTTGCCGGTGGTGTTCCTGCCATGTGTGATGGTGTGACTCAAGGTCAACCCGGTATGGAATTGAGCTTACTGAGCCGCGAAGTGATTGCCATGGCCACCGCAGTGGGACTCTCCCACAATATGTTTGATGGGGCACTTTTACTGGGTATTTGCGACAAAATCGTACCAGGCCTGTTAATTGGTGCCTTGTCTTTTGGCCACTTACCTATGTTATTTGTGCCTGCAGGCCCCATGCGCTCAGGTATTCCAAACAAAGAAAAAGCCCGCGTACGCCAGCAATTTGCCCAAGGTAAAGTGGATCGTGCCCAGCTACTTGAAGCTGAAGCGCGCTCTTACCACAGCGCTGGAACTTGTACTTTCTACGGTACGGCTAACTCAAACCAGTTGATGTTAGAAGTGATGGGTCTGCAGTTACCAGGTTCCTCCTTTGTGAATCCTGACGACCCACTGCGTGAAGCGTTAAACATTATGGCGGCCAAACAGGTATGCCGTTTAACCGAATTAGGCACTCAGTACAGCCCAATAGGTGAAATCGTTAACGAAAAATCAATCGTTAACGGCATTGTTGCACTGCTGGCAACCGGTGGTTCGACTAACTTAACCATGCATATAGTGGCGGCGGCGCGTGCAGCTGGCATTATCGTCAACTGGGATGATTTTTCAGAATTATCCGATGCGGTGCCGTTACTGGCTCGTGTCTATCCAAACGGTCACGCTGATATCAACCATTTCCACGCCGCAGGTGGTATGGCATTCCTCGTTAAAGAATTACTCGATGCTGGTTTGCTGCATGAAGATGTCAACACCGTCGCAGGCTTTGGTCTTCGCCGTTACACCCAAGAGCCAAAACTGCTTGAGGGTGAACTGTGCTGGGTCGATGGCCCAAGTGTCAGCTTAGATACCGAAGTGTTAACCTCTGTGGCATCACCTTTCCAAAGTAACGGTGGCTTAAAGCTGCTTAAGGGTAACCTTGGCCGTGCGGTGATTAAAGTGTCAGCCGTACAGCCGCAGCACCGTGTGGTTGAAGCGCCTGCAGTGGTGATTGACGATCAGAACAAGCTTGATGCCCTGTTTAAAGCTGGTGAGCTCGATAGGGATTGTGTGGTTGTGGTTAAAGGCCAAGGCCCTAAAGCTAACGGCATGCCAGAATTACATAAGTTAACCCCAATCCTCGGTTCGCTTCAGGATAAAGGCTTTAAGGTTGCACTGATGACCGACGGTCGTATGTCGGGCGCCTCGGGTAAAGTGCCTGCGGCAATTCACTTAACCCCTGAAGCATTAGATGGCGGCTTAATTGCCAAAGTGCGCAATGGCGATTTAATTCGCGTCGATGCAGTGACGGGTGAGCTTAGCCTGTTAGTGTCTGATGCCGAACTTGACGCCAGAACTACTGAAGAAGTGAATTTACGTCGCTCGCGCTATGGAATGGGTCGTGAGCTATTTGGGGCGCTGCGCTCAAATCTGAGCAGTCCTGAAACCGGTGCGCGTAGTACTAGCGCCATCGATGAACATTACTAATACGAAGGAAGAATACCGCAATGCTTGAGAATAACTGGTCATTACAACCACAAGATATTTTTAAACGCAGCCCTATTGTTCCTGTCATGGTAATTAACAAGATTGAACATGCTGTGCCTCTAGCAAAAGCCTTAGTCGCTGGCGGGATCAGCGTGCTTGAAGTTACTCTGCGTACTGCCTGCGCATTAGATGCCATTAGTTTGATTGCCAAGGAAGTGCCAGAGGCCTTAGTAGGTGCGGGCACCATTTTAAATGAAGCACAACTTGATCAAGCCATCGCAGCTGGCGCGCAGTTTATTATTACACCAGGTGCGACTGTTGAATTACTCAAAGCCGGAATGCAAGGCCCTGTGCCGTTAATTCCGGGTGTTGCGAGTATTTCTGAGGTGATGACGGGCATGGCGCTGGGATACACGCATTTTAAATTCTTCCCCGCCGAAGCTTCGGGCGGTGTGGATGCGCTTAAGGCATTTTCGGGACCCCTTGCTGACATTCGTTTTTGCCCAACGGGTGGTATTACCCCAAGCAGTTACAAAGACTATCTGGCATTGAAAAATGTTGATTGTATCGGCGGTAGCTGGATTGCACCAACGGATGCCATGGAGCAGGGGGATTGGGCTCGTATTACCCAGTTATGTAAAGATGCGATTGGCGCGCTTTAATCAATGAATGAAAAAAAACCACCTTAGGGTGGTTTTTTATTGTTAACTCTTGCCTTTTGAAGTTACAGCTCGCGGCTTAACTCAATATTTGAACCGGCTTTGGGGCTAAAAAGCTGTTGATACAATCTGCCCGCAAATTCATCTGTCATACCTGAAATATAATCGGCTAACACTCTATAACTGTTTAATCCCTGCTGCTCACTCTCACGCCAACGCTCTTGAGTATTAAAAGGGAGCAGACGCTCAGGATCCGAGGCGAAGGCCTCGAATAATCCCATCACGATTTGTTGGCCTTTGTATTCCAGCATTTGGATTTCAGGCTTACGAATAACGTACTTGTAAACCAATTGCTTCAACACGTTTAATGTCAGGGCAAACTCTTCCTCAAGGCAAGCATTGAAGCGCAATAGAGGGGCTTCAAAAGCGTCATGTTCAACTATGGTAATGGCAGTCACAAAGCCGTTGACTAGGGTGCCAATGGCATCCTTGCGTAAATGATGCTCATGGGAAAAGAGCTTATCGCCAATATTGGCAAGTTCTTGTTTAATCCAAGCATCACCGCTGTGTTTAAGATGTGGCGCAACATCCTGTTGCCACTGAGATGCGGTGACAATCCCCATCACAATCGCGTCTTCTAAATCGTGAACCGCATAGGCGATATCATCGGCCAGCTCCATAATCGAGCAGTCAAAGGATTTAAATTGGGTTCTCAAGTGCGGATATTTAGGGTGGATACTGGCCGTTGGCTCGATAAAGCGCAGTCGGTCGTTATCGCTTAGCGGCGCAAGGAGCCAATCGTAGATATCTAGGTCATCGTCAAAGATGCCTTTAACCGGTGGCCAATCAGCGGGTTTTAATTGCCGATGACTGCTAATTTCACTTTGACCACCATGGCGGTAGAGAAGGGAGTACGGCGCTGGGTATTTTAGAATGCCCAGCATGGTTCTACGGCAAAGATTCATCCCAAAGCCTTGGGTATATGGCTCAAGTTTGGAGAGGATCCTAAAGGTTTGGCCGTTGCCCTCAAAACCACCGTGATGACGCATCATATAATTAAGTGCCACCTCTCCACCATGGCCGAAGGGCGGATGCCCGATATCATGGGCTAAGCAGAGTGATTCAAGTAGACTGGTTGAGTCGAGTAAAGCCTTATGCTCGGGGAATTTGCGACTTAATTGTGCGGCAATGCCAGTGCCGATTTGGGACACTTCAAGTGAGTGGGTTAAGCGGGTGCGATAAAAATCGTTCATGCCAACACCGAGCACCTGGGTTTTGGCTTGCAAGCGACGAAAAGCCGCAGAATGCAAAATACGCGCTCTGTCGCGCTGATAGGGACTGCGGTGATCGTTTCGTCGCTGTTTATCTTCACCGTGGAGGCGTTGTTGCCAAACACTTTCGTTCATAGGATGTCCTTAACGGCTAAGCCTAAAGCATTTTATTAATTTCGTCTAAATCCAAGGTAAAGCTGGGGACGAAGCATGCCATAAAGTACTTTACTGCAGGATTCGGATTATCTTTCAGCATAGTTTCTAAGCGTTTACGTGCAGTATTGAATTCGGTGTTGCCGGCGCGATTCTCTTCAAGGCATTTAAGGTAAGCGCAAAGCGTATCGGCGGCTTTAACGATAGCCTTGTAGGTAGGATCACTGTAGTCGCTTAAAAACAGACTGCGGTAATCGTCCTTAAATTCATCGGGTACCATATCTAGCATGCGCTGCTCGGCGATGGCTTCAATCTTTTTATACTCAGCTTCAATCTCTTTATTAAAGTATTTAACCGGTGTGGGTAAGTCGCCGGTAAGAATTTCGCTGGCATCGTGGAAAATGGCTAAGCTTGCGGCCTGATTGGCATCCAGCGTAGTGCCGAATTTTCGATTACTGATAATGACTAAAGCGTGGGCCACCATGGCCACTTGCAGTGAATGTTCCTGCACGTTTTCACTGCGAACGTTATACATTAACGGCCAGCGCTGGATAAGCTTCATGCGCGCGAGGTGGGCAAAGAGGTGACTCATAGTACTCCTTTCTATGACGAATCCGATGTTGCCGCGTCAATCTATCGAAAACGAGTCTACGCGGCCTGATAGGCATGATCTAACATAACCGTTATTGGTGATGGAGCCAATGTTATTGAATGGTGAAAAACCTAAATAATAAAGCGACCCATTGGTCGCTTTATCGGGGAGTAAATCATTCACGTTAATCTAAGTGATTTATTGTTGGTAATTTTCAAGGAAATGACCAAATTCGGTCAGGGCTTTGCTAAGGTCTTCTTTATAGGGCAAAAACACCACTCGCAGGTGATCGGGCTCAGGCCAGTTAAAGGCACTGCCATGTACTAAGAGGATTTTTTTATCCCGGAGTAAATCAAGCACCAGTCGTTCATCATCACGCAGGTTGAATTTTTTCATATCCAGTTTTGGGAAGGCATAGAGCGCCCCCTTGGGCTTTTTGAGACTGACACCCGGAATTTGGCTGAGCAGGTCATAACACACATCCCGCTGCATGGTTAATCGGCCGTTGGGCAAAATCAGTTCGTTAATGCTTTGATAGCCACCGAGCGCCGTTTGTACCGCATGTTGGTTGGGCACGTTGGCACAAAGGCGCATAGAGGAGAGCATTTCTAAGCCTTCGATATAGCTCTTTGCGGCCTTTAAATTACCCGAGAGCATCATCCAACCGATCCTGAACCCCGCCGCACGGTAAGCCTTGGAAAGCCCATTAAAGGTAACGGTTAAAATGTCATTCGAAAGACCCGCAGCGGGAATATGTTTGGCATCATCGTATAAAATTTTGTCGTAAATTTCATCGGCAAACAAAATCAGATCATGTTGACGACAAAGCTCAACTACGTCTAGCAGCAATGCCTTACTATAAACCGCCCCCGTTGGGTTATTGGGGTTAATTATCACAATGCCGCGGGTGCGTGGTGTGATCTTATTTTTAATGTCATCTAAATCTGGGAACCAATCGGATTCTTCATCACAGCGATAATGTACTGCTTTGCCACCGGCTAAATTGGCGGCAGCTGTCCACAGCGGATAATCGGGTGAGGGGATAAGGATTTCATCATCACTATTCAATAAGCCCTGCATCGCCATCATTATCAGTTCTGACACGCCGTTACCGATATAAATATCTTCAATATCGACGCCAAAAATGCCCTGTGCTTGATAATGCTGCACAATGGCTTTACGGGCAGAGAATAATCCTTTGGATTCGCAGTATCCCTGTGCACTTGGCAAATTGAGGATCACATCACGAACAATTTCCTCAGGGGCTTCAAAGCCGAAGGGGGCAGGATTACCAATATTAAGTTTCAGGATCCGATGTCCCTCATCTTCTAAGCGCCGAGCTTCTTTGTGCACTGGGCCGCGGATGTCATAACAAACGGTATCCAATTTGTTGGATTTGATGATAGGGCGCATTTACACCTCAAAACATGCTGTAGATTAGGCTTAAGTTTATGCACCATAACGAAAAGATATTCGTTAAGGAAGGGGGACAGATAGCAAATTAGCCGTTTTTATTAAAAATGTGGCTAGATGAATATTCTTTTGTACGGATTTACATCAGATGGTGGCGGGTGAATATTCTGTATTTTATCCAAAATTCAGGCGGTAGTGCTGAATGGTTTTGTCGGATTGTCAACTATTGAACTTTGCAGATATCCATCACGCCGTTAACTTCGAACCGTTTTGAGATGTAAAAGCAGGAAAAAACCCAACCCAGTTAACCCACAGTATTTGAAGCCTTAAAATACGTTGTTATTTAAGACTGCATAATCAAGCAATTTAACGCAAGTTTACTGAATGCTTATTAAGCATTTAGCCCCTGAATTTCATTTACGGAAAATTAAATAAAGAATAATTAAAACAATAAGATATCAAATGCCATTTGTCAGGTGGTTAATTTATTTTACTGTCGCATAAATTTCTTGTTGACTCAGTATTCGATGCGCTTTATTTTCTGCGCCGATGTTTTTGGTAAGGCACCAAAGATAATACGCTTTTAGCCGGTTTTATCAGCGGAGTTAGTCATCATAAAGCAGCAATATTGGCGCCCAATATCGAGATGATATCAGGCGCTTTTCTAAAAACTTTTGCCGTTTTGGCGATTATTTAGAGGACCTAAGTGCATGTCTGAACCGACAGCGTTAAGTCTTATTCCACCTCTGGTGGTATTGGTGTTAGCCGTTTGGTTACGTCGTCCAATTTTATCCCTCATTATTGGCGCAGTAATCGGATTCTTTTTACTCGATCCCTCGCAAGTACTCGACAATTTTGCTTCGACGTCACTTAAGGTCATGGCCGATGAAACGATCGGTTGGTTGATTTTAGTATGTGGTTGTTTTGGTGCATTAATCGCATTGTTAGTTCGCACCGGTGGCGCACTGGCTTTTGGTCGGAATGCATTAAAATTTGCAAAAGGTCCTAAATCCTCGCTGTTAATGACCTTTGTTCTCGGGATTGTGATTTTTATCGATGATTATCTCAATGCATTAACCGTGGGTGAAACCATGAAACGTGTTACCGACAAATTTAAGGTATCACGTGAAATGTTAGCTTATGTTGTTGATTCAACTGCGGCACCAGTGTGTGTGTTAGTGCCGTTATCGACTTGGGCCGTTTTTTTCGGTGGTCTGTTAGTGGATAACGGTGTGGCTTCTGAAGGCCAAGGCATTGCGGTATATATGCAAGCCATTCCATATATGCTTTATGCGTGGTTAGCCGTGGCGATGGTGCTGTTAGTGGCTCTCGGTATTATGCCTGCCATTGGCCCAATGAAAAAAGCACAATTACGTGCAGCTCAAGGCGAGCCTGCTCAAGCGCAAATAGACTTAGATCAGGTACAAACCTCAGACGAATACGCGATTGCGGCAATTGAAGAAGAGTTTAAGCACGCTGACAACCAAGGTAAATTGCATAACTTTTTAGTGCCAATTTTGCTGTTAGTTGCCTTTACTGTGTATTTCGATATCGATGTATGGAAAGGTTTGTTAGCCACTTTAGTGATCACGCTGCCTTACTATGCGGTACAACGTTTGATGCCACTTTCAGAGATGATGGATCAAATGATTGATGGCTTTAAGAGCATGTTGCCGGCTATTGGTACTGTAATTGCGGCATTCGTGTTTAAAGATGTCTGTGATGCTTTGCTTTTACCCCAATACGTTATCGAATCATTAAGCCCTTACATGACGCCTAAGTTACTGCCAGCGGTGGTATTTTTATCGATGTCAATTTTGGCTTTTGCAACAGGTTCTAGCTGGGGTATTTTTGCGGTCACTATTCCCATCGTCATGCCTTTAGCACAATCTGTTGGCGCAGATATTCCATTGGTGATTGGTGCACTGCTTTCTGCCTCATCTTTTGGTAGCCAAGCTTGTTTCTACTCTGACTCAACGGTATTAGCTGCACAGGGCTCGGGTTGTAACTTGGTTAGCCATGCGGTGACTCAGCTGCCCTATGCGTTAATCGCCGCTTCAATTGCGTTTGTTGGCTTTATTTTAATTGCGTAATTGAAAGTAAAATTTGAATTTAAAAAACCAGCTTCGGCTGGTTTTTTTTTGCTTCATTAGGACTGTGGTATTTTTGTTGTCGTTTGCAACTGAGCAGTTGACCAATTTTTGTAACATACCAAGTACAATCGCAGTATTAGAATGCATAAGACTTTACATCTCACGCTTTGCAGTCTTTACGACTTCTGAGGTTGTGTACCTAGATCTTCCGGTATATCCACATCACGTAGAATGCCTGGATCTTTAACTGGGATAAATACACAGTGTGCTTGGTGACGGCATACGATGGATTTAGCCCCTTTGTCACCATCCAACAACATAAGTTCAGGCCAAAATTTACGGCCGAAGATGACGGGGTGGCCTGGTTTGCCACGAAATGTTGGTAGCACGATATTTGAAGGGCGTGCAGCTGCTATTAATCTTGCTTGCGTTGTGGCTTGGATCCACGGCATATCACCGAGAAAAATCGCAGCTTCACTGAAACTGCTCTGTTGTAGAAATTCAATTCCTGCCGCTAAGCTTGAACCCAATCCATCGTGCGAGCGTGTTGAGACAATGACCTTGGTTGGGTGTGTTATTCCGAGTTGTTCAGGCTTGTCATCATCACGGATCACCACATAGCACTCAGCAAACACACCTTGGATAGACGCAAGTGTAGTGCCTAGCAAGGTAGAATGATTTCCCATAGGTGTACGTCGTTTATCCTGCCCAAATCTTTTTCCGTAACCAGCGGCTAAGACCAATGCAACGCAGGTATCGTTGGAACCGCTTAAATGTGATTGCATGGCCTTCCTATCTGTCTGTTATACCGGTACACATAGAAACAATAAATTGATAGCTAATCTTGGTTTTGACGTGAGGCAACCAACGCTTGTCGTACCTGATCTGGCGTGTGAATGGTTTCATTTCGATATCTAAGGCTATTGCCAGTGCGCTTATGACGAAAAGCCGTTATTTCGCCCAAAATCGCGAGAGCGACACTTTCTGGGGTGTCTCCTCCTAAATCGAGTCCGACAGGATAATGTAGTCTGTCCAACGAATGTAAAGGGCCCATTCTTGTACTGATGTTTTCTAACAGTTTTTCACTCCTCGTCCTTGGCCCCAGTTGCCCTATGTAGCAGGCTTGACTCGACAACGCGGCATTAAGCCAATATTCATCCTGCTTCAAACTGTGCGTCATGATCACCACGGATGCGCCATGAAACAACTCATTGTACTGGCGCGATTTCTCAACATTCATTTCTTCTGTGATGACTTGCCCTGTGATGACTTGATCGGCCTGAGGAAAGCGAGAAACCCTGGCAAAATGGGAACGTCCATCGATAACTGTGACATGCCAACCTTGGATCTTCGCGATTGTGGCAAGTGGCTGCGCATCATCGCCTCCGCCGCAGATAACAAGACGCGGAATAGGGGGGAGATATTCAACAAAGACTTCTAGCTGCGCATCATCAATGGTGTACTGACATCGACAAGAGCCTTGCTCCTGCAGTGCTTTTTTCAAATCAGTGAAAATCCGCGCTGTCAGTTCGCCATGGGCGAGTCCTCCGAGTGTTGAACCATCACTAAAGAGCGCAATTCGTTCGCCAATTCGAATACCAGAATGTTTATCAGAGGCAATCACTGTTGCTATCGCCGCGGATTTATTCTGTAACACGACATTGGAAATAATCTCAATCATGAGGCAATTGTGCTTCAAATCGATGCGTTCAAATAACACATGAACGGTCCCATTGCAGCCTAGGCCAAAATTTAATGCAATATCAGTGTCTTCGTTATCTTCTGCCGTATGATAACGGCGCACGCACGCGCCTGATTCTGTATGCCACCATGCGGTTTTAATCACTTCGGGTTCGAGACAACCACCACTTATTGCCCCTTCGGTCTCAAATTGTGAGACAAGCATTCTTGCGCCAGGGCGACGATAAGCAGAGCCTTCTACTTTTACGACGGTAGCCAGGACTGCTTCATTATCTGTTGTGACATTATTGACAATTGCATTATATAAAGCAGAAAGCCCAGACATCGTTATCCCCTGATTGCGTTTTTCGTCACGATTCAGCATATCTTTATTGCGAATGGCTTCGGTTTTCCCTTGTCCAAATAACACATAATTTCAAGTGGTTGTTATAGCAACCAGTTTGGTTGATTGTAGAAAAATATCCAAATTTTACAAAAATAAAGCTGGCATGAGTTTTAAGTCTCCATTGAGCCAAAGGGTGGGTACTACACATCACTATAGTGATTTAATGTATTCGTTTGATAAGTCATTGGATGGATTTTGTTAATAACGACATTCATTAACTAGAATGAATGCACTGATAGATTTAAAGATAAGTGGAACACCGACTTTTCCCTTCGAGCCGAGTCGCAATATCGATTAAGTGATGTTCGAATAAAAGCATATGGAGCTAAGACAGCGTATGAAATTACAGTTAAATAACCATACTTTTGATGTTGATGTCGCTGAAGATACCCCCTTGTTATGGGTGATACGAGATAACTTAGGTTTCACAGGCACAAAATACGGCTGTGGTTTAGCGCAGTGTGGCGCATGTTCAGTCTTGATAGACGGTGCAGTTGTGCGTTCTTGCGTAATGCCGGTATCGAGTGCGATTGGAAAACACATTACAACGATAGAAGCCATCGAAGAAGATCCTGTCGGTAAACAAGTCGTTTTAGCATGGACTAAACATCAAGTTCCGCAATGCGGCTACTGCCAATCGGGACAAGTCATGGCGGTCACCGCCTTATTCAAGTCGAATAAATCGCCGACTAAAGATGATATCAATGCTGCGGTCAATAATCTCTGCCGATGTGGTACTTACAACGCGATTAATGCGGCTGTCGAGGATTTATCAAAGGCACTTCCTGGGAGCAATACATGAAAAACTTAGACGCCAAAAATGAGTTTTTACAGCTAAATCAAGATACCCCAGTGAATGTGTCTCGAAGACACTTTTTATTGTCTTCCGTTGGGTTAGCGGCAGGTGCTTTTGTGTTAAGTGTAGGCATTCCACTACGTCAAACCCGAGCCGCTCAGGCTGGCGGGATGGCGGCAGGCACAAGGGTTCCGGCATTCCTTAGGATCACTGCTGATAATAAAATCTATTTTCAGAGTCCTTTTGTTGAGGGCGGTCAGGGTGTCTTTACCGCCATGGCACAAATTATTGGTGAAGAGCTTGATGCTGAACCCATCAAATTTATCGTCGAAAATGCACCAACTGGCCCCGATTATCAGGTCGTGAAGGGCTTTGGTCGTATTACCGGTGGTAGCATGTCCGTGCAGACAAGCTATAGCACCATGAGGAAGTTGGGCGCGTTAGCAAGGCAAATGCTGCTTCAGGCTGGCGCAAAAGCATTAAATGTCGATGTGTCGGAGCTCACTACAACGCCAGGAAAAGTTGTTCACCTTAAATCAAATCGTTCATTAGATTATGGCCAGCTAGCTGAACAAGCCATGGGTTTACCAGTGCCCGATCCCGAGTCCATTAAATTACGCGATCCTAAAGATTTCCGCTGGATTGGCGCCCCTGTGGAACGGTTAGATGTCTATATGAAATCTACGGGTAAAGCTGAATATTGCATCGATATCAAAGTCGATGACATGCTTCATGCCGCCGTTAAGCATGCGCCACGCTTAGGAATGACCGTTAGTAGCATTACCAATCTTGAGCAAGTTAACGCGATGCGTGGTGTACATTCGGTTCATATTTTGGAAGGCGCAGTTGCCGTGGTTGCACCCCATTGGTGGGACGCAAAACGTGCAGCCGACGCGGCTCAAGTCGATTGGATTGAACCCAAGGGTGAAGCGCAAGGTTCAATGCGATTTATGCCTGCAGACTTTTCAACTCAGAGCTTCAATGACATGTTAGCCGCTCGAAAAGAGAGAGGGCTCGATGCAGAAGTAAAAGGCAATGCATCTAAAGTGTTATCCGATGCGAAAGATGACACTGTCATAGAGGCGACATACCGAACTCAACACTTACGTCACGCACAACTAGAGCCGCCTTCGGCATTGGCAAGATTTAATACGGATGGAAGCTTGGATGTGTGGTGTCCTAATCAGGCGCCCGATATGTTTTTAGCCGATATTGCAAAAAGAACCGGATTGGCTGAAGACAAAATACATCTCCATTCCCCCATTTTAGGTGGCTTCTTTGGACGCCATTTCTTGTATCACGCAGCCAGTCCTTATCCACAAGCGATTATTCTTGCCAAGAAAGTCGGTAAGCCCATTAAATTAATTTGGAGCCGTGAAGAAGAATTCCTAAGAGACACAGTACGTCCCATGGCTGCGGTTCGTTTGAAGGCTGCCATTAGCAATAATAAGCCTTTGGCACTCGACATTGTTTCGTCGACCGAAGGTCCAACGGATGCCATTTGGGGACGTAATCCTGAAAAGGTAGACCCAACTGCTGTCGAAGGCTTGGCGGGCAAAGCCTATGACATTCCCCATGTGAGAGTGGGTTATGACTTTGTCAAAAGTCCAATGATGCAGGGTTACTGGCGCTCGGTCGGAAACTCGATGAATGATTTCGTGTATGAATGCTTCTTTGACGAAATGGCGGATAAAGCAGGGGTTGATCCCATGCAGATGCGCCAGCAACTACTTCAAGAGAACAAAAGGTTGTCTCATTTACTCAATGTGGTGGTTGAGTCATCCGGCGGTTGGAAACGAGGACCATTTACGGCCGAAGATGGTTCAGTAAGAGCCCGTGGTATTGCAATGGCAGCGCCATTTGGCTCCCATGCAGCAGCCATTGCAGAAGTGTCGATTGAGAAGGGTAAGGTTCGCGTTCACCACATTTGGGAGGCCATTGACCCCGGCAGTATTGTTAATCCCGCCATTATTAAAGCTCAAATTCAATCAGCCGCGGCGATGGGCGTTTCACAGGTACTTTTTGAAGAAGTGATCTATGAAAAAGGCCTACCTTTGGCACGTAATTACAACAAGTACCCTATGATCCGTCCAACGCACATGCCAGAAGTCCATGTTAGCATCATCGAAAGCGGTGAAAAAATGGGGGGAATAGGGGAGCCTGGATTGCCGGCGGTTTCACCAGCCATTGTCAATGCCGTGTCACATTTGCTTGGACGTAGGATCCGACGTATACCTTTATCCGGAGTGATGCTGGAAGATAAAACGAAGTCGCCGTCAAATATGACTTAGCTAACCTTTATAATGAGTCAGTGACAAAAATAACAGCTTGTTGAAAATAAAAAGCCAGTGCATGCACTGGCTTTAGCAAACAGGAAGAGGGCGATTATACGCGCTTCTTGAATTCGCCAGTACGAGTGTCGATCTCAATCTTGTCGCCAACTTTAACGAAGTCAGCCACGCTGATTGTACCGCCGCCAGTGATAGTCGCTGGCTTCATCACTTTACCTGAAGTATCGCCACGAGCAGATGGCTCAGTGTAGATCACTTCACGTACGATAGTGGTTGGCATTTCAACAGAAATGGCTTTGCCTTCGTAGAAAGTCACTTGGCAGGTTTCTTCCATGCCGTCAACGATGTAAGCCGCTGCGTCACCTAAGTTTTCAGCTTCTACGTCGTATTGGTTGTATTCTGCGTCCATGAATACGTACATAGGATCAGCAAAGTAAGAATAAGTACAATCCAGACGATCTAGGATAATGTCGTCAATCTTATCTTCACCTTTGAAAGTGGTTTCAGTACCAGAGTTAAGCAGTAAGTTTTTCAGCTTTAACTTAACGATGGCAGCGTTACGGCCAGAGCGAGTTGTTTCTGTTTTCTGAACAACCCATGGGCTGCCTTCAAACATGATCACGTTACCAGGACGGACTTCATGAGCAGTTTTCATTACACAATTTCCTATATGTCGATTTTCTATTTCAGCGCAGCATCTTAGCTTTTTTTCACGAACTGGACTAGCCGAGTTGTAAGATCTGCAGCATTTATTGCGTCGATTGGCCACTTTTTAGCGTGTTGCAACAGCGGCAAACTGACTGGATTTAGGTTTTGCCAGTGAGTTCTCACGGCAGATTGCTTTCCTTGGTTGAACGCGAGGTTCAATTTTTTCCAAGTGGAAGCAATTTCAGGGGCAAGATTATCGCAGTAAAGTTGCATAAAAGCTTCTAATTTTATGAGATGGTAGTCATCTTCTTGCGGATAAATGTGCCAAATAAACGGTTTTGCAGCCCATTGCGCCCGTAAAAAACTGTCCTCGCCACGGACAATATTCATATCGCAGCTCCACAGTAATTTATCGAAGCCCACTTGATCTGTCATCGGCAAAATATGCAGTGTCAATTCTCCAAGCGAGATATGCATGCCTGGTGTGAGCTCATCAATACTGCAGGGCAGTAGATGCTGAAGACTATTTAGGCTGCGTCCTTTTGGGATCAGTGCATGGATTTTGTGATTAATATTGGCTTGCTGTTGCCACAGTTCACACAGGGCGGGCAGGGCGTCGGTCTCATAACTAAAAACGCTGATGACCTTATCTTCGGCATTAATGCCATTAAGCCCAAGTGATTTGAACAGCCCAAGCTTATTACTGTCATCGGCCTGCCAAGCATCACGCTCGTCAAAGAGGCTGCGTTCACAAATCAGCCCGCCTGTTTTTGGTGTAAAACCTGGGAAGTAAAAAAACTTTTTAATGCCGCTTGATTGCATTGACGGCAGGCCATGGCAACCCTCCACCCAATCTTCAGCGCTTAAATACTCAAGGTTTAACCACACGGGCACTTTATTGGGGGTTTGACGATGAAGTTCTACGAGTTGCTGCTTGACGCTATCGGGTAGCTCGCAGGCAAACGCTTCAATCAACACCTCTCCGCTCTCAAAGACAACGGGCAGGGGATTAGTCCAATGAATAATGGTCACACCATTAAAACTCTGGCTATCAAGGCTTGGGTCTAATCTTGGCAAAATGTGGGAAAAGCCGTTTAAATCATCGACCCATAAACGCACTGGTAACTCATATTCTTTCACCAATTGCTTGGCAAGGCGCCAAGTAACGCCAATATCGCCATAGTTATCGACAACACAGCAAAAGATATCCCAGTGGGGCGAGCGAATATCGGTCATAACTGGCTTTACTCCTTCTTGACCAAGCTAAGGGATAAAAATCCCCCATAAAAAAAGCGGCGTTTAGGCCGCTTTATTCATCGTTAATGGATTAACGATAACTCGAATTAGTCTTCAAACTCGGCTAAACACATTTCTTCGTAGATTTGTTTAACCCAAGCATCAACTCGTTCTTCGGTCAGTTCTGGTTGACGGTCTTCATCGATACCTAAACCGATGAAGTGGTCATCGTCGACTAAGCCTTTTGATGCTTCGAAGTTGTATCCGGCAGTTGGCCAGTGACCGATAATAATCCCACCGCGAGCCTGAACGATATCGCCCACCATGCCCATCGCATCGAGGAAGTATTCGGCGTAGTCTTCTTGGTCGCCACAACCGAAAATAGCGACTAATTTGTCAGTAAAATCGATTTGTTCTAATTCAGGAAAGAAGTCATCCCAATCGCATTGGGCTTCACCGTAGTACCAGGTTGGGATCCCGAACATCAGCAGATCGTATTCTGCAATTTGTTCTTTGGTGCTCTTGGCGATATCTTTCACCTCAACCATTTGTTTGCCCAGTTTCTTCTGGATCATCTTGGCGACAGCTTCGGTGTTGCCTGTGTCGCTACCGAAAAAAAGACCTACAGTTGCCATTGTCTATCCTTTATGTCTAGTTCACTTATACGTTAATCTTGCTGCAATCGAACGTCTTAACATTCAATTTTTTGCTGAAGAATTAATTCGATTAACTGGCTTCGGCTGATGTTACTGGCCAATGCCTGCTCATTCAAGGCGTCATACAAATCTTGTGACACCTTTAACTCTATTCGCTTTAATCCTTTGGCTTTATCCCGCTGGATCTGGTTGCGCTTGTTGACCTTAAGCTGTTGGCTACGGGACAAAGGATTGCTACGTGGGCGGCCCCGGCGCTTTTCATTGGCAAAAAGGTCAATGGTGGTTCTATCTGTCGCTTCTTTTGCCATCTTATTATTGTTTAACCGATGCCTGAACCTTCCCAGGTCATCTGGATAATGCCTTTTGCAATAAACCCGGCGCAGCCGAGAAATAATACTAACCAAACGATAAATCGACCCAATTTAGGCACATTACCCTGTTTGAGCACATCGTGGATGGCCATGCCGATAAAGAAAAATATCGCCGCAAAAAACAGGTTCAAGCCGATGGTTTCGATTTGTTCCATATACTGACTTAACATGCTTTCTTAGTCCTCTAGAAACATCTAAGGCTAAAAGAGGCGCGAATATATCACATCGCCTTAGGACAGGCTATATCAATTAAGTCGAGAATCATTGTCATTTACACTGCGTGTTTGTCAATAAATTCAGACACTATACGGTTAAATATGGCGGGTTTTTGCGCATGTAACCAGTGTCCACAACCCTCGAGTGTTTTCGCCTGTGCTGCGGGAAATTGACGCATAATGTCGCCTCGATGTTCAGTGGTAACATAGTTTGAGTCGCCTCCGCGGATAAAAAGACTCGGTCCGTGATACACTTTCGCTGTTTCGCTACTTAGATTGTGCCAGCCAATGATATTGGGGTAACACGCCTTAAGCCCTTTAAGATTCATTTTCCAACTAAATCCGGTTTCTGTGCGTTGCAGGTTTTTCAACAAAAACTGCGCCGTTGGTTCATCAATGCCAGCCGCAATTAAATGCGAAAGTGCCATACGGCGGTCGCTTGAGCCCTCAAGGAGTAAGCTTTCTAATGCGGCAAACACCAGATCGTGCCTTGGTTGATATGTTACAGGTGCGATATCGGCGGCAACGAGGCTAATAATGCGCTCGGGGTAGGCGAGGGCCGTTGCCATGGCGATTTTACCGCCCATGGAGTGACCCACAAGGTGAACCTTATCCAAGCCTAGGTCATCCACTAGATCCATCATTACCTTGGCAAGGCTTGGGTAATCCATTTCCTGCCAATGCTCACTGAGTCCATGGTTAGGCACATCGACACGGATCACCTGATGATTGGCTTCGAGCACTTGGCCTAGGCCCTTAAGGTTATCTAAGTTTCCAAACAGCCCGTGGATAAGGAGTACGGCTTGTCCTTGACCCGAGGTGACATAATTCATGGATTGTCCTGTGATTACTGCAAGTGAGTGGTGAATTTTGCCTCCGAACACTTTGCCTTGACAAGCAAATAAGGCATTTTACGCAGGGCTAAGATGTAAATTGCTGACTTTTTCAGCAATCGGTTCACTGGCGAGTTTTTGGTGTGCTATTTCACGCAATTTTAGATTAATGATGCTTTATCAGATTGATAGAGACAGATACACTGGGTAACGATCGCGTCGATCTCAAGTTTTGATCGTCGTAACACTTTTTCGGTTAAGCCTATCGAATAACAAAGGATAATAAGGTTATGAAATACATCGAAGTGGATGAAGAGCTCTATCGTCATATTGCCAGTAAAACGGAACGTATTGGTGAGAGCGCCTCAGACATTCTTCGTCGATTACTCGGCCTTTCTGTCGATGCCGTCGAACCTTTAGCGCCTATTGATATCAGTGAGCCAAGTTTAGAGTCAGCTCCTGTTGAGGTGGTTGCCACCGCACCTATTGAAGTAGTGGATGTTGCTGTTGAAGTGAACGAGCCTGCGGATTTCACTTTGCTTGTTGATGAGCATCAATTATCCCAGCAAAAGGGCGCAGTGGGCCGTTTCTTATTTTTACTTGAACGTTTATCCGCGCAGAGCAAAGACCACTTTTCGCAAATTTTGCATATTCAAGGTCGCGACCGCCTGTACTTTGCCCGTTCCCGTGAAGAGTTGCTCAAGGCCAGTGCCTCGGCGAATCCAAAGGAAATCGGCAATACTGGTTTTTGGGTAACGACTAATAACAACACAGCCAAAAAACGCGCGATTTTATCTGAAGTGTTAATGCAACTGGGTTGTGATGGTCAGTTAGCAGGCTTGATTGCCGAGCGAATTTAATCATCAGCGCCATCAATTTTTCCGCCATTAATTATTTGATGGTTTAAAAATCGGTGGCGTTTTTATATCGCTATAGTTGAGTAAACCGTTTTTCTTTAGGAGTAATGCAGTTGGCAATACATCAAAGGGCAGGACAAACCGCGAATCAGACGGATCTGGTGAATATTCCAAAACTGATGAGCCAATATTACAGTATTAAACCCAATGTGGATGATACTTCACAGCGCGTGACCTTTGGCACTTCGGGTCACCGTGGCAGTGCGCTGCTCGGCAGTTTTAACCAAGACCATATTTGGGCTATTGCCCAAGCCGTAGTGGATTATCGCCAATCGGCGAATATCGACGGCCCGCTGTTTTTAGGCATTGATACCCACGCGCTTTCCTACGCGGCCTATGTGTCTGCCATCGAAGTGCTTGCTGCCAATGGCGTAAAAGTCAAAATCCAACAGAACGATGGCTTTACCCCAACACCGGTAGTTTCTCACGCGATCATTTGCGCTAACCGTGAAGCCAACATCACGGGTGATGTATTAAGTGATGGATTAATTATCACGCCGTCCCACAATCCGCCCCAAGATGGCGGGATTAAGTACAATCCTCCCCACGGTGGTCCTGCCGAAGGTAATATTACCGCGTGGATTGAGCAGCGTGCTAACGAGTACCTGCGTCAGGGGTTACAGGGCGTCAATAAACTTGGCTTTGGCGAAGCGATGGCCTCTGGCCATGTACAAGAAATCGACCTTATCACGCCCTATGTAAAGGATTTAGCAAATGTCGTCGATATGCACTTGATTGCAGCGTCGAAGCTTAAGCTCGGAGTGGATCCGTTAGGCGGCTCTGGCATTCATTACTGGGCACCAATTGCGACACACTATGGCATCGATATCACCCTAGTAAATGATAAAGTCGACCCAAGCTTTAGCTTTATGTCGCTGGATAAGGACGGCAAAATCCGTATGGATTGCTCTTCTCCCTACGCGATGGCTAGCCTTTTAGCCCATAAAGATGCCTTCGATTTGTGTGTGGGTAACGACCCCGACTACGACAGACACGGTATTGTGTGTCCTGGTACAGGCTTGATGGATCCTAACCACTATCTGGCGGTGGCCATTGATTACCTGTTAACCCACAGACCGGATTGGAAAGACAGTCTAGCGATTGGTAAGACGCTGGTCTCGAGTGCGCTTATCGACAAGATTTGCGCTTTCCACGGTAAAACCCTGCTGGAAGTACCCGTCGGTTTTAAATGGTTTGTTGACGGTCTAGCTGAGTCGAGCATTGCCTTCGGTGGAGAAGAAAGTGCGGGCGCGGCTTTCCTTCGCCGTGATGGCACTACATGGTGCACGGACAAAGACGGCTTTATTTTGGTGTTGTTAGCTGCTGAAATGCTTGCAGTAACTGGCAAAACACCGGGTGAGCGTTATCAAGAATTAGTGGCGCAATTTGGCCGCAGTTACTACAAGCGAATCGACAGTCCAATCAGCCTTGAAAACAAAGCCAAATTTGCAAAACTCAACGCAGAGACCTTAGGTGCTTCCATGCTTGCGGGTGAGCAGATTGATGCTGTACTGACGCATGCTCCGGGTAACAATGCGGCGATTGGTGGCATTAAGGTAACCACGGCAAATGGTTGGTTTGCTGCACGCCCATCGGGCACTGAAGCCTTATTTAAGATTTATGGCGAAAGCTTTATCAGCGAGCAACACTTGGCAGACATTATCAGCGACGCACAAACCTTGATTGATAAGGCGCTCAGCGCTTAATAAAGCGAATAACCCACATTAGCTACAAAAAACGCACTCAATGAGTGCGTTTTTTGTTTGAGTGATTTGGGCGTTAAATTGAAAAACTTAATCCAAGTAATCCCGATTAATACTCGATATGACAGCTTGGTAAGTTGTTCTTATCAATGTAATTCTGGTGGTATTCTTCGGCGATGTGGAATTGTTGCAAGGGTACAATTTCAGTCACGATATGGCGAAGCCCCCAACGACCCGAACGGGCGAAGGCCAATTTTGAGGCTTCGGCAGCGGCTTTTTGTTCACGGTCATGGAAGAAAATGGTGCTGCGGTATTGAGTACCAATGTCACCACCTTGCATATTTAATGTCGTTGGGTTGTGGTTTTTCCAAAAAACATCTAGCAGCTCATCATAGGAGACAACCGCAGGGTCAAATTCCACTTGTACCACTTCGGCGTGGCCCGTCTTACCCTTTTTCACTTCTTCATAGGTGGTCGCTTCATTGTTGCCACCCATGTAGCCGCAGGTTGCGTTTAGCACACCGTTTACTTGTCTGAAGAAATACTCTACGCCCCAAAAACAACCGGCACCAAAAGTTGCTAACGCCATGATAAATCCTAATAGATGTCTAGATGGCTGAAGATTGTGTGCAAACTTGGCATTAAAAGCAAGTCCTCTGATAAGATTTAGGGGAAATCTGGCATGATTTGGTCAAATTTTCTCAATAGTGAATTGAAGTTTGGGATGATATCGCTTGAAGTTCGACCACTGTGGGCATGCTGGCATTAAAACTTATGCTAGTATGAAGGCGCTTTAGGGCGGGAGATAAAGGCGCGGTGGTAACCCGTTTGTCGCATTTTCCTGCTTTTAACACGATAGGATGAAGGAGAAATCAGTGTTACAAGCTCTAATCGATTCAAAGGATTTTCTTGCGCTTACCCTTGCCCACCCAGAATCCTTGGGTGAAGGTTTTAGTTACGCACTCTCAAATCAGACCCAAGTTGAAGTGTGGGATACGGGCGTCATCGTATTTGAACCCCATTTGCCATTAGGTAAGGACATCATTTTGTCGTGCGGTGTGCATGGCAACGAAACCGCGCCGATAGAGTTATGTAATGGCCTCATTAAGGCCATCCTCGAAGAGAAAATTGAGGTTAAACACCGAACCCTGTTTATTATTGGCAATCCTCTAGCCATCAATAATGGCACCCGCATTATCGATGAAAATATGAATCGCCTGTTTAGTGGCGAACATTCCAATGCCCCAGGTCTTGTTAACCCTGAACGTATTCGTGCCCAAAAACTCGAAGCCTATGTCAGCCGCTTTTTTACTAGGGCTGTCCAATCTAAGCAGCGCATTCATTACGATTTACATACGGCGATGCGGGCATCAAAACATGAAAAGTTTGCTATTTATCCTTACCGGCCTGGCAGGGCTTACAGCGGTGAACAAATGATGTTTTTGGCCGCAAGCGGCGTTGATACGATTTTGTTCCACCATGAACCCACCACGACTTTTAGTTACTTCTCTTCTGCAGAATTTGGCGCCGACGCCTTTACCATCGAGCTTGGTAAAGTGTATCCCATGGGGCAGAACGATATGACTCGCTTTATTGCGGCTAAGGATATGTTTACTCGGTTAATTACGGATTATCCATTAGATCTTGAAGCCTACAATCCCACTAAGCTTCATCTTTATCAGGTGTATCGGGTGATCAATAAACATTTCGATGATTTTGAATTTACCTTTGCAACTGATGTTGAAAATTTTCGCAGTTTCCCTAAAGGTTTTGTACTCGCTCACGAGGGCGGAAATGCCATCAAAGTGGAGCAGGAATTTGAGGCAATTGTGTTCCCAAATGCCAAAGTACCCATTGGAAATCGAACGGTCATCTGTTTAATTCCCCCCAAAAACCTCGATATTCAATAGGTTTGTAAAGCAATTTATACAAGTGCTAAGGGGATTAGTTGTGCCTAGGGGTAGGTTAATAGCTTGATAGCAGGTTTACGTTTACGTAAAGTTTGCGCAGCATATTCGTATAATTTGGCCGCCCCTTTGGTGACCAACGAAACAACAAGAGCACAATATGAGCAAAGCAACACTCAACACTGAAACAGTGCACCGTGTCGGCTTCTTGGATAAGGCATCTCTTCATATTCCTATCCTTCGAATTCTACAAGCAGATGGCACTACCTACGAAACCGCGGTTTTGCCTGTTATAGATGAAGCCTTAGCCACAAAGATTTACGATACCTGTGTATTCACACGGGTGCTAGACGAACGTATGTTAGGCGCCCAGCGCCAGGGACGCATCAGCTTCTACATGACCTGTACCGGTGAGGAAGCGGCAGTGGTGGGCAGTGTTGCCGCCCTCGATCCTGAAGATGTTATCCTAGCTCAATACCGTGAACACGCCGCCTTACGTTACCGCGGTTTCACGACAGATCAGTTTATGAACCAGATGTTCAGCAACGAGAAGGATCTGGGTAAAGGCCGTCAAATGCCAATCCATTACGGCTGTGCGGCACTTAACTATCAAACGATTTCATCGCCACTGGCCACCCAAATCCCACAGGCGACTGGTGTGGGTTACAGCCTGAAATTGCAGGGAAAACGTAATGTTGCCATGTGCTATTTCGGTGAAGGCGCGGCATCGGAAGGAGACTTCCATGCGGGCATGAACATGGCTGCGGTATTAAAATGTCCAGTGATTTTCTTCTGCCGTAACAACGGTTATGCCATCTCGACGCCAACCGATGAACAGTTTGCCGGTAACGGTATCGCCAGTCGCGGTGTCGGTTACGGTATGCACACCATCCGTGTCGACGGTAACGACATGTTAGCTGTGCTGGCTGCAACTCAACAGGCCCGAGCTTATGCGATTGAGCATAACGCGCCAGTATTAATCGAAGCCATGACCTATCGCCTTGGTGCTCACTCATCCTCAGACGACCCATCGGGTTACCGCTCTAAGGATGAAGAAGCCAAATGGCAACAACACGATCCGGTTAAACGCTTCAAATTATGGTTAATCAACAAAGGTTGGTTAAGCGACGCCGATGACGTCAAACTCTTTGAGAAGTACCGTGAAGAAGTGCTCTCTGCAGTGAAAGTGGCTGAAAAGCTGCCCGTTCCTAAGCTGGATGAGATTATCGCCGATGTGTATGACACACCAACCCCAATCCTGAAAAAGCAATTGGCGGAACTTAAAGAACACATCAACAAATATCCGCAATCTTATCCCAAAAGTGCAGGGAGACTATAAGCCGTGCCAGAAATGAATATGTTACAGGCCGTCAATGAGGCCTTATCCATCGCGATGCAATCGGATGATCGTATGGTAGTGTTCGGTGAAGACGTAGGCCACTTCGGTGGTGTATTCCGTGCAACTTCGGGCCTTCAAGAAAAGTTTGGCCGCGATCGCTGTTTTAACACGCCGCTGACCGAACAAGGTATTGCGGGGTTTGCTAACGGTTTAGCCTCAAACGGCATGACCGCCGTGGCCGAAATTCAGTTTGCCGATTATATCTTCCCTGCGTTTGACCAAATCGTGAACGAAGCAGCCAAGTTCCGTTACCGCAGCGGTAATGAATTCAACGTGGGCAGCTTAGTGTTCCGTACCCCTTATGGTGGCGGGATTGCAGGTGGTCATTATCATTCGCAATCGCCAGAAGCCTACTTTACTCAAACCCCTGGGTTAAAAGTGGTTGTGCCACGTAACCCAGAGCAGGCAAAAGGGCTGTTATTAGCGTCAATTCGCGATAAAAACCCCGTGGTGTTTTTCGAGCCTAAGCGCTTATACCGCGCATCGGTGGGCGAAGTGCCTGCTGGCGATTATGAAATTGAGCTGGGTAAAGCAGAAGTGGTTCGCGAAGGTAAAGACATTACCTTAGTGGCTTGGGGCGCACAGATGGAAATCGTCGAAAAGGCCGCAGAGATGGCGGCAAAAGAAGGCATTTCCTGTGAAATTATTGACCTTCGCACCCTCGCACCTTGGGATGCGGATACCATTGCCGATTCGGTGAAGAAAACAGGTCGCTTACTGATTAACCACGAAGCACCGTTAACTGGTGGTTTTGCCGGTGAAATCGCCGCCACGATTCAGCAGGAATGTTTCCTGTATCTGGAATCACCCATTAGCCGTGTATGTGGTCTTGATACCCCATACCCGCTGGTTCATGAAAAAGAATACATGCCAGATGCACTCAAGACCTTTGAAGCCATCAAGGCCTCGGTTAACTTCTAGGAGTCCGCAATGATTAAAGATTTTATTTTGCCGGACATTGGTGAAGGCGTAGTTGAGTGTGAACTGGTTGAATGGCTGGTGAGTGAAGGCGATACTATCGTTGAAGACCAACCGATTGCCGATGTGATGACGGATAAAGCACTTGTGCAAATTCCAGCACCCTTTGGTGGTGTGGTGACCAAGCTTTATTACGCAAAGGGCGATATCGCTAAGGTTCACGCACCACTTTATGCTGTTCAGATTGAAGCCGAAGAAGGGGCGGCTGTTGAAACCGCACAAGCTCCTACCAATGTCGTTGCAGCAAGCTCTGCCAGCCAAATTGAAGAATTCCTGCTGCCAGATATCGGTGAAGGTATTGTTGAATGTGAGCTGGTCGATTGGTTAGTAAGTGAAGGCGATGTCGTGGTTGAAGATCAACCCATTGCCGATGTAATGACGGATAAAGCGTTAGTGCAAATTCCGGCCATTAAGGGCGGAAAAATTGTTAAGCTGCATTACCGTAAGGGCCAGTTAGCCAAGGTTCATGCGCCCCTGTTTGCCATTGAAGTTGCGATTGAAGTCGAAGGTTCTGCCGAAAGTGTTGCCGCTGTGCAAGCATCAACAAGTACTTGTGCGCTGCAATCGGCTAACAGTGATGCAGCTGTACAAGTACGCTCGGGTAAAGCATTAGCAAGCCCTGCGGTTCGCCGTATGGCGCGCTCATTAGATATCGATTTAAGCCTCGTGCCAGGTAGTGGCAAACATGGCCGGGTTTATAAGGAAGATATCACTCGCTTCCAATCCCATGGCGCTGCAGCGCAGCCAAATGTGATGCCAACGCCCGTGGCAGCGGCAGTAAATATCGCGGTTAATACGAATGCGACCAATACTAATGTGGCTGTTGCGTCAAGCCCTGTGGCAACTCAAGTTGGCGATATCGTTGAGCCAATTCGCGGCGTCAAAGCGGTGATGGCAAAGATGATGGTGGAATCGGTATCGACCATTCCACACTTTACTTACTGCGAAGAGTTCGATTTAACCGATTTGGTTGCGCTGCGTGAAAGCATGAAAGCCAAGTATTCATCGGATGAAGTTAAGTTAACCATGATGCCGTTCTTTATGAAGGCAATGTCATTGGCACTCACGCAGTTCCCGGTGATGAATAGCCAAGTAAACAGCGATTGCACGGAATTGACATACAAGTCTCGCCACAACATCGGTATGGCAGTGGACTCGAAGGTGGGATTGTTAGTGCCAAACGTGAAAGATGTTCAGAATAAGAGCATTCTTGAGGTGGCTGCGGAAATCACCCGCTTAACCAATGCTGCCCGTAGTGGCCGAGTGGCGCCAGCGGATCTTAAAGAAGGCACCATTTCAATTTCGAATATCGGAGCCTTAGGTGGAACGATTGCAACACCTATCATTAATAAGCCGGAAGTTGCGATTGTTGCCTTAGGTAAATTGCAAACCCTGCCGCGTTTTAATGCGAAGGGCGAAGTTGAAGCCCGTCAGATCATGCAAGTCAGCTGGTCAGGGGATCACCGCGTGATTGACGGTGGTACTATTGCCCGTTTCTGCAACCTGTGGAAACAGTACCTTGAGCAGCCACAGGACATGCTGTTAGCCATGCGCTAACAGCCTGTCAGCGGATGCTTACAGTCACTCAGTTAAAAAAGGACGCAATTTAGCGTCCTTTTTTATTTGCAAGGCATAAATGGGTTAATCTTTTGTGCTCAATTACGTATAATCCGCGGACATTGTTATCCCGATGGATGTGTTATGAGCCAGTCAGCACCAATTCAATTTGCCCCTAAAATCGAAACGATGGATTACCCGTTTCCACCTAAGCCTGTTCCACTGTCTGACGCCGAAAAGGCGGATTACAAGGCACGCATTAAACAGCTGCTAATTGAAAAAGATGCGGTATTAGTTGCCCATTACTATACCGATCCTGAAATTCAAGCCCTCGCAGAAGAAACTGGTGGCTGTGTATCGGACTCATTAGAAATGGCGCGTTTTGGCCGCGATCATCCTGCTAAAACGTTAATTGTTGCTGGCGTTAAATTCATGGGCGAAACAGCCAAAATTTTGAGTCCAGAAAAAACCATTCTCATGCCGACACTGGAAGCGACCTGTTCACTCGACTTAGGTTGCCCGATTGATAAGTTCAGTGAGTTCTGCGACGCGCACCCTGATCATACCGTTGTGGTCTATGCCAACACTTCTGCCGCAGTAAAAGCACGCGCCGATTGGGTGGTCACCTCTAGTATCGCTTTAGAAATCGTGGAGCATTTAGAAAGTGAAGGTAAAAAAATCATTTGGGGGCCAGACCGTCATTTAGGCAGTTATATCGCCAAACAAACGGGCGCCGAAATGTTGATGTGGCAGGGTGATTGTATTGTTCACGACGAATTTAAAGCCAATGCGCTGCGTGATTTAAAGCGCGTTTACCCAGATGCGGCAATTCTGGTTCATCCTGAATCACCCGCAAGTGTGGTGGCCATGGCCGATGCGGTGGGCTCGACCAGCCAACTGATTAAAGCGGCGCAAACCATGGACAATGAACGCTTTATCGTGGCAACCGATCGCGGTATTTTCTACAAAATGCAGCAGGCCGCACCGGGTAAAATCTTGATTGAAGCCCCAACTGGCGGTAATGGCGCGACATGTAAGAGCTGTGCTCATTGCCCTTGGATGGCGATGAATGGCCTAAAAGCCATCGAAGCTTCATTAAGCGACAGCGATAAAAGTACCCACGAAATTTTTGTCGATGAAGCATTACGAGTACAAGCGTTAATTCCGCTAACCCGCATGCTCGATTTTGCAAAAACATTGAATATGAAAGTGAAGGGCAACGCTTAATTTCTGCCTTCGGTAAAGCTTACATTTCATCATTAAAATCCCTGCCACATGGCGGGGATTTTTTTGCCATTGTAGAGGCGAAGTATCCATATTCGGCATACTACAGCCAAGTAGGAGGATATTGAATATTAAGCATAATGAAAAATAACTGTCTTTTTACTAACCTAGTCTGTGCTGTTAGCTTAAATTTGCTATAACTAAGCACGAAGTATCGCAATGTACAGTGTTAAATCAATCTCATAGAGAGCTGAGCTATAGAGCTGAGCTATAGAGCTGGGCTATAGAGCTGGGCTAGAGAGAACTAAGCCATGGAGAAGGGTATGAAAAAAATGATGTTATTGCTTGCATCTATGTCGGCCACAAGTGCTTTTGCCGATGTCAGCGTACAAATGAATCTTGTTAACGATAAAGGGGTAGCGGACAGTGTTGGCCAAGTTACTATCTCAGAATCAAAATATGGTGTGGTGTTTACGCCATCATTAAAAGGCTTAACCCCGGGATTACATGGTTTCCATCTACATGAAAATGGAAGCTGTGATCCTAAGGAAAAGGACGGAAAAATTGTACCTGCAGGCGCTGCAGGGGGCCATTATGATCCCGCTGCGACGAAAACCCACAGTACGCCTTGGGGAGAAGGTCACTTAGGCGATCTGCCACCATTATTTATCGATGCTGACGGCGCGGGTAATCAGGCTGTGTTGGCTCCAAGGTTGAAAATGAGTGACCTAAAAGGCCATGCAATTATGTTCCACGCGGGCGGTGATAACCATTCCGATCATCCTGCGCCTTTAGGTGGTGGCGGTGCACGTGTGGCCTGCGGTATTATCAATTGATATAGCCTTGGTCATCTGCCCGTGCAGAATGTTAGGTTTCGATATTACTGTTAACGAATTAATGATTGGCTCAGTAAAAAAAGCCCCGCAATTGCGGGGCTTTTAAATTAATTGGAATGATTACTTGGCATTCATCAGGGCAACCGCGTTATCTAACATACGGTTACTGAATCCCCACTCGTTATCGTACCATGCCATCACTTTCACTAAGCGACCGTTAACACGGGTTTGCGTCGCATCGAAGTTAGAAGAGTAGGCGTTGTGGTTAAAATCGATAGAGACTAATGGCTCTTTATTTACGGCTAGCACTTCACTCAGCGGTGATTGGCTCGCAGCGCGCTCGATGATTTCATTGATTTCTTCAACTGTGGTGTCGCGCGCAGCGATGAATGATAAGTCAACTAGAGAGACGTTTACTGTCGGTACACGTACCGCTAAACCGTCAAATTTACCTTGTAGTTCTGGGACGACAAGACCTACTGCTGCAGCAGCACCTGTCTTTGTTGGGATCATCGACAGCGCCGCGGCACGGGCACGTCGTAAATCAGTGTGGTAAACGTCTGATAAACGTTGATCGTTTGTGTAAGCGTGGATAGTGGTCATCAGACCCGATTCAATACCAATCTCGTCGTTTAACGGTTTAGCGAAAGGTGCTAAACAGTTAGTGGTACAAGAAGCATTTGAAATCACAGTCATATCAGCAGTTAACACATCGTTGTTCACACCGTAAACCACAGTTGCATCGACGTTTTTACCTGGAGCAGAGATGATGACTTTTTTTGCTCCTGCATTGATATGGGGTTGTACGGATTCTTTTGATGTGAAGATACCGGTACATTCAAAAACCACATCCACTTGCAGTTCAGACCAAGGTAATTTACCCGGATCACGTTCTTGGAAAGTCAGAATCTTGTCGCCATTAACATAAATCGCTTCACCGTCATGGTCTACTTTCGCATTGAAGCGACCATGCACTGAATCGTACTTGGTTAAGTGTGCGTTGATGGAAGCATCGCCTAAATCGTTGATTGCAACAATTTTGATTGGGTATGCTTTTTCACTTTCATACAGAGCACGCAGTACGTTTCTACCGATACGGCCATAGCCGTTAATTGCTACACGGATAGTCATCTCATATCCCTCGGGTGATTATAGAATTCAATTGGTAGTAAAATTACCAAACTGACAGATATCGTCAAGTTAAATCGGCGATTTTGCCCAGTATTAGTTAACAAAACCCTTAATTCTTTTACATAGGCCGCAAAATTGCCATTATTGCAAGAAATTTGGATGAAAAATTACAAGATGGTAAACATCTTGCCCTGCGCTCAATCTGGGGTATTTGTGCTGTTTTCTTCCTTAATCGGGGATACAACCAAATCAGAGACTGAACGCTCCAACCAAGCTCTAACTTCACTATTGGCATAGCTTCCTTTTCTAAGCGTATCAACTAAGTCCTGTGCATAAGCATCAAGTGATTTCGCCATTGTTTTATTACCACTGATCAAGGCTAGCATCTTATCTTGGGAATACTTCTGCTGTGTGAGCAGAATATTGGCTTTTGTGAGCATATAGGTTTTGTCGAATACTTGATTTTGTTTAAAGGAAGCCGCCAGACCGAGTAACCAGCTAGGGTCGAAATCATCATATTGGATTTCTGACAACACTCTTAGATACAAATGTTGAGATTTAAGGCTATTACGACTGCTGTAATAGGTGGCAATTTGTCCTAAGAGGAATGGATCAGTGACTTCACCCGCTTCTTCCTGCTTAAGGAGACGATTTAGCGCACTGGTGTCATTGAAGCGTGTCCATTGGTAGTAGGACATGAAGGGATCTTGATATTCCTTACTCTCAGCCTGTAGCTGATTCAAATTTTCTGTGCTCAGGGTATAAGCACGAGCCCTATCAGCGGTTCGATGGGTATGCACGATTTGCTGGACGCCAGAGGCAACCTCAATGCATTTACTGTAGTCTTCAAGATAAGTGAGTTGTTGATATACCTGCTTACCAGTGGGGTGTTTTAGGTCTTTAATCTCGAATCGATGTAAAATTAAGTTGTTTTTTTCACCTTGGCACCATCCATCCTTATTTAAATCAGAACAAATTTCAGGATTATTTTTACAAATGACTTCAGCATTTGGGGCCCTATCGCAACCAAAAAGAGCGAAAAAACACAACCCAACGGAAAATGATGTAATTATTACTAGATTATATCTCAAAGTACGCTCCATATCGTCAATTTTTCTAATAAAATTACAGTTTTACAAAAACGGTCATGCTGGTAACAGGCGATAGTTTTCATTACAATGGCGCCCGACCAAAACAGGGTTTTCCCTAAAACCTGCCTAAAGATTATTGGTCTTTTCGTCATGTTACTCAAACCTTTCAATGTATTTTATTGAAAAGTGAGATAAAGGATCTGCAAATGAGCGCTGATAAACACCTACAAAGCTGGCAAGAACGTTTTGAAATGGCAGAGGCTATGCAGCCTTTGCTAGGTAAGTTGTACCGTAACCAAGGCGTTGAAGTGTTGGTATACGGCAAGCCATTACTTAATGCTTCTACTATTGAGATTATTAAAGCGCACCGTTTAGTTCGTCGTCATGTCGGCGAAAAATTACGTTTACGCGAGAGTTTCCCCTTCGTACAAGCCTTAAGCAAACTCGCGGTTAAACAATGTAAAGTGGATATCGGTAAACTGGCAGTTAAATACTGGGCTGAACATACTGATGTGAGCGAAATCGAAAACTACATGACGCGCGAGTTAGCTGAAGCGATTGACCATGCTGACGATGTTGCACCACGTGATGTTGTGCTTTACGGTTTTGGTCGTATTGGTCGTTTATTAGCGCGTCTGCTGATCGAACGTACTGGTCGCAGCAATAAATTAAGACTTCGCGCTATTGTTCTGCGTGGCGGTAAGAAGGGCGATTTAGAGAAGCGTGCTAGCTTATTGCGCCGCGACTCTGTACACGGTCCTTTCAACGGTTCTGTTGAAGTTGATGAAGAAAACAATGCCATCATCGCAAACGGCACTTATATCCAAGTTATTTATGCTAACTCACCAGATGAAGTGGATTACACTAAATATGGTATCAATGATGCATTAGTTGTTGATAACACAGGTATTTGGAAAGATGAAGCGGGTCTTGGTTTACATCTTAAGTGTCCTGGCGCGAGCAAAGTGTTGTTAACTGCTCCAGCTAAAGGCGCCATCAAAAACATCGTTTACGGTGTGAACGAAGGTGATATTACTGCTGAGGATATCATCGTATCTGCGGCGAGCTGTACCACTAACGCGATTACCCCAGTTCTTAAAGCGGTAAACGATAAGTACGGTATTGAAAATGGTCACGTTGAGACTATTCACTCGTACACGAATGATCAAAATCTGATTGATAACTACCACAGTGCTGACCGCCGCGGTCGCAGTGCGCCGTTAAACATGGTGATCACTGAGACTGGCGCCGCGAAAGCGGTAGCAAAAGCGCTGCCAGTATTAGCGGGTAAATTGACAGGTAATGCGATTCGTGTGCCAACGCCTAACGTTTCTATGGCGATTATCAGCATGAACCTCAATGCTGAGACCAATAAAGACGAATTAAACGAATACCTGAAAGATACCGCGCTGCAATCACCGCTGCAAAACCAAATCGACTACACAGATTCAACCGAAATCGTTTCAAGCGATTTAGTGGGTTCACGTTACGCAGGTGTGGTTGATTCACAGGCGACCATCGCTGAAGGTAAGCGTGCGATTCTTTACGTATGGTACGACAACGAATTTGGTTACAGCTGCCAAGTGGTCGGCGTAATGCAAACCATGCTAGGTCTGACAACACTGTCTCTGCCAGCTTAATTCGTTAATTCGACTCTAAACGCCCATTTGGTTAACACTAAATGGGCGTTTTCTTTTTATTTCCAAGAAGATTTCTTACCAAGCTGCTATTAAGCCTCTGATGATATTTAGCCTCGCTAAGAGGGCAGGGCTGCTGTTTGCTTACAACTTCAGCACTTTCAATGGTGTTTGTCTGAATAATCGGCAAACGCGACACAGTAATGGATTATTTCAAAATTGTGGATTGACTCCGAGGAGCAAATCGGTAGAATGCCAATCCGCAGTCAAGGGAAGCGCGAAGCGTAACTCTACAACCTAATTAAATTAGGTATGGCATCGAGGCGACATTAGCTCAGTTGGTAGAGCGATACCTTGCCAAGGTATAGGTCATCGGTTCGAACCCGATATGTCGCTCCAACTTTTAACGTTGGAAATTATGGCGCGATGGCAGAATGGCTATGCTGCGGATTGCAAATCCGTCGATCTCGGTTCGACTCCGGGTCGCGCCTCCATAGATTTAGATACGATAGTATCGAATATTAATGACATGATTCCCGTCACTAATATAAAGAGTTTGCCCGAGTGGTGGAATCGGTAGACACAAGGGATTTAAAATCCCTCGCTGGTAACAGCGTGCCAGTTCAAGTCTGGCCTCGGGTACCAAACATAAAAAAAGCCTAACGAAAGTTAGGCTTTTTTATTGCGCGGATTTAAGCTAAGAGCGGTTGATGCTTCGTTGAGCTCTCAAATCAGAAACGAATCACATTTATCAAAAATTTCACGTTGGCAGTCATTGATCCCGCAATAGCTTGTCTATTAAATTAGCTAATCCATAATATTTAAACTATTTCCTTAAGATGTGGCTATAGGCGCTATTCCACACCCTAAGAGAGTGGTATAACTATGCGGTTTTTTCCCTACACGCGAACATTTAGGATAAGTAGTCATGATTTTCTCACAGGTAGAACTCGCTCCAGCCGATCCAATCCTTGGTTTAACCGATGCATTTAAAGCCGATCCTCGTCATGATAAGGTCAACCTCGGTGTAGGGATCTATAAGGATGAGGCAGGGCTGACTCCCGTTTTGCTATCCGTCAAAAAAGCTGAAGCGCTATTACTTGATCAGGAGAAAACCAAAAACTACCTCGGCATTGAGGGGGTTCAAACCTATAACCGTGTGGTACAAGAGCTGTTATTCGGTGAAGGCAGTGACTTAGTCGTATCAGGCCGTGCGGCTACGGCTCAAGCGCCAGGCGGTACAGGTGCGCTGCGCATAGCTGCCGAGTTTCTTGTGCGCAATACCCCGTCGCGAACTGTGTGGGTAAGTAACCCAACCTGGGCTAACCATCAAAACATCTTTGAAACTGCGGGCTTAACCGTTAAAGAATACGGTTATTACAATGCAAGCGCCCATGATATTGATTTTGATGCCATGATGACAGACCTCGCTAATGCCCAAGCTGGCGATATTATCCTATTACATGGTTGCTGCCATAACCCAACGGGTATTGATTTAACGATAGAACAGTGGGCTCTTATTGCTGAACTTTGCTCATCAAAACAACTGGTACCTCTATTTGACTTTGCCTACCAAGGTTTTGGCGCTGGCATTGAAGAAGATGCGGCGGGTTTACGTTTAGTTGCTTCTAAGGTACCTGAACTGTTAGTGGCAAACTCCTTCTCCAAGAACTTTGGTCTCTACAATGAGCGTATTGGCGCAGTGACAGTCGTAGCCCAAGATGCTGACCAAGCAGTGCGTGCATTTAGCCAAATCAAACGTACTATTCGTGCTAACTACTCAAACCCGCCTGCGCACGGCGCATTAATCGTCAGCACCATTTTAAGTGATGCTGGCTTAAAGGCGCAGTGGGTACAAGAACTCACTGAAATGCGTGAGCGTATTGCCGAAATGCGGACCCTTTTTGTGCAAAGTTTGAAAGATGAAGGTGTAACTCAAGACTTTAGTTTTATATCTCGCCAGAATGGGATGTTTAGCTTCTCTGGTCTGGATAAAGCCCAAGTGACTCGTCTTAAAGAAGAATTTGGTATTTATATCGTAGGTTCAGGCCGGATCAGTGTTGCTGGTATGACAAAAGCGAACATGCCTGCTATTTGTAAAGCCATTGCTCAAGTTGTGTAAATAGAGCAGGTGTATAATGAAAAAGGACAGCCTCGGCTGTCCTTTTTCATTCTCGCTGTTTATTCATCACATCAACAAACTGGATAAGTGGTCAGGAGGCAATGGAGGTAATATCGGTGTTAATTCGAAGTACTGCAGAGATGGCATCGACTAATAGTACGGGATCATGAAGCCTTGGAAACTGCTGATGTTTTAGAGGGAAATAGTTAATGATTGAGCTTAATCGCACTTGTTCATGGTGACAAATCACCTTATTGATCACATTTCTTCCAATGGCGCGGTGGCACCAATTCATGCGATCTTCAATCGGCCACTTGCCCGCAGGGGAGGATTCTGGAATGAGGTTATCGATAAAAATCACTTGTGCCTTTGTCTCTGCTAACGCATTAGCGATTTCAGGAACCAACAGCGGTGGCATGATGCTCGTAAGAAAACTTCCAGGCCCTAGTAAGATGAGATCTGCACATTTAATCGCGTTACTGGCTTCCGTTGTCGCTCTGACTAAAGGTTCAAGCTCCAGTCCAACGGGTGGGATTGTCATTTCATCTACGCTTACTTCGCCAATGACGACTTCACCGTCATGCCCTAAAGCGACTAAATGGGTGGGTTGTTCCGACATGGGGATAATTTGAGGCTCAATTTTTAACATGCCGCGGATAAGATTGATAGCGTCAAGCGGGCGCACACAAAGTTCATCAAGGGCCAGTAACATTAAATTACCTAAAGTATGGCCGCTAAGTTCTGTCTGACCTTTAAAACGATATTCAAAAAGCTGAGAGCCTACAGAGGGTCTAAAAGCTAATTGTGAAAGGCAGTTACGTAAATCGCCCCAAGCAATACAGTCTTGTTGAGCACGTAATCGCCCAGTAGAACCCCCGTTGTCTGTTGTTGCAACAATGCCAGTTAAACGGTTACCTAGAAAATCAAGTGCAGAAAGCACGCGCCCTAAACCATGGCCTCCGCCAATCGCCACGACATTTGAAAACTGGTTTAAATGTTGATGTTGCATGTGAAGGTTTCCTTCCTGAATACCCGTTGTGCCAGACGTTTCCGTTTGTCCCGTGTAAAAGACCCGTTTGAGCAATATGCCAAAACAATCATCGGCATTCATTGTCATTTAACAGCAATGTGCAAAAAAGCACGATTAGTATATAAGGCCTGTGCTTTTACTTCATCTATCACCTGCTGCAACTGACTAAAATGTAGACGATTATTGCGTGGTAATACCCTAAACATTACCTTAACGACAGGCTGTTTTTAACACAAATTTCGTGAATTTTAAGTTTTGCCGTATAATCTGGCGCTTATTTTGCCCTAAATGATTTTTTTCGAAGGTGATTTATTGAAAACAGGTAGAATTGGTACGTTTACTGTGGCTTTGGCATCGGTCATTATGGCGATTTTTTCATTACGAGTGTGGCTCCTTCCCACGAAAGAAACGCCTACAACCTTTGTAAGTCAACTGGAAAACTCCTTTGAGCCAGTGACTCACATTCCGGACTTTTCGGCAATTAATGACGTTGTTGAAAAGAAACGCGCTTTTTTTGATTTCCTACGTCCAATCATCGCGCAACAAAATGCCATTATTTCAACTGAACGTGATTTTATCATTGAAATATTAGCCTTAGTTGAAAATGACGAAGCTATACCCCAGTCTCAGTTGCTGCAACTCGAACAGCTATTTGCAAAATACCAGTATGCAGCGCGTACAGTAGACACCAAAACGCTGCGTAGTTTACTTAAACGAGTTGATATTGTTCCCGAATCGATGGTGATGATCCAAGCAGCCAATGAATCTGGCTGGGGCAATTCACGTTTTGCCAAAGAGGGATTTAATTTCTTCGGTGAATGGTGCTTCAGTGACGGTTGTGGTCTCGTGCCATCCTCCCGTGGCGCAGGAAAAAACCATGAGGTAAAAGTTTTTGAATCGGTTGATGCCTCGGTTTCATCTTATATGCGCAATCTTAATTCGCATGCAGCCTATAATCTTTTCCGTTCGATTCGAGCAGATTTACGAGCCCAAGAACTTGAACCAAGTGCGGATCAGCTCATCTACGGTCTTGTGAATTATTCTGAAAGACAAGAAGCCTATATCGATGAGTTGCTCGATATGTTACGTCATAATTCAAAATATTTGGAGAAAGTTGATGCGTAGAATTGGGTTGTTAGCAGGGATGTTATTGTGTGCAACCACTGCCTATGCTGAAACAATATCCCTTGAATATAAAGGCTTTTATGAACGCTTAAAGCAAGTTAACAAGGGAAGTTTTCAGTTGGTTGAATTGGCATTTAGTGTTCCAATGCTCGCTAATTGTAAAATAGAAAAGGGCTCAATTAGTAATGAATTATCTTCATTGCCATTAACCATAGGCGATAATCAGCGGCTCTTTATTCCCTTAGATGATGGCTTAAAAGAGCAGCGCACCTCAATCAACTTAGACTTTGCCGGCAGCGCTCAGGGGTGCGGCATTGCAATGCAGGTACGCGCAAAACAACCCTCACAGCGATACGATAAGGCCCGTTTAACTCAATTAGTCACTGAGATGGACAGCATGCTCGCTAAGCTTCAGGGATTTCCCATGCGCTATTTTAGTGCCCCTATTGCAGGGCTGCATTTTAAGTTCGGTCAAACCACAGTCCTTGCTACACAAAATACCGCTGTCAACAATGGGGTACCGCCTCAGCAACCGCAAGCGACTGTCACTATTGACGGTAAATCGCAGGTGATTAACGACAATTTCAACCTTTCATTGGAGGCGTTGCATACGTTGAGCACTCTTGAATTTAGTGAGCCACCTCAAATAGTCAGCCCATGGGTCAAGTAACTTAGCTGAAGATAAGTAAAGAGTGTTATTAAAAAATAACACTTTTCTTCTTATTTATTTTCACTCCATATTTTTATCGTTTGCTGGCGATATCAAAAAGCTAGGTTCCAATTGTTATACCAAGTCTTATCCACTAACACATGCACTCGCTCAGTTGTTACCGTTGTCCATCCTTAAGCGAGTGTCAGTATTGCAATGTTCGTCCTAACTTTACGAGTGTGTGTATTGAGCGAACTGTTTAGTCCCGTCTTAATTCCTACTTTAAAAATTGAACAAATGAGCTGAGTCGTTTTGATCACTCTTTGTTGCGGTAAAACACAATGTCGATGGGCTGCTCAATTTTTAATGTTCTTTCCCCTTAAATAACGCTATTAATCTAGCCTAAATCACATCTTGTTTTGTCATAAAGTCAGAAGACACACAATACCTGTTCAGTGTAACGCTAGTTGTCTTAATGTTTCGCCGGCTATTATCCATAATGCGCCGACAGTCATTAAGGTCATGCCTGAGGTGACTTTTGTTCTTGATAGGGTGGTGGTGATAGCCATAGTATTGATTTTTCATTGTAGGATTCGCGGACTCCAGAAGAGGTTTAGGATAATCCAAGCAATCCTTTTGTGTATGGGTTTCATGGCATTGTGGTTTTCACACCAACCACCACTAAAGACGTAAGGCCATTGGAATGAGGGAGCATGAGAAGATTGAAAGACCTTTTACTGCCTTACTTCTACCTCAAAGAGAATAGCGAATTGTCGGTTCTGAATGGCTGCTCACAAATCGAGCATTAATCTATTAATTTGTAAATTTACTGCAGGTTGACTTGATTAAGATCACACTTTTTAACCTCCTTTCCCATGATGATTTTCGATGTTACTGAATCGTTAGAATCATGAGGAGGTTAAAATGTCGTTTTATAAATCTATGTCTGTGTTTTTCTGTCTATTTTTGGTTGCTTGTGGAGGCAGTGACGACAAGAGCAGTGTTTCTCCTACTATTCCCGCAACTGCAGTGCCAACAGGAACAGTGAGCATTGCAATATCAGACTCCCCAATGAAGGGGGTTGTCGCAGTGATGCTGCAACTGGATGAATTAGTGATGACAGATGCTGCGAATATTGAGCACCATTATTCATTACAACATAAGCGCTTAAATTTGCTTAATTACCCAGGAAGTCAAAGCGCGACGATTGTTGATGGTTTGTCTATTCCTGTGGGTGATTATCACAATGTGTACATGTCGGTGATCGCTGGTGATGGTAATAACGGCTGCTATGTAGAAGATGGCCAAGGCATTCATCCCATGCAGGTTGAAGATGATCAGCTACCGCTGATGAACTTCTCCGTTGCAGACAATCAACACTCCCGTTTTACGATGGAAGTTGGGCTGTATATGGGGCTCAATCACGATCAGAACTACAACTATACCTTAAGTCATCATGGCAGTTGGTCAATTAATAATGCTGTGATGGGGCATTTGTTGGGAGAAATGGATCCCCAATGGATTGCCGAGTGTGAAGCGAATCATGCCGCAATGCTTCCCTCAGGAGGCGTGTTTACTCATCTGGTTTATCTGTATTCCAATAGGGTCACAAGCCTTGCACAAATGGGGGATATGCATGATTCGATGAATAGCGATCATGCGATTCCCATCACCGTCGCACCTTTGAAACAAGATAGTGCAGGCAACTGGTATTTTGCGATGGGGTATCTTCCTGCAGGCACATATCGAGTTGGCTATAGCTGCCTAGGAGATTTTGATAATCCGCATACCGATGACATGCAAAATGGTTCATTTTCTTTGTTTGCAGATGCGGGCACTGTGACAATCAAAACAGGGACTCATGGTGGAAGCCAAACCGTTATGCAATGTGGAATGGGAAATGGTGGTCACCACGGCGGGTAAGGCTTTAATATTTTAGACGCTGGCGAGAGGGTGTTAACAGCGAAATGTCACCTTCGCCATTGTATCAACCTAGGTTTTGAGCGGAATATATATCTTATAAGGTGTTTCTAAAGAATAATCACTTCATATTCACTCACTACAACTGAGGGAATATTAAGTTAAAAAGCCCACATCAGTGGGCTACTTTTTAGCATCTTGACCTGCAATAGGTCGAGCTTAAGTGCATTGGCACTTTGCTGATAACTAGTTCACTTCGTAGACATTTACGATATCAATACGTTTAGCGGCATCTAGATCAATATGGCCGCTATTTGATATATCCAAAAAGTCAAAAGCGGGTAGGTCAGCTTCTGCTACATCGCCCTTCATCGGCGCATTTGGGTCACGCTTTAATGACACAAAATCAAATTGCTCACGGTCAACGCCTTGAGACGGCGCGGTGTTTTGCATTGCCGTGAAAATGGTCTCAATACGGCCTGGATATTGTCTATCCCATTGTTTTAGCATGTCTTTAACGGCTTGACGCTTTAGGTTTTCCTGTGAACCGCAGAGGTTGCAAGGGATAATGGGGAATTTTTTAAGCTCGGCGTATTCTTCTAAGTCCTTTTCACGGCAATAGGCCAGAGGGCGAATAACCACATTGGCACCGTCATCAGACAATAGCTTAGGTGGCATTGCTTTCATCTTGCCGCCGAAGAACATATTGAGGAACAAGGTTTCGATGATATCGTCCCTGTGGTGACCTAGGGCAATCTTAGTTGCACCAATGCGCTGGGCAAAACCATATAGGGTGCCACGACGTAAACGTGAGCACAGTGAGCAGGTCGTTTTACCTTCTGGAATTTTTTCCTTCACAATCGAGTAAGTGTCTTTCTCGAGGATGTGGTACGGAATATTTAAGGTATCGAGGTACGCAGGCAACACCTCTTCAGGGAAACCGGGTTGTTTTTGATCGAGGTTAACCGCAATAATTTCAAACTGAACCGGTGCACGTTGCTGCAGATTAATCAAAATATCCAGCATAGCGTAACTGTCTTTACCACCACTTAAGCAGCACATTACGCGGTCGCCATCTTCAATCATGTTGTAGTCGGCAATGGCGCTACCCACTTCTCTGCGCAGACGTTTCTGCAATTTATTCAAACGGGTAGTTTGCTTTTTTGATAATTCTTCAGATGTAACTTCAGACATAGCTTCCAACATAAAAAACGCGCCCAGTAACTCAGTTTCAGGGCGCGTATTATTCCAGCTATCGAAGTCGCGGTAAAGAGCACTGTGCTGCTTATGCCTGTTCGAGCGGCGATTTATAACCATCGGGTTTGATGGCTAGCAGATCGCAGTTAATGCTATCGATGACATGTTCAGCTGTGTTACCAATGAGTGCGGCTGAAAATCCAGTGCGGCCAACCGTTCCTAAGATAACGAGCTCGGCATCAAGTTGCTCTGCAAGTTCTGGGATAACATCCTCAGGTAAACCTTCTTTGACATGGCAGCGATTAGGGTCAATGCCGTAGGCGTTGGCAAGGTAATGAACACGCTGTTCGTGCTGCATACGAATGGTATCGTTATAGGTTTGAGCGTCAAAATCGGGTAATTCAATTGCTAGGTTCACTGGGGTACCAGGATAACCGTTCACCAAGTGGACTTCGGCCGCAAACTTAGTCGCTAAATCCTTGGCATGCTCGATAATCTTGCCATTGAGCATTTGATGATCGGTATCTTCACTAGCTACGTTTACCGCGCAGAGAATTTTACCGGCTTCCGGCCAATCATGGTCTTTGACCATCAATACCGGTACCGGTGCTTTGCGCATTAAATGCCAATCGGTTGGGGTAAAAATCACCGCTTTTAACTTGTCGTGGGCATGGGTGCCTTTAACGATTAAGTCGTACTTGCCATTGATGGCATGATTAATGATGCTCTCAAAGGGGCGATTATGCCAAATCACTTGGGTATCAATCTGTAAATTCAAGTGTTGATAGGCGGTGAGGAGATCGGCTATCCAAGCTAGGCGCTGGTCAATTACACCTTGACGCATGGCCTCACGCTCTTGGCTAGACAAAATGGAGGTCATTTCGTAGGAAAAATCGAAGATAGAAAGAAACACCGTCACATGGGCATTACTTTTACTGGCTAATGCCACTGCACGGGCGAGGGCAACTTGATGTTCTGTTGTGGGATCAACCACCACCAGTATTTTATGATAGTCCTTCATAGGATGTTCCTTTTTTCATAGGCTCATCTTCATCATGAGCCTTTTGTTGTGTTTTGTATTGTTCTAGATCAAATCTCTAATCAAAACCAGTACCTAACGCAAAAAATCCATTTAAAAGACATTCTTATATTGGAAGTACTACCTTGCGATGCGGGCGTTACCCGCTAATAAATTGAGTTCGTTGGGCTCGACGATGGTAATGTACTTACCTTTAACTTCGATAAGCCCCGATTTTTGAAAACGGCCTAATAAACGACTGATAGTTTCAACGGTTAAACCTAGATAATTACCAATATCGCCGCGGGTCATGGTCAGGCGAAATTCTTTGTGGGAAAAGCCACGATTGCCAAAGCGATTAGCCAAGTTACTGATAAAGGCTGCGAGACGTTCTTCAGCATTCTTTTTACTAAGTAGTAAAATCATTTCCTGATCGCTCATGATTTCATTGCTCATGAGGCGCATGATTTGCTGGCGTAATTTCGGCATAGTGCCTGACAGTTCATCGAGGACATTAAAGGGGATTTCACAGACCATAGATGTTTCTAATGCTTGGGCAAAACTTTGATGCTGCTGAGCGTGAATGCCATCGAAACCAATCACATCGCCTGCGAGATGAAATCCGGTGATTTGTTCATCACCTTGCTCTGTAATAGTGTAACTTTTGATGGTACCCGAACGAATGGCAAACAGTGATTTTAGCGGGTCACCTGATTTGAAAATCTGCTCACCTTTTTGAATCGGCTTTTTACGTTCGATGATTTCGTCGAGTTGATCGAGTTCGTTGGTATTGAGCGTAAATGGGATACAGAGGGTACCCATGCTGCAATCGTGACAATGAATTGTGCATCCACCAGATGCGGGGCGACGGTTTTTATTCTGTTCTATTGTCATGTCGGTTCTCGAGTTAATCCACTAATGTCATGGTAAACCAATTAAGAATGTAGGGCTAGTTAAGCTGGGACACCGCGATATATAAAGTTTGCCCGCCAAAACCAATTAATACTAATCCGCTCAATAATCTAAAGGTTTTATGCTGTACCCAAAGCGACAGCTGCTTTGCGGCAACCCCCGCACTTAGTAGCGCAGGTAATGTGCCAAGCCCAAAGGCCAGCATAATCAATCCCCCTTCAATCGCATCCCCTGAGGCCACAGACCAGGTTAGCGTGCTGTACACCAGTCCACAGGGGAGCCAACCCCAGATCATTCCAGCGATGATAGCCTGTGAAGGCGTTTTGATAGGTAAAATGTGTTGAGCTAAGGGTTTCAAGCTTTGCCATAATACTTGACCTAAGCGCTCTATGTAGGTGATGCCTGCCCAAATTTTGGCAATATAAAGTCCGGTGGCTATCATCATCAACCCCGCGATAATCCGCAGCACCAATAGGTAAGAATCCAATTCAAACAGATGGCCAAGCATTGCGGAAGAACCGCCAACCAAGGTGCCTGCAAGGGTGTAACTTAAAATCCGACCTAGGTTATAACTTAGCAGGAACGAAAGTTGATGGGCGAGTTGATTTTGATGATGTGATCCGAGTTTAGGATTAGGTAATTGAGCTGAAAAGGCCCCAACCAAACCTGAGCACATGCCAAAGCAGTGGGCCGCCCCCATCAAACCGACAAGAAAGGCGCCAGTGATATTATATTCAATCACAGTGGCAGGCCTTTATCCTGTGCAGTTGAACTTGCTGAAGGGTGGTCACTCGACGTAGGTTTTTTGGGTTCTTCATCAAATAGTATCGACACGCTTTGTCTGTCTAAATCATCAAATTGCTCCGATTTAACCGCCCAAAAGAAGACGGCGACGGCAATCATAACGAAGATCATCGCGATAGGGATTAAGACATAAATAATGCTCATGGCACGATCCTATTTGTTATTGTTATGGTTTAAAGTGCTAATGTTTAAAGCTCAAATATCCAATAAGTTAAATTAAAATACCTATTGTTTAAACCGCAGCAGTCGCAAACTGTTCGCCACGACAATGAGGGAACTTGCCGACATGCCAAGTGCGGCAATATAGGGCGCCACATGGCCAGTGACCGCTAGCGGTAAAATAAGGGCATTATAACCAATGGCCCACAGCAAATTTTGCCGAATAATATTATTGGTCAGTGTAGCAACCGAAACTGCCTGAGTGAAGCGTGATAAATGGTCACCGAGGAGGATTAAATCGGCGCTGTTTTTAGCAATCGCACTGCCACTCCCCATGGCGACGGATAAATCGGCTCCCGCCAAGACTGGCGCATCATTAATGCCATCGCCGAACATGGCGACAGGGTGTGTTTGCTGCAATTGTTTCACAAGTTTGAGTTTGCCTTCGGGTGTTAACCCTGTATGCACATCTTCAATTGCGAGTGTTTGTGCTAACTGCTTCACATGCCCAGAACTGTCGCCGCTGGCGATACTGACCTTTAGGCCCCGTTGTTTAAGCTCAGATACGGTGAGTAGACTGTCGCATCGGACATTGTCATTGATTTCAATCGCCGCAATTGGCTGGTTTTGATCTTTAATGACTCGCGAAAGCCAAATTTGCTGTTTCGCACTATTTTCCTCGGCTCCCGTGAAAATGGCATTGCCAATACGATACTGACAGCCGTTGATGACAGCTTGAATACCAAACCCTACCTCATGGTGGATATCTTCTACTTTAAATTGATGATCAACATAGGGCGCGAAGGCGGCAGCAATGGGGTGACGCGAGCTAGATTCAAGTGCTGCAGCAATGGCCAGAACCTGCTCTTTAGGCAATTCACTCAATAAGGTGATGTCACCAACCGATAACGTACCGCAGGTGAGGGTGCCTGTCTTATCAAACACCACATGCTTTATTTTCGGTAGCTTTTCGAACACGCCCGCTTTACGCGTGATAATACCTAAGCGAGTAAAAATGGCGGTTGCACAGGTTACTGCGGTTGGCGTTGCTAACGCCAAAGCGCAGGGGCAGGTAGCTACCAGGACTGAGAGGGTGACCCAAAAGGCATCGTCAGGTGAGATTTGATGCCAAACAAGATACGTTATCAGCGCGATGGTAAGGATAGTACCGGAGAAATAACGGGAAAGTTTATCCGCTAGCAGGGCTACTGCCGGCTTAGTGTTTGATGCTAGTTCCTGCAGGCGAATGATTTCAGCAACCAATTGATCTTGCCCAAGCGCGGTAACTTTTATCTTAAGCGGTTGCTCTATGTTAATCGTACCCGCATAGACTTCACTATTGGCTTGCTTATCAATTGGCATTTGCTCACCGGTCAGCATCGCCTCATTAATGCTACTGTGACCTTCAACCACCATTCCATCGGCGGCAACCATCTCACCGGGTTTCACTAAAATAATATCGTTTAATCGCAATTTCTTTGCTGGGATTTCTTCAATATTGTTATCCGTGACCAGATGCGCCGTTAACGGTACTAACTTATGCAAATTACTGGAGCTTACCGATGCCTTTTGCCGCGCCTTTTGCTCGAAATAACGTCCAAGCAGCAGGAAGAAGGTAAACATAGAAACCGATTCGAAATACACCTCGCCAGTGCCTTTTACGGTGGCAAAACAGCTGGCGACATAGGCGCCGCCGATGGCGATGGATACTGACACATCCATATTGAGCTTGCCGCTTAGTAAGGTACGAATGGCACTGAAATAAAATGGTTGAGCGGAATAGAGTACAACGGGGGTCGCGAATATCATACTGACCCAGCGGAAATAATCACGGTACTGCACGTCAAGATCGGTAAAATAGCCCGTATAGAGCGCCAAGGCGAACATCATTACCTGCATAGTGGCAAAACCCGCTAAGCCTAAACGCAGCAAAAATTTGCGGCTATTGTGCTTTGCCAATTGTTCCTGCTCATCTACCTGATAGGGCGCAGCCTGATATCCAATACGGCTAATTTGCCCCAAAATATCACTGAGTTTGATTTGGGTGTTATCCCAAGTGATCATCGCCCGCTGTGTAGTGGAATTGACCATCACTTGTTGGATGCCACTAAGCTGTTTTACCTTATGTTCAATTAACCAAGCACAGGCGGCGCAGGTGATGCCATCAATTGAAAGCGACACCGAATCAATGCTGTCCTTTGAGTGAACAAAATCCTGCTGTACTTCGGGTAAGTCGTAGGCACTAAAAGCATTAAGCGCGTCGGGCACTAGTGCGGTTTGTTTGCTACCCGGCTCAGTGCGAAATTTGTAATAACTTAAAAGACCCGCATCGACAATCGCTTGGGAGACAGCTTGGCAACCCGGACAACACATGAGTTCATCATTACCGTTGATATGGGTGACAAATTGATTGCCTGTCAATACAGGCTCATTACAGTGAAAACAACTTAAGACTGTCATAGGAATACTTCTAGTTCATCACCGATAATGAAAGCTGAATTAGTTCAACCACACTTGGACGTTATCTTTTAGTTCTACGCGTTGATGAATGCGCCACTTCCCATCAAACCCTTCAAGGCGTACCTCCCAAGCCCCTGTCAGCACTTCGGGTAGGGTGATACGATATACACGGTTGGCATCGGCAGTGACTGTCAGTTTAATGTCTTTGTCTGCAATTGTTGGGTGGTAAAATTCAACTTTCAATGCAGCTTGATACTCTGGACCTCCGTGCTGGGTCAACAGTAGTTGTTGATGCTGCTCTAGTTGCCACTGCATGCCAATTTGCTTGGCATATTTAACTTTGCTGAGATCCATATTGATGGCTTTACCATCCTTGTAATAATCGGTCGCCACAAGGGAATCTGAGTTTGTGATGGCAATTTTTAGGGTGGCGAAACTCGCAATGACAGCGCATAAAGGCAGAATAATGAGAAACCAAGGCCAAAACTGCTTATACCAGGGTTGTTGTTCGATCATGTCTAATTCCATTATGAATTTTGTGCCATTTTACCGTTAAAACAGGGCATTAGCACCTTAAAAAAAAGGCCTCGATAGGGTCGAGGCCTTATTCCAGCTTATGTTAACTACTTGTTCGACAAGCTATAAACATAAGCTGATATAACGTGAACTTTCTCTTCACCGAGAACATCCTTCCAAGCAGGCATGACACCAGCACGGCCATGCTTGAGGGTCTCTTCGATCATGCCACGACTGCCACCGTATAACCAAACATCGTCGGTTAAGTCAGGAGCACCCATTAGCTTGTTACCTTTCGCGTCCATACCATGGCAGGCAAAACAGCCTTTCATGAATGAACCTTGGCCCTGTGCAGCCAAAGTTGCATCGTGTTCACGGCCTGATAACTTAACGACATATTCGGCAAGACCGGCAATTTCGCTATCATCAATTGGCAGACCACCTTTAGGGGGCATCATACCATGGCGTCCGTTCATGATAGTGGTTTTGATGGTTGCCAAATCGCCACCATATAACCAATCACTGTCTGTCAGGTTCGGGAAGCCCTTGCTACCGCGTGCATCAGAACCATGGCACTGAGCACAGTTTTGCAAGAACAAACGACCACCCACTTTTAGTGCCTCTTGGTTTTTCACCAGCTCCTCGAGTGGTGTTGCCAAGTAAGCCGCGAAAATTGGGCCATATTTATCGTTAGCGTGTTTGACTTCCTGATCGTACTGCACATAACGGCCTTCTTTGGCTGCTAATTCAATCGCAGCAGCAGAATCGGCCTTAATGCCTTTTTCTGTACCGATGCTTTGGTTAGAGCTAGTCCAATTAAGTAGGCCTTGGTAGTTACCTAAGCCAGGGAACAAGGCTAGGTAAATTAAACCAAACACGATTGTGATATAGAACATATAACTCCACCATTTTGGCAGTGGGTTATTGAGTTCTTCGATACCATCGAAACTGTGCCCCATAGATTCACCTTCTTCTACGTGCGTATTGTTCTTAGAACAGGCGCGCAGCAGGAAGATACATCCAGCAATCACAATTAACGAGAGTACGCTAATCCAAATACTCCAGAAGCTACTCATTACTTATTCTCTCCTGAGTCCTTCGATACCTTTGTGAGTTCCTCATCGGAAAACACTAGGTTAGCTGCTTCATCAAAGGCTTTTTGACGACGCGAGCTATATGCCCAAGCAAATATACCGACGAAGGTCAGCATCACAATGAGGGTTAATATTCCTTGTAATGTGCCGTAATCCATATATTGCCTCCTTATTTGAGTGCGTGACCCAAAGACTGAAGATATGCAATCAAGGCTTCGAGTTCGGTTTTACCTTCTACCGCCTTCTGAGCACCTGCAATTTCTTCGTCGGTGTATAGATCGTTACCCTTGTAACCGCCTTTATGCATGTTACGTAGAATAGTCATCTTGTCACCGGTCAATTTGCCGTCTAGCTTATTCTCGGCAAGCCAAGGGAAGCCTGGCATATTCGATTGGGGTACCACTGCACGTGGGTCAATCATGTGAACTTCATGCCATTTGTCGCTGTAGCGACCACCCACACGGGCCAAATCTGGGCCTGTACGTTTAGACCCCCATTGGAAAGGGTGATCCCAAACGGATTCACCGGCCACAGAGTAGTGACCGTAGCGCTCAGTTTCAGCACGAAGAGGGCGGATCATTTGGCTGTGGCAGTTGTAACAACCTTCACGCACATAAATATCGCGACCTTCAAGCTGCAGCGCTGTATAAGGCTTTAAACCTTCAACGGGTTCAGTGGTGTCCTTTTGGAAAATCAGCGGCGTGATCTCAACCAAGCTACCAAAGCTGATAGCAATCACGGTAAAGATCGCGAGCAATCCGATGTTTTTCTCAACTATTTCATGATTAAATTTCATCGTAATTGCTCCTTAAGCTGCGTTTGCTTCAGCCAGTGCTGGCAATGAATCTTTAGGGGCTTTCACGGTGCGGAAAACGTTATATGCCATTAACAACATACCGGTCACGAAGAAACAGCCACCGAGGAAACGGACAAAGTAGAATGGATAAGACGCTTCTAGACCTTCAACAAAGCTATAGGTCAAGGTACCGTCAGCGTTTACTGCACGCCACATTAGACCTTGCATTACACCCGAAATCCACATTGCAACGATATACAGTACAGTACCGATAGTCGCTAACCAGAAATGGACGTTGACTAACTGAGTGCTATACATGCGGCCATGGCCATAAAGTACTGGCACTAAGTGGTAAAGTGAACCAATAGACACCATCGCTACCCAGCCTAGCGCGCCTGAGTGAACGTGACCTACGGTCCAGTCTGTGTAGTGGGAGAGGGCGTTAACCGTCTTGATTGCCATCATTGGGCCTTCAAAGGTAGACATACCGTAGAATGACAATGAAACAACTAGGAAACGCAATACAGGATCGGTACGCAGTTTGTGCCAGGCACCAGATAAGGTCATGATACCGTTGATCATACCACCCCATGAAGGCGCGAATAGGATCAGCGACATTACCATACCTAATGACTGGGTCCAGTCAGGCAGCGCAGTGTAATGTAAATGGTGAGGGCCAGCCCAAATATAAAGTGCAATCAACGCCCAGAAGTGGACGATAGACAGACGGTAAGAATAAACAGGACGACCTGCTTGCTTAGGAACGAAGTAATACATCATCCCCAAGAAGCCAGCTGTAAGTAAGAAACCTACCGCATTATGACCATACCACCATTGCACCATTGCATCGACGGCGCCACTGTACATTGAGTAAGACTTAAATAAGCTTACTGGCACAGCCATTGAGTTAACAATGTGAAGTACGGCAACGGTAATGATAAATGCACCAAAGAACCAGTTCGCGACATAAATATGCGATGTTGTTCGTTTGATAATAGTGCCGAAGAACACTACTGCATAGGAAACCCAAACGATCGCAATAGCGATATCGATTGGCCATTCTAATTCAGCATATTCTTTACCACTGGTGTAACCCAATGGCAGGGTAATGACGGCTGATAGAATGATGGCTTGCCAACCCCAGAAGGTAAATGCGGCTAATTTAGGCGCAAATAAACGGGTTTGACAGGTGCGTTGTACGACATAATAGGATGTTGCGAAAAGGGCTGATGTTCCGAACGCGAAAATCACCGCATTGGTGTGTAATGGTCGCAAGCGACTATACGTTAACCAAGGGGTATCGAAGTTCAGATGTGGCCAGATTAACTGAGCCGCAATCAATACACCGACTGACATACCAACAATACCCCACAATACAGTGGTTAAGGCAAATTGGCGGACAATGGTGTAATTGTAATCAGCGCCGGTTGGCTGGGAATGGTTCATCATAATGCTTCCACTGCTTATTACTTTTCTTTTAGTAAAGCGAACTTTACCTGTTTATAGTGGCACAGAGCGGCTTTCCCTATTCGGGTTTTCACTCCGTGTCAATGCGTTAACCTCACATTAATGCTCAAAAGTAAGGCTAGACGATGATACTTGAGCATAGTCGAAAAAGAAACCGAAGATAGCCTTAGAAAGTTGATCCAGATCAACCTCTGCAATAGAATGTTAACATCTTGCAATGGAAGGTTAAAATTTGTGCAAAAACAGTACTATCTTCTCCTGTTGCCGCTAATATTGTTGGTAATTCTGACTGCTTCCGATAAAAACGTTGAAATACCATCAAAATCCATTGGAAATGATGCTTCATTGTGCGAGTTTAGTCGCGGGAAATGCCTTAAATCGATCGGGAATATTAATATTGAATTAAGCATGGACCCCGATGATGCACCCTCTGAAAAGCCGATAAAATTGAATATGCTATTCTCTGAAAATGTTGATGTTTTAAGTGTACGTTTAGAGGGAAGAGATATGTTTATGGGGGTTATCCCTGTAAATATTCATCAAATGGATAAAAATCATTATCAAGGGCAGTTTATCTATGGCTCATGTAGTAGTGGTTATATGGTGTGGCGTGGATTTATCGATTTCAATAAAAACGGAGAAAAGTATACTGCTATCTTTGACTTTTTAGCTGATAGCCCCAAATAAGCAATTACTTAATTAACGTAATAATAACAATCCTCTCAAAAAAGTACCAAGGTCAATATAGTCAATGATGGACTAATAGACTCGGTTTTAAGAGCGCTTTTTAGGCGGTTAACTTCTGTGTTCAACGCCGTAAATGCTTATCCATTCTTTGTGACGTTTTCGATAAATACATCGCGCCTAACACTCATGCTTATTTAGTTGGGGTTACATCTGCTGAAAAAATGACATGTTGTTGCTAAGTCTGAGAAGGAAGGGAACTTGCTTTAATCAACAAAGGACATGCCATCTTTGTAAAGAGTAGGGCGCTTCAATTTTAAGGAATAAGATCCATTGTGTTTGCTGCTCACTCCATAGTGATAAAACTTAAATACAGGCTTTAAGATAATGTCATTACTAATCATCCTAAGAGGAAGGTGAGTGACCATAATCAGTATTTAATGATAACAATTCCTATTTGCGAGTGGTATTTTGAAGTCTCTTTGCAAATAGTAGGGGTGAGCGATGCAGGAAAGGATACACCTTTCAATAAGTGTGGATAAATTAGCGCAACTTATTCGAAATGGTAGCTTATGTGCGGCGGATTTTACCTGTTTAGATACCCAATCAAAACGTCAAGTTTGGAAGCTGTGTCTTAGCTGTTGCCAAAATGGATTAAGCTGTGCGCAATGTACACATTTCAATTGTCGGAAAATTAGTATTAACGCAAATGCCGATAAATAACGTTATCGGCATTTGCGTTAAAGTATTATCATAGTCTAACTATCTAAAAATTATGAATAATATGAAAAACCCTCCGGCTTTACCGCTTTTTGATTCAATTGAATTCATTCAACAAGGTAATAGCGTCGTTAATCAATACATCACAGCGTTAAGTCTTGGGGATATTCCCGATGCTGGCTTGGTATTAGAGCACGCAAGTGATTGGTTATTCGAGCAAAAGCACAGCGAAAACAACTACAAAGCCTACCGTAGTGAGGTTACCACATTCCTGCATTGGTGCTTTGATGAAGCCTGTATTTCACCAACGCAGGTACTTCGTAAAGACATGAGCCGTTATGTTGATTACTGTTTAAACCCACCACAGGCACTTATTGGCTATTTCAATGTACCCCAATTTAAGCTCGATAAACTGCGGGGTGAGCGGGTACCTAATGAGTTGTGGCGTCCATTTGTGGGCAAGAAAAAACTCGGGCAAATTCAGCCATACACCTTAAGTGACAATGCGCTTAAGACTAAAATAGCCATCCTATCTTCATTTTATAGTTATCTTATGAGTGAGGAGTTTTGTGAGCGAAACCCGGCACAAATCTGGCTTAATCACAGTCGATTCTCCGTCAATAAACAGTTTGTACGTCAATCCGATGATGATGAAAACACATTAGCTTTCACACAATTACAATGGTCCTATGTAATGAGCACTGTGACAAAACTTGCTCAGGATACACCAGAAGTTCACGAGCGCAGTTTATTCTTAATTTCATTAATTTATTCCTGCTATTTGCGTATTTCTGACGTTTCGGCAAGGGTTGGTTATTCGCCTGTTATGGGACAATTTAGACAAAATCTGCAGTCCGGAATTTGGAGTTTTCATATTCCGCAAAGTAAAGGTGGCAAAAAACGCAGTGTTGCGATTTCAAAAGCGTTGTTGGCGGGTTTAGTTAACTATCGGCAGTTTTTAGGCTTATCTGATTTACCAAGCCAAAATGATGGTCATCCATTGTTCGTTCGTCACCGTGCAGCAGGACGTGGCCGTGAAGTCGGTGTCATCAATGCAAACCTAGGCATTCGCCAAATCCGTGATGATATTCAGTTCATTATTGATACTGCTGCAGATAATGCCCAAGCTGACGGTTTTGATTTCGACGCCCAGCAAATGCGCAAACTTACGGCCCATAATATTCGCCATACAGGAATAACTCATGACATCAATATTAATGGTCGTCCATTATCCCATGTGCAAGCCGACGCGGGACATGAAAGTATCGACACGACTTCAAAGTATTTACACACTACACAAGTCGAGCGACATGAAAGTGCGTTCAATAAGCCTTTAGATCATTTGCATGTACTTGACTGATATTGACAGAATCACAAGAGTTAGTGCTGATAATTGTGAAATGGCTAAATCGGCCCCCCAAATCCCTCCTACACAAAACTGCGCACAATGTATATTATGTTAAATTCATTGTGTTTGTGATCTTGTACATATGCAATTTGGTAATTGATCTTCCCGATGAAAATCCTTGATCAGATGAGAATAGCCCTACTTATTGAAATTTAAATTAAACATGTGATTTCAACCTTTGTAATCACGTCAAAAATGCCGATTTAATTTCCAAAAATACTGACTACGATTCCCAACAAAATTACCTAATTTCGTATTGATGAACGCGTTCCTACGTGCATGCTTTATCTTTTTCGTGAGGGTTTGCCGTCAGTTTTTACGCCTGTGGCGTCTAGACCTATTATTAATTAAGGTCTGAAATCGGTAATTGATGATTAACTTTGTGGTATGAAACGCTTTAAAGGAAAATACTGACTGGTTTTGATGACGTTTTACGGTTTATAAATGTTACGCTACGTGAATCTTTCGTTAGATAGCCTTGCTAAGTGTTCCAGAATTCACGTAGCGTCACCACTATTTGAGTTCAGCATTTGATGCTTGGTATGCAGTCCCATCTTGTCGAATATTGCGGTGTTAAAAACTCCCTTCGCATTGCCCATTTCTGTTCAATGCCTTGTGCGGCCAAAAACACGGTGTCACGTCCAAATTGTTGATTAATACTATCAAACGCAGTCATCAGCGCGGGATTGGCTTTAGCACGATTGAATAAATCAAACTGTTGAAAATACTCACTTTCAAGTTCTATTAGACCGACACCAATCTTGTAGTATCTGATACCTTGTCGAAATAATTGCGGCGCCGCGACCGTTATTGCTTGGGTCATTTCTATGGTGCAGTTCGTGGCGCATGGAAAATGAATCAGCGTTTTAAAGCCGAGTGGACGCTCATCGTAGGGAGAATTATTGGCAAAAATCAGCATGGTCTTACAACGAGAACCTTGTGCCCTCGCCTTTGCAGCTGCAATGCCGACGTGTTTACTGAGTGCTTGCAGTAATGAATCGAAATCCGTTATGCGTTCACCGACTGAGCGAGTCGAAAATATCTGTTGTTTATCGGCCTTCGTTTGGTCCCATTGCTTACAAGCCACACCGTTAAGTTCACGAACCGTTCGCTCGATTTCGACATTAAACTGCTTTCGTGCCAGTCCTGGCGGCATTTGTGCCAACTGATAGGCGCTACGAATTTCCATGAGCTCAAGCTTTTTACTGATTCTGCGCCCTATTCCCCAGACATCTGAGACTAAGAGCTGCTTGAGGATGGCAATGCGGTCAGGTTCATTATCAATTAGACAAACTCCTTGATAACCCGCTAATTTCTTGGCGGCATGATTGGCGGCTTTGGCTAAGGTCAATGTGGGTCCTAGTCCAACACACACAGGTAAACGTGCTTCTTTCCACACGGTTTTGCGGATGAGTTGACCATGGGTTAAAAGGCATGGAATGGCAGTGTGGCAATGTTTAAACGACAGGAAGGATTCATCGATGGAATAGATGTGCTGTTCTGGCGCAAACTGGCCAATGATGTCCATCATTTTTGCGGATAAATCCGCATAAAGCTCGTAGTTACTAGAGCATGCAATCACACCGAGCTTTTCGCATTGGGCCTTGACTTGAAAATAGGCGGCAAACTTAGGGATACCGAGCTCTTTTGCCTGGCGGTTTGCTGCCACAATACACCCATCATTATTGCTGAGGACGATGACAGGTTTTCCACGCCAGTCAGGACGAAAGACTTGTTCTGCCGAGCAATAAAACGAGTTGGCATCGACTAGTGCGTACATGGCCATGTACTCAATAATGACGATTTGAAATGGAAACGTACTGAACTTGTCACCACACCTTCCACACTGAAGGTATCGAAATCTCGAATTGGGATGGCAGGATAACGTTCATTTGATGACAGCAACAGCCTGCGTTTCTTATCAAATATTTTGCAAACAAACTCACCGTTAAACTGTCCGACGATAACGGAGCCTTGCTGAGCAAGGGTTTTCCTATCAACTATGATGACATCACCATTGAAAATGCCTTCATCCTGCATTGAATCTCCGCGAGCAATGCCGAACCAGGTCGCAGAAGGATGGCCTAAGAGCAAGTCATCAAGACCACCTCGCAGGTGTGAATACTCAAACGATGGCGCGACGATGCCCTTGATGTGCTGGTGTTGTCTGAGTGAACGAATGACGACGCCTTCAACCGTGAAGTCATCATAATCATGTATCGGTATTGTTTGTAGGTTTTCATCTGAAGACATCAGCTGCTTGTTTTGCTGGTCGAAGATTTTACAAATCCTCTCCCCGTTGTATTTACCGACGATAATGCAACCCGTTCTAGGGGTGACATGGCGGTCAACAACCAACAAATCATTGTCGAATATGCCCACCCGTTTCATCGAATCATCCGGTGCAGCATGAAAAAATGTTGCGCTGGGATGTAGTATCAACAAGTTATCGATACTTAATCGGCGCTGTGCGTATTCTGCTGCTGGACTTTCAAAGCCACTGATACCTGCGTGTGCAGGCCAAGGAATTAAGGGATAGACTCTCACTTTAATCACCACTGTATGGATATACAGTTATTATAGCGAGAGAAACTCCGTTAGCAAATGGTATTCATAATTCACTTATATTCAGTGGCTTAACGATAATTTAAATGGGGGTCATAAAGTTCATCACGTAAAATGCAGACGCTCAAATCAGCGTCGATACCGACTTTATCATCACCTAATGTGACGACTTTGATATCTGGCAATCTGTTGCCTTCTGCATCATAGATATTTGATAAATAAACACACTGCCCTGCTTTGCGAGTCACGATTAACATACAACCTCCTTGTCTTGTCGTTCTCACAAAGTGTAGAACAACTTTGTCGGTGGCTTTAACTACAAGGCTGTATTTTAATGGGAATGGTTACTGGAGGCATGAGCAAAGGCTCGAGCTCATTAATGGAAGAGCGAAGCCAAAAATCCATATCATTGGGCGGTATTAACAATGGCATGCGTGAATGATATTGAGCACACTGCTCGGTTGGCTTCGTTGTTAAGGTCACGACTTGGAATACGTCAGTAAACTCATAAAGGATACCTGCCATGTATAAAGGCGCATCATTCTGCTCGCTGAACAGGTATTTTTGTTTCTTTTTGCCCCCTTCAGCTCGCCATTCATACCAACCACTACAAGGGATTAAGCAACGATTGTCGCTAAATGCTTTAGCGAAGGTCTTCTTTTCACGAACAGATTCTGATTGAGCGTTGATAAGTAACGTCTTTGACCATAAAGGCTTGATGCCCCAGGCGCATGTTAGCACTTTAAATTGCGTATCATCGGTCACAATGGCTGAGATTTGCTCCGTCGGTCTTAAGTCAAGATTAGTCTGGGGACTATATCGGCTCCCTATTTGGGCAGAAACCCTATCGGCTATTGCCAGTCCATCAATACTTAAGCGACCACACATGTAGAATCCTCATCCAAAAAACAGAACTACCTTAAGCCTGAATGGAAACACCTGAGAGTATTTAATTTAACTCAGGATAGAAAAAATGGGACAAAAGCGTGTTAGGACTTTTGCTCTAATCATGACATTTCAGATTAGCAGAAGTGTGGCAATGGTTTATTCGCCAATCAAGGTCTGCTGTTCAAATTAGTAGATGCAACTGCGCCAGAGTCACACCCCAAACGACGGCGAGTTAAGATGAAAAGATTTGCCCCGATTTTACTGAACTTGAAAAAAGCGAAGATAAAATCTGTCGCTATTTTCGTCATGAGTTCAGCCAATAATCATTCCCCAAAAAATCAAATGGAACTTCAGGAACATCAATAATAAGTAAGTAGAATTTATACAAATAACCTAAGTTAGATCAATTATTGTTCTTGATTTAACTTAGGTTCTTACCAAAATAACAAACAATCTCATTTTAGAAAAAATCTCTGAATTGGAGAGAAAAATTCCAAAAAAATTTAGTTGGGAAATGTTATTGAATTCACACTAGGATCAGAGTTAAACGAAACGCGATATTCAAATCCGTTATCAACTTCATTAATCACAAAATTAACAAATCCTGATTTGTGCATCGGACTTTCATTGCCATTTGTAAAGTCGGCTGCAAATAAATCCAAATCCTCCTTAGTGGGTGAGACGAAATAAGCTAAACAAATTTTGTTATCACATCCAACTTTGTAATCAGTGAAATGTGAGTTTAACTTATAACTATGAATATATTCACTTAGACCGTTTTCAAACTTTACTGTTTCGAGAGTTTTATTTGGAACGTACTCCAGTTTACTTACCGCTGCATCAAAGCCTGTCCCTGACATAAGGGCTACTAATCTAGCTCCATCAACCGCATTACCTTTGTTAACTAGCTGAAGATCATTAAATTCACCTCTATCCACAACCTCTTCAATCGGAGTGATACTGACCGCTGTTTTATCTGCCAGCTTAGTAGCTTTTAATTCAGGATTAGTATTTTCTGTATACATCTCTGTACCACCTACTACTTTAATACTAGCAACAGATTCCAGAGAATTATTTGGCTCTACTTTGCCATTTTTACTAAAAACATAATAAGCAGTCATTCCTGCAACAATAATCGCCAGAGTTAGAATTGCTGAATTTTTATCTAGTGCGGTCATGATTATTTTTCATCTGTAGTTATAGTTGTTATGACCCTTCCCCCACAACAATTAACAATGTTAATAGTCCCATTTGATGACTGCGTTATTACGCAGCTATTTGTACATGTTGTTACAGTGCCAGCCAAAACGTAAAAAGAAGTCATAAACAAGAATAGTGAAACGATTGATTTTTTCATGAATAAATCCCTTTAATTTATCAGTGTTGATGAAGGTGGTAATTTCTCCAAATATATAATTGATTAATTCCACTTTAGCGTCAACAAACTAATAACACAAATTTACATTTTTCACATTGTGGTTGCATATCTATCAAAAATACTGTGTTTACCAACTAAATTTGACCAAAATTTTAGAATCTAACCAGAATCTTCAGTCGGATTTGTTTGGCCTTAATCATACATTGTAATTAGGTAAAAACACTTTGTAACATTACAAAAATTAGGTCTACTGCTTAGGGGAACCAAAGTCATATTCGATGTTCCCATCAAGCTTTGGGGCATCGTCGTATTAGAAACTCCCCCCTCCCTGCCAGAGGGGGCCAGGGGCAAACCTCTCTTAGTGGTCAATAAAATTCTGACGTTTAGTTCAAAACAGATTTTTTGACTCTGTCAATTATTCTGCTGTTCCTTGTTTGCTATGATTATTGAAACAAATAAATCCTTAAAATCTGAGAATTAATGAAATCGTCTCATCTCGGCTCAATTTTCCGCCCTCGTATCGGTTTTTGGTTTTTAACCATGGTGTACCTTGTCGTTAGCATGTTAATTCTTGGACTAATGACAAGTCTCTATTCAGAGCGCCATCGTGCTATAGCAACTGATATTATGCGTAATCAAATCGCACTCATTAGATCAGAAATTGAAGCATCAATTTTCATCGATACCTACCTTGCAGATAGTCTAGCGACTGTTGTAACCATTAATCCTGATTTTGCCATTGAAAATTGGGAAATGATCGCAACAAAATTAGTCGATAAAGCCCACTATGTCCGTAATGTAGGTATTGCTCCCAATGATGTCATCAGTCATGTATATCCACTACAAGGCAACGAGAAAGCCGTTGGATTTGATGTCAAAACTAACCCAGTGCAGAGGCGTTCGATTGAACTTGCTAAACAACTTGGAGGCGTCTATATCGCTGGCCCATTAACTCTCGTACAAGGTGGTCTTGGGCTCATCGCCCGCTACCCCATCTACAGTGATTACCCCTTAAATCAGGTATATTGGGGCAGTGTGAGTATTGTTATAGACTCCAACAAGTTGCTGATGAATTCAGGTATCACTCATGTGCAAGATGCCAACATCAGTATCAGAAAGGTCAATAAGGATGGCATTGGCGATTCAATCGTCTACGGTTCAGATTCCGTTTTTGAAGAGCCAGATATTGAATTACCAATTAATGTACCAAATGGCCAATGGACACTTGCAGCCAAATATCACTTAAAAGATGATCAACTTATCACCCTTGCCAAAGTAATAATTTACAGTATTGGCGGGTTTTCCGCGATTTTTACCTATTTTTTAATCGTATTACTCTATCGTAACTATCATTTAGCTCACAAAGCATCACTACGAGATGAATTAACCCAACTTTCAAATCGTCGTTGTTTAATGAATCAGCTACAAGAACTCTTGCAAAGAGCAGATAAGCCCATGTTCGCACTGCTAAACATTGATTTAAATGGCTTTAAAGGTGTAAATGATGAGTTAGGACATGCTGCAGGAGACGAATTATTAAAACATGTTGCCAATCTGCTAGTAGACAATGTACGCAATAGTGACACTGTTGCTCGTATTGGTGGTGATGAATTCATCGTAATTTTGCGAAATCTTGATTCCCCTAAACATATACAAGCCATGGTAGACAAAATTCAAACTGCGGTTAAATCTCATCCACTCATTTGGCAACAACAGCCCCTTAGGGCCTCTCTCAGTATCGGGTTTGCTGTATATGATGGAACCCAAACCTCTATTAACGAACTGCTTCAACAGGCAGATACACAGATGTACCAAGCTAAAGCTGAAGCTAAAAGGACAGAAACTTGAAAACTGAATTAGTAATGAATGATATCACTCTGAACCGCTACATTTGGACATCTCGCTAAGTGAACTGATCCAGTAATAGTAGACACTTTTAATCATTACTAAAATTCGCTCAACTTGATTACTTAAATTGGACAGGCATTGATTTCCGTAACTCCGAATGGGGCAGCAAAACCACAATGATAAGGTAAAGACTCGACCTCTAGTCGTCTAGTCATTTATCTGTTTTATAAATTTATTACTTAAGATAAAAGGCGCTCCCTAAATAGGGAATGCCTTGAATAGAATGTTGAGACTCATATTGAGTGTTTTTTTACCGTGACAATGAATTTCTGATCACCAAAATTTAGTTCAGCTTCACGATTGAGATCTAAAACTACATCTGTTTTGCTTGAATATTCACCCATTACAAAATCTAAGTTCATAATAACTTGTTCGTCTGATTTTTTATGAACAATGACCCCAAATGTTTTAAGTTGGTCATCAGAATATGATGCCAGCTTTCCTTCATCAGCTTTAAAAGTCAAATTCCCTTCGTATTCTGCTCCTACCATATATTTTGCGGATATATCGTAAGTCTCAGCATAAGCTGTCAAGCTGCAACCTGCTAATAAGGCAATTAATAAATGCTTTTTCATTGTTCAAAATCCTTTCTGTATAAATGTAAAAAAATCAAGATTTTTGCTACGACGACTACATCCTTAAGTCGAGGATACAATTTTGTAACATAATGTATTTTATGTCAATTTAGGTATTTGAAAGTGATTCTCGGTCAAAATGCAATGTGTAACATTACTAAAATTTGGTCATCGACTAAAAACCTTCGAACTCAATACAACTGCCCATAACTCTCTTTGGGGGCAAAAAATAGCACCGTGATGTAATGACATTACTTTTGAAACCATTTTTCTACTTCGGTGGGGTTCTTCTTTATATAAAAATGAATAAAGAACTCACAGATCAAATACAATATGGTTAATATTAAAGCACCACCAAACTGTAGATTTTCAAATGCTCCCTGCGAATATATGGTTGCAGTTGCAACAACACAGAAAGCTATAAAAATCGACCAAAATGCAGTTTTCTGATTTTTGCTCATCGTCCTATCCATGATTTCAAAATGTTATTCGTACGCTGAGCGTTAAGCCCGTCAGGCCAGTGAATCACTACTGATGCCGTAGACACTTTCTATCATTACTAAATTTAGGTCAATAAACCAGTACCAAGTAGTGCTAGTTCAGTCATCTGAAACAAGTTTTGGGGCTTCGTCGTATTAGAATCTCCCCCTTCCCTGCCAGGGACAATTCCTTGTTAACGTTTTTGCTCTAATCTCGATTTCTCGGATTATCATAAGTATTGCAACCCGCATTTAGCGCTAAAGAAACTGAGGAAGGAATTTCCTAAATCACAGGCAGATGCAGCTACAATAATTTCCTGAACGAGCTTCAGTGCTTCAGTTTTAAATTCTGGAGTGTGAATGTTTTGGGGGTATCAATAAGCGAGTTTACTAATTTAGCGAGACATCCAAAATAATTGGATCAGATCAAGGAACCTAACTATTCGAGTATAGGAAGGATAAATGAATAAGCAAAAGCAGAAGATCAAGATATTTACTAATAAATAACAATCACTTAAATCGTATAAATAATTTCATCCGTCAATTAAATTACACATACATTTAAGCACATATTAGGTATCTAAAACCGCAAACTTATAAACCTAGTCCTTTAAGATACCAGCCAAACATCAAGATGCCACTGGCACATACCCAACTGCCAAATACCCGCACGGCAATCTTTGACCAAGCCGCTTTTAAGGTCACAACTAAGGCACTAAAGAGTGTCATCAGGATAAACAATGTGATGACAGTGCCAATGAGCCCCAAGAGTCCTGACCCCGTGTGCATAAATCCACTTTGAATTGTTTCATTTTGCAGGGCTTCGCCATTAATCGCCCCATGACATACGCCAATTAACGCCATCACGAAAATGAGTATCCCTTTAGGTAGCAACAAGTCCGCCGCCAAAATCAGGCCTAAAAAAACAAAGGAGAAGGCGGCAATCGGCCAAGTCGTATCAATCGTCACTTGCAGTCCAATGAACCCACCGATAGCCCAAGCGATAGGAAAAACAAACATGCCCAATCTCCCCGTTTTTGCGCCCATTAAGCCGCAGTAAAGCGCGAGGGTGATAGTAGTCAGCAAATCTTCTGGAGTAATAAATAAATGGCTTATCCCATCGTAGACTGGCCCTAAACCTGTGTTCACCAGATGGGCATGGGCGGTGCTTGGCAGCATTAACCCAAGCAGAATAAGTAACTTAATCAAAAGTAGCTTAGTGAAATGAAATGGATTGGTTAACGTACTCGCCAACCTAGGGGCGCTAGTTTGTCTCAATTGAGTGTCCTAAAAATATCCTATAAAAGATTGGCTTAAACCTGTGCCTATTGGGCTATTGACTAGGTCTATGGTCTAGGCCTCAGAACTAATAGTCTATGCCATGGCCTGCCATAAAAAGACTCCGCCCATCAGCATCACGATGGAGCCTGCAGCGCGAAGGGCTAATCGTCCGTACTGGAATCGATGCAGTAGCCCTAAACCAATCCCAATACCATGTAATAGCCCAGTCCCGACCACAAAGCCCATCGAATAGAGTAAACCGCTCTGCCCCTCGGGAAGTTCAGTGCCATGGGCATAACCGTGAAACAGTGCAAAGAAGCCCACTAGGGCGACAATGAGCTGCATATTGCCTTTAACTTCGAACAGCACCATAAGCCCGAGCACGATAGCCGATATCGCAATGCCGGCCTCCACACTTGGGAATGGCACCCCGAGCAAACCTAACATGCCACCAAAGGCCATCATCATCGGAAAAACGACGGGTAACAGCCACACTGCGGGACGACCAAGCTGCGCGCCCCAGATCCCAATGGCCACCATTGCCAGAATATGATCTAACCCCGACCAGGGATGACCAAGCCCTGTGGTAAAGCCTAAGGCTTGGTGACTGTCGACATGGGCCTCTGCCCAAAATGGCAACAGGGCGATAATAAGAAGCAGTCGATACGAATAGTGACTTATTTTTAAATGCATTCTTTTCCCTTTAACTCACTTATATAAGGTCAATTACAACACAGGTCTTATTACCCTCGCCTGCGACTACAGCATTAATGTCCTTTGGATTGTCCAGTAGGCCCCAAGTCCACCCACGGTATAACCCGGTAGCCAAGTCACCCAGCGAGGCCATTGCAGCTGTAATACCCTAAAGGCAGCCACAAGACAGAGGGCTAAGATAACAAAGCCAATTTGTCCGAGCTCGACCCCGATATTAAAGGACAGCAACGCCAGCGGGAGTTCAGATTTCGGCATGCCCGTAGTGCTTAAGCCGCTGGCGAACCCAAAGCCGTGCAAAAGACCGAAACCAAAGGCAATCAACCACGGATAATCTATGGTCAGGCTGCGCTGCCCTCGCCTTGCCCTGACAATTTCTGGCCCAAGAAAGAGGATCGAAAGCGCAATGGCAGCGTTGAGTGGCGGCAGTGGCATTATCGCAAGCCCCAAGGTCGCTAAACCTAGGGTGAGTGAATGTGCAAGGGTAAAGGAGGTAATGGTTTTAAATAACGCCAGTTTAGATTGGACAATCAGCATTAAGCCAAGCACAAACAACAGATGATCAACACCTAATAAAATATGGTGAATACCCAGCTCGGTATACTCAAGGGCGGTTTGGGCATGACTCCTCTCCCCCCTTAGCGTGATTGAAGCTTTAGTCGGGCTCGCAAGGTAGGTAAATTGACTGCCATCCTTTAGCTCAGTGCGAATCATCACATCGGTGATAGTCTGCTCAAGCTTGGGGAAAGAAAGCGTGGCTCCATTAAATTGCCCCGCTTCGATTGCTACAATCTTGGTGGTGATATTGGCATCTTTAGTCGCAAACTGGGTAACTGGCGCCACTAATTTCCAGCTTTCTGGCAGCACTAATGAGGCTGGATGGGGTTTACCGTAATAGATAGGTGCCTTCCACACTACTTGATAACGCAGGTTATCGAGCTGTTTTATTTCAACAACCCCGGGCTGACTCTCATGGGCCAGCGCCTGAAATCCAAGGATGGTTAACAGCAAACTCAACAGCACAACAAAACGGCAGCAGTGCTTCATCGTGCCGCCCCCTGGGAAGTCGATGGGGCCGGCGCGGGGCTATCAATCACCACGGAATATTGGTCCCGCAGCAATTGGTACTCGGCATCTAACAATTGTTGTCTGCGCTCACTTATTAGTCCCTGCTCGACGCTGACTTTAACTTCCTCAAGCGTTGGCAGATAACCGGGAATTTTTTGTTCCACTCTGACTAAGTGGTAACCGTAGAGTGAGCGTACAGGGCCAAACCATTTACCGGGCTCAAGGCGATCAACTTCATCGGCAAAGGCCTGACCAAATTGGTTCCTTAGGGTGACAAGCGACATCATCGATTGGCGTCTATCCAGCAGGGTTGCATCCCCGAGTTCGTCAATATTGAGCTCCGACCCAGCCTGATTGAGCGTTGTGAGTACGGTAGAAGATAATTGATTTAGCGCCTCAATGTTATGACTAGGGCTAAAGAACACCTGGGAGAAACTCAGTTGCCCTTCGATATAGAACGCTTTCTGATGGCGTTTTAGGTAATCCTGCTGCGCCTGAATGCTGGGGGCATCGTTTGCGGCGAGGTCGATATAGATGGATTCTAATTTCATCCTTAACCTTCGTTTGATATAGAGATCATCATTATCGAGCCCAAGATTCAGCGCCTCCTGGTAGGTAATTTCATCCCGCACCTTTTCCTCAATCAACCGGGATAACTCTTGCTCTGTGGGTAAACGCTGCCAGGTATTGGCGAAGTTGTGACGCATATTGTCGATATCGGCTTGGGTCACGTGGATGCTTTTTTGAGAGGTGACTTCTGGGGTGGAGTTTCGATAGTCAAACACCAAAAACAACGAGGCTCCTATCAATAAGAAATGCAATAAAGGTTCGCGCAAAAATGTTCTCATAAACCGCCATTATTGTTATTCAGTGAAACGCTTCACTTGTACCTTAAACTTACTATATCAGTAAGTTAAGGTAACAAGTGAAGCACTCATCCACTATTTTTTAGGGGCATACCAAATGGGTGATGAATAGGCACGCTCGTTGACAGTCATTGGCACGTCTTCGGTAAACTTAGCTTCTGCAAAATAAGCTTTGTCGTAGGCCGTCCAACGTGGGGTTGGAATTTCAATGACGCGGGCGTAGTAAAACGCCTTGAGTGAGGGATCAAAGTCTGGATCCTTCCACACAGTGATAAGTTCGGGCGCGCCTATGGTGTTGGACCAAGTCACATTGGCCACATCCACAGTGTTACCCACGGGGGGCAGTTTACCCTTGTCATCGAGCTTACGATCCCCTGCCCAGACCACGTTATAGATTTGCTCCTGCGGTACACCTTTCTTATCGAGCCAGCCCTTAACGATTTGGATCCTATCTAAGTTACCCGAATAGGGATCCTTAGCCGCAGCAACTAAGAAGCTTGGCGCTTTGGCGCCATTGGTTGGTGTCGTGAGATCGCCCCCCATAGGCACGCCCTTACTGTAACCAATCGCCCCTGGATTACGACCAAGGGCATCTTTTTCTTCAAAGGTCCAACCGCCAAAGAAACGCAGGAATATTCGGGTACCCGTTGTGGCGTAGACTTCCTTACGCTTCATCGCATCCCAAATCGATGCACGGGTGTTTTCATCTGACCAGACCGCAGTCAAACCCGACGCCCCGAGTTGCCAATCTTTTACGGTGCGGCCTTCAAAGTCGAAGGCGTTACCGACGGAGCGCTCGGCGCTAGGTTCACTTGCGGGGAATTTACCGAAGTAGTTATTTTCCTCGGTGGATGAAATCCCCGTGTGATCATCGGAAGAACCGACAAGTCCAAATTTGAAGGGGTTAGTGCCGTATTTACCCTCCAGCTTCAACCCCTGTTTTAGGGCTTCCCTTGCATATTCCCGCTCGATCATCCCAGGCTTTTTAGGCACTACGTTTAGGTTACCTTTGTCCCAAATTTCGAAATTGGCGAACTCGTCATTAGGGGCAAGTGTAGGATGCTGCTCCGAAGTACCTTTACTTTGGGTGATTTCGTATAAAGGTTCCCAGCGAGCGCGGGTCTCGGCCCATTTGGCATCGATGGGTTTACCATCTGGCGTTTCGGTGGAGAACATTAATCCGTTTGATAGGTTACCGTTATGGGGAACGGCAAGCACTTGACCTCCGGTTTTATCCTCGAAGGCCTGCATCCAATCCCATAATTTATTTGGGATTTCGGTATCGAAGGTCGTTAACGGGCGGACTTGATCCGCTAAAGCTTTACCGTCACGGTACACCACGTTACGGTGAAGGTTGTTACCGCCGCCGTAGTTTGAGGTCCATTCATAACCAATCAGCGCAGTAAAAGTGCCAGGCTTGTTATGACCTTCAACGATGGCGGTCATCTCATGCCAAATGTCCATTTGCACATTTTTATCTGTCATAGGTTTGGGGATTTTACCTTGCCCCTGCAGCGTGATCATTTCCATCACGACTTTAGTGGCTTCCTCTCCGCCCTTCACCATCCCCTCGTGCCAGCGCTTAAGGGTCGGATCCGTCATTAAGGAACTCTTACCATCTAACACCGCACTCATGACCCCCATAGCATCGGAGTGGTCGGCGACCATCATCCAATCGTAGGGCCTAGAAAGTTTCACCTGTTGCCCCGTACTCGAGGTAATTTCTTGGCCCTCGGCATATTTTAAGGCTTCATCGGGCCCAACACGGGTACCCGCGGCAATCGCATCCGCCGACCAAGAGGTGTGCAAATGCAACTCGCCCCATAGGGGACGTGTGGGGTAACTACGACCCGCGTAGGGTGAATAACCGGGTTGTTTGAAAAATTGGGCAATTTGTTTTGGATTGATGGTGCCGGCGTCTGTAGTGACGCTTTCTTCGGCATATGCATTCAGCGCCATCAGGGCGCAGCAAAGTGAAATGGACGAACTGATAAGACTTGGTTTTGTTAACAAACTGCGCGGTTTATTCCAATGCAAATACATGTTGAACCTCCACTTTAATCCCTTTTAATAACAAACGTTTGTCAAATACCTTAACGAATATCCCGTGCAATAAAGTGCACTCAGATAAGGTTTTGATGGCCTATGTTTAATCATCAAATAATAAGCAGCTAGCCTGCTAATCCCCTATAAGGAATTCCCTATAAGGCATTAGCCTAAAAGGGTGTAGTTGAGCCAACGGCAAGCGGTTAAAGATTAAACTACAGGTTTAGCATATAAACCCAGTTCCTGCGTCAGTCACTATGGTTAAACTTTTGAGACTCAAGCAGATATACGCTCGTACACCACTCAATTCACTCTGGCAACGAGCGAATGAGTATCAAAAAAAACCAATAACTGTATATTTATACAGCCACCAATTATTCCCATCCTAAGGCGGGTTAATCTGGCCGCCACCTAGGGCGCGGTAGAGGGCAATTTTCGCTAATTGTTTATCCCATAGCATTTGGCTATAGGCAAGCTGAGCATGCCGAATATCCAACAACGTGAAATGTCGTGGTATTTCTCTTCTTCCAACTGCCAATGGCACAAGATCTTCTAGCTGCTGAAGATTGGAAACTGTTTAAAGAATGGATTCGTAATCACTCTGAATAGGAGCACTGGAAAGAAGTCTTTAAAGAAGGTAAAGACATTGTTCCAGGGCTTAACTGGTATCGCAATGCGTTAAATTTAGAACGCCCGATGAAACCTGAAGATCTTGGTGTCGTACAAGCACCTTGCTTAGGTATCTGGTCTGAACATGACCATTATTTAGGTGAGAAGCAGATGAAAGACTCTGTCCATTTCATCGGTGAAAATGCCAGCTTTGAATTCGCGCGTGTGAATGATGTAACTCACTGGGTACAACTCGATAAACCTGAAGAAATTAACCAACTTATACTTAAATTTACGTCTAAACATTGCTAAGACTCGGAATATTGTGATGGGTTATAAAGCCAGCAACTTGATGTCGCTGGCTTTTCTGTATATGTGCAACCGAGTCGTAAATTTTTATGGAAAAACCATGAAAGCATTGCTAATGGCAACACTCTGTAAACAAAGAAAGGGGCAATCGATAGCTAAATGGTTTTATATCTGCGGTATTTGATGATCTTTTCTCCTATCAATGAGGCTACATATATCGCTAACGACAACTCCACTATGTCAATCAGGAGTGTCGGAGACAAAGATAATTCACCCGCTATCAAATAAGTAATGGAATAGCCAAAAACTTCGCTAATCAGGTACACCAACAGACAATTCAATACATAATTATTCGCAGATTTTATGTACAGCAATGCAAAAAGGACAATATCGATCAGGATTGCTATGCCGTCCGTCGCTACCACATTGAGTGTACTGGGGGAACCTTCATTTTCGAACGCATTAAGTCCAAAAACGAATCCATTCAATACGTTGAATATAAACATTAAAATTGTAAATCTTATTACTATCATTGAGATATTAAAATCACCTTTTGATTGGTTAATGAAGATGCTGATTTAACAACATACCACATTGCGACATTACTAAAATTAGGTCAATAAGTGTGTATCACACCTAGCCTAAATTTATGATGCTGACTCGCAATGGGGCATCGTCGAATTAGAATTAGAATTAGAATCTACTCCTTCCCTGCCAGGGACAGAAATAAGTTGGAAAACATCTCCAACTTATTTCTTCAGTTCTAGTACAAAAATAGTACAGATTACTTATTCTCATCCATTTGGTTTTTTTTGATTGCTTTATGAACCCTTTGGAAACTATCATCTCCCAATGAAAATGCCTCCTCAAGGTCGAAGTATGAGGGAGCACTACTATAAGCTCGCCAGCAACTTCTCAAATACTCTCTAAAAATGGTTGTTCTTGCATATCTGCTCGCAATAGTTAGACATGATATGTCTACTATTAGTTCGCTTCTGGAAAGTTCGTCCATGATTGGTGTATCAAACAGCATCGCATCAAGATATGCAAATTCACCAAGCCACCTCTTAATATGATACGCACCGATAGTAGTTATCCTAAAACTATCTGGCATGTCTCCAATAAGATTACTATCTTCGTCTTCTTCAAACGTAACTCTTAGCGAGGTTTCTATCAGCTTTTTGTTCGTGGCTCTCCTCAATGCGGATTCTATCTGATTTATTGTAAAGCCAGCGTTTTGACATTCCTCTATCAAAGTTTCTGTCCTACAAAACCCATCTTTGTCCAAATGCCCCCCTTTCGTATCAAGATACGAAATAACAACTGGGACTAAGAAGTGTTCATTTGGATCTGCATTACATATATCGAGCACGTTCATTGAAATTGATGTATCTGGACTGTAGTGAGAGTAATCACCTAAAAGGGCCTGTTTAGAAAATTCATGTACAGGAATTCGATAGTCTCCTTCCGTCTCCATTATATCAATTATCTTTTGTGCCTCTACGTTCGGAGATCCGATGAAACCAGTAACGAACTCTATTACCGCACGAATATTGCCACCAGTAATGTTCGTTAAAAACTCGTTTAGCTCTTTGTTATTTTGTAGTGATCGAACTAATGCTTCCAAGAATAAGGCTAAATTTTCAGATCGAACAGAAGGTAAATCGATCGCATGCTCTCCTCTAGCTAATTTAGCTGCGAACCGTAGCCTTTTTTCCACAACTTGGTCTACACGTGGTGGAGAGATGGTAAAGATTTTGTGTGGATAAGCTGTTAACGCACCTGAACGTTTAGATTTATAAAACGTTTGTGGTCGCACAGACAGAAATACAGTAGCTTTCCATTCTTTGGCTAGCTCTTGGGAAATAATAAAAGCTTCCTGTTGAATGTCGAAGTCTCGTTGGTCAGCATTATCAATACAAATTATGACTTGTTTTTTCCGCCCCTTCGCAATATGTTCTACCGAGCGCTTCATATGGTTGCTTTTGTTTTCTACAAGGTTTGCTAGTTCTTCTATAAGCTTTTCTTGGTATTTTTCTGGGTTTGAATCTTTGTACGCTCCCCATAAGCCTTTGGCAAACCTTCGAATTTCACTATCATATACCCCATGAATAAAATTGTTATCGTAGGTGTCAACTTCATATTGTGTAAGTAATTGATGCTCAATCTGATCTAAAATAAATGAGTTTATGTCTGTATTTAGAGAGGCATTTGCACCTAAGTCAATGTAGACATAAATAGCCTTATTAAACTCTTCGTGTGCGCTGTTATGCCTTAAATTCTTTACGAAAGATGTTTTTCCGACTCCCACATCCCCTATTAGAACTATAGGACGCCTAGATAATGCTTCCGCCACGATATCAGGCGAGAAATTTGAGCCTTTTTGAGATTTTACAGGTTGAACTGATGGTTGCTCTTCTGATGCACTAAAGATTGCAGCGTACCTTGCCTCAAGTACATTCTTGCTGAGTAAAGCATATTTATTTAACGCTCCACTTTCGCAGTAACAGTCTTTGTAGAAATTACTCTCTAGCTCAGGGTTATCCATTACATCTTGTATGAACAACTCAGAAAGCTGTTTAAGTGAAGCTTGTACTTCACTTGGATACCTAATCTTTGGATAATCGACCAATTGGCTCGAAAGCTTATTTGGAAGCCTTTTATCACCAGTAGTCAGTAATCTAAAAAGCCTATTCTCTTCAATACCAGCTTTTGATAAATAGTTCCAAGCTTGCGTGAAGTGATGATGCATATGTTCAAGTGAAGTAAAAACTAGTGCATCTCCATCAAAAACATCGACACCATCGGTTCGCGAAGCCAAAAATGCTACATATTGGTGACCATTGGTAACAAGCGCCAAGGGAACACCTCGTCTAGCACAATAAGTCTGCACTTGTTCAATAGCTTCCTTAAGAGCTGTATTAGCTTCGAAAAGAGATTGAATCGGTATAGTCAACTTTAGTGATAGCCCCGCAGGTATCTCAAATGGGGTACCTTCTCGTTTAGCTTCAACAACAAGTATTCTTGGTTTTCCTAATTCATAGTCAGTAAAGCCATTTTTTGACTCATGCTTCTCAACTTCAATATCGTCTCGCCAGTTAAAGCAATCTTCCAAAACTCTATCTATTATATGAAATCGAGTTTGTGCTTCATTCTTAATATCTGCCTTTCCATACTTCTCAGCCAGCTCAAAAAGGACTTGTCGAGCCTGATGTAGATCATTCATTTTTTATCCTTAGTAACATAAGGCTATCTCAATTTTTTAAACATGAGAAAATCACTAATAGCATAATAATTTGATTAGAAAAACTAGGTCAAATCAGCTGGCTTAAAAATGTGTGCTAAAGACTTCTTAACTCACTTTGGGGCACTTAATTTAATGGCGCTGCCAAAGACATACCGCCTTGCCTTCAATAAATGAATGTAAAAGTATTGATGCGTCGCGAATACCTTCAGGAACCTCATTTAATTTTCTACCACGATATGTAGCCTGACCTTCATCTACAGCGAGCCAATTGAAATCTGAGAATTCGAATTGAAAAGAAGTTGGTTGCCCTTCAAGTAAGACGTTTCCAGATGGGCCTTTCCATAGCACATCAATTCCCTCAACTCTTGAGGTAGTAGCTTGTGGTTCGCTTGTTGAGAATACAAGAAGATCCCAATCTGATGCTGCGTGAGTATTACCAGAAGCACGCGAGCCTATAAGCCAAATTTCCATAATGCTTGAGTCATTGGCTAATTGAAAAACTAAATCTTTAATTTTTCCTGGAATTTCCATTGGTTCATTGCTTCCACGCTTACATACCAACGCTAAGTGCAGCGGCGGCTTGTTAAATTTTGTTTTCAACTACTTTTATATGATAGTCACTAATTTCTTGATTTATTTCCCGCAGCTTAGAGTCTAAGTCTGCGTAAGCATTACGACATGCCTCCATACCGCTAGAGGAAGACGGCATTAGTTGAGCAAGCTTTTCTTGATGAGCCATAAGCTCAAGATAATGCTGACGAAAAGCAAGTAGAGAATTTAGCCTTCCAATATCGTTTGCCTTGCGAGCTTCTCTGGCAGACCAACGAGCATAAAGTGCAGATAAGCCTGCAACTAAAGCAGAAATAATTGCAATTGTTTCAGCCATTGGAGGCATTCAATTTACTCCATGATTTTTTTGGATATTTCAGTTGGCACATACTTTCTAAACAGGCAATTTAACGCCCACAACAGGGGCCAAACGGAGTGCAGCCAATTTTCGGTAAAATGAGCGCAGCGAACCGCAAATTGGCGGAGCGTAGTTTGGCACCTTGCTTGTGATTGTGTACGCCCAGCATGGGCATGAACTAATGAGGTGAAAGTCCTCTGTAGGAAGGTCACCGTTCGATAACATGCTGTTATTAAACGTTAACTACTAGCGAATGGCAAGGGCTTATCCGCGAAGATGGGTCTGAAGGAAGCCGCTAGCAAATTTGCGAGCTGATGAACAAGAACATCATATGAGGCGTAGGCTAGAGGTGAGTTGGCACAAGACGACGAAACCACGTGATCTAATGGCCACCTTAAATGATGCAGCAGTGCAAAGAAAGTTCATGTTCTTATCTGGGGAGATCTGTTTAACATGCGATCGGTTATTAACCAGTAAGGCTCTGGTCTACAAATGCCTTGGCTTTTCAATTTCATCGACTGGAAAGAGCGAATCAGATGAAAACCGATAGCGCATGACGGGGCAACTTGGCATGTGATTAAGCAGAAGTCAGCAGATGGCATAGTAGCCCAACGCCCATCGTAATGGATGGGATATGGTGAAGGCCTGGACTGTTAATTTGCGTTTTAAATCTGCAATTGACTTGCTTTCGCTGCTCTTTTTTAGTGAAAGTCCTTCGTAGCCAAGACTTACCTTAAAATTCTCCATGTTGGGCGTAAATCTTGCCTTATTCCCAGAGGGGGTTTTGCTATTTAAATCTGCCATAAATCCCCCTGCATCATTTAGATATTACTTCAAACCGAATGATCGTTGCCATCCAGAGACAAGTGGATAGTGCTATTTCGTGGTATTTATATTAAACACACTTGCAGAATGGATAAGCTCTACTAAACTAAAATTGGGTTGCTATATACCGCGTAAAAACAGTTGATTATGAAGAGTAAAACAACTGCTTTTATGCAATTCAAACATGTGAATTCAGGAGCAACTCATGCCAGAAATATTAATCCTTCAAAACATAATGCATAAAGAACTGTTCTCTCTTGCGGGCAGCTTGACGCCGTATGGTTGTCAAATGGAGGACATTGAACAGATGAAATTACATTGTCGTTCAATCAATCCCTCAAAAGCGCTGTGCGTAGTGAAAGACTGGATCATTTTAGTTAAACACGTCGAGCAATCAGGTACAGAAGATACCCCCCTTGATAAACTCGTACTGGCGACGAACGTTATCGAAGATGAAAAAGGTCGTTTCCCGCCAGGAGGTTGGGTAAGAACATCATGGTGTATGAATATTCACCATGACGCCATCTTTGAAACAGGGAATACTTTCTACATCCTTGTTGGAAACGGAAACTGCAAGCACCTCTACCCTGAGGAATTTTTAGCACGAATGAAATTGCTTAGAGATTTAGTTTAATTAACGTACTGCCCCCAAGGGTCTTTTGACAAAGACCCTTTTCTTACGAAATAAAGCTTCAAATCTGACGTGCGTTCTACCCTATTGACTTCTAACACCTAATTTTAAACAATCGTATGAAAATTTAGATTTGGCTATAAAAAATCCAAAAGTTAGAATAAAATATTCTATGCGGGGGATAGTGTTAATTTTGTTGAGCACATTTTTCACGAGAATAGTCAAAAATCGCAATTATAAAAATTCTAACTATCTATTTTTAATACGCTCGCTAAAACAGTGTTGGCAACCGTTTAATCTATAACTTTACTTTTTAGATGCTTACGTCAGAACAATTCGCGCAAATGAGGGTGTTGATCATTTCAAAAATACTGTTCAACATGAGCTCAATTTCTAACGATACTCACTAAAAGCACTTAAATGCCGACCACCTACCGTTCAGATTAAGTCTCAAACAAAGCCAGTTTACAGCGGGCATAACTTTTAAATTTACCTCTTTATTTACTAAACTGCAACAATGCGGGCGGATATTTTTTGCCCAGAATTAGTGGAGGACTCGATGACTAGAGCGCTTGTGAAGTTACACCGCGGTAAGGGTAAGCACCTATTCTTCAGCAAAAAGAATCAAGTCTTACTGCGTTTAGAAAGTTATTTGGAACGTGACTACGCACTTCGACTTGAATTTGATGATGATGTCATCAGCTACTGCTGCCAACCCGAGACTTGCCACACTGACCGCGGGCAACGCACTCCCGATTTTTTAGTCAAACGCAGCAACGAACGCTTTGAATACATTGAAGTGCATTTAGCAAGCAGAGTTGATGACGAGTACAGAGCTCGAATGAAGTATTTCAATGATTATATCTACGCAAAATCAAGACGTACGTTTTTATTAGTGACTGATGAAGATATGAATAAAGTGGCCTCAAAAAACCTAGATTTTCTGTACGAATACAAAAGCCTAGGCTTCAGTTATGAGCTTTCAAACTTACCCGAAGAATTATCGCTAGCAATGCTTATTCATTATTTTGAAGAATCGAGTATGTCACGCAACAATGCACATGCTGCAGCACTTTCAACGATTGCTGATGCCATTTATGCTTTTGATATGAAAGAAATTTTAAGTCATTCGACATTGCTAAAAAGGAACTGACTATGCATTTGCCGTTTAATGCATTGCGATCAAACATGCAATTTTTGCACAACACCAGTGGTCAACTGCTTACAGTAAAAGCAGTGACTGCTGCGAATATCTTCTTTGAAGATACTGAAAATTCAACTGCATTGTCGATGACTTTGCATGAATTTAATGATGCACTCATGCGTGAAACAGTCATTCAGTTTCAGCATACTACTACAGTGATATTGAATGAATCTCAGACTCGCGAGATGAAACGTCGATTATTTTTTATCAATACTCACAATAAGTTGCTTGAAATTGGTGAAATATCTGAAATGGATTGTCAAAAAAATGCTATGCCGCTTTTAGACAACATATCAAAGACAATTTCACGAAATTTGCTGATGACATTCCCTCATTGTCAACATTCGCGCGATGGAAAAAAATGTGGATCGAAGGCGGCAAGGTAGACACTGCTGTCGCTCCGTCCCTCATTCTCCCTGCTAAAAGAAAAGATTTTGCAGTTATCGAACACGCAAAAGCCTACTTATTTGACGCGATTATTCGCTCGAATGCGAATCCCTCGATAAGTGCAATTTATGCGAGTTATCGAGAAGAATCAGTTCGCTTAGTCGAAATGGGAAAACTCACTGACATTATTGAAGAGCGACATTTCTACAGAATGCGTCAAAAAATCAATAATGCAGACATAGAGCTTGCTAAAGCGAATTCAAATACGAGAGCAAAAATATTACGTGGACTAGGATATAACACCGCCCCGCCTTTTGCGCTTGACAGAGTCGAAGTAGACAGAGTTCAAATGAATTTGGGATTAATACATGATTCTGACAGCTCTTACACTGGCCCGATTAGCATGTATATTGCGATTGATTGTTGCACGCGTGTCTTGCTCGGAATCGTTGTTGAATTTGACGCGCCCGAGACATCGAACGGCGTCATCGCGTTAATGCGTCAAATGCTTGTGCCACTTTCAGAAAAATCACCTTTTGCGGGTGTCCCGAAGAAAATCGTTTTTGATAACGGCCCCGGCATGAAAAGTGTTAATTTACAACAGGTTTTGAGCAATTTAAAAATCACTGATATCTATTACGCACCGCCAGAACAGCCTTGGAGGAAGCCATTCATAGAATCATTCAATAATTTAATTGTTGATGAATTCTTTAAAAAAGTGCGTTTTGTAGACGTAGATGGGAATTCACGAATCGGGATACCAGGGTTTCTCGAAAAGCAACGTCAACAAGATGAAAATTACATAAAAGTTAAGCTTCAAGATATCGCTTGCTTGCAAGTGTCTCATTTTATGAAAGCATTAACCCAATGGATTGATCAATATCATAACGAAGACATACATCCGTCATTGAAGATGACTCCGCGGCAAAAATGGGAAGAATCAATGCAATATAAACCTATTTTGCCCTGTTCACTCAACACACAAATTCAAGCATTTCACGTAAATCAACAGCAAAAAGTTCAGAAATTGCAATCCCGCGGTTGGGTGCAAGTGCGCGGGCAAAGATTCTATAGTAAAGAAGCACTTGAATTGTATTTAGCATGTTGTGTCGGGAAGAAACTCACAGAAAGCATCGATGTTGAAGTGAAATACAGTATTGATGATGCGCGTCATGTCAGCATCAGTGTGATAAAACCTAGCGAAAAAGTGGCTACAACAATTCTTGTGCCAAACCGCAATATTAGTTCTATGCCAAATCCTATTTCTTTTGAAGAACTTGAGACACCAAAATTTACACGACGTGGTGTATGTGTCTACGAAATCGAACGACTACCTACGCCATCGAAAAAGCGAAAAAATAAACGTAGCGTTCAATCTGATTCATTCGAAACAAATTTAGAAAATAATCTCTCAGCTGACGATGTTATTGCAAATTCACACCGCAAATTTTCGCCTTATAACAAGAGCACTTACGACAAAAAATCATTAACAAACCAAGATGTGCTTGTAGATAACTTTACTATTAATACTGACGATGAAGAAAACGATTTAATATGATGACGTGTACACAAACTCAGCAACAACTCATTGAACCTGCACTACCGAGTGACATTTTCGCTTACTCATCTGTGTTAAAAGCTTGGAGTGAAATGCACAGAACTCACAAAACTTTTTTTTTAGTAAAAATAAACAGTACGGATTGCTGATTTTCGGAAATTCGGGTTCGGGTATAAGTGAGTTAAAAAAATCTTATGCCAGTTGTTTTCCAGAAATCCCAAGCTTTGAGTCGACAATTAAACGCGTGCTTTCAATCGACGTGCGAGAACATACTCTGACACCCATCGGACTCATGGAACAGATAATCGAAGCAATTGGAGCTACTCCGGTTAAAGACACTCGTGGCAGTAAAATACGTCATCAATGTTTACATTTGTTAAAAGAACATAGAGTTGAACTGATGTTGTTCGATGAAGCTCAGCATTTATTGCCAGAGAAGGAGGGTGCACAAGGCCTCCGCATGGTGAAGTTTTTCACAGAAATGATAGACCAATTTAAGATCCCCTTCGTGTTATTCGGCACGCACAAAGCAAAACGAATCCAGTCCTTCGGCCAACATGATCTAAAACCCATTGATGATGAACAACTCTCTCGTCGAATGTTTCCACCTGTCGAACTGGAACCGCTCAAACCCAGGACAAGTCAATGGGTAAAATGCATGCAGCATTTTTTAAACAAACATCATATTTCGACTGATTATGCTAATGAAAGCATCCGCAATCGGTTATTTCTCGCTCAGCAATATAAGACGTTTAGTCATTTAGCGATGCTTTTCGAAGAACATCAATTTATGAACATCTCTAATTCTGATGAGCTCCTTTTGGAGCTAAAGAGGAGTTACGACAAAAATCTCAATAATTTCGGAGTAAATCCGTTCGATGAATCAAAAGTGGATGAGCAAGATGTGCTTGATTTACTGACTTTAATACGTAGAAAAATGGAGACAGAATAATGAAGTTGACTGTGACTCCCAAGCTGCTAGATAAAGAGTCATCGATTGGTTTCTTGCTACGACTCGCGCAGCGCAATGGCTATTTATCTATTCAAGATCTTGTGAATCAGTCTGTCATCAGAGCAAATGTGCCCAACGTTGATCCAAAATCTCTCTCAACATTTTCACAGTTAGCGAATGTCAAAGCCTACGAATACAGCAGTCATGAGCTGTGGAAGTTTACTTGTTCAATCAACCCGAGGATTTGTTTAGCATGCATCAAGTCTGCTGGACTCATTCATCAAACACATCTCGATGCTACAGTTTACCGTTGTACAAAGCATGACTTAAACTTAGTAAATCAATGTTTTCATTGTAGAAAAAGTTTACGTTGGGACATAGCGTTAACGAATGGACTTTGTACAAATGAAGAATGTGGCAAGAAATTAATTCAGATCGACACGACTGTTCCCGAAAATTTAACACGTGAACAAGTCTTAGATTGCTTGACGATGTCGCATTTCATATCAGCTCCCTGCTCTACTTACATCACTCAAAAAAAGTTTGTTGAAATTGATGATTATGCATTAGCCTTAGAAAATGGTTATAAGGTATTAACTCAAAAGGATATTTTCGTAGAATGGGAGTGCCGTCAAGCTTTCAGCTCTGCAGATGAATATCCATCAGATTTAAATTTTGTTTCCTCATGGCTAGTGAAAAAAATTCTTCGTAGCAATTGGCCAATTCATTCAATAATAAATCCCCCTAAAATAACTAAGCAAATAGAATCGAAGTCAGAAAAATCACTTTGGCTCAATTATAACACTGCGACTAATATCTTAAAAATGAGCAGACCGGACATTATGTTATTAAAAGAATTTGGATTAATTTTTATTCGTGGAAATACTCGTCTAACATTGAATTCCGTCATAGATATTTCACCAATTTTCAGAATGTTAGCGGTTCATTCAAAGACTGATAGTAATCTCGATACTAGTATTTATTCAGCAAGCTTATTAATGCATCAAAATTTAACATCTCTTGCTGATATATTGATAGGGATCAAAAATAAAAGATTAAACACAAGATATTTGCCATCGTCAGATATAAGTTCTTCATTATATGTAGACATGAGTGAATTTAGGGAGTTTTGCCAAGAACAACTTAAAGATAAAATGAATTTAATCATAGACTTGGGAGAAGCTGTAAAAATTACTTCCCTGAGTAATTCCGTCTTGAAAAGCATAAAGAAACAAGGGGTTATACAAAGCCCTCGACGTAATCCATATAGTGATGATGAATTTTGTTATTGTAGTGACGCTATCAAAATTCGTGATATGAACAGAGTCGGACAACTGAGTCTGGCATTAGAAAATTATTAACTAAATCCCCCTCACTTTCTTAACCCTCAGTCCCGAATCACTCCTGGATTCGGGATACTGCACTGTCATTACCTTCGTAATCCTCACCTGTCACCATCTATTCAGCATAGTTATCATTGAACTCATAATTAAATTGAGATAAGTTTGGATAATCTACACTTTTTCATCTCAGTTATTTGAGTCAAACAACAATCTTTTGGAAATTATTCTCATCGGGAAGATCAATTTTGTAAACTATTCTCATTGGGAAGATCAATTTTTTAAATGCTTAAATTTTTAAGTTCATGATTTGTTTAATTTGCTATGATCTGAGAATCTCATCGGGAACGTCAATTACCAAATTTGTGGTAATTGATCTTCCCGATGAAAATCCTTGATCAGATGAGAATAGCCTTACTTATTGAAATTTAAATCAAACATGTGAATTCCCCCTTTGTTATCACGTCCAAAAAGCCGATTTAATTTCCAAAAATACTGACTTATATTCCCAACCAAAATACTGAAATTCGTATTGATGAACGCGTTCCTACGTGCATGCTTTATCTTTTTCGTGATGGTTGATCCTCAGTTTTTGCGCTGTTGCGCCTAGGCCTATTATTAATTAAGGTCTGAAATCGGTAATTGAGGATTAACTTTGTGGTATGAAACGTTCTAAATGGAAATGCTGACTGGTTTTTGATGACGTTTTACGGTTTATAAATGTAACGCTACGTGAATCTTTCGATAGATAGCCTTGCTAAACGTTCCAGAATTCACGTAGCGTCACCTGTATTTGAGTTCAGCATTTGATGCTCGGTATGCAGTCCCATCTTGTCGAATATTGCGGTGTTAAAAACTCCCTTCGCATTGCCCATTTCTGTTCAATGCCTTGTGCGGCCAAAAACACGGTGTCACGTCCAAATTGTTGATTAATACTATCAAACGCGGTCATCAGCGCGGGATTGGCTTTGGCACGATTGAATAAATCAAACTGTTGAAAATATGCACTTTCAAGTTCTATTAGACCGACACCAATCTTGTAGTATCTGATGCCTTGTCGAAATAATTGCGGCGCGGCGACTGTCATTGCTTGGGTCATTTCTATGGTGCAGTTCGTGGCGCAAGGAAAATGAATAAGTGTTTTAAAGCCGAGTGGACGCTCATCGTAGGGAGAATTATTGGCAAAAATCAGCATGGTCTTACAACGAGAACCTTGTGCCCTCGCCTTTGCTGCTGCAATGCCGACGTGTTTACTGAGTGCTTGCAGTAATGAGTCAAAATCCGTGATGCGTTCGCCGACTGAGCGAGTCGAAAATATCTGTTGTTTATCTGCCTTCGTTTGGTCCCATTCCTTACAAGCCACACCGTTAAGTTCGCGTACGGTTCGCTCGATGTCGACACTGAATTGCTTTCTTGCCAGTCCTGGCGGCATTTGTGCTAACTGATAGGCGCTACGTATATCCATAAGCTCAAGCTTTTTAGTGATTTTGCGCCCTATTCCCCAGACATCTGTGACTGAAAGTTGTTTTAGGATAGCAATGCGGTCAGGTTCATTATCAATCAAACAAACACCTTGGTAACCCGCTAATTTCTTAGCGGCATGATTGGCGGCTTTGGCTAAGGTCAATGTGGGTCCTAGTCCAACACACACAGGTAAACGTGCTTCCTTCCACACCGTTTTACGAATAAGTTGGCCATGGGTTAAAAGGCATGGAATGGCAGTATGACAATGTTTAAACGACAGGAAGGACTCATCGATGGAATAAATGTGTTGCTCAGGGGCAAACTGGCCAATGATGTCCATCATTTTGGCTGACAAATCCGCATAAAGCTCGTAATTACTGGAGCATACAATAACGCCCAGTTTTTCGCATGGTTCCTTGACTTGAAAATATGCAGCAAACTTAGGGATACCGAGCTCCTTTGCCTGACGGTTTGCTGCCACAATGCATCCATCATTGTTGCTGAGGACGATGACAGGTTTTCCACGCCAGTCAGGACGAAAGACTTGTTCTGCTGAGCAATAAAACGAGTTGGCATCGACTAGTGCGTACATGGCCATGTACTCAATAAAGAAGATTTGAAGTGGAACCGTACTGAACTTGTCACCACACCTTCCACACTGAAGGTATCAAAATCTCGAATTGGGATGGCGGGATAACGTTCATTTGATGACAGTAACAGCCTGCGTTTCTTATCAAATATTTTGCAGACAAACTCACCGTTAAACTGCCCGACGATAACAGAACCTTGCTGAGCAAGGGTTTTCCTATCAACAATTATGACATCACCATTGAAAATGCCTTCATCCTGCATTGAATCTCCGCGAGCAATGCCGAACCAGGTCGCAGAAGGATGCCCTAAGAGCAAGTCATCAAGACCACCTCGAAGGTGTGAATACTCAAACGATGGCGCGACGATGGCCTTGATGTGTTGGTGTTGTCTGAGTGAACGAATGACGACGCCTTCAACCGTGAAATCATATTAATTGTGTATGGGTATGCTTTAAAATCAGATACTGCTCAGTTCCATTATTACCTTTGCTTACACAATCTTTTAATAACAATAGTTACGTAATCATTCTTTCATTTAATGACTCAATTGATAATTACGGACGCTCTTGTACCCTATTTTGTTAATTAAGAAGTTGAGTGATATGTTGATTAAAAATTGACTGACTCTATTTGCTAAAAAATAAGCCTATTTTAAAAATAGGCTTATTTGAGTTTGCGAATCTAAATGCTTAATGTGAAATCAGCAGACTAATATCAATATCACAACTCGCCGGATTACTATCCGTCGATGATGTGGTTGCCTGCAGGTCGTTTAGGTTCAGCGACATATAGGACTGTGAGGTGATTTCGGCATAACTCAATGCGCGTGAGAATCGCTTCAAACAACCTGAGGCAAATTGACTCACTACTCCGGCGCTGCCAACCGGACAAGAAGTTAAGCTATCTAAGTCCTCAATCCGCATCACCACACCCGATAGATTGATGTTTTCCCCCTCTTTAACAACAAACTGCTGCTGCCCAAAATTAGCATCAGGTTGCGACAAGAGTTGATATAACATTTTTCCTTGGGCAGAAAGTTCGAAGTAATGCCTGCCGTCTTCGTCCTTTTTCATTTCAGCTTCGTTGATAATGGTCGTATTAGAGGTAATAGGTTCAACTAAACCATCAATGATATTGCGTGATGCTGCAAGATCAAATGCAACAGAGGTTAAGTCTTTACCCGTTAGTGCTTTATCCATTTGTTTTGTTTCAATGTTATAAACATAGAGCTCTTCTCCAGGAGGAAGATCAAGGTAGTATCTTGAATAGCCCCATTCTTCAGCACTTTTAACAATTTCTTTGAATATCTTCATTTCTGAGCCAATAATACTGCCATAGTAAGATAAGCCCGAAGCATATTTAGTTGTAGGAACAATACTGTTATCTATATCGACAGAGCGATTGAGTGATATAAAGCTGGATTGCGCTGTATCACGCTCAACGGCAATACAGGATAAGGCGCCATTACCTAAATTGTGCCTTAAGTTTCCTACAGGTACAGAAGCACTACTTGTGAATTTAATATCATCAGGGTCAAATTTCACATCATCAGGTTTTTGCCATGTTAAGTATAAATGTGCGTAACCTTTATTCTCAAAGTATTCAATTTCGATGGGTACCCAACCCTCCTCAGATATTTGAACGGTAAACTCAACTTGTTGATTTGAATTTAAAGACCATTCATTACCCGTTCCAGGAAGTCCTAGTTCAGTTCCATCCCCTAGCTTCATTTTAAAGCCATCATCGGAATTAATGTGAATCTTATAGATCGCTGGGCGGAATGCCATTTCAGGATCACCGTTCGGTAATTTATCTCCGGTATCAACGACTTTTCCACCCTTAGGGAAATAGATTTCCCCGCTCCATTTCACTACAAATTGATCTTCCGCCGCGAGTACACCTCCGTTATTACTCCAATCGACGTTGGCGATATTGTTGTAACCTCTATCACCCTGCTTTAAGGTGATAAAATTAGGACACTTTCCATCAGGGTAATCAAATTCAGGGTTACCTGGACAGTAACTGACTTCCATCTTCAATCCTTCTTCAATTGTTGAGGAATCAGGCAAGTACGATTCTGTACCATCCTTAACAATGGACTCAGATACGACGCGTTTTAGTGCTGTACCTATGGGTCTAACCGTGGCATCGGGGGTGTAGGCAAACTCATCTGAGCTCGACAAAATGCGATTGCCTCGGTTAACGCCATCATTACCATTACCGTATAACCACCAAAGATAATTGGTTTTCTCAGGGCAATCTGCTTCACCTGTTTCGCTGCTGCAATTATCTCTGGAACCTAAGTGGAGCGATGCATAGGTGACAGTGACTAAGGCATCCCGTTGTAATGGGTTAATTAAGTCATTGAGGATTTCAGTCAAATCGCTTGTTCCATCGCCATCGGTATCTGCCTCATTCGCGTTAGTAATATAACCATGACTATCTTCCCCGTACTTCCCTGTAGCTTCTTGAAAATCGGTTAACCCATCACCGTCAGAGTCTGCTTGATTGGGATCGGTAAATATCAGCTCACTTGGAGACAGCTCATCGGTTAATGTCACCCTATAACCGGTAATCAGCTCCGCATAATCAGATAGACCATCAAAATCGCTGTCACTTTGGGCTGGGTCGGTGTTATAGGCATCGGGGTTGATGGTTAAGCTAAAGCCAGTAAAGGTATTGGCTATTTTGGTGTAGTTAAACACGCTAAATTGATACTGCTTTCCAGTTAGAGCAGTGCGGGTGAGACTTCTAAACTCATCGTAATCGTCTATGCCGTCATTATCCGTGTCACTGAGATTTGGATTGGTGCCGATATCCCGCTCGACAAAATCGGGCAAGCCATCGAAGTCAGAATCCGCAATGACTGAGCTGGATTTGACTAATATTGGCGCAGCGTTATTCACTGAAACCAACCAGCCCCTCGCCTCTAACATATCCGATAGGCCATCAAAATCAGTGTCACGGAATTGGTCGCCGTCATCCACTGTAGGGTCGGCGCCGATAGCGACTTCAAAGCCATCTGGAATCGCATCATTGTCCGTATCCCGTCTTAATGGATCGGTCGTCACTACTTGACCATAGACTTTAATGTCTTTGCCGCTCACAACATCAGCCCAGGGTTCTACAATTGAGCTTTGGTAATTGCCCACTAAGGTGCCACTGGCATTCCAAATCGCTGGCGCGTAGGGACTAATCTGGGTGTAGTTAAGGTCAATGGCGATATCACCACTCACCGCTTGGGTGTTGAGTTCGCGATCTGGCCCTATGGCAATAAACCACTTATCAACGGTTTTATCATTGCCCTGTGGCTGGGTATCTAAAATACCGTTGGCCCCCGCTGTGATAATAATATCGCCAGCTTGAGTACGACTACCTGGATAGATAACCTGAATGTCATCGCCTTGGGCTGTGGTATCGACAATGCCCCAAGTTTTAGCGCCCGCATTACAGATTTTAACGCCTAAAGTTAGGGTAAAGTCATAACATTCGGTCTCGGCGCCTTCGATAATCGCCATACCCGCCGCGTAACCAAAGAGCTCATCGCCATCACTCATCCTATCGCCATCAGTGTCACTTAAGAGAGGATCGGTGGCAGGTAGCACTAAACTTGAGTTGGAATATTCATCATCCCCCGCGAGAACAGAGTCGATGACACCATCATCACCGGGTAAGATCCCGACCAGTGAAAACATCAGTCCTTGGTTTAGCGGTGAAGTTGGCGCCACAAAAGCATAGACATCATCACCTGATGTTGTTGTGTCGAGTTTGCCATTCACCCCCACGATAATAGCGCTGGCCTGTGACTGCGCGACGACTTGTCCAGTACACAGCGCATCTGAGCGGGGATCGTTTGGTTGACAAAACGCCCTTAAGTCCTGCTCTTGAATATCCCACAGTCCATCATTATCTGAATCGGGGGTTGCAGGGCTAGAATAAACCCGTTTTAACTCACCATTGCGGCTAATTAACCAACCGACTTTGGCCTCAACGTAATCGCTGATGCCATCCCGATCGGTATCCATCGAATCGGCAAAACCATCACCGTTAGCAAGGTATTTTAATTGCTCAGTGGTCTTTTTAAAGTACTGATTGTTGATGACGATTGGCGTAAATTCACTATTGTCATAATGATCCACAGCACTATCGACCGAGCCGAATAAATACTCTTCGTAGGCAAATAAGCCGTCTTTATCCAAATCCTGTTTAAAGCCGATATTAATCGATTGCCCTGCTTTTAAGGTAATTTGGTCAAAATCCACAGGCGATGCTAAATCACCTTCAAGGCGAACAAACCAGCTCGCCCCGTAATCACCGTTACGGAAGGTATTCACCCGGACTAACCCAGCAGGTCCTGTGCAACTACAGTCGGCAGTAGATACGCTACAGAATTGGCCAACTTGAGTATTGCCGTTGTCTGCAGGGGCTGTTACAGCGCAAGTCCGTTGTAATTCATAACCGGAGACAAATTCTTGCTCATCGCCATTGGCTTGAATGGAATCCAAAATACCGTTAGCACCTGGGTCAATAACTAGGGTTCTTGCCGCCACCCCCGTTGCACCGAAAGGCACTAACTGCACATCATCGCCCTGCGCCCGAGAGTCTACGCGTTTATTCACCCCAGCGATAATGCCTGTTTTCACATTATCATTGAGTAACAGATCGCCAAGTGCGACAGGAGTCGTTAATACGCCATCGGCTCCCGCGGTAATAATGTTGTTTACAGCATCGAGCTCATCATCACCCTCCGCCACTGAGCTCAGTACCGCATCGGGGCCTGCCGCGATGTAGTTTTGACTCACATCCTGCTTCGCGATGCCAAGCCCCTTCTCTAATAAGTAACCCAGCGGTAAGCCTTTTTGTTTACCTGTATCATCAAAGCCACCTAAATAACGGCCATTTTCGAGCACTCCATTGGTTGCAACCTGATGGTTTTCGCTGCCAAGCTCACCAAAATCGAAACTGATCCCTGCCGTTCGGTCATGGATGCTTTGACTACCGTAGGCAAAATTGCGCTCATACTCATCCTCAATATCATAGTTAACCACCTTAAAGATTAAGCTTTGAGGGTTTCGCATTAACGTTTCAATCACTTGTGGGTACACGTCCTTGTTGGTGAAGACAAAGGGCCCCTTACTGGTATCGAATGGCCCTACGTTAATGACCAAATCATTACCCGTGATCAGGGTCGATTCTGCAACTAGGGTCGCAATCGGAATGAGTTTTGATGTGTTTTGTGGGTCGATTTGTTGTACCGACACCTCTAAGTTTTTCACGGTAAAGGCAATATCACCTTGGTTTTTAACGTTTATATTGGCGCTGATGCTGGCTGCTACAAGCTCCCTTGTCACTTCCTGCTCCTTAGCCTGCTCATTAAATTTTACCATAGATTTTTCAAGGGCTTGTTGGGATTCTTTAACGCTCGCAGAATCCACTTGACTGCTATTGCCCCAATGATTTTCCCTTGTGCCACCAAGACCCACCTCTAAGAAAAATCGAGAAAGGAACGACCATCCAATGTTTGCGAATGTCTTAATGGAAGATCCATCGGCCTGCGCATCCCGAATACCAAAGCCCACATTCCAATTAAAAGAACTGGTGTCTTCATCAAAACTGGAATAGCTGTTCGCAAATGAAGTATTTTGGGATGTGCCTAAAGATGTACTGGTGCTGGACTCTTGGCTTACCGTTTCGCCTTCACTATTGACGTAGGTATAACGTTCATCAATTTGAAGATTAATACCGTCCACTTCTATCGCCAATTCAGGCATATCAGCCACTTTTGGATCGCGATTTAAATCAACCAGTTCATCGCTGTCGGAGAATTGATCGCCGTCGGTATCGGCAAGTAGCGGTGAGGTTAGGAAGAAATTATGCTCAGCACCGTCAGCAAGGTCATCATCGTCGGTATCTTGATCCATTGGGCCGCTATAAATCACATTCCATTCAAGATAATCCGACAAACCATCGTTATCTGTATCAGGTGATCGCGGATTCATGCCAAAAGCCCACTCCTCCAGATCGGTCATGCCATCCTGGTCGGTATCGGCGCGGGAGGGATCGCTAGTCACTTCACGGGTAACCGTTTGACCATTCGCAAGTTCAATCACCACCACAGTGCCCATCAGCTCAGTGTTATCACTTAAGCCATCGGCATCACTGTCAATTAACCCTGAAATAGTATCACCTGCATCGATGACCCCATTGTCGTTAGCGTCAGACCAATTATCAACAACCCCGTCTAAATCATAATCGACCAGCACAAACTGCTGACTATCAATAACGATGGCATCACCTGCACCAATCACATCATTGTCCCCAAGCTCAATCAGTTCAAAATTACCTTGGGTCAAGAGTAACTGCTGCGCAACGGCGGGCGAGCCCGCGAACACGGCAGTGCGAGGATCGTAATTAGGATTTAACGTCGACTCCTGGGTAGCCAGTGGATTACCCTGCTGATCTTTCACATTCACCACTATTACGCGATAGGTCACCTCATTTTGTGAGGTAGTGGTGACATAAACCGAAGTATGGGTCGCATCGGTCCATGCCACCGCCATACTGAAGACGGTGCCCACCTCACTGTTTACATTTTCTTGTACAAAGGAATAGTTGCTTGGATTAAGTGCCGATTCCCCCATGATCGAGCTAAAGCTCACGCTCACAGTGGTATTGCTAGTTGAAATTGCACCAATCACTTTAGGGGCTTTAGAAGGATCGGCAACGCTAGTCGCGCCTTCATAAAATTTATAAATACTGTTAGCGTCTGCGCGAATAATGTTGCCACTGGTGTCTGTTACCCCTTCTGTTATCAACACATAGTAAGTTGTATTGTCCGTAAAGGGTTCTGTGGTGAGTTTAACTTGAGTGTGACTCTCGTTTAATTCAGCCCCTAATACTTGAAGTGTATCCCCCGAGCAGGCGTTGTTTGCATCAAAGGCTTGAGTACAAATCCGATAAAACAGCGGATTTGCGGCTCCCGCATTAACCTCTTCATCAAAGGTTAAGGTAATGCTATTGGTACTGGTATAGGTAAAGGCGACAACACTTGGGGATTGTTTATCCGCCAGCAGCAAACCAAAACTCCCGGTTGATAAATTAGGGTCCATGCCATTGTGCGGAATGGGCATCGCCTGATCTGTTACCTGCTCGCTGACTTTAACTTGGTGGAGTACTCGTGGGGCAATGTTTTCAACGGTTAAAATCACCTGCGTATCCGATGCCGTCAGTTCTGCCGAAAGCACAGGTAGTTGGCTTAAGGTATTAGCACTGCAAGTTTGAAACTCAGGGCAGAAAGTAATTTGGTATAAATTGGGTGACTCGGCATTTTCAGCCATGGGTTCACTGAAATATAACCGAATTCTATTACTGGTTTCGGCAATGGAGGCAATTAAGGCCGGTTTATCGGTATCTTTACTGCTGTACCCGACAAACATTGACGACTCTGTGGGGCTTTTAATTAATAATCCTTCTGCACTATGCACATCACTGACTGTAAGATAATAATCAATCCGCTCCTGTGGTGTGGTCGTTAAAATAACATGCCATTTATCATCACCAAATACTGCATTGATGACATCCAATGCAGGGTTTTCAATTTTATATTTTGTAAAATCAATTGCATCATCACTCATTCGTTCAGAGAAAGTCACAAGCACATGGGTATTGTCTATGGCGATGCTGTTAGCAATAAAGGGATTATCTAAACCGCTTCCGATGAACTGTGCCACGGTATTCTCAGCAATCAGGTTTCCAGGAGCCGGCGTTGCGCGGTCAGTAATACCATTGACCAATAAATAGTAATTAATGCCACTCGCCTGAGGTTGAGTTACGAAGGAAATTTGGGTGTTTTTACCTGTTAGCTCCGTTGAAATAATGCCTAATTTCTGGTCAACAGGACAATTACCTTGAGCATCAAAAGCAATTGCACAGATGTCATAGTGTACAGGATCGCTTGCGGTATCCCATAAGGGTTCACTAAAGGTGGCCACCACTGAAGTATTAGAGGTTGATTGGGCATTTAACAGCAAGGGAGCGGTCGCATCTTGCGCTGCGATACCAAAAAATGCGCCTCCATTTCTATCTGGATGAATGAGATGGTGACCATTATTTGTTACTACATTGGTGATTTCTAATACGTACTCAATATTACTCATTGGAGTAGTCGTTAGCGTGATATACCGTTTATCTTTCATGTCAACTACTGCGCTAATCACCTCAATTCTACCTTCCTCAATATTTGGGGTGCCATTATTCGGTGCAGTAATTCTGTAAGCCGAAATTAAGTTCGCAAAATCAGGATCCATATCCTGATCCATTGTCACCAGTACTGTGGTGTTTGAGAGTGCCGTAACATACAACACAAAAGGTTCTGGACCCGTACTACCCATAAAATTGTCGGCATCTGTAAATTCAGCTTTTAAACTTGAAGTGACTAATGACTTTTTAGATGCGGGTGATGTTACATTGTCGCTTATGGTTAATGTATATAAAACAGGATCTTGAGGCGCTGTTTCAATAATGACCCCTTCACCATTTTGATAAAAGGATAAATTTATTGGTTCAAGTAATTGTCCTGCACCTGATATTATCGAAATATTATCGAGTGAAAACGATTTATCATTAACGGGATTGTCGAAGTTAATTTCGATAAAGTGCTGACTTAATGGGGATATAGAGGTTATTTTGTTGTCTTTTGCTGTCGTTTCATTTGTAGATTCTTCTGCGATAGGTTCAACTACAGGTTCAACCTCTTTGCTTTCATCACTACCACAGGAAAAAAGCAAGCTCATTAGTGTTAAAATCAAAGCCTTAGAAATAACGTTATTCATGCTACTCTCCATGTTGCTATTTAAATCAAGGTATTTCTATTTAATGCAAAAATTCAATATAAAAAGCATCGGTTTTTATAAAAAAACCGTAGCCGAAAACTATCCTTGAATTTATTGCCAAGAATTAATTAGATATAATCTAACTGTTTAACCGACATTGAATTCGCTTACTCATGATAAAAAATTAAAGCTCGAAGCCATCTGGCCAATATTCACCACTCTAATATTGATGAATATCAAACAAACGAATCTACATGAATTCATTGGCTATATTTATTTACTAAGTAAAAATCATCATTTATCGAATACTCTATGGGCACTCATTAATAATATTAATGATTAATTGGGTACCTATAGGAATAGTGTACAGCATTTTATTTATCAAGTTTTTATGCAAAAAATTAAAGAAACTACATTTAATAAGCCAAATAAAATAATTTATGTCAAAAATAAATCACTTCTATTAAATTTGATGATAATTTGACATTTCAGTTTAAGTCAAATGATTTCAATAAGTTATCTTCTACAACCAAGCTCATAATGCTTGTTCTTGACTAAAATTACACAGACTAAAGCAAAGTTAATAGCAACGAATATTTAGGCATTAAAACCTAATTACTGTGTTTATTTCAGAGTGAAAAGAGGTGACAATTTACGAATACCCAGTTCAACTCCATAGGAGTAGCTAAAGTCATTTGTCACATTTAGGAAGCAAAATTGCCAGTGCACTAGCCTATTTCATGCTGACTCAACCACTTTAGCCCTTCGCGCTTTGCGAGCCCTTGCATGTTTTGTTGGTGGATAAAAGAAATGACGGCTTTGGCGTTGGTCTTAGATAATTCACGCAATGACCAACCTATTGCTTTTTGAATAAAAAATGCATTATCAGACTGATTTTCTTTGATAATCTCGAATAATAAGCCTGTATCTGTTTGTTGTTTAAATTTAAGTTGGTAGAGTAATGCGCATCTTCTTAGCCACATATTATCTGAACTGCGCCAATGCCCTATGTAATATAAACTTCTGTCGTTGTGTTGAAGATAAAGGGTGCCGACAATATGTGAAGCAAGCAAATCGACGGTATCCCACCATGATTTAGTGGTAATTAACCACTCCACCTCATCGAAAAATGTGTCTGGCAGCTGCTTTTTTCGATGAATCAGTAAATCCACTGCGACCATTTGAAATTCTCTCTGGGGGAGTGACCACAATTCTCTGACAATCATCGGTAAATCATCGACTTCTGGGAGTCGCTCTTTGGTAAAAAGCGGCTTAAGCACCGCTCGCCTGGGTGTTGATTGAATGCCATAGAATTGAAACCGGTTACGCATATACGCTTGCATCTGGAGTGCTTTGTCAGCATTGGCCAAAGGTTCAAACGCTAACTTAACCGCATTATTCCATGCATGCATTGAATTGTTCTCAAAGGAATCATATGTTCAAGCTAAAAAAAAATGCCATCAATCTCGCCAATAATTACATCTCATTTTCACTGGTTTTCAATTCGATCGTCTTTATCACCTTCGCAGGATTACCACCAATCACCAAGTTACTGCCAAAACTTTTGGTCACGACAGCGCCAGAGGCCACAACGACATTATCCCCCAGCGACACACCTGGATTGATGGTGGCATGTCCGCCAATCCAGCAATTATTGCCTATGGTGATGGGTTTGGCGTATTCAATACCACTACAACGCTCAATTGGGTCTATGGGATGAGTCGCGGTATAGATGCCGACCTGCGGCGCTATCATGCAATTATCACCAATGCGCACCTCTGCTACATCTAAGATCACGCAGCCAAAGTTTGCATAGAAGTTCTCACCTACATGGATATTAACCCCGTAATCACATTGAAAACTCGATTCGATATGCACTTGTTGACCTGTGGAACCAAGAAGACGTTTTATTAACGTTACGCGCTTTTGGGCTTGGCTAACGCTGGTGAGATTCAGCTCTTCGGTCAGTAACCGGGCTGTGAGCCGCATTTGGACCAACTCAGCATCGCTCGGATTATATGGCTCACCCGCGAGCATTTTTGCTTTTTCTGACATCTTTAAATCCCTAAAAATCCTCGTTAATCCCTATCGTTAGCGCTTCTAGTGTCAGCGCTTCTAGTGTCAGCGCTTCTAGTGTCAGCGCTTCTAGTGTCAGCGCTTCTAGTGTTAGCGCGGGATTAAACAAAAAAACGAAACAATATATTGAACAATAAAAAAGGTTTGGGCTTTATCCTGTGATAAAAGTACCCAAACCTTAAAGACAATGCATCAAACTTACGTATGCAAGCGCCCTTTTATGCTACCGAATGTGCCTATTTGGCTTGCTTGGCCGTTACCCGATAGATAGAGCCCGCGTAGTCATCCGATACCAATAAACTGCCATCCCTTAATTCGGCAAAGGCAACGGGTCGACCTAGGGTTTCTTCATTTTGCATAAAGCCAGTTAAGAACGGGGTATATTTGACAATCTTGCCCTCTTCAATCGTGGCTACAGCCACTTTATAGCCCGCTTTTTTAGTGCGGTTCCAAGAGCCATGCTCGGCCACAAACAGCTGTTGTTGATAAGCTTCGGGGAACAGATTTCCACGGTAAAAATGGATCCCGAGGGGGGCAACGTGGGCACCTAGGGCTAAGGCTGGCGCGGTGTAATTGGCAGGATTTTTACCTTGACCAAATTCAGGGTCAACAATTGTTCCTGCATGGACAAAGGGAAAGCCAAAGTGCTCGCCAGTGTAACTGACCTTGTTGATTTCACAGGGCGGAATATCATCCCCCATCATGTCGCGGCCGTTATCGCTAAACCACAGAGTGTTTGTACCCGGTTGGTAATCAAAGCCCACCGAATTACGCACGCCCTTGGCGATTGTTGTAAGTTTTTTAGTCTCAAGATTCAACGAAAAAATACGACCGTAGTTATCATTCTCAGCGCAGACGTTACAGGGCACGCCAACTGGGATGATCAGTTCGCCGGTCGGTGAGAAAGCTAATACCTTCCAGCCGTGATGAGTATCGCTCGGGAATTTGTCGTAAACTACTTCAAACTTGGCATCATTCAGATGCTTTTCAATGTCTTTAAAACGGATAATTCTCGAGACTTCAGAGACATAAAGATCGCCATCCTTAAATGCCACACCCGATGGCAACTGCAAATTCGATGCAATGACAATCTTTTTATCGGCAACGCCATCTTTATTACTATCGATTAAGGCATACACATTTCCGGCCTTAATGGAACCCGCAAACACGATACCTGAGTCGGAAACCGCTAACTGACGGGCATTTTCCACATCATCAGCAAATAAACTGACTTCAAAGCCCTCGGCTACAGTCAATTTATCGAGTATATTTTTTGCCATGGTCGGCGCACTGAAAAGTCCCAATGCGCAAATAGCAGTATATAGGGGAGTAAATTTATTTTTCATTCGGTGGCATCCTATTCGGGGGAATGCAAATAACGAGCTTAGGTTGTAAAGATAAGTACTTAACGGAAGCGTATACCTACCCCATTTACCAAAAGCACCTACACGTGTTGAAGCCTACTTGCACGCAGCTCGATTGTCCATGAAAAGCGTTATTTTGTAACACTAGTACCTAATTCTTAAGCAGTTATTCAAGATATTTGACGGTAGGCTTCGGCTTCCTAAAAATCAAATTACCATCGGCTGACGCAAACCTTAAAGAGGTACAGTTAACAAAAGGCAATTTAATGAAAACTCGCGTTTAATCTTTGTATCAATATGCTAACTATATGGACAGTGTTCTAACTTTATCCATTTCGTTGCGATGCATGTTCAGATAACAGCGTATCGATTGCTTGATCAAAACTATCGAGCAGTTCTGCCTCCATATAGTGTTTAAGTTTTAGGATAATATCTTTACTCAGTTCGA